>CACXMA010000010.1 GCA_902768665.1 uncultured Bacteroidia bacterium | reverse complement strand
GTAATGTTAACCCCCTGATAAAAAGCCAGGGGGATAACAGTCGTTTAGGGAGAATGTGCTGATAATTAGCATATTACAAAACCATGATTGCTAACCCCTACTTTCTGAAGGGCCGTTAGCCTGTCTAGGTACGATTGGGCGCCACCTTCCAGTACACATTTTGGAAGTAATTGAATCCCAATTGTTTACAGAACCAGGCCTGGAAGGTGGGCTGTTTTTTCGGGGGACCTTCCAACCCCGATTTTATAAGTGTTTGAGTGTGAGGCTGTTGCTGATAGTCGGCTGGAAGGTGCGGGCTCGAAAGTGCGGAAATGCGCTCGGAGGGAGACGGACGGTGGCTGTCAAAAGCCCTGCCGTCCGCTGAGGACCGAAGGAGGGGATGCGAAGCAGCCTCCTGAGATCGGGCTTTTGACAGTCATCGTCCGGAAACCGGAGGACAGATCCCACGTACGGAGCCGTGGGATGACGGGACAGAAGAAGCCCCGAGTGTTGCGGGACACCCGGGGTCTTTTGATGTGTCGTGCCGGAGGATGGTTACTTGGCCGGAGCGAAGTACTTCCAGCAGAGAGCGCTGAGGGCGCCGCCTACAAGCGGAGCGCAGATGAATACCCAGACGTTGCGGAGACTCTCACCACAGGCGAAGATGGCGGGGCCGATGGAGCGGGCCGGGTTGACGGACGTGCCGGTGAGGTTGATGCATACCAGGTGGACGAGGATAAGGGTGAGGCCGATGGCCAGACCGGCGAAGTTACCGGCGCCGATCTTGCCGTCCGTCGTTCCGAGCACCACGAGCACGAAGATGAAGGTCGCGATGACCTCCACGAGGAATGCACCGCCAACACCGCCGGCATTGGCAACTCCGTTGGAGCCCAGTGCACCGGTGAGATCCGGAGCGGCGACGACCTTGGTGAGCAGCAGCAGGCAGGCACCGGCGATGATACCGCCGATAATCTGGCCGATCCAGTAGCCGCAGGCGTCCTTCCAGCTCATCCGGCCGGACAGGGCCACGGCCAGGGTGATGGCCGGGTTGATGTGGCATCCGCTGACACCGCCGATGGTGTAAGCCATGGCGACGACCGTCAGACCGAAGGCGATGGCGACACCCACCACGCCGGCGGGAGTGTTGCATCCGAGGAACATGGCTGCGGCGCAGCCCAGGAACGTCAGTACGAAGGTACCCAGACATTCAGCAACATACTTTTTCATATACTACAAAATTAAGAAAAGGTTAAAATCTGTCTTTGATTTGGTAGCGGTTGCGCTCGGTGGCGCTGCGGGAGATCATCTCGCCGATGAAGCCGGCGAGGAAGAACATGGCACCGAGGAGGATGGCGACAAGGGCCAGGTAGAAAAGCGGCTGGTCCGTGACGGCGCGGTAGGGGAGGTGGTGCGACTGGTGGTACAGTTTCGCGACGATGATCCAGACGGTCATCACGAAACCGATGAGGAACATCAGGATCCCGCTCGTGCCGAAAAAGTGCATCGGTTTCTTGCCGAACCGGGCGAGGAACCACAGCGACATCAGGTCGAGGAAGCCGTTGACGAAACGGCTGAGACCGAATTTGCTCTTGCCGTACTTGCGTTTCTGGTGTGCGACGGGCTTTTCGGTGATGCGGCCGAAGCCGGCGTTCTTGGCTAGGTAGGGGATGTAGCGGTGCATCTCGCCGTAGACCTCGATGTTCTTGACGACCTCGTTGGCGTAGGCCTTGATGCCGCAGTTCATGTCGTGGAGCTTGATGCCGGTGACGCGGCGGGCCGTCCAGTTGTAGAACTTCGAGGGGATGTTCTTCATCAGGACGTTGTCCTTGCGGTGCTTCTTCCAGCCGGAGACGACGTCATAGCCCTCGTCGACAACCATATGGTACATGGCGGGAACTTCCTCCGGCGAATCCTGCAGGTCGGCGTCCATCGTCACGACGACCCGTCCCCGGGCTGCGGCAAAGCCTTCATACAGGGCGGCGGACTTGCCGTAGTTGCGGCGGAAGCGGATGCCGTGGACCTCGGGGCGGCCGGCGGCAATCTGCTGGATCACCTCCCAGGAACCGTCCGTCGAGCCGTCGTCGATAAAAAGCAGCTCATAGGACAGCTTCTCGGCGGTCATAACGCGGTCGATCCAGGCCGACAGCTCGGGCAGGGATTCTTTCTCGTCCAGCAGGGGGATGATGATGGAAATATCGTAGGCGAAGTCCATATCGTACGGGTCTGTTTTGACAAAGTTACGAAAAAAATAGCTATCTTTGCAAGCTATAATAAAAGTAGTTTGACGATTGTGTCAGATACTTGGTATGTATTACGCACAAAAACATTAACGACTATGATCAACATTACCTTTCCCGACGGCAGCGTCCGGCAGTATGAGCAGGGCGTAACCGGCTATGACATCGCGATGTCCATCAGCCCGAGACTCGCGGCCGAAGTGCTGGCAGTATCAGTACGCAAGCCCGGCGAGGATCCCGCCGCCAAGGGAACCACCCTCGATGTGACCCGTCCGCTCACGCAGGACTGGGAGATCAAGCTCCTGAAGTGGGACGACGAAGAAGGCAAGAAAGTCTTCTGGCACAGCTCTTCGCACCTGATGGCAGAGGCCCTCGAGGCCCTCTATCCGGGCGTCAAGTTCGGCATCGGTCCGGCCGTGGAGAACGGCTTCTACTATGATGTGGACCTTGGTGGCCAGACGCTCTCCGACGCCGACTTCGCCAAGATCGAGCAGAAGATGCTGGAGCTCGCCCGCGAGAAGCAGGACTTCTGCCGCATCGAAGTCTCCAAGGCCGAGGCCCTGAAGCACTTCACGGAAAAAGGCGACCAGTACAAGCAGGAGCTGATTTCCGAACTCGAGGATGGCACGATCACATATTACACCAACGGCGCTTTCACGGACCTGTGCCGCGGCCCGCACCTTCGCAACACGGAGCTCATCAAGGCCGTCAAGCTGACCGCCCTCGCCGGCGCCTACTGGCGCGGTGACGAGAAGCGCCAGCAGCTGACCCGCATCTACGGCATCACCTTCCCGAAGAAGTCCCTCCTCGACGAGTACCTCGTGGTCCTCGAAGAGGCCAAGAAGCGCGACCACCGCAAGATCGGCAAGGACATGGAACTCTTCACCTTCTCCCCGAGGGTGGGCGCTGGCCTGCCGCTGTGGCTCCCGAGAGGCGCCGCCCTGCGTTACACGCTCGAAACCTTCCTCCGCCGCAAGCAGGAGGAGTACGGCTATCTTCCCGTCGTGACCCCGCACATCGGTGCCAAGGACCTCTACGTCACTTCCGGCCACTACGCCAAGTATGGCAAGGACTCCTTCCAGCCGATCCACACGCCGCAGGAAGGCGAGGAGTACCTCCTCAAGCCGATGAACTGCCCCCACCACTGCGAGATTTTCCGCAGCAGCCCGCGTTCCTATCGCGACCTGCCGCTGCGCTTCGCCGAGTTCGGTACCGTCTACCGCTACGAGCAGAGCGGTGAGCTCCACGGCCTGACCCGCGTCCGTTCCTTCACCCAGGACGACGCCCACCTGTTCTGCCGCCAGGACCAGCTCCAGGAAGAGTTCGAGAAGGTCATCGACCTGATCCTCTATGTCTTCAAGACACTCCACTTCGAGAAGTTCACGGCCCAGGTATCCCTGCGTGACCCGAAGAACCCGTCCAAGTACATCGGCAGCGAGGAGAACTGGAACAAGGCCGAGCAGGGCATCATCGACGCCGCCAAGAGCAAAGGCCTTCCCTTCGTGATCGAGACCGGCGAGGCCGCCTTCTACGGCCCGAAGCTCGACTTCATGGTCAAGGACGCCATCGGCCGCAGCTGGCAGCTCGGTACCATCCAGGTGGACTATAACCTCCCCGAGCGCTTCCAGCTCGAGTATACGGATTCCGACGGCAGCAAGAAGCGTCCGGTGATGATCCACCGCGCGCCGTTCGGTTCCCTCGAGCGTTTTGTCGCCGTTTTGCTCGAGCATACGGCCGGCCATCTGCCGCTCTGGCTCAACCCGGACCAGGTAAAAGTGCTGCCTGTGAGCGAAAAATATGCAGATTATGCAAAAAAAGTTTGTAGTTTGCTGAAAAATAGCGAAATTCGCAGTTCTGTTGACGACAGGAACGAAACGCTCGGCAAGCGCATCCGCGAAGTCTCGCTGATGAGGGTTCCGATCATCGCCATCGTAGGCGAGAAGGAAGTGGCCGAGGGGACCGTCTCTGTCCGACACAACGCCGTGGATCAGGGATCCATGACCGTCGAGGGCCTTGTCAGTTACATCGCCGCAGCGGTCAAGGAAGAGCTGGCCCAGTAATTATTTATGTAACATTAAATTAAGGAGGATTTTTTTATCGCAACGCCTTACAGACCCAAGCCTGCAGGTCCGAGACCGAAACCCGGTCGCGGCAATCAGCCTGCCGGTCAGAACAAAGATGAGAACGAGCTCCGTATCAACGGAGAGATCACTGCCCAGCAGGTACGTCTCGTAGGAGAGAACATCCCGGAGCAGGGGATTTACCCGATCGCCAAGGCCCAGGCCCTGGCCGACGAACTCGAACTCGACCTTGTTGAGATCAGCGCCAAGGCGGATCCGCCCGTCTGCAAGATTCTGGATTACCAGAAGTATCTCTATCAGCAGCGCAAGAAGGCCAAGGAGATGAAGCAGAACGCCGCGAAGATTGTGATCAAGGAAATCCGCTTCGGACCGAACACCGACGAGCACGACTTCCAGTTCAAACTCAAGCACGCCCGGGAGTTCCTCGGCGAGGGGTCGAAGGTGAAAGCCTCGATCTTCTTCCGGGGCCGTTCGATCCAGTTCGCCCAGCAGGGCGAGAAGCAACTTCTTCGCTTCGCCGTCGAGCTCGAGGATTGCGGCCGCGCCGAAAACATGCCGGTGCTCGAGGGCAAGCGAATGACGATGATGCTCGCTCCGCTTAAAAAGAAATAAGGTATTACCTTAATGTATAATTATTAATAACAAAACAATGGCAAAGCTTAAAACCAACTCCGGTGCCAAAAAGCGCTTCACGCTTACCGGAACGGGAAAGATCAAGAGGAAACACGCTTACCACAGCCACATCCTCACCAAGAAGACCAAGAAGCAGAAACGCAACCTGGACCACTTCGCCCTCATCGAGAAGGTCGACGTCAACCGGGTAAAAGAAATGCTGGTCCTCTAAGTCACTTAATGTTTAACTGGAATGCAGTCGAAAGCGCCTGGAAATGAAAGGCCACTGCCTCCAAAAATGATTTAAAAAATGCCTAGATCAGTTAACTCTGTTGCCTCCAGGGCACGCCGCAAAAAGATTCTTAAGAGAACCCGCGGTAACTTCCTCTCCAGAAGGAATGTCTGGACCGTCGCGAAGAACACCTACGAAAAAGGTCTCACCTACGCCTATCGCGACCGTCGCGCCAAGAAAAGAGAATTCCGCGCACTGTGGATCCAGCGTATCAACGCTGCCGCCCGTCAGTACGGTATCTCCTACTCCCAGTTTATGGGTCGTCTCGCAAAGCAGAACATCGGTCTGAACCGCAAAGTGCTTGCCGACCTTGCCATGAACAATCCTCAGGCTTTTGAGGCTATTGTGAACTCTGTCAAGTAGTTCTTTGAATTTTTACAGTTCTTTGAAAAAGTGAAAGTCAGCTGGAAGGAAATACTCCTCAGGATCAAGGCGGTTGTTGCGAACCGCTGGGTAAAGCTGGGCTTCTGGTCCGTCCTTTACATCCTGTGGGTGATCTGGCTGGGAAACTTCTGGTGGCTGATCGGCCTCGGCGTCATCTTCGACTCCTGCATCACGAAGAAAGTGAAGTGGGCGTTCTGGAAGAAGACCTACAAGGAGGGCGAGAAGCACAACGTCTGGCTGGATTGGCTCGATGCCATCATCTTCGCCGTCCTCGTCGTGACGTTCATCAACATGTTTTTCTTCCAGGCCTTCGTGATTCCTTCCCCCTCCATGGAGGGAACGCTCCTGACCGGAGACCATGTCTTCGTCAGCAAGCTCTCCTACGGACCGCGCATCCCGCAGACCCCGCTGACCGTGCCGTTTACGCACAACACCATCTTCGGTGGTGAGTCCTATTCGACGCTCATCCAGAACAAGTATCGCAGGATGGCCGGACTGGGACACGTCAAAAGGGGCGACATCGTGGTGTTCAACTTCCCCAACGGGGATACGGTCCTGAAGAAAGCACCTGCCGTCGATTACCACCAGGCCGTCCGCGACCTGGGCCGAGTGGCGGCGGAGCGTTCGCTGGGTCCCATCGTGGTCCGTCCGATGGACAAGAAGGACCACTACGTCAAGCGCTGCGTCGCCCTGCCGGGTGACACGCTGGAGGTCCGGGACGGTTACGTATTCATTGACGGCGAGAAGCAGACCGTTTTCGACGGTGTCCGCGTCAGCCACAATGTCTTCCGTAACGCCAGGACCGACATGCGGTACGCCCTCAGCGGAAAGGAACTGCCCGATGCGACAGCCCTCTTCCCCTGGTACAGCGCCGACAGCACATGGACCCGTGACAACTACGGTCCGCTCTGGATCCCGTCCAAGGGCGCGAGCGTGGTGCTCACCGAGGGAAATCTTCCGGTCTACAAGCGCCTCATCGAGGTGTACGAGGGCGGAAAGGCCGAAATCGGCACGACTTACACTTTTCAGCAGGACTACTACTTCATGATGGGAGACAACCGGCATAACTCCCTCGACTCCCGGTACTGGGGCTTTGTCCCCGAGGACCACATCGTCGGAAAGCCGTTTATGATCTGGTTGTCCACGGACCCCGACGGGGGCTCCTTCCCGTTTAACATCCGGTGGAGCAGATTCTTCAAGTTTCTGTAGCCCCGAAACAACAAAGTATAAACAATAAAAAAGTAAAATATCATGTCAAAGGTTTGTCAAGTAACCGGTAGAAAGAGAATGGTCGGCAACAACGTCGCCCACTCCAAACTCCGCACCAAGCGCACCTTCGACCTCAACCTCAAGACCAAGAGGTTCTGGAGCGAAGAGCAGCAGCGTTTCGTCACCCTCCGCGTCACCTGCAAGGGTATGCGCAACATCGAGAAGAACGGTCTCGACGCCGTCCTTCGCGAGGCCCAGCAGAAAGGATACGTTAACCTTGTTTAAATTTAGAGATTATGGCAAAGAAAGCTAAAGGAAACAGGGTGCAGGTCATCCTGGAGTGCACTGAGCAGAAAGAGAGCGGTGTACCTGGTATGTCTCGTTACATCACCACCAAGAACAAGAAGAACACCCCGGAGCGCCTCGAGCGGATGAAATACAATCCGTATCTCAAGAAGGTCACCCTCCATCGTGAAATCAAGTAATTAGAGGAGATTAAACTATGGCAAAAAAAGCTGTTGCTACCTTCGACGCCAAGGCCGGTGCCAAGCACATGGTCAAGGTGATCCGCATGGAGAAGTCCCCGAAGACCGGCGCTTACGTTTTCGTTGAGCAGCTCGTCGAGGAAGGCAAGGAGAAAGAGTTCTTCGCCAAGAAGTAAGCTCCGTCTGTCCATCATTCCACGGCCCCGTCCGTGGGATCTCATACCATCTTAGCCCGACCGTTCCCGGCCGGGCTTTTTTTTGTTTTGTGCAGGCAAAATGATTATATTTGCAAGTTAATAGAAACGAAGATGGGACTTTTCTCGAAAGGGGTCAAAAAGACCAACGAAAACTTCTTCCAGCGGCTTTCAAGGGCCGTTGTGGGGAAGTCCCGTGTGAGCGATGACGTGCTCGACGCCATCGAGGAGGCGCTGATTTCGACCGACATGGGCGTGGATACGACCCTTAAGATCATCGACAATCTCGAGGAGCGCGTGGACCGCGACAAATACATGTCGATGGACGAGCTCACGGGAATGCTCCGCGACGAGATCGCCAAGCTCCTCAATGTCAGCGAGGAAGAGACGGTCGACACGAAGGTGATTCCGTTCGACTTCACGAAGAAGCCCTATGTCGTGCTCGTTGTCGGCGTCAACGGCGTCGGCAAGACGACGACCATCGGAAAGCTCGCGGCGCACCTACGTGCGCAGGGCAAGAAGGTCGTCATCGGCGCGGCGGATACCTTCCGTGCCGCGGCCGTGGACCAGCTCGTCATCTGGGCGGAGCGTGCGGGCGTGGACATCGTCAAGCAGGGCATGGGTTCCGACCCGGCCTCGGTCGCTTTCGACAGCGTCAAGAGCGCGGTGGCGAAGGATGCGGACGTCGTGCTGATCGATACGGCGGGGCGTCTCCACAACCGTGTGGACCTGATGAACGAGCTCACGAAGATCCGCAACGTCATCCGCAAGGTGGTGCCGGACGGTCCCCACGAGGTGCTGCTGGTCGTCGATGCGTCGACGGGCCAGAACGCCTTCATGCAGGCGACGGAGTTCTCCAAGGCGACCGACGTGACGGCCCTCGCCGTGACGAAGCTCGACGGCAGCGCGAAGGGCGGTGTCGTGGTCGGCATCGTGGACCGCTTCAAGATCCCCATCAAGTTCATCGGCATCGGCGAAGGCATCGACGACCTCAAGGTCTTCTCGAAGCGCGAATTCGTCGATTCCCTTTTCTCCCAGGAAGATATAGACAAATAGCATATGAAACTCTCCTACAACTGGCTTAAGGATTACCTGCAGTGCAATCTGACTGCCGACGAGGTCGCCGAAGCGATGACCTCCATCGGTATCGAAGTGGACGGTGTCGAGACGACGGAGCAGATTCCGGGCGGACTCGCCGGCGTCGTGGTCGCCGAAGTGCTGACCTGCGAGGCGCATCCGGATTCGGACCACCTCCACATCACGACGGTCAACGACGGCTCGCCCGAGCCGGTCCAGGTCGTCTGCGGCGCCCCGAACGTCGCCGCCGGGCAGAAGGTGCTCTTCGCCCGCATCGGTACGAACCTCCCGGGCGACTTCAAGATCAAGAAGTCCAAGATCCGCGGCGTGGAGTCCTTCGGCATGATCTGCGCCGAGGACGAGCTCGGTATCGGCGCTTCGCACGAGGGCATCATGGTCCTCGAGCCCGAGGCCGTGCCCGGAACGAGCGCCAAGGAGTACCTCCGGCTCGGCGAGGAGACCGTCATCGAATATGAAATCACGGCGAACCGCATCGATGCGGCTTCCCATATCGGCGTGGCGCGCGACCTGTACGCCTACCTCAGGAGCCGCGACCTCCCGTGCGCGCTGACCCTCCCGTCCGTGGAGGCGTTCCGCGAAGGCGAGGGCGAGTCCATCCCCGTCGAGGTCCCCGATGCCGACGGCGCCCCGCGCTATACCGGCATCACGGTCGAGGGCATTACCGTCGCCCCGTCCCCGAAGTGGCTGCAGGACAAGCTCCTGTCCATCGGTCTCCGCCCGATCAACAATGTCGTGGATATCTCCAACTTCGTCCTTTTCGAGACCGGACAGCCGCTGCATACCTTCGACGCCGACAAGATCCGCGGCGGAAAGGTCGTCGTCCGCCGCGCGGCGGCAGGGGAGACCCTGAAGACCCTCGACGGTGTGGAGCGCAAGCTCGATCCGGCCGACATGGTCATCTGTGACACCGTGGGGCCGATGTGCATCGCCGGCGTGTTCGGCGGTGAGGATTCCGGCGTGACGGAGAGCACCAGGAACGTCTTCATCGAGGGCGCTTACTTCCACCCGACCTCCATCCGCAAGACGGCCCGCCGGCACGGTCTTTCGACCGACGCCTCGTTCCGCTTCGAGCGCGGTGCGGACCCGAATGCCGCCCTGTATGCCGGCAAGCGCGCCGCCCTGCTCATCCTTGAGCTCTGCGGCGGAAAGGTCGTCGGCGGCGTGCGCGAATGCTGCGTTCCCGGCACCTGCGAGCGGAAGCGGATCGACCTCGACTACGACCGCATCGAGGCCTTCATCGGCAAGAAGATCGGCCATGACACCATCGAAAGGATCCTCTCCGCGCTCTGCTATGAATTCGTGGAGAAACGTCCCGGCGGCGCCCTCGTCGCGGCTCCGACCTACATGGTCGACGTGACCCGCGAATGCGATGTCGTCGAGGAGATCCTCCGCATCTACGGCTACAACAACATCGAGATTCCGGAGATCCTCCGCATGTCGACCCAGCCGACCCCGAGCCCGTCCCCGGAGGCCATCCGCAACAACATCTCCAACTTCCTGGCCGCGAACGGCTTCACGGAGACGATGAACAATTCCCTGACGAAGGAAGAGTACTACGCCAGGCTGACGACCTTCCCGGCCGAGCGCTGTGTCCGGATCGTCAACCCGCTGAGCTCCGACCTCAACGTCCTTCGCCAGACGCTGATCCTGAACGCCCTCGAGGTGGTCGCCTACAACATCAACCGCCAGATCAGTTCCCTGAAATTCTTCGAGTACGGCTCTGTCTATCAGCGCCTTCCGGAGAAGGGAGACGGGACGACGCTCGAGAGCTACGAGGAGCATCCCTGCTTCTCCCTCGTCCTGTCCGGTACGCCCGAAAAGTCCTGGCGCAACCCGGCCGGAAAGAGCAGCTTCTTCGAGCTGAAGGCCTATCTGGAGCTCCTGCTCCGCCGCTACCGGATCGATCCGGGACAGCTTGTCATCGGCACCGCCCCGTCCGACATTTTCGCCGAGGGCCTGACCTACAGCCTGCCGGGCCAGGGCCAGCTCCTTGCTACCTTCGGTACCGTCCAGCCCGCCCTTGCGAAGTCCTTCGGCATCAAACAGCCCGTTTTCGTGGCCGAGATTTCCTGGCCGGTGCTCTTCACCCTCGTCAAACGGGACAAGTTCTCCTTCAAGGAGATGCCGCGTTTCCCGGAGGTCCGCCGCGACCTTGCCCTTCTTCTCGACGAGTCCGTCAGCTACGACGAGCTCCGCAAGGCCGCTTTCAAGGCCGGCAAGAAGCTTGTGACCCGCGTGTCGCTCTTCGATGTCTACCGCGGCGACAAGATCCCCGCCGGCAAGAAGCAGTACGCGATGAGTTTCGTGCTGCAGGATCCCGAGCGGACCCTTACCGATGGCGATGTCGAGGGCGCGATGAACAAGATTCTCGCCACCTTCCAGAACCAGTTCGGAGCCGTCCTGCGTTAAGAGAATGAAGACCTTTGTCCGCATAACCGCCGTCCTGATGCTGCTGCTCGCGCTTGCGGGCTGCCGCAAGGGACCGAAGATCATCCCCCAGAAAGAGTTCGGCAGCCTCTATGCCGAGCTGCTGCTGGCGGACCAGTGGGTCAAGACCCACACGGCGCAGCGGTCGAAGGCCGATACTTCCTTCGTGTATGCCGAAGTGCTCCGGAAGCACGGCTATACCAAAGAGCAGGTGGTCGCCAGCATGAAGTATTATCTGCGGGATCCGCTTCGCTACAAGCGCGCGATGGATGTCGCCGTGGCCTCCCTGGAGAAGCACCAGAACGAGGTGGAGGCGGAGCTGGATGTCCGCAATAACATCAAGGATTATCTGAGGCGCTACCGCCCCAGCGGGCAGAAGGATACGCTGTGGGTCCAGCCGGTGAGGGTTGTCGAGCCCCTCGATTCGACCGCGTGCCGCGTGTGGGAAGACAGCCTCTTCTGGGCCCGCCGGGATTCGCTCTGTCCTTACCGTCCGTCCGTGCTTTTCATGGCGGACCGTCCTTATCCGACCGTTGCCCTATGATGAGAGAAACCCTCGTTTTCGGCCCGATCCACAGCCGCCGGCTCGGATCCTCGCTCGGCATCAATCTCCTGCCCGAGCGCGGGAAACTGTGCAATTTCGACTGCATCTACTGCGAGTGCGGCTGGAATGCGGACGGCCTCGGCGACCGACGCCTGCCGACGTCGGAGGAGCTTCGGGAGGCGCTCCGGGCGAAGCTTTCGGCCTGCAGGGAAGCGGGTACGCCCATCGATTCCATCACCTTCTCCGGCGACGGGGAGCCGACGCTCAATCCGGAGTTCCCGGAAATGATCGACATAACCCTGGCGCTGCGGGATACGTTCTTCCCGGCGGCGAAGGTGTCGATTCTCTCCAATGCGACCCGCATCGGCCGTGAAGCCGTCTTCGAGGCGCTGCGGAAGGTGGACAACCCGATCCTGAAGATCGATGCCGCGACGACGGAGCTGGTGCGCCGCATCAACCGTCCCGTCGGGGGCGGCTATGACCTCGACGAAGTGGTCGCGAACCTGCGCCGCTTCGAGGGGAATTTCATCCTGCAGACCATGTTCCTGCGGTGCCCCGACTTCGATTCGACGGCTCCTGAGAATGTGGAGGGCTGGCTCCGGATTGTCCGGGAGCTGCGTCCGCGGGAGGTGATGGTCTATACGGTGGACCGGGAAACGCCCCTCAAGGGCATCGCCAAGGTGTCGCCGGAGGAGATGGCGGAGATTGTCCGCCCGCTCGTGGAAGAAGGATTCAAGATACAAATCAGAGGATAAACTTAATACATTAAAATATATGGAACTTTACAAGAAATACGGTTACACGCCCGACAAGGAGGCCATCGGCCGGAGTCTGGATATCATTGCCGAGAATATCGACAAGGTCGTTTCTCCGGAGGTCCTCAGGACCTGCTTCTCCATCATGGACATGACGACGCTGCGCCCGAACGACACGCCGTCCTCCGTGAAGAAGTTCGTCGAGAAGATCAACGACTTCTACAAGGAGTACCCGGACTATCCGCTGCCCGCATCCATCTGCGTCTACCCCAATTTTGCCTCTGTCGTCCGTGACACCCGCTGCTCGCCCGAGCTCCATGTGACGACGGTCTCCACCTGTTTCCCGAGCACACAGAGCTTCCTCGACGTGAAGCTGCTCGAGACGCGTCACGCCATCGAAAACGGCGCCGACGAGATTGACATCGTCCTTTCGCTGGCCAGCTTCCTCGACGGTGACTATGAGGCCGCCGGCAAGGAAATAGCCGCCGCCCGGAAGACCATCGACGAGGCTGCTGCCGCGGCGGGCCGCCATGTCTGCATGAAGGTCATCCTCGAAACAGGCCTTCTGGTTACCCCCGAGCGGATTGCCGACGCGTCCTTCCTTGCGATGGAAAACGGCGCCGACTTCATCAAGACTTCCACCGGCAAGGTTGAGGTCAACGCCACGCCGATGTCCGCCTACATCATGTGCGAGTGCATCAAGGCCTTCTATGAGAAGACCGGCCGCAAGGTGGGCTTCAAGGCCGCCGGCGGCGTGTCCTCCGCGATGGATGCCGTCTGCTACTATTCGATCGTGAATACGCTCCTCGGCAAGGAGTGGCTGAACAAGGAGCTCTTCCGCTTCGGCGTGAGCCGCCTCGGCAACAGCCTCGTTTCCGCCATCGAGCAGAAGACGGTGACGTATTTCTAGAAAGTGCCCATTTATTTTGAAACGGATAATCGGGGCAAGGGATTGATACTCTGACAGTTCCGATCGGGAGGGTTCCCTTTTTTACGAAAAATCGTCCGTTTCATGTTCTGATAATCGGCTTTCTGCGTGCGCAGGAGGCCGATTATCGCATTTAAATGTTTACTTTTTCGGTACACGGATAGCTTCTTCTACTTTTGCGGCACTAAAAGATTTGTGCCATGAGAAGAAGAAAGATGATTTCCGCCCTGCTGTGCCTTGCCGCCCTGCTTTCCTGCAGCCGCGAGGACGCGCCTCCAGTGGAGGACGGGGGCAGGGACGGCGATGAAGCCGTCTACCACGAGATGATTGTCCTCGGTCAGCAGCTGGAGGACCCCTATTCCGTCGAACATGTCAAGGCGGCTCTCGCCAGGCTCTATCCGACCAAGGCCGGCCGCGTGGACGTGGAGGCGACGCACATCTATGCCCGCTTCCTGCCGGAAGATGATGAGCAGCTGGAGGAGCTGATCGGCCAGGGCCTCGAACTGTCGGACCATCCCTTCGACTACCAGATCCTTCGCGAGGGGGATTACTATCACGATCCGGCCGTGGACGGGGAGCGGATAACCTGGCAGTATGCCGTCGTCGGCAAGGATTTCGTCTTCCCGGAGGACATCCGCTGCGAGGTCCTGGACCGCTGCTATATCCCCGACAGTGACGCTACCCGCGCGCCGGACATCGACTGGGACGCCGTGGAGCGGGAGGCTTTCCGCCTGACGGGGAATGAGGAGATGCTCCTGCCCGAGACGCGGGGCTCGTCGGTCCATCCCGAGGGACGGATCACCATCGTCGACGACAAGGTCGACGGCGGGAAGCCTTTCGGGGTCGCCGGCGTCCGTGTGATGACGAACGTCTTCGTCAAGTTTTCGTCGACCTATACCGACCGCGACGGCTATTACAAGATTTCGAAGAAATACTCTGCCAGGCCGCGCTACAGGCTCGTTTTTACCAACAGTAAGAAGTTCAACATCGGGGTCAACAAGGTGCTTGTCCCGGCCTCGGTCTCGACCCTCGGAAAGGGGGATCCCTCCGGCATGGACGTCACCGTGACGGCGGACTCCGAGCGCAAGCTCTTCTGCCGCTGCGTGGTCAACAATGCCGTTTACGACTACATCACCCGCTGCGGCGAGACGGACATGGACCTGCCCGCGCCGCCGTCGGACCTGCGCCTGTGGATCCTCCAGAAGATGAATGCTTCTTCGGCGGTGATGCTCCACCATGGGGCCCTCATCGATGACGGTGTGCTCGGCGAGTATCTGGGCGGCCTGGGCTGGCTCGTCAAGCTGTTTGCGCCCGACATAACGGTCGGCGTCGAGGACCACGGCGACTATGCGTCCATCTACGCCTCGACGGTCCACGAACTCTCCCATGCGACCCACTACAGCCGTGTCGGCAACGCCTACTGGAACAAGTATATCGAGTATATCAGCCTGTCCTTCCTCAAGACCGCCGGCGAGACCTACGGCGACGGTTCGGGCAGCCTGGCGGGCTATTGTGAGGTAGGGGAGATGTGGGCCTATTATATGGAAAGCAAGCTCTACGCGGAGCGCTACGGCGGTTCCATGCCCCCTTTCGGCACCTCCTGGTGGTTCTATCCGCAGATATTCCGTTATCTCGACGAGCGCGGGTTCTCCCGGGCGGAACTCTTTGCCGCGCTGACCTCCGGGGTGACCTCCCGCGAGGCCCTGCAAAACAAGCTCCTGGAGCTCTATCCGGCCCGTTCATCCACCATCCAATCCGTGTTCAGCCGTTATGCAAAGTAAGGTGTATAGATGCCCGGTCAGGTCGGGCTTGACGAAAAAATGGGGCCTGCTGGCGGCGGCGCTGCTGCTGAGCCTTTCCGCCTGCGTGCCGGCCTTTGCCCAGCGCTATGCCGTGTCGACGAACCTTGTCCAGTATGCCAACTACGGGACGCTCAACGGCGAGGCGTCCATGTCCGTGGCGCGCCATTGGACGCTTGGGCTCGCTGCCCGCTACAATCCTTTCTCCTATACGAAGAAGGAGGGCCCCGTCCAGAACAAGCAGCGCGCCTTCGCCCTGTCGTCGCGCTGGTGGCCCTGGCACGTGTATTCGGGCTGGTGGGTCGGCCCCAAGGCGCAGTTCCAGGAATACAATGCCGGCGGCATGCGCTCGGCCGAGACCCGGGAGGGCCGGCGTGTCGGAGTCGCCGTCCAGGGCGGGTATTCCTATATGATCGGCCCCCATCTCGACCTCGAATTCGGGGTCGGCGTCTGGGCGGGCCGGGACCATTATACGACCTATGACTGTCCGGTCTGCGGCCTGACGACCGGCGAGGGAAAGAAGGCTTTCCTGCTGCCGGACGACGTCGTCATCGCGCTGACTTATATTTTCTGAACGGCCGGGGAGGGGGAGACCCCGTTATTTATAGTTTGATCCTTTCATGAAACGATTCAATCGAGTTTTTTCTACTATCCTCCTCCTCCCGACCGCCTGTTCGGTACTTGAAGATCGGGACGAATGCCCCTGTCGCCTGCATATCGACCTTTCGGGCGTTCCGTTCGCGGAAGTCTGCCTTTCCCTGTCGCTTCCGGACGGATCGTGGCAGGAAAGCCGCACCTTGACCCTTCCCGGTGACGGCGATCTTGTCATGAACGTCCCGCGCGGGAAAGTGGACGTGCTGGCGGTCTATCCGAGATCCTCCGGGACGTTTTCCGGCGACGGCTGGGAGATTCCGCCGGGGGAGGACTGCCCGCCCGTGTATCTGGACGCCCACCGGGTCGATACCTCCGGGGAAGTGGCCTCCTGCGCCGTTTCCCTGCGGAAGAATTACTGCCTTCTGACCCTCCGCCTCGCTTCGGACAGCAGTGGGGAGCCGTTCCCGTTCCGTCTTACCGTGGACGGCAACGTGTCCGGATTCTCGCCGGGAGGAGCGCCCCGGGAGGGTCTGTTTTCCTATCGTCTCCCGCCCTTCGACGCGGCGGGAGAAACGACGGTCTGCCTGCCGCGGCAAAAGGACGCCTCGCTGACGATGGAGGTGCTCTTTACGGATGAGGTGCTCCGGCACTTCGCGCTTGGGGAATTGATGGCCCGCGGCGGGTATGACTGGTCGGCTCCGGACCTCGCCGATGCCGAGATGACGCTCGATTATGCGCGTACGCGGCTGACCCTCTGGGCGGATGCCTGGGAGGAGACGGTAATTTTTGAAAAAGTATTGTAGCGAAGCCCTTGCAGATTCGAAAAAAGTTCGTACCTTTGCAATCCACATTTTGCGCGGATGGCGGAATTGGTAGACGCGCTACTCTCAGGAGGTAGTGTCCGAAAGGACGTGTCAGTTCGACTCTGATTTCGCGCACAAGCCCGAGGCTCAAAGCTTCGGGCTTTTTATTGGAAAGACTATGGATATTCGCAACATCGCCATCATCGCCCATGTCGACCACGGCAAGACGACGCTCGTGGACCGCATGATCTACCAGGCAAACCTTGTCCGCAGGCCGGAGGACCTCGGGAACCTCATTCTCGACAACAACGACCTCGAGCGGGAGAGAGGCATCACCATCCTCGCCAAGAACGTTTCCGTGACCTACAAGGGCGTCAAGATCAACATCATCGACACCCCCGGGCACAGCGACTTCGGCGGAGAGGTCGAGCGCGTGCTCAACATGGCCGACGGCGTGCTGCTGCTGGTTGACGCCTTTGAGGGCTGCATGCCCCAGACGCGTTTCGTGCTGCAGAAGGCCATCGAGCTCGGCAAGAAGCCGATTGTCGTGATCAACAAGGTCGACAAGCCGAACTGCCGTCCCGACGAGGTCCAGGAAGAGGTTTTCGACCTGATGTTCAACCTCGGCGCTTCCGAGGACCAGATCGATTTCAAGACCATCTACGGCAGCGCCAAGCAGGGCTGGATGTCCCACGACTGGAAGCAGCAGACAAGCGACATCACGGCTCTTCTCGACACGATTCTCGAGGAGATTCCCGCTCCGGAGGTCGTTGAGGGTACGCCGCAGATGCTGATTTCTTCCCTGGAGTACTCCCCGTACGTCGGCCGGATCGCCGTCGGCCGCATTACCCGCGGTTCGCTGAAGACCGGCATGAACGTGAGCCTGTGCAAGCGCTACGACGTCGTGGAGAAGTCCAAGGTCAAGCAGCTGATGGTCTTCGAGGGCCTTGGCAAGGCAAACGTCGACGAGGTCGGTTGCGGCGATATCTGCGCCGTTGTCGGCATCGACGGATTCGAGATCGGTGACACGATCGCTGACTGGGAGAACCCCGAGGCCCTGCCGCCCATCGCCGTCGACGAGCCGACAATGTCCATGCTCTTCATGATCAACAACTCCCCGTTCTTCGGCAAGGACGGCAAGTATGTGACCTCCCGCCACATCAAGGACCGCCTCGAGCGCGAGCTGGAGAAGAACCTTGCGCTGCGCGTGAAACCGGGCCCCAACGCCGATTCCTTCATGGTCTACGGCCGCGGCGTCCTGCATCTGTCGGTGCTCATCGAGACCATGCGCCGCGAGGGCTTCGAGCTCCAGGTCGGCCAGCCGAAGGTGCTCGACAAGACCATCGGCGGCCAGCGCTGCGAGCCGATCGAGGAGCTCTCCATCGAGGTGCCCGAGCAGTTTGTCGGTGCCGCCATCGAGCTGTCGACCCGCCGCAAGGCTGCGCTGATCCGCATGGAACCGCGCGGCGACCGGACGCTTCTCGAGTTCGAGATTCCGACCCGCGGCCTGATGGGTCTCCGCTCCAATCTGCTGACCGCGACGCAGGGCGAGGCCGTCGTGGCGCACCGCTACAAGGATTATCAGCCTTACAAGGGCGATATCGAGATGCGCACGAACGGTTCCCTGGTGTCGCTGGAGACCGGCGAGGCGGTGGCGTATTCGATGAATAAGCTGCTGGACCGCGGCCGTTTCTTCGTCGAGCCCGGCGAGGAGATCTATGGCGGCCAGGTGGTCGGTGAGCATACCCGCGACCGCGACCTCAACATCAACATCTGCAAGACCAAGAAGCTGACCAATGTCCGTGCTTCCGGGTCCGACGAGAAGGTCGTCCTGCCGCCCGCCATCAAGTTCTCGCTGGAAGAAGCGCTCGAGTATATCCAGGAAGACGAGCTCGTGGAGATCACGCCGCACTACATGCGCATGCGTAAAATCCTCCTCGACCCGCTCGACCGCAAGCGGAAATCCGACAATTTCGACTAATATCAGTTGAAGTTCGGAATTTTTTTCTTATCTTTGCACCCCTATCCCTGTTTGGAGGCAATGACGATGGAAAAAACATACGATTTACCGCTGAACGGGATTCCGGCCGGAAAGAGCGAATTCGCCTGGAAGGCCGATAAAAAGTTCTTTGAGAGTTACGGGAATACTGAGATTCTCGATGCTGACCTCCGCGTGGAGGCCGTGGTTGAGAAGTCCGGCCGTTACATCGGTGTCGACTGCCAGATCGAAGGCTCTGTCACGACGCTTTGCGACAGATGCCTCGAGGAGTTGCAGCTCCCTGTCTCCGAGACGGTTCTGCTGAGCGTGAAGTTCGGCAGCGAGCCCGAGCCCGGAGAGTCCGACATGATGGAGGGTGACCGCGAGATCGTCTACCTGGACGCCTCGGATGCGGTCCTCGATATGGCCCAGATCATCTACGACTACACCTGCCTTGCACTTCCGCTGCACAGGGTCCACCCCGACGGAGAGTGCAACGCCGATACCGTCAGATATCTCGGGCAGCAGCCGGAACCGTCGCCTTCGGACGGCGATTCCGCTCAGAATCCCTTTTCGGCTCTCAAGGACCTTTTTTGATGAGAAATATAAATTTAAAAATATAACAACATGGCACATCCGAAACACAAAATCTCCAAGCAGCGGAGAGACAAGAGAAGAACCCATGACTTCGCTCCTGTCCCGACCCTGAGCACCTGCCCGAACTGCGGTGCATCCGTCCTCTACCACAGAGTCTGCCCTGAGTGCGGCTACTACAGAGGTCGTCAGATCATCGAGAAGAGCGCTGAGTAAAATTATCAGTCGAGAAATCTCGATGGCCTCATAGTTCAACGGATAGAACGGAAGTTTCCTAAACTTTAAATCGAGGTTCGATTCCTCGTGGGGCTACGAAAGCACCGGCATTTCGCCGGTGCTTTTTGTCGTCCGGGAGCTTGGCACTGCGGAGGTGTCCCTGTTTTTGGCCCATCTCCGCAGAAATAAGCCCAAAAATGCGGAGATGTCCCCGATTATGACCCATCTCCGTCGCTGGGCCCGGGCCGTCATCTGGTAACGGTCGGCTCATCATAAATGGGTATTGACAATTGAGCGGATTGTGGCTATCTTTACGGTCGTAAAATGCAATGACCATGAAAACCATCCGTGAAGTTCTCTACGATTGCCAGGCCCGGAAGACGGCCGTGCTGGCTACCAATTTCTATAATTATGAGACGCTGGTGTGCGTGGCACGGGCTGCGCAGGCCATGAAGGCCCCCGTGATGCTCCAGCTGACCCGCTCTTCCATCGATTATATGGGCCTTCATACAGCCTATAAGATGGGCCGCCAGGTCATGGAAGACTTTGGCCTGCAGGGGTATATCCATCTCGACCACGGTCCGAGCCTGGAGCTCGTGCAGCATTGCCTGGACGAAGGTTTCGACTCTGTGATGATCGACGCTTCCGAAAAGCCTTTCGAGGAGAACGTGGAGACATCCGCCAAGGCCGTTGAGATGGCGAAACCCTACGGCGCCAATGTGGAGGCCGAGCTCGGTTATGTCGCGAAACTCGGCCAGGAGCAGGGCGGCGGCTTCACCACTCCCGAGCAGGCTGTGGAATTCGTCAATCGGACCGGTGTGGATGCCCTGGCGGTCTCCATCGGTTCCGCCCACGGATTCTACAAGCAGCCCCCGCACCTCGATATTCCGCGTCTGGCGGCCATCCATGCCGCAACGCCCGTGGCGCTCGTCCTGCACGGCAGTTCGGGCATCCCGCACGACCAGGTGAGAGAGGCCGTCGCCAACGGTATCGTCAAGGTCAACCTGGCCACGGAAATCAAGGACAACTTCATGCGTGCGCTCAAGAAGGTCCTCTCGGAGAGCGACGAAATCGACCTCCGGAAAGTCTTCCCGAAGGCCATGGATCCCGTTGTGGAGCTGCTGAAGGAGAAGTACGCCGTGACGGGCGCGACGGTGTAGCTCGCCGCTTAATCCTTCTTTTCAAACTCCCGGAGTATGCGGAAGCCCTCGCGGGAGAGAAGAATCAGTACGATGACATTGATCCATGCCTGGAGCCCGACGCCGATGTCGCCGAGGTTCCAGACCGTCTGTGCCTGGTAGACGGTGCCGAGAACGGCCATCGCCATGATGGCGAGCCGAAGAAGGGTGACGAGCACCTTCTCCGTCCGGGAACCGCTTTGCCGCCGCATCAGATACATGAGGCTCGACTCCGAATAGAAATAGTAGGCCATGATGGTCGTGTAGACGAAAAAGATCATGGCGATGCTGACAAAGACGGAGCCGAAGCCCGGGAAGACGCTGTCGATGGCGGTCTGGGTATAGCCGGCGTAGTTGTCGCCGAGGCCATCCGGCGCCGCGATGAGGATCATCAGGGCTGTGGCCGTGCAGACGAAAAGGGTGTCGACATAGACGGAAAAGCTCTGCGCGAAGCCCTGGCGGACCGGGTGTGCGACGTCGGCGGAGGCGGAGACGATGGCCCCGCCGCCCTGGCCGGCTTCGTTGGAGAAGAGACCGCGCTTGACGCCCATCATGATGGTCGTGCCGATGATGCCGCCGCCCGCCGCACCGAGCCCGAAAGCCTCCCGGAAAATGGTCGCGAAGACATGCGGCACCTCCGAAATATTGCAGCAGATGACGATCAGGGCGATGATGATGTAGCCGAGCGCCATGAAGGGCGTGATGATGGCGGAGGCGCGGGAAATGCTCCTCAGGCCGCCGAAAATGACGAGCCCGAGCACGCCGGCGAGCGCCAGGCCGATCCAGAGCGGCC
This sequence comes from uncultured Bacteroidia bacterium, assembly GCA_902768665.1. Classification (GTDB taxonomy): domain Bacteria; phylum Bacteroidota; class Bacteroidia; order Bacteroidales; family UBA932; genus Cryptobacteroides. The sequence continues at coordinate 51,408 of CACXMA010000010.1, read as the reverse complement.
TCACGCCGAAGGCATTGCTCATGGCTGCTCCGAGGCCGTTGGCCTGGACGGTCGTGAGGCAGAGGCCGTATCCCAGGATGGCGGCGACCGCAAAGGCGACGCCCAGCCATTTTTGCTTCAGGCCCGCCTCGATATAGCTGAACGGACCGCCGCGGAAGCCGCTTTCGTGGCGGAACTTGTATTTCTGTGCGAGGGTCGATTCCATGAAGGCCGTCGCCGCGCCGAAGAAGGCGATGAACCACATCCAGAATACCGCTCCGGGGCCGCCGATGACGATGGCGGTCGCCACACCGACGATGTTGCCGGTGCCGATGCGCCCGGACAGGGCCATGCAGAACGCTTCAAAGGACGAAATGCCTTTTCCGGTGCCTGCCTTGGCGGCGAAAAGCGAGCGGACCATGTCACCGAAATGCCGTACCTGGACAAAGCGGGTGCCGACGGTGAAGTACAGTCCGGCGAAGATGAGCAGCGCGACGAGCGCCGGGCTCCAGATGATCTCCGTGATTCTTGCAACGATGTCTGCCATAACGCTTGCTAAGATACGAAAAAAAACGTAACTTTGCTTAATAATATTGTATCGAGAACAATGGAATTCAAATCAGTCAACAAGCTCATCGAGAAGAGCTTCAAGGCAAATTGGGAGCGTCCGGCCCTTTCCAACTACCAGGGACTTACACTGAGTTACAAGGATGTGGCCCGTCGCATCGCCAAGTTACAGATAGCTTTTGAGGAATGCGGGCTCGAAAAAGGCGACAAGGTCGCCATCTGCTCCCGCAACCAGGCGAACTGGGGCGTATGCTTCCTCGCCGCCACGACTTACGGCGCCGTCGCCGTGCCGATTCTCCACGAATTCAAGGCCGACAACATCCACCACCTGGTAAACCATTCCGAGGCGAAGGTCCTCTTCGTCGACGAGGTGATCTGGGAAGGGCTCAGCCCCGAAGAGATGCCGGGACTGTATGTCGTCGTCCAGATCAATACCTTCAAGTTCCTCTACACCAAGACCGAGCAGATCGCCAACGTACGCGAGCACCTCAACGAGCTTTTCGGCCGTCGCTACCCGAATATGTTCGGTGCCGACGACCTCAATTATTATGAGGACAGCCCTGAGGAGCTCGCCCTGATCAACTACACCTCCGGCACTTCCGGTTTCTCCAAGGGCGTGATGATTCCTTACCGTGCGCTCTACTCCAACATCGAGTTCGCCCACAACGACGCCATGCCGATGCTCAAGGCAGGGATGCAGGTCGTCGCCATGCTCCCGTCCGCGCACATGTACGGCATGATGTTCGAGTTCCTCTTTGAGATGACCATCGGCATGCACGTCCACTTCCTGACGCGCGTTCCGAGCCCGAAGATCATCATGCAGGCTTTCGCCGACATCAAGCCCGACGTCATCATCGCCGTCCCGCTGATTATCGAGAAGGTCTACAAATCCAAGCTCAAGCCGATCATCGACCGCAACAAGCTCATCATGAACCTCCCGATCGTCGACCAGTTCATCCAGAAGAAGTTCTGCACGGAGCTCACGCAGTCCTTCGGCGGCAAGTTCGAGGAGGTGATCCTCGGCGGTGCGGCCTTCAACCCGGAAGTGGAGAAGTTCTTCCACAAGATCGGCTTCCACTTTACCGTCGGCTACGGCATGACCGAGTGCGCCCCGATTATCTGCTACGCACACTGGGACAAGACCAAGATCGGCTCCTGCGGCCGTCCGGCCCTGAACATGCAGATCCGCGTGGACTCCGACGACCCGAGAAATGTTCCCGGCGAGGTGCAGGTCTACGGACCGAACGTCTGCCTCGGCTATTACAAGAACGAGAAGGCGACGGCCGAGTCCTTCACCGATGACGGCTGGTTCCGCACCGGTGACATGGGCATCATCGACGAGGACGGCTACCTCTTCCTGCGCGGCCGCTCCAAGTGCATGATTCTCGGTCCTTCCGGCCAGAATATCTATCCCGAGGAGCTCGAGGCCGTCATCAACAACGTCATGTATGTCGTCGAGTCCCTCGTCATCGAGGACGACGGCGGCCTGACGGCCCTCATTTACCCGGATTATCACCTCGGCGACCTCGACGGCATCGCCCGCAAGGATCTCGAGCAGCGCATCCTCTCCGGTCTGCCGGAGATCAACAAGCAGCTGCCCGGCTATGCCCAGATCAAGAAGATCGAATTCCTCCCCGAGGACTTCGAGAGGACCCCGAAACGCAGTATCAAACGTTATCTCTACCAGAGAAGCTAATGGATAAATTCGACCGCAGATATCTCGAGATGGCTTCCGTCTGGGCCCGCAACTCCTATTGCAAGCGGCGCCAGGTCGGAGCCCTTCTCGTCAAGGACAGGATGATTATTTCGGATGGCTACAACGGCACACCGTCCGGTTTCGAGAACCAGTGCGAGGACGCTAACGGCGTCACGAAGCCCTACGTCCTCCATGCCGAGGCGAACGCCATCACCAAAGTCGCCAAGTCCGGCAACAACAGCGCCGGTGCGACACTCTACATCACGGACTCGCCGTGTATGGAATGCGCCAAACTGATCATCCAGGCCGGTATCCGCCGGGTCGTATATGCCGATGAATACCGCCTGACGGACGGCATCGACCTTCTCCGCCGGGCCGGTGTGGATGTGGAAAAGATAAGCCCCAATGACCCGCAGCAGTAACAACAGGCCGCCGCTTGTCACCCTCATTACGATCGCCCTCATCGGTGTCCTCGTCGGGACGCTGCTGACCTCGTATATCCTCGGCCGCCGCTATGTCCGTCTGGCCCGCAGCCACGAAGTCGTCGTCCGCCACGACGTCTCCGGTTCGGGCAGCTGGTACAAGCTCGACATGATCCTGGATATCGTCGCGCAGAAATATGTCGACGAGGTGGATCCCGAGGAGGTGACCGACGCCGCCCTGAGCGCCGCCCTCCTGTCGCTGGATCCGCACAGCGTCTATATGCCGCCGGTGGAGCTCGACGAGGCCGAGAGCCAGCTCGCGGGCGATTTCGAGGGCATCGGCATCCAGTTCAACGTGCCGAACGACACCGCGACGGTGCTGGAGGTCATCTCCGGCGGTCCGTCCGAGAAGGCGGGCCTGCTGCCCGGGGACCGTATCCTGAAGGTCGATGAGCGGGCTATCGCCGGCAAGCGCTTCCCGCAGGATTCCATGGTCCGGCTCATGAAGGGCCCTTCCGGCACGCGCGTGACGCTGACCATTGACCGCCAGGGGACCGTCTTTCCCGTGGAAATCAAGCGCGGGAAGATTCCGCTCCATTCGGTCGACGCCTCTTTCATGATCAATGACCGGACCGGCTATATCCGCCTGTCGAAGTTCTCCATGTCGACCTACCGCGACTTCGTTGAAGCCTTCGGTCCGCTGCTGGAGAGCGGCATGCAGAAGCTGATCATCGACCTTCGGGACAATGTCGGCGGTTATATGGACCAGGCCATCTACCTCGCCCAGGAGCTTCTTCCGGCGGGTGAGATGATCGTCTACACCGAGGGCCGCAAGTTCCCGCGCGAGGAGATTCATTCGGAAGGAAAGGGCCGGCTGCAGGATGTCGAGCTGGTGGTCCTGATTAATGAATTCTCCGCCTCGGCAAGCGAAATTCTCGCCGGCGCCGTCCAGGACAACGACCGCGGTCTCATTGTGGGCCGCCGTTCGTTCGGAAAGGGACTGGTGCAGGAGCCCGTCTACTTTACGGACGGCTCCGGCATCCGTCTGACGGTCGCCCGCTACTATACGCCTTCCGGCCGCTGCATCCAGAAACCCTTCACCGACGATTACGAATATGAGGCCTATGACCGCTACAATCTGGGTGGCGAAGCCTATTCCGGAGAAGGCCTGACGGTCGATTCGACGCAGGCCTACAAGACCCGCCTCGGGCGGACGGTCTATGGCGGCGGCGCCATCATCCCGGACATTATTGTCCCCGTGGATACGACCCGCGCTACGCAGTTCTATATCGCCTGCAACCGCAAGTCGACGCAGATGCGCTATGCGGCCTGGGTCTTCGACAAGCATCCGAAGGCCCTCGCCGCCATCGACTCCTATCCGGCCATGGACAGGTTCCTGGAGAGTCTGGACCTGCCTTCCGCATTCCCGGCCTTTGCCCGGAATCGCGACGGCATCGAACTCAAGGAAGGGGAGTGGGCGGAAACGGCCCCTTATCTGCTGCCGCAGCTGCGCGCCCTCATCGCCCGCTACTCAAAACTGGGCGAGAATGCGTTCTACAAGTATTATCTGGAGATCGACGACGTGCTGAAGAAAGCCATCGACGCGCCGCCTATTGCGCAATGAACTGATAGATGATGTCGCCGGTCTGCGGATTGGCGGCAGTCATGGATTCCGAGAAACGGGCTGTTTTCGCAAAGGAAACGGCCCATTTTCTCAGGCAGGGGTCGTTGGAAGAAGTCGACGGATCCACGGTGGCGTCGACGACCCGGCCGGCCCGGTTGACCTTGATGATGACGGTGACCGTGCCGCCGCCATAGCATTTGTAGGCGGGGACGGGGAGGTTCCGGGCCTGGCGCCCGCTGAGGGACCAGCTCAGGACGGATGCCCCGGAGTAGGCCGGTGCGCCGCCCTTGTCGTCTTTCTGCTCCTTGCCGCCGTCCGGACGGGACGGGGCGAGGTCGCCCTCGTCGTCGTAGCTGACGGACTGGCCGCTCCGGAGCGCCTCGGCAAGCTTCGCGGCGTCTTCGTAGAGCTGGTCCGCATCGGTATTGCGGGCGTCGACATTCCGGGATGTCGTGATATTATGGTACTCGGCGTGCTGGAGGTTGCGCTCGGCGAGCATCTGCTCGATGGAGGCCTGGATGGCGGCCATCTCTTCCGGCGAGATCTCCTCTTCCTGAAGCTCCGGCTCCTTTTCTTTTGCGACGAGCTCCTCGTAGTCGTCGAAGTCGAGGAGGATCATTTCGTTCCCCCGGTGCGCGATCGTATGGATGGAGGCGGCCAGCAAAAAGATAATCACCGTGAGGTGTACGATCACGGTGACAAGTATCCCAGCCTTATTCTCTCCGGAAAGCATACGCGGGGGAGCGGGCTTATTTCTTCTTGATCTTGGTCATCGCCTTTTCGATCGTCGCGGCGATGACGTCGATGGCGACGCGGTTGTGGCCGCCCTGCGGGACGATGATGTCGGCGTAGCGCTTGGAGGGCTCGATGAACTGGAGGTGCATCGGCTTGACCGTCTCGGTGTAGTGGTCGATGGCGGTTTCGATGGTCCTGCCGCGCTCGGCGATGTCGCGGACAAGGATTCTCATCAGGCGGTCGTCGTCGTCGGCATCGACGAATACCTTGATATTCATCTGGTCGCGGAGCTCCTTGTGGGTGAAGATGAGGATGCCCTCGACGATGATGACGTCGGCGGGCTCCACGGTCACGGTCTCGGTCGCGGAACGGGAGCAGGTGATGTAGGAGTAGACGGGCTGCTCCACGGTGCGGCCCTGCTTGAGCTCGCGGATCTGCTGGCAGAGGAGCTTCCAGTCGATGGCGTCAGGATGGTCGAAGTTGATCTTCTGGCGCTCCTCGATCGGGAGGTGGCTCGAATCCTTGTAATAGGAATCCTGAGGAATGACGACCACGCGGCCGCTGAGAGATTGCGTGATGGTCCTCACGACCGTGGTTTTTCCGGAGCCGGAGCCCCCTGCGATGCCGATGACTAGCATATTGTATGGTGTTTAAAATTCAGCGTTTTTCGGGGTCCTCGGGAACGGGATGACGTCGCGGATGTTGGCCATGCCGGTCACGAAGAGGAGCAGGCGCTCGAAGCCGAGACCGAAGCCGCTGTGGGGAACGGTGCCGTAGCGGCGGGTGTCGATGTACCACTCGAGGTTCTTGCGGGACATGCCGAGCTCGTCGATGCGCTGCTCGAGCTTCTCGAGGGAGGCTTCGCGCTCGCTGCCGCCGATGATTTCGCCGATCTTCGGGAAGAGGACGTCCATGCCGCGGACGGTCCTGCCGTCCTCGTTCTGCTTCATGTAGAAGGCCTTGATGTCCTTGGGGAAGTCGATGAGGATGACCGGCTTCTTGAAGTACTGCTCCACGAGATAGCGCTCGTGCTCGCTCTGGAAATCGGTGCCCCAGTGGACCGGGAACTCGAACTGCTTGCCGTTTGCAATGGCCTCTTCGAGGATCTCGACGGCGCGGGTATAGGTCACGCGCTCGAAGGAGATGCCGAGCACGCTGCGGAGGCGCTCGATCAGGCCGTCGTCGTATTTGTCATTGAGGAACTGCAGGTCGTCCATGCAGTTGTCGAGGGCGTACTGAACGAGGTATTTGACGAACTCTTCGGCCAGCTCCATGTCGTCGTTGATGTCGTAGAAGGCCATTTCCGGCTCGATCATCCAGAACTCCGCGAGGTGGCGCGGGGTGTTGGAATTCTCGGCGCGGAAAGTCGGACCGAAGGTATAGATCTCGCCAACGGCCGTTGCGCCGAGCTCGCCTTCGAGCTGGCCGCTGACGGTCAGGCTGGTCTTCTTGCCGAAGAAGTCCCGGCTGAAGTCGACGTTGCCTTTCTTGTCGAGCTGGATGTTCTTGAGGTCGAGGGTCGTTACCTGGAACATGTCGCCGGCACCTTCGGCATCGGATTCGGTGATCAGCGGGGTGTTGAGGTAGACGAAGCCCTTGTCGTTGAAGAACTTGTGGATCGCGAAGGCCATGGCGTGGCGGATGCGGAGGACGGCTCCGAAGGTGTTCGTCCTGAGGCGCATGTGCGCGACGCTGCGAAGGTACTCCAGGCTGGTGTCCTTCTTCTGCAGGGGGAAGCGCATCGGGTCGCAGTCTCCGTAGATCTCGATCTCCTTGGCCTGGATCTCGACGGCCTGGCCGCTGCCGATGGAGGGGACGAGCTCGCCGAGCACGTTGAGGGATGCGCCGGTGGTGACGCGCTTGAGGAGCTCTTCGTCGAAGAGCGTCGCATCGGCCACGATCTGGATATTGTTGATGGTGCTACCGTCGTTGAGGGCGATGAATTTTACCTGTTTGTTGCCTCTCTTCGTCCTGACCCATCCTTTGGCCCGAACGGTCTTTCCCGGTTCGCTTGCGAGCAAATCCTTGATTTTCGTTCTCTTTACGGTATCCATATTAATTGCTGTGCTAAAACATGCAAATATACGAAAAAATATGCACATTGTAGCTGATAAGAAAAAGAAAGCGACCCGTTTGGGGCCGCTTTCTTAAAAGGTATGTGTACATTCTTTAGTTCGTACCGGAGGACTGATCACGCTTGGTCTGATACATCAGCTTGAGGGCGGAGACTTCGCGGAGCTTGAGCTTCACGTCGCGGATGATGCGCATCTTCGTGCCTTCGTCGGCGCGGATGGCGATGCGGTAGTCCTTTCTGTCCTTCTCAGCGATGTTGCTTCTTTCCTTGATGATCTCGATACCGAGCTGGTCTTCGGTGATGATGTCGCCGTTGAGCTGGATACGGTCGGATTTACCATAGGTTTCCTGCATGATCGGCTTACCGATGAGGATGAAGGACGTGAGGTCCTTGCGCTCCAGCTTGGTGATCTCGGTCGCGGACGGGAGCTTGACTTCCACCTTGTTCTCGGACTCGCGCATCTGCGTGGTCACCATGAAGAAGAAGAGGAGCATGAAGACGATATCGGAAAGGGAACCGGAGCTGATGCCCGGGGCCTCTTTCTTGTCATTGTTTCTGAATCTTGCCATAATACTTCCTCCTATTCTTTATTTGGTGGCTGCGGCTTCGGTGTCCTTCGGGTCGGACTCAGAGATATTCTGAGGAACGGCCTTCTTGACGATGCGGTCCAGTTCTTCCTTCGACAGGTCCTCGAACTCCTTGTGCAGGTATTCCTGGCAGAACGCACGACGGACTTCGTTGACGCCGGCCACAAGGGCGTTCTGTACGGCGATGAAGGTCTCGTAGGACGTGTTGACATTGTACTGCAGGGAGATGATACCCTTGGAAACGGCGAAGGCGGGGCTTCCGCCGTTGAACTTGGCGAATTCCGGGATGTCGGTGACCTCGCGCTCAGGCAGCAGCTCGTCGGAGATATTCAGCTCCCTCGGGCGGCCGTCGAGATGGCGGGGGACATTCCGCAGTCCATTGCTGAAGAACTCATAGGCGATCTCGCGGATCAGGTCGATATCGTTGGTTACCTGCTTGAAGTAACCGGTACCGCCCTGTACGTATACCTTGTCCTGTGCAGAAATTTTCACCTGCAGCAGGTTCCGCTTGTGGGCCTTCTGGTTCTGCATCTTCTCAGCGGTCTGCATCGGGGGCATCTGCCTCTCGATACCGAGCTGCTGGTCCATGGTAGTCGTCATAAGAAAATAACACAGCAGCAGGAAAGCGATATCAGCCGTAGAGCTGGAATTGATTTGTGGTGTTTTCTTTCCCATAATGAGCGCGTGTTATTATCCCTTGATCAGACGGTAGACGCCACCAGCCAGCAGGGCTGCGATGACGCCGCCAAGAACGATGTAGGTTACGTAAAGGGCCGTGTCGGCCATTTTGAAACTGAATGCCGTTGCATCCGTGCCGCGTGCAATTGCAACCGGGGTGCCGGGGGCCAGAAGATAGGCCACGAAGATGACACCTACGAAGACAAGGCCGAACAGCAGAAGGGTAAGGAGGCCCTTCGGATTGTTCTTAGCGCCGAGAATTGCACCCAGTACGACAATGCAGAGGATCGGGATGATGGCCATCGCGTACGCCATATAGAGGAAGACGCTCGTCCACTTGGTCGGGCTCTCGACTCCTTCGGCGTCCTTGACGGACATCCCGTTCACCACGCAGATGACGGTAATCGCCAGAACGGCGGCCATCAGTGCGTAAGAGAACCATTTAATGATTTTTGCGTACATGGTGTGCGGTTTTTATTTGTTCTTCTTCTCGTAGTCGGTGAGGATGTCGACCAGGGTGATGGAAGAGTCTTCCATATCGGTGGTCAGGCCTTCGATAAGGGCAAGGATGAGGTTGTAGAAGATCTGGAGGATCATGGCCACGATAAGACCCGCGACCGTAGTGATAAGGGCAACCTTCATACCGCCGGCAACGACGTTCGGGGAGATATCACCAGCCTTCTGGATATCGTCGAAGGCCTGGATCATACCGATAACCGTACCGAGGAAACCGAGGGACGGGGCGATGGCGATGAACAGGGCGATCCAGCTCAGGCCCTTCTCGAGGAGACCCATCTGGACACCACCGTAGGAGGTGATGGTGCGCTCGACGACCTCGACACCCTGATCGGCGTGGAGGAGACCCTGATACATGATGCTGGCGACAGGACCGCGGGTGTCACGGGCGACATCCTTTGCGGCTTCGATACCGCCTTCAGCAAGGGCGTCTTCGATGTTGGTAAGGAGCTTCTTGCAGTTCGTCTTCGCAAAGAGGAGGTAGAGGATACGCTCGATGCAGAGGGCGAGACCGAGGACGAGAACGAGGATGATCGGGGTCATCCACAGCGGACCACCTTCGATGAATTTCTGCTTGAGGGCAGCGTGGAAGGTAGCGGGCTCTTCGGCTTCGGCGACGTTGTCGGCGACGACATCATCGGCGGCAATCGCCTCATCCACAGTGGCTTCGACCTGCTCCTCGGCGGCAGCGGACTCCTCGTCCTGCGCATAGGATACCTGAGGGGCGGCAAGGGCGAGAATGCCGGCGGCAGCCAGGATCATGAAAACTTTTTTCATAACTGATTTTGTGTTTAATTAGTTAATATTAATAGTTATACAATCTTGCGATTCCGCAGGGAACTTCCAAAAGTAACTGGAAATCCGGTGCAATTTAGTAAATAAAATTGAAAAGGCAATAACAATTTTGGGTTTATACCGTGATTTCCCCGCAAAGCTCCTGCTGGAACAATTCCTTGACGCGGGCGTTGTCCTGGTACCTTCCCAGCAGGACGAAAAGCTTGCCGAGGGCGCTTTCCGTCGTGGAGTCGAAACCACTTACGACACCGGCGTCCTCAAGGCGCTTTCCGTTGGCGTAGATGCGCATGTTCACGGCGCCGGCCTGGCACTGGGTGACGTTGACAAGAATCTTTCCCATGCGGTCCGCTTCGGCGACGATATCGAGGAACCAGGGCTGCGAGGGGGCGTTTCCGGAGCCGTAGGTCTCGATGATGACGGCCCTTGTTTCGGGGCTGAGAAGGAAATAGCGCACGACGGCCGGGGTGATGCCGGGATGGAGCTTGAGGATGGACACGCGGGTGTCGAGCCTGTCCTGGATGGTCAGCGGAAGGTGCTGCTGGGGCGCTTTCCGGATTTCGGAGCGGTTGTAGCGGATCTCGATGCCGGCCTCGGCGAGGACCGGGCAGTTGGGGGACTGGAAGGCGTTGAAATCCTCGGAACTGACCTTGGTCGCGCGGTTGCCGCGGAGCAGGTGCGAATTGAAGTAGATGCACACTTCCGGGACCATGGGGCGGCCGCCGGCATCGCGGCTGGCGGCGATTTCGACGGCGGAGATGAGGTTCTCCTTGCCGTCCGTTCGGGGCACGCCGATCGGGAGCTGGCTGCCGGTGAAGACGACGGGCTTGGCGAGGTTCCCCAGCATGAAGCTCAGCGCCGAAGCGGAGTAGGCCATCGTGTCGGTCCCGTGGAGGACGATGAAGCCGTCGTAGTCGTCATAGCGGTCGCGGATAACGTGGGTGAGCTTGATCCAGGTGTCCGGGTCGACATCCGAGGAATCGATCAGCGGATCGAAGGTATAGGCGTCGATGCGGAGGGCGAATTTGGCGAGTTCGGGCACTTCGTCGAGGATGCCGCTGAAGTCAAAGGGCTTCAGGGTGCGGTCCTCGGGGTCCTGCTTCATGCCGATGGTGCCGCCGGTGTAGATCAGTAGTAGGGAAGCTTTCATAGCCGGAATAGTTTTCGTGCGTTTTCAGTGGTGACGGCCTCGATCTGCTCGACGCTGACGCCCTTGATCTCGGCGACCTTTGCCGCGATCAGGGGGATGTAGGCGCTCTCGTTGCGGTGGCCGCGGTAGGGGACCGGGGCGAGATAGGGACAGTCCGTTTCGAGGAGGATGCGGTCGAGGGGGATTTGGGCGACGGTCTGCGCCAGTCCGGAATTCTTGAAGGTGACCACCCCGCCGATGCCGACGCTCCACTCGCCGTAGCGGCAGACTTCGCGATAGGCTTCGATGCTGAGGCCGAAGCAGTGGAGATTGCCGCGAAGGTGCAGATGGGCCGCATCCCGGACGGCCGCGATGAAATCGGCCGTGGCGTCGCGAAGGTGGATGTTGACGGGGAGGTCCTTTTCGGCCGCGAGCTCGAACTGGACGCGGAGCGCTTCTTTCTGCTCACGGATGAATTCTTTGCCCTCGTGGTAGTCCAGCCCGATTTCGCCGACGGCGACGGCCTTTTCCTTGTCGAACCAGGGGAGAAGGGCGTCGATTTCGTCCTTCCAGCCAGCGTCCACCGAGCCCGGATAGAGGCCGAGCATCTGCCGCAGGTGCTCCGGATGGCGGTGTCCGATGCGGAACATGGCGTCCCGCTCGCGGCTGTCCACGTCGGCCTGGAGCATCAGCCCGACACCGGCTTCCACGGCCCTTTCGACGGCCGCGTCGCCCTCCTGTCCGAACGCCTCGTCGTAGTAATGTGTATGCGTGTCGATAAACATTAACTACAAAGATGCGAATTTCCCGGGACTTCTCCAACGGTTCGCGCTACTTCTTGTCCGGGGGGGGGCTAAGGTCGCAGTCTCGATCGGGACATTACACGACGCTGCAGCGCTGGAGGATGTCCATGGAGAGGAAGCCTTCGCTCTCGAGGGCGAGGGCGGCGGCGATGACCTCGGCGTAGGGCCGGTCGGTGCGGGCGCAGAGCGTGCGGATGTCGATGCCGCGTTCGGCGAGAACGGCTTTCAGCACCGCCAGCTCCAGCGAACCATCCGGGAAAAGGCCAGCCGCCTTGCCGAGCACGTCCTGCTTCCGCAGGCGCGGCGCCTTGAGGCCCAGTTTGTCGAGGAAGTCCTCCCGGGAGATGACCGGCTCGGCGATCTTGTCGCGGATCAGCCGGTTGCATCCCTGCGAACGGACGTCGTCCACCCGGCCGGGCAGGGCGTAGACATCCCGGTCGTAGCTGTAGGCATGCCGGGCCGTGATCAGCCCGCCGCCGCGTATCTTCGACTCGACCAGCACCGTCGCCCGGCTCATCCCGGCGATGATGCGGTTGCGGCTCAGGAACTGGTTCGCCAGCGGCGCCGTTCCGAGCGGATAGCAGCTGACGAGCGCGCAGCCGGGCGTGCAGACCATCCGCTCGGCCAGGGACTCGTGCCGCGACGGATAGATGCGGTCGATGCCCGTTGCCATGACCCCGACCGTCGGGAGCGACAGGGTCAGCGCCGTCGTATGCGCGACATAATCGATACCGAAGGCCAGTCCGCTGACGATGAGCGGTTTCGCACTGGTCTCGGAAAGGGTGGAAACCAGATTGCCGCACCACTCACGTCCGTAGGAAGAAAGATCCCTCGTCCCAACAAAGGCGATGGCCTCCCGGCTGTTGAATAGGTCCTCGACCGGCGTCTGAGAACGGACATAGAGTCCCAGCGGCCGGTCGGGACATTCGCGCAGCAGCTGCGGGTAGGCCGGGCTGTGGAGCCCGACAAAACGGCCGCCGAGCCGCTCCACGCTTTCGAGCTCCCGGGCCGATTCCGCCAGGGCGCCGCGATGGATCTTTCCCGCATACTCCGGCCGGGCGTGCAGGAGCCCGCCCAGCTGCCCGGACGGGGCCTCGAACACCGCGGCCGCCGTGCCGAAATACTCGAGCAGCCGGAGCCCGACGACGGGCTCATAACAGAAAATGCGGTTCAGTGCGCAAAGGCACAGTGTCTCTTTTTCGTCTTCCATAGCGGCGGCAAATATAGGAAGGCGAAAACAAAAAATCTGCGGGAATTAAGAAACATTCCTGCAGATTTTTCTCTTTCTTATCGACTTTGTCTGTTTCTTGTCGAAAAAATCAGACAATCAGCAGCGCGTCGCCGTAAGGACCGAATTTGTAGTCCATCTCAAGGGCCGTCTGATAGGCCTTCATGACGGGGTCGAAACCGCCGAAAGCGGCGACGGACATGAGCATCGTCGAGCCGGGAAGATGGAAGTTCGAAACGACTGCGTCGGGAATCGAGAAACGGTAGGGAGGGAAGATGAACTTGTTCGTCCAGCCGTCGAACTGATTGATCTGACGGGTCGTCGTGACGTAGGTCTCCAGGCCGCGGATGACCGTGACGCCGACGGCGAGGACCTTGTGGCCCTCCCGCTTGGTGAGGTTGATCTTGTCGGCGGCCTCCTGCGGGATGATCAGGCGCTCGGAATCAGTCTTGTGCTTGGAAAGGTCCTCGACATCCACGCGGTGGAAGTGCCCGATGCCCATGTGGACGGTGATGAAGGTCTTGTCGATATCCTTGAGGATCATGCGGTTGAACAGCTCGCGGGAGAAGTGCAGACCGGCGGCCGGCGCGGAGACGGCGCCTTCGTGCTTGGCGAAAATGGTCTGGAAATTCTCGGCGTCCTCGGGGGTCACCTTGGGCTTGACCCACTCCGGAACGGGCGTCTCGCCGAGGGCGAAAAGGCTCTGCTTGAAGTCCTCGTACGGTCCGTCGAAGAGGAAGCGGAGCGTGCGGCCGCGGGAGGTCGTGTTGTCGATGACCTCGGCGACAAGGCTCTGGTCCTCACCGAAATAGAGCTTGTTGCCGATGCGGATCTTGCGGGCCGGGTCCACGATGACGTCCCACAGGCGCTGCTCCTTGTTGAGCTCGCGCAGCAGGAAGACCACGATGTCGGCGCCCGTCTTTTCCTTTTTGCCGTAGAGGCGGGCCGGGAAGACCTTGGTATCGTTGAGGACAAAGGTGTCGCCCTTGCCGAAATAGTCGATGATGTCCTTGAACTGACGGTGTTCGATTTCTCCGGAATCCTTGTGCAGGACCATGAGCTTGCATTCATCCCTCCAGCGCGGCGGCTCCTGTGCGATGCGATCCTGCGGGAGGTTGAACATGAATTGGGATAATTTCATATATAGGTATGGTTTTGTTGTCCGTTGACTATATTAGTACGGACTTTTTTGGAAAAAAGTTTCATTTGCTTGCTGCCGTCATGCCCGGCGCATGCAGGGCCTCTATCCGCGGGACTCCCGGAAGACCTCGACGATGGAGGGGAAAGTCCGCTTCAGGAAGGGCGGAAGGCTGGATTTCGCCACCCAGGCGGCCTTGGAAATATCCTCTTCGCGCTGGGGGGTGAGGTTTGTCGGGTCGGTGTAGAGCATGTCGTACCACCAGGTGTGCTTGAGGTGCCAGATGCCGTCGCGCAGGTAGCAGTGGTCGGTGATGCAGATGAGCTTGCGGATCTGCAGCTGGTCCACGCCGGTCTCTTCCTGCACCTCGCGGATGGCCGTCACTTCGATGTCCTCCCCGGGCTCCTGATGGCCCTTCGGAAGGTCCCAGAGGCCGTTTCGGGAGATCAGGAGATAGTCTCCGCGGCGGTTCGACACCAGCCCGCCCGCGGCATTGACTTCCTTGAACTCGGCACAGAGGCGGCGGTAGGTCTTCTCGATGTCGTCGGAGGGGATGTAGATACGGGATAGGGAGCCGGATACTTCGAACATGCCGACGAGGGTATGGATATCCAGCGGCCCGCCGGAGAGAAACTCCACGGCATTGGGGTCCGACAGGGCTTCGTCGCCAGGGGGGCAGATGATGATGGCCCGGTTTTCGAAGTAAATCTTGTGCATCAGCGGTTATTTTGTAACTTTGCGCTTACAAATATAGGAAATAATGGCAGAATATAAAAGCAAACACGGCATCGTTTCCCGTCCTCCCTACGAACTCTATATGTCTTTCGCCGACATGCGGAATTTCCTCCGCTTCCTGCCGGAGGACAAGCGCGAGGGCGTCACGGCGGACTATGATACGCTGAAGGCCAGCGTCCAGGGCTTCCCGATCGGGGTGAAGATCACCGAGCGGACCCCTTACTCCCGGATCATCCTCTGGGACGACGGCGCGCCCTTCCATTTCACCGCCGAATTCCATTTCGATGCGGCGAACGACGCCTATAAGACCGAATTCTACATCATTCTCAACGCCGAACTGAACCTCATGATGAAGATGATGCTCGGCTCGAAGCTCCAGCAGGCCCTCGACAAGGTCGTCGACTCGCTGGTGGACGTCTCCGAAGGCCGGATGCCGGAAGGCTTCGACCCTTCCCAGTTCGGCATGCAGCAATGATCGCTTTCCCGTCGGCATTCACGGATGCGCTGACCGCCTCTTTCGGGGCGGACACGGCCGCGCGCGTGCTGACGGCCCTCGGCTCGGAGGCCCCTTCGGTCTCCGTCCGTTTCAATCCTTTCCGCCTGCCGGAAGCGGGCACGGAAAAGCCGGTTTTCGTGCCCGATGCAGCGTTTTGGGACCTTCCGGGCACGGAAAAGGCCGTTTTCGTGCCCGTTCCGTGGAGCCCCCACGGCTACCTGCTTTCCGAGCGGCCCAATTTCACCCTTGATCCGCTGTTCCATGCCGGCTGCTATTATGTGCAGGATTCCTCCGCCATGTTCGTCGGCGAGCTGCTCCGGCGCGTACTGCCGCAGCTGCACCCCGGCGTGAAGATGCTGGATTTGTGCGCAGCCCCCGGCGGGAAGACCACCGATGCCGCGGCCTCCCTCCGTGAGCGCTTCGGCGAGCGCTTTACGCTGCTCGCCAATGAGGTCATGCGGAACCGGTACGCGATCCTCCGGGGCAATGTCCGCAGCTGGGGCGACCCCCGCGTCGGCGTGACGAACCTCGATCCGGCCGTCTTCGGCAGGGAAAGCGCGGTCTTCGATATCCTCCTCGCGGACGTTCCGTGCTCCGGCGAGGGTATGTTCCGCAAGGATCCCCGCGCCCTGGCGGAATGGTCCCCGGAGACAGTCGCTTTCTGCGCATCCCGCCAGCGCCGCATCCTGTCCGACGCCTGGCCGGCCCTTCGCGACGGCGGCATCCTGATTTATGCGACCTGCACGTTCAACGCCACGGAAAATGACGACAACGTCCGCTGGATTGCGGAGACGCTCGGCGCCGAGGTGCTCGACATGGGCGAAGGCGGCGAGGGCATTCTCCGGACTCCGGCCGGCGGCTACGCCCTGCTGCCCGGGCTGGTTCCCGGCGAGGGCCAGTACGCCGCCGTTCTGCGGAAAAACGGCGACGCAGTGGCCTCCGGTGACCCTTTCCGGATTTTCCGGGGGGAGATTCCATGGACAGGCCATGGAATGACGGAAGGGACAGGCCATGGAATGACGGAAGGGACAGGCCATGGAATGACGGAGGATGCCCCGCTCTACTATGAGATCGACCGCCGGACGGCCCTTAACTATCTCCACGGCGATGCGCTCCGCCTGCCGGATGCCCCTCCCGGCCTCATTACCCTGACCTACCGCGGCGTCCCGCTGGGCCCCGCCAAGAATATCGGTTCCCGCTGCAACAACCTTTACCCCAAGGACCGGCGGATCCGCATGGACATTCCGAATTATGAAGATTAGAAGATATATCCTGACAGCGGCCCTGACGCTGCTGTCCCTCTGCGCATTGGCGCAGACTACCTCCCAGGACTACCAGCGCCGTTTCAGCAACCTGGTCTCCCGCCTCGGTTACGAAGGCGTCGGTCTGGAGACCCTCCTCGACAGCTGGGAAAAGGAACTGCCCGAGGACCCGTACCTCTGGCAGGCCCGCTTCCTGTGGTGCTTCAACCGCGCCCAGACGGTCTCCTACATCCAGCTGGACGCCGACCGCCACCTCGGCAAGGAGCCGATCCTTCCCTATACGGATTCCCTCGGCAACCGCAGCAACTTTTTCGAGGACGTCCAGTTCGACCCGGACCTGTTCGCCGTGGCCGAGCAGGCCATCGTCAAGGCCATCCAGCTCGAGCCCGGCAACCTCGACCTTCGGCTTGCCAAAATCGGCTCCCTGATCCTGTATGAGCGCGAAAGTCCCGACATGGCAGCGGCCGAGCTCGGCGGCCTTATCGACTACAACTTCATCTCCGGACCGAAGTGGGACTACGCCGGCAGTACGGTCTCGGAAGACGATTTCCTCGCCCTGTGCCAGGAATACCTGTTCCGCTTCTATCGCCTCGGGACCCCTGCCGCCACGGAAGCGTTCCGCAGCCTGTCCGAGAAGATCCTGAGGTACAGGCCGGGTAACCCGCTGTTCATGAACAACATCGGTTCCTATTACCTCGTCTTCAAAAAGGATCCGAAGACCGCGCTCAAGTATTACAATAAAGTGCTGAAAGCCCATCCGGACGATTTCACCGCCATCCAGAACTGCATCCTTCTCGCCCGGAGCGAGAAGAACGTCAAGCTCGAGAAGAAATACCTCGCCATGATGGTGAAGCACGGTCCCGACGAGGCCGAAAGGGAGAAAGCCGCCCGCCGGCTGGAGGCCCTGAACAAGAAGTAGTTTCCTTAGAACACCCGGGCGGGACTACTTGACGAAGCGACCGAAGAGGCGGTCCATCAGCGGGTCGGTAAGTTTCATGCACAGACCGACGCCGAAAGCCAGCAGGAGCGTTCCCCAGTAGACGATGTTGAGGCCGGGGCTGCCGATCAGGCTGCCGAAGAAGATCCAGCACAGAATGACGGTCGCCGTGACCAGCAGGATGTCGCAGGTAATCTTGACATTGCTGTAGCGGAACTGTCCCATCTGCGCGATCACGGCGTTCATCTGGTCGACGGGAAGGATCCATCCCTTGCCGAGCACCTCGAGCTTGATGCCGAGGGCGGTGACGAGGATGGCCCCGAGGGAAAGGAGAATGCTGCCGGTAAGGCTCTGCGCGGGAATGCCGGCATCGACGAGCCAGATGCAGGCGTCACACAGATAGCCGAAGAAAAGGACGGCGAGCACCTGCATCAGGCCGAGCAGCCAGTCGAACCACCGCGGACGGAGGCAGAACTGGACGACGATGAAGGCGCAGTTGAAAAACCACGTGTAGGTGCCGAACGAGACGACCGGCCACTGCGCGAACAGGGCCGTAGGCGGGCAGGAGGGCGGTGCGATGCCGAAATTGGACTTGATGGACAGGCCCACGCCGAGGGCTACCAGAACGAGCCCCAGCGTCGAAATGCCATATCGGACTAGAATATCTTTGACGCGCATAATTTCCGTGTTATTCCTACAAATATCCATATAATTGTGTAAATTTGCAAACCTCAAAAGGTGCAACCAATTATTTATATATGAAAAAGACCTTTTATTTCATGATGATGATGACCGCTGTGATGGCGGCCGCCTGCTGCTCCGACAAGCAGGATGCCCCGAGGAAGGGTATCGACCAGAGCTATCTGGACACGACCGTCAGCCCCAAGGTTGACTTCTATGCCCACGCCGCCGGCGGCTGGATGAAAGCCAACCCCCTGAAGCCCGAATTCGCCCGTTTCGGTTCCTTCGACGTGATCGCCGAGGCGACCCGCGAGAATCTCAACGCCCTTTTCGCCGACATGGCCAAGATGGACGCCGAGTTCGGCACCGTCGACCAGAAGATTTCCGACCTTTACAAGATGGGTCTCGACTCCACGGCCCGCAACGCCGCCGGCGCCCAGCCGATGCTTGCCGATGTCGCCGCTATCCAGGCCATTGACAGCAAGGAAGCCCTCGCCACCAAGCTCGGCGAGATGTCCCTCTACGGTGAAGGCGGTTTCTACGGCGTCGGTGTCGAAGCCGACCTGACCGACAGCAAGCACCAGGTTCTCTATATGAGCCAGAGCGGCCTCGGCATGGGTGACCGCGACTATTATCTCAAGAGCGAGAATGCCGCGCTCAAGGAGGGCTACAAGCACTTCCTCGAGACGATCTTCACGCTGACCGGCCTGGACAATCCCGCAAAACGTGCTGCGAACGCTCTCGCCGTCGAGGATGAGATCGCCAAGTATTCCTGGAGCCGCGAGCAGCTGCGCAACATCCCCGCGATGTACAACCCCCGCTCGACCGCCGAGATTCTCGCCGCCTGGCCGAACCTCCGGCTCGACCGCTTCTTTGCTGCCGCTGAGATTCCCGACCAGGAGAAGATCATCGTCGGGCAGCCGACCTACTTCGACGCCCTCGACAAGTACATGGCCAAGGCCAGCCTCGACGAGATCAAGGACTACCTTCTCGGTCAGTTTATTTCCGGTTGCTGCGGCGCCCTGAGCGATGATTTCTACACCGCCAACTGGGAGTTCTATTCCCACCAGATGGCCGGCGCCACGGAGCAGCAGCCCCGCTGGAAGCGCGCCATGGCCGCCCCGAACGGCATCCTTTCCGAGGCCGTCGGCAAGATGTACGTCGAGCGCTACTTCCCGGAATCCTCCAAGCAGCGCATGAAAGAGCTCGTCGCCAACCTCCAGGAAGCTTTCCACCAGCACATCGACTCCCTCGACTGGATGGGTGCCGAGACCAAGGCCAAGGCCCACGAGAAGCTCTCCAACTTCATCGTCAAGATCGGTTACCCGGACGAGTGGAAGGACTACAGCACCCTCACCGTCGACCCGAAGCTTTCCTACTATGAGAACATGAAGGCCGCCAGCGCCTGGTATGTCGCCGACAACCGCTCCAAGCTCGGCAAGGAGACCGACGTCAACGAATGGGGCATGCCGCCGCAGATGGTCAACGCCTACTACAACCCGACGACCAACGAAATCTGCTTCCCGGCCGCCATCCTCCAGCCTCCGTTCTTCGATCCCGAGGCGGATGACGCCGTCAACTACGGCGGAATCGGCGTGGTGATCGGCCACGAGATGTCCCACGGCTTCGACGACCAGGGCAGCCAGTTCGACAAAGACGGCAACATGGTCAACTGGTGGACCCCTGAGGACCGTCAGAGATTCGAGGAGAAGGGTGAGCAGCTCGCCGCCCAGTTCGATGTCGTCGAGGTCCTGCCCGGCGTGATGGCCAACGGCAAGGTCACCCTCGGCGAGAACATCGGCGACCACGGCGGACTCAGCATCGCCTTCACGGCCATGGAGAACGCCATGAAGAAGCACCCGGAGAACAACGTCCCCATCGACGGCTACACCCCGGCCCAGCGCTTCTACCTCTCCTACGGCGCCATCTGGGCGCAGAACATCACCGACCAGGAGAAGGCCCGCCTGACGAACCTCGACGTCCACTCCCTCGGTGAGAACCGCGTCAATGTGTCGCTGCGGAACTTCCAGTCCTTCTTCGATGCCTTCGACATCAAGGAAGGCGACCCGATGTTCCGTCCCGAGAGCGAGCGCGTCCACATCTGGTAACGTGCGCGCCAGCGGATTCATATCCTCTCGACTCCATTTCCGGGGCCGCCTCGCGGAAGCGGCGGTGGCCCTGAGTTTTCTTGTCGTGTCCCTCGCCGTGGCCGTTTCCTCCGGGTTCCGGAAAGAAATCCGCGGCGGGGTGCGCGATACCGTCGGCGATATCCGCATCGTCGAATACAGCAATCTGGTGGATGTCGATTCGTCCGCCATTACCCTGTCTGAGCAGACGCGCAGCCGCATCCGGGCTCTTCCCGGCGTGGCCGGGCTGCGGGACGTGGTCCTGAGGGCCGGCATCGTCAAGGAAGGGGAGACCGTCCACGGCGTCCTTGTCAAGGGCGTGGAAGGCGGTGCGAAGCCCTATCTGGCCGCCGGCGATACGCTGGCGCCGCTGTCCGTGGCCATCCCGAAGCGCCTTTCCGCCATCCTCGGCCTCGGGGCGGGGGATGCGCTCCTGACCTACTTCGTCGGGGAGAAGGTCAAGGTGCGAAAGTTCCGCATCGCCGCGGTCTATGAGGGCCTGCTGGAGATGGATGACCAGCTGGTGGTCTATGCCGACATCGCCGACCTGCGGCGCCTGAACCTCTGGGAGGGGGACCGCTGCTCGCAGGTGGAGGTGCTCCTCGCCGACGGGAAAGACCCGGTGAAGGACGGGGAAGCGCTGAAAGGCCGCATCCAGTCCCTTCTCGAGGAGGACCCCGCCGAGGCGCAGTTCCCCTTCACGGTCACGGCTGCGGAGTCCTATCCCCAGCTTTTCGCCTGGCTGGACCTGATCGACATGAACGTCCTCATCCTGCTGCTCCTGATGGGTGTCGTGGCAGGATTCAACATGATTTCGGGGCTGCTGATCATGCTCCTTCGGAACATCCCGGCCATCGGCACCCTCAAGACCCTCGGCATGCGGAACGGCCAGCTCGCGCGCGCCTTCCTCGGCTGCGCCGCGAGGACCATGCTCCGGGGGCTTCTCGCCGGCAATCTGCTGGCCCTCGTCCTCTGTCTGATCCAGGGAACGACCCACGTGCTGCGGCTCAATCCGCAGAATTATTTCGTCTCCTTCGTGCCGGTGGCCATGGATTGGGGCTATCTGCTACTGGCGAACCTGGCGGCCTTTGCCATTGCCATGGTCATGGTGCTGCTGCCCCTGCTGATGATCGCAAGGGTGGATCCCGCCCGGACGGTCAAGGGCGACCTCTAGCGGAGGATTTCCTTATATAGATTGTAGAATGTGAAGACCGAGTCGACGTAGGCCAGCGTCTCGTCGCCCCGGAAGCTGCCGCGCGCGACGGTCTCGATGCTGTCGGCGTGCTCTGCGAGCATCGGGATGACCTCCCGGATGCTCTCCCAGCTTGTCGGGTCGAGCCCGACGTGCTCCGCCAGCGTCATCAGGTCCGTTACGCGGCCTTCGCCGGCGTTGTAGGCGGCGATGACGATGTGCTCGAGGTCCTCACCCGGCTCGACGCCGCGGTTCCGGAACAGGCGCTGGAGGCGCTTGATGTGGGCCTTGCCGTGCTCGAGATTGTTCAGCGGGTCCAGCAGGGCGTCGCGTTCGCCCTCCTCGGGGACGATCTGCATGAGCCCGAAGGCCCCGCGGCGGGACTCGGCGGTCAGGGAATACTTCGATTCCGTATAGATCAGGGCGGCGAGCAGGCGCCAGTCCCACTGCAGCTCCCGGGCGGCGGCGCGGACCGTGACGTCGTAAGGGGAGATGCGGTAGATGCGCCGGCCGTTTTCGAAGGCTCTCCGGGGATTGCGGACACAGGTAAATCGCTCTTCCTCAGAGATATAGTCCTCCGTCTCCATGAAACGGGCGAGCCAGCGCTCCAGCGAATCGGCCTTGCTGCCGTGGAGCGGCGCCAGGGCCCAGACGACCCCGTCTCCGGCTGCTTCCATGCTCTCAACCTCGAGCTCGCCGAGCGAATCCGCCGGCATGACGGCAAGGTCATAGCGGCCTGCCGCCAGCGAGTCCCGCACCCGGTCGCCGGGCAGCGGACGGACGAAACGGACGTCAAAGCTGTCCGCGGCGGCGCAGCGCCGGATCAGTTCGATGTTGAGGCCGGCCACGAGGCCTTCCGGTGTCAGGGGGCGGTCGTCGACGGCGATGGCGCAGACGACGGTGTCACCCGAGAAGGAGACGGGCTCCGCGGGCCCCAGCCTGGGGACGGGACACCACACAGGAAGGAGGATGCAGGCAATCAGAAGCAGCGACAGGAGCACTGTCGCGATGACTTTTTCGATATGGGGACGGACTTCCATGGGGTCAGCGCCGGCTGGTCATGCGTCCGTTGCCACCTCCTCCGCCGAGCGCGCCGCCGAGGCCGCCGCCCATACGGCTGCCGCTGTCACTGCCGCCACCGCCCACACCGGAAGAGGCACGGCCGCTGACGCTCTTGTTCTGCCCGGGCTGGGCGTAGAACGGCCAGTGGATGCCGAGCTTGAAGCTCTGGGCCGGACGGATGTAGTGGTGGGCGCTGAAGTAGTCCTGGCGGTCGGTGGGCCATCCCATGCCGATATTCTCGATCTTGAGGAAGATGCAGGCCCGCTTCCACTGGGCGTTGATGAAGAGGTCGATGTAGGGAACGTTGCCGTACTGTTCCTCCCGCTGGTTGTAGAAGGTGCCCGAGACAGGGTTGTAGCCCGGGGTATACCACTTGGTCGTGTACCAGGTGTTGGCGCCGAACTGGAAGTCCAGCACCTTCCGGACGATGGGGAACTGGATGTAGTAGCGGAGGTTGAGTGCCAGGGTCGGCAGCGGCATGACCTCGTCGTCGGAACTGAGCTGGAAGACGCCCCTGTGGTCGAAATGGAAGAAATTCAACAGGGTGAAATTCTTGGTGGCAGAGACCGAAAGGATGCTCAGCGGACTTCCGCTCTGACGGGCGATGCCGTCGGCGTCATAATAGACCTGCCCGGATACGAGGGCATAGCCGGCGCTCAGGGAGAGGTCCCAGTGGGGGATGTCGAGACAAGCGCGGAACCGGGTCGTGGAGACCTTGTCGAAGTCGTTCTCCCAGCGGTAGTGGTTCGAGAAGAAGTGCTCGGCATAGAAGTCGGGGCGCTGCAGGGAGGTCTCGACGGCGGCCCTGAATGAGACGGCACTGGAACGGGCGCGGCGGAAGGGATAGAAGCGGAATCCCGCCTCTCCCTTGACGAGGAAATCACCGGCCTCGTCGCCGGCGAGATTGAGCTTGCCGAAGCCGTTCCACCAGACGGCCTTGCTGATCTGGCCCTCCGCACCGGCATAGGTGTAGAGGCTGTTCCAGCGGGTGTTTTCCGGCTTGATGAGATAACTCTCGGGCGTGAAGAGGTAGAAGCTCTGGATCTTGTCGCCGATACCGCCTTCGATCTTTGAAACCACGGACTCCGACGACCAGGGCTGCAGCCGGACATACAGGCGGTTGTCGAATTTCATCACGCGCAGCGAGTCGAAGGATGTCTTCGGGTTGAGATAGAAGGTGTTGTTATAGAGCGCCTTGCCGTTCTCGTCGGAGATTTCGTCCGTGTAGAGTTTGTGGAAGACGGAGAATTCGGAGGAAGTGCCGATAAAGGCGGTCGTGCCGTCGGTGTCGAGCGAATCGGCCAGGGCGCGCTTGAGAGAATCCCGGATCAGGAAACGCATCGGGATGCGGTAGCTCTGGTCGAAGAAGACGGTCTTTTTCGTGACGACATTCTTGGCGTTCAGCAGGTGGACGCCGATTTCCCGCGTGTCCACGGTCGTATCCCGGATCCAGAAGTTGTCGACGATGCCGCCGTTTTCATTACGCTTGATGCGGTTGTAGATGTATCCGCCGTGGGCGACATAGCGCTCGCCGATATAGTTGGCGGACGCGACGAAGGTCTTGTTGATGGTGTTCTCGTTCAGGAGCATGCCGCCGCTGCCGTAGCGCTTGTACTCCAGCGCGACGTTGAGGGCGGGGAAGATGTTCTGCGTCGTGAAGATGCGGATGTTGTCCTCCTCCTTTTCCTTGTTGGCGAAGAGGGTGCCGTGGTAGGAGAGCTCGGTGTACGGGTTCTTGGTGTTGTACATCGGAAGGGTCGCGGGGGAGTAACTGTAGACCTCGTAGGGCTGGTAGAAGCCGACGCCGTTCTCGGACGTGCGCTTCATGAAGTCATAGGTCTGCGTCGCCGAGCCGATGACGCCGAGATAAGTCGCGTTGACGTCCTTGCGGTAGAAGGGCTCGTCGAAGAAGAAGTGATTGTAGGTCGTGTCCAGCTCCTTGATGCTGAGCTTGTTGAAGTAAGGATCGTGCGTCCAGGTAAAGATGCGTTTGTAGTGCATCGAATCCGGTACGGCATAGGTCGACAGGATGCGTGGGGTGCTCTCGCGGATGCTGTCGCGGATGGCGCGGAGGGAGTCCTTGACCTGGAGTTCCTTGTTCTTGACCCGCATGAGGCTGTCGATGCGGCGCATCTTGGCCTTCACGGCCTGGTCCTTGTCGTAGCGTTTGCGCTCCCTGGTCGTCAGGGAGGAGTACCAGGCGTTGAACCTTCGGATGGCAAGGTCCGTCGAATCAGCGAGATAGGTGGAGTCCACCCGGCGCCAGTCGAGGGAGTCGGCCCGGGCACGCAGCGAGTCGCGGATGATACCGAGGGAGTCCCCGGCCTCGCGGCGCGCGGCGACGGAATCCCGAAGGGCGAGGTAAGACCGCCGGAGCGAATCCGTCACCTCGGCGTGCGTCAGGGAATCCTTGACGGCGATGTAGTACTTGAAAAGCCAGGGGTCCACCGTCCGGAGGGAATCCGGCACTTTCATGGTGTCGCGGGCGAGAATCCGCACTTCCTCCTCCTCGAAACCGCCGAGTTCGTCGTCGAAGCCGAGCGTGTCGAGGGTGTCGGGGACGGCCACGGAATCCCGCGGGGAATACCACCCCATGCGGAGCGATTCCCTTTCCGTGCGGTGCGACACCCCGAGCCGGATGCTCTGGGCCAGCACGCTTCCCGCCACTACGAGCGGAATCCATATGCCTGCGGACAGTTTCATTTTAACTTACAAAGATAGCATTTCCCTGCCATTTCGTGCCCGTTTGCCCGAAAAAAATGATTTTGGGCACGAAAACGGGCTTTTTTGTGCCCGATTTTTTGTATTTTTGAAAGTCAGAGTAATAAAGATGGAAAATTTGGAGTCATTGTATCGGGAACGCTACGGACAAAGCCCCGAAGCCGTGGAAAAGCTCCCGGCGTCCGGCAGCCACAGGACCTACTGCCGGCTGTCCGGTCCGGCGGGCACGGTCATCGGCGCCGTCGGTACGGATCCCGACGAGAATCGCGCTTTCATCACCCTCAGCCGCCATTTCCACGCCAAGGGCCTGCCGGTACCGCAGGTGCTGGCCGTGTCGGAAGACGGCCTGCGCTACCTCCAGGAGGACCTCGGCTCGCTGTCCCTGTACGATGCGGTCGCGAAAGGCCGCGCCACCGGCCGTTACGACGAGACCGAATGCGCCCTGCTGGAAAAGGCAGTCCGCCTGCTGCCGCGGCTGCAGTTCGAGGGGGCGGAGGGTCTGGACTGGAGCGTGTGCTATCCCCAGCCCTGCTTCGACGCGCGGATGGTGGATTTCGACCTCAACTATTTCAAGTACGATTTCCTGAAACTCATCGGCGCCGAGTTCAACGAAATCCGCCTTCAGGACGATTTCGACCGGCTCCGGCGCGATCTTCTCGCCATCCCCTCGGAGACCTTCCTCTACCGCGACTTCCAGGCCCGGAACATCATGCTCCGGGACGGACAGCCCTATTTTATCGACTACCAGGGAGGCCGGAAGGGACCTTATTACTATGACCTCGCGTCCTTTGTCTGGCAGGCCCGCGCGAACTACCCGGACGGGCTGAAACTGCGCCTGATCAAGGCTTATCGCGAGGAATTCGCCCGCTATGCCACGGTCAGCCACGACGAATTCGAACGGGGACTGCGGCTGTTCACGCTTTTCCGCACCCTCCAGGTGCTCGGGGCCTACGGCTACCGCGGCCTTTTCGAGCGCAAGGCCTATTTCATCAAGAGTATTCCCTATGCCCTCCGGAACCTCAGCCGCCTGCTGCCGCTGCCGGATTATCCGTATCTGTCGCAGGTGCTGGAAAGGGTGGTCGCTTGTCCTCCCGAGGCGGGCGCCGCGCCCACTTGTCATCCTGAGGCGGACGAAGGCATTCTGACCGTCACGGTCACCAGCTTCTCCTACAGAAAAGGCCTCCCGGAAGACGGAAGCGGCAACGGCGGCGGGTATGTCTTCGACTGCCGCGGGACCCACAATCCCGGCAAATACGAGCAGTACAAGCAGCTTACCGGCCGCGACGAGCCCGTCATCCGCTTCCTTGAGGAGGACGGAGAGATCCTCCGCTTCCTCGACAGCGCCTATGCCCTGGTGGACGCCCACGTCGCCCGTTTCCTCGAGCGCGGCTTCACGTCCCTGCAGGTAAGTTTCGGCTGCACCGGCGGCCAGCACCGTTCGGTCTACAGCGCCGAGCACATGGCCCGCCACCTCCATGAAAAATTCCCCGCCGTCCGCGTGGTCCTTAACCACCGCGAACGCGGCATCCGTGAAATCATAGAACCCGTCCAATGAAAAGCCTTTCCATCCCCCGTCTCGCCCGGACCACGTCGCCGGACGAGCTTTTCGAAGCCCTCAAGGCCGTCGAGCCCCAGCCCATCGCCTGCGACACCTGGCATCCCACGGACAATGTGCCGGATGTCAGCGTCCGCGTCGCCCATGACGGCGAGGCCATCCTCCTGCGTTACGACGTCTGCGAGCGGGAAATCCGCGCCGCCTGCATCATGGACGGCGACCCGAGCTGGAAGGATTCCTGCGTGGAGTTTTTCATCGCCCCGGACGGTGACGACTTCTACTATAACTTCGAGTTCAGCTGCGCCGGCACGCTCTACCTCCAGGGCGGCCGTCCCGGCGACCGCGTCTCTCCGGCGCCGGAGGTGTTCGCCTCCGTCGTCCGCTGCTCCAGCGCCGTCACGGCCGGGGAACTGAACGTTCCCGACGCCGACGGCATGTACCGTTGGTCGCTGGTCGCAAGGATCCCCGTCAGCGCTTTCTGGCGGCACAAGATAACGGGAATTGGGCAGCTGGGCGCTGCCAGGGGCAATTTCTACAAATGCGGCGATCTCCTGCCGAATCCGCATTTCCTCTCCTGGGCGCCGATCGACCTCCCCGAGCCGGCCTTCCACTGCCCGCCGTTTTTCGGGAAACTCAATTTCGAATAGCGCGGCAGATGCTTTCCGCTTCGGCGAGCGTGTCCAGCTTGCCGACGTCCACGAGGGTGCTGCCCGCGGGGGCGGCGACGCCGTAGACGGGGACGTCCCGGCAGATCTTCAGATAGAAATCCATAATCGGGAAGCGCTCCGGCCAAGGTTCCATCAGAGGGAAAACGGCCGGGGACAGGTAATGGATGCCGGAAAAGGCCAGGAGGCGGCAGCGGGACGGATCCAGCGACGGAAAGGGCGAACGGACCTCGCCGGTAGCGATGTCGGTCCAGCCCTTCAAGCGCATCGAATCCGGGTCGAATAGCAGATAGCGGCGGGTCTTCCGTTCCGACACCAGCAGCGTTGCAACGGCTTCCGCCGGGGCTGCAGCCATCAGTGCACGAAGGTCTATGTCCGAGAGGATGTCGACATTGTGGATCAGGAACGGCTCCGTCCCGTCGAGCAGGGGCCGGGCATGGCGGATGGCTCCGCCGGTCTCCAGCAGCTGCTTCCGCTCGTCGGAAATGTGCACCGGAACGCCGAAATCCCGCGCGCCGAGCCACTCGATGATCTGATCGGGGAAATGGTGGACATTGACCGTCAGGTCGTCCGCGCCGGCGGCGACGAGTTTCCGGATGACATGGCCGAGCAGCGGCTCCCCGCAGACGGGGACCAGCGCCTTCGGCAGCGTGTCCGTGATGGGTCTCAGCCGCGTGCCGAGCCCCGCGGCGAAAATCATGGCCTTCATGCGCGCATCAATAGACCTTGTACTCGTACGGGGCGAGGGTGAGCTCGGTCGCGTTCAGCCCGCTCAGTCCGGCGGGGATGGCGGTTGCCGTGGCCTCGGTCCCCGCGGTGTTGATCGCGACGGTGCCGGTAGGGTAGGAGAGGATGGCGACAGGGCCGGCCGTGTAGACGGTCAGGGCACCGGTGCGGTCGATGGCGGCGATTCTGCCGATCGCCTCGCCATAGCTCTTGCGATATTCCGGCTCGGAAGTCCAGGACATCGTCATGACGTTGAAGAAATTGATCTTGGCGTTGTAGGCGATCTCCTGGGAGCCGTACATCATCGTCGCGGCGGGGAGGCTTCGCATCAGCAGGAAGGCCGCGCGGGCGCCTTCCTTGCCATGGAAGTCGGCAACGGGCGTCGACTCGGTGGCGTCGTCGTGGTTGGTGATGAAAAGCAACGGCGATCCGGTGCCGGGAGCGTCGTTGAAGGCGGTCGCGACGGTGGAGAAGAAACTCTGCAGGTTGCTGCCGAAACCGCTGATCAGGCGGGACTTGGCGGCGCGGGAGAAAATGAGGTCGAAGCCGTCGTCGTACATCTTTGTGAAGTCCGATTCGGCGAGCATGATGAGGTCCGGATCGAGCTTCCGCAGCTCGGCGATGGCCGCTTTCCAGAAGGCATCCATGGGGCCTGCCTTGCTGCCGGTCGGGCCATGGGCATAGTCGCAGCGGTAGCCGTCGATGCCGAGTTCCGTGACCCAGTACTTCAGCGCGTCGGTCATGGCGGTGCGGAGCTCCTGGCTGTCATAGTTGAGCTGGGCGACGTCTGACCAGGTGCCGTCGGCGGTCGGACAGGTGATGTTGCCGGCGCTGTCCTGGGCGTACCAGTCCTTGTGCTGGCTCGTCCAGCTGCAGTCCCATGCGGTGTGGTTCGCGACCCAGTCGAACATGACCTTCATGCCCTTCTGGTGGGCGGTGTTTACGATGGCGCGAAGCTCCTCCAGCGTGCCGTAGGAGCTGTTTACGGCCTGGAAATCCTTGATGCAGTAGGGCGAGCCGATGGCCTTGAGCTTGCCCTGCTCGTAGATCGGCATGAGATAGAGGATGTCGGTGCCGAGGGCGTGGATCTCGTCGAGGCGGTCCCGGATCTTGACGAAGGCGCCGCTCGCGCCGTAGAGCTTCGGGTTGACCTGGTAGATCTGCTCCATGTGGCGGGCGGAGGCGCCGAAGGTCTGCAGCTTTGTCGTGGCGTTGCTGACGGGGCTGTCGTCAACCGTGACCGTCCATGGAGAGCTGCCGTTGAAGGCCTTGGCGGCGGTGGAGGACACCGTGAAGAAATAGTCGGCCTTCTCGCCGAAGGTCAGCGACGGCTCGCCGGAAGCGGGGATCTTCGCGCTGCCGCCGTCGTTGAAAATCAGCTTCTCGGTCTTGCCCTGGGCCTCCTTGACGCTGACGTCGAAGTAGCTGTACTTCTTGCCTTTGACGGTGATAGTACCAGCGGCTTTGATGCCCGGCCACTTGCCGCCGAGGTCGTTGACGCTGCCATACATATATACATAAAGGGTGCTCCAGCCGGTCTCGTCCACGGCATAGATGCGATATCCCTCATGCTGGGGAAAACTGTCGTTGCCGGAAGGTTCGGCGGGGGAATTGTCGTCATTTTTGCTGCTGCAGGCGATCAGCGGAAGCGCCAGCGCAAGAAGAAGGAGAATACGTTTCATGCTCCAAATATAGGAAAAAAATAGAAAACGTCTATAAACAATCTGCTTATCGCAAGAGCTTCTGAATCAGGGCGGGGGAGGCGCCGGTAATCGAGCCGATATGGTCCGTCAGGAGCGCCAGGGACTGCTCGGGGGTGTGGTCCGTCGCAAGCGGGTCCTCTTCCAGCAGCGAGGCCGGGACGATGCCGCCGAAGGCCGCCGGGGCGTCGCCGCCGCTGAAAAGGTCCTCCGGGCGGCAGAAGGACGAGACCTGCCAGCCGTTGTAGTGGAGGTCGGCCCCGCGGTAGACGCGCCGGATGTCGCCGGTGAGCACGCGGCACTGCATCTGGAGACGGGTGATGAGGGCGTCGGCGGCGGATTTCTTCACCCCGACCAGCTGCCGGATCTCACGGATGCTGACAGAACCGTGCTCCCGGAGATAGTCCATCACGACCAGCTGGTCGCCGGCGGGCTGGTATTTTTCCTGCGAGAGGCGCCAGTTCCGCAGCTCGCGGTACCACCGGAGAGTGGCAAAGGCCGCCTTCCCGCCGCAGAGATACTTCCCGTAGGCGATGTCTCCGCGCTGCAGGACGTCGATTTTCCAGTCCCAGGGACCGAGCTGGGCGCCCTCCTCCGAGAACCAGAATTCCGGCGGGGTCATTTCCTCGACGGACCAGCCCCGGATCGGATTCTCAAAGAACGGGACGATGCCGCAGCGCTGCACGGCGCGGTACATCGCGTCCGCGTCCCGGATGGTCGGGGCGACGGGATTTCCTGCGTGACGGTCGATACTCATGTCACAAAATTACGGAAATCCTCCGAATTTTCATCGATTTTTTGCATATTTGCATGTTTGCACTAAAACCGGTTTCATCATGATCCTGAGTATTCTCGATACCGACCTCTACAAATTCTCGACGTCCAACGCCTATTTCCAGCTCTATCCGCTCGCGGAAGGGACTTTTAAGTTCAACGACCGCGCAGCCGAAGTCTATGACGAATCCTTCCTGGCGACGCTCCGGGAGGAGTTCGCTCACCTCGAGCGCCTGTCCCTGACCGATGAGGAATTCGCCTATGTCACCCGCAAGATCCGCTACATTCCCCGCAACTACTGGGAGTGGCTCCGGGGTTTCCGCTTCGAGTCCGACAAGATCGAGGCATCGCTCGATGCCGAAGGCCATCTGCAGATCCAGGTGACGGATTCCCTCTATAAAGTGACCCTTTACGAGGTCCCGGTCCTCGCCATCGTCGCCGAGCTGCGCAATCGTTGGCGCGGGGTCCAGGCCGACATCGCCCATGCGCTCGAAATCCTGGATGGGAAGATCGCCCTGGCCAATGAGAACCGGCTCATTTTCTCGGAATTCGGCACCCGCCGCCGCTTCTCTTCCGTGCTCCACGACGCCGTCGTGCGCTCTCTCAAGGAAAAGTGCCCGAACTGCTGCGGCGGCACGTCCAACGTCTATTTCGCCATGAAATACGACATGACCCCGATCGGCACCTTCCCGCACGAGTGGGTGATGTTCCACAGCGGCGTGTTCGGCTACAAGCGGGCCAATTATCTCTCGCTCGAGGACTGGATCGCGGTCTATGACGGCGCCCTCGGCACGGCCCTTATCGACACGTTCACGACCCGCTCCTTCCTCCACACCCTCACGATGAAGCAGGCGAAACTGCTCGACGGCTTCCGCCAGGACAGCGGCGACGAGCGCGAGGTCGGGGACGCCATCATCGCCCGGCTCGAGGAGTTCGGCATTGACCCGGCCAGCAAGGTCATCGTCTTCAGCAACGCCCTGACTTTCCCGAAGTACAAGGAGATCGCCGACTACTTCCGCGGACGGGTCAAAATCAGCGCCGGCATCGGCACGAACCTTACCTGCGACCCCGGCATCGAGGGCTACAAGGCCGCCAACATCGTCATGAAGTTGAGCCGCTGCCGCATGTCCGCCAAGGACCCGTGGGAGAAGGTGATCAAAATTTCCGACGACCTCGGCAAGCATATGGGCGACGACCGCGAATTCGACATCGCCTCCTATGAACTCCACCTGGGCTGACGATTTTTTTTCGATTAAGCGGAAAAAATGCTAAATTTGCACGTTTACGACAATAAATTATTCAAAAATACAATTTCAACTATGGCAGAAATCAAGAAAAGAGTCTATCGCTTTGGCGGCAAGCACGCCGAGGGCGACGGCAAAATGCGCGAACTGCTCGGCGGCAAGGGTGCGAACCTCGCCGAGATGAACCTCCTCGGGATGCCCGTCCCGGCCGGTTTCACGATCACGACCGAATGCTGCACCGAGTACTACCGTCTCGGTGGCGGTTACACCCCGGAACTCAAGGCCGAGGTCGCCGCAGCCCTCGAGGCCACGGAGAAGATCATGGGCAAGAAGTTCGGCGACGAGAAGGACCCGCTCCTCGTCAGCTGCCGCTCCGGCGCCCGTTCCTCCATGCCCGGTATGATGGACACGATCCTCAATATCGGTCTGTGCTCCAAGACCATCCCCGGCATGATCGCCAAGACGCAGAACCCGCGCTTTGTCTATGACGCCTACCGCCGCCTCATCATGATGTACTCCGACGTCGTCATGGAGAAGGCCGAGGGCATCGAACCGGCCGACGGCATGGGCATCCGCCAGCAACTCGACCGCATGATGGACGACGTCAAGAAGGCGAACGGCTACAAGAGCGATACCGAGCTCACCGCCGAACAGCTGAAGGATCTCGCCGAGGCCTTCAAGGTCCGCATCAAGGAAGTGCTCGGCGTCGAGTTCCCGGATGACGCCAAGGCCCAGCTCTGGGGCTCCATCGGCGGCGTCTTCAAGTCCTGGAACGGCAAGCGCGCGATCCGCTACCGCCAGATCGAGCACATTCCGGATGACTGGGGCACGGCCGTCAACGTCCAGTCCATGGTCTTCGGCAACATGGGCGACACCTCCGCCACCGGCGTCGCTTTCTCCCGCAACCCTGCCAACGGTGACAACAAGTTCTACGGCGAATGGCTCATCAACGCCCAGGGCGAAGATGTCGTTGCCGGTATCCGCACCCCGAACCCCCTGAACGAGGCCACCAAGAGCGAGAAGAACAAGAACCTCGCTTCCCTCGAAAAGGCCATGCCTGAGGTCTACAAGGAGCTCGACGAGATCCGTCTGCACCTCGAGAAGCACTTCCAGGACATGCAGGATATCGAATTCACCATCCAGGAAGGCAAGCTCTGGATGCTCCAGTGCCGTATCGGCAAGCGCACCGGTCTCGCCGCCCTGCAGATGGCCGTCGACATGGTCGATGAAGGCCTGATCGACGAGAAGACCGCCGTCATGAGAGTGGCTCCCGCCCAGCTCGACGAGGTGCTCCACCCGATCCTCGACCCGGCTTCCGAGAAGAAGGCCGAGGTCCTGGCCCAGGGTCTCCCGGCTTCCCCGGGCGGCGCCGTCGGCCAGATCGTCTTCACCTCCGAAGACGCCATCGCCTGCAACCAGGCCGGCAAGCCCTGCATCCTCGTCCGTGAAGAGACTTCTCCGGAAGACATCGACGGTATGCACGCCAGTGTCGGTATCCTGACCGAGCGCGGCGGCATGACCTCCCACGCCGCCCTCGTGGCCCGTGGCTGGGGCAAGTGCTGCATCGTCGGCTGCGACTCCCTCAAGATCAACTTCAAGGACAAGACCGTCACCTTCGCCGGTGTCGGCAAGACCTTCAAGGAAGGCGACATGCTGAGCCTCAACGGCGCCAAGGGCCTTGTCTACGGCTGCGCCATCGAGACCATGGACGCCTCCGAGAACCCGCTCTTCGCGAGGTTCATGACCATGTGCGACAAGTTCCGCAAGCTCGGCATCCGCACCAACGCCGATACGCCCGAGGATGCTGCCCGCGCCCTCAAGTTCGGTGCCCAGGGCATCGGACTGTTCCGTATCGAGCACATGTTCTACGGCCGCAACAGCGAGCTTCCGCTCAGCAAGCTCCGCAAGATGATCCTCTGCGACACCGACGAGGAGCGCAAGGCCGCCCTCGCCGAGCTCGAGCCGTTCATGAAGGCCGCCGTCAAGTCTACCCTCAAGGTGATGGACGGCAAGCCGGTCGTCTTCCGCCTTCTCGACCCGCCGCTCCACGAGTTCGTGCCGCAGGGTGAGGAGAAGAAGAAGGAACTCGCCAAGGATCTCGGCATTTCCGTCAAGGAAGTCGAGAAGAGAGGCGCTTCCCTCCACGAGGTCAACCCGATGATGGGCCACCGCGGCGTCCGTCTCCACGTGAGCTTCCCGCTCATCGCCGAGACCCAGTACCGCGCCATCTTTACCGCTACCGCAGAGCTCCAGAAGGAAGGCCTGCATCCGCACCCGGAAATCATGATCCCGGTCACGATCTCCGCCCGCGAGCTCAGCTTCCAGAAGGCCATCTGCGAGAAGATCAAGGCCGAGGTCCAGGCCCAGTGCGGCACCCTCATCGACTACCAGTTCGGTACGATGATCGAGATCCCGCGCGCTGCCCTGACCGCCGACCGCATGGCCCGCGAAGCCCAGTTCTTCAGCTTCGGTACCAACGACCTCACCCAGATGACCTTCGGCTTCAGCCGTGACGATATCGGTACCTTCATGGGTGACTACCTCGGCAACAAGATCCTCGACGCCGACCCGTTCCAGCACATCGACCGGAAGGCCGTCGGCCAGCTCGTCAAGATCGGTGTGGAGAAGGGTCGCAGCCGCCGCCCCGAACTCCTGTGCGGTATCTGCGGTGAGCATGGCGGAGATCCCGAGTCCATCGAGTTCTTCAACACCATCGGCATCGACTACGTCTCCTGCTCCCCGTTCCGTGTCCCGATCGCCCGCCTCGCCGCGGCCCAGGCCGAAATCCGGCAGAGCAAGTAATTGCGCCCGTTACATATTAATAGAAGGTGGCTCCTCGGAGTCACCTTCTGTTTTTCTATGCGTGGACGATCCGGGTGACATCAATCAGAGGTAAGACGAATTGGGAAAGGGGAGTCCCGGATGTCTTGGCTATCAGAAGTCCGCGGGTCGTGCCGACGATTACATCAAGGATCGGCTTGATAATGCCGCTTAGACGGGTCTGTCCCCCGCTATCGTGGCTGATAAATCCTGGGAGGTTGTCTATCTTAAAGGTATGAACAGCATCCATCATCAGCAGTTCCTGCATGTCATCTGGGGTATACATCACAACCTCGAAGAATACGGCGAGGGTGTCTTCTTCCGCATTGGGAGAAAATGAATAGTTAAAGCCGAACAGTGCGTCATGACTATCCGGAGAGAGAACGCTGGAATCCATTCGAAAAGCCTTCTGCTCAACGGAGAGGAGCCGGATCGGAATGTTTTTTTTAGTGCGTGCCATAGCGGATCGTCTGATTACAGGGAACGGAGAGTCTGGTCGTTGAGAAAAGCATCGGGCGGGATGTAGGGAAGCTCGGTTGGGATGGCAGTTGTCTGTCCTCGGTAACGTTGATCAAATCGCAGCCGAGTGCTTCTTCGATCAAGGCGATGGTTCGAAGCGTAAAGTTCTGCGTCCCGCTGAGCCATTTGCTTACTTCCGCGTTCTTTTTTCCGGTCATCCGGGCCAGGTCCGTTTTGGAGAGGCCTTTCTGCTTCAGAACGGCGTCGATTCTTTCCGCAATCCCGTAGGAGCGTTCCGTCTCTTTGCGAAGACGAACGGGAACGGCCTTGAGCAATTGCTCAAATAGCGGATCCGTGTAATCTTTTTTTCTATTGGACATATACTGTTGTGTTTATAGTAGCAGCACTTGGCCGGACAGGACAGGGTTATCAAAAGATGCTGGTTATCTACTCTGATGGAATAGATATCTGCCTAATCGGTCAATCTGAACGGGATGAATTCAACGCTTCGCATCTTCTGTCACATATTTTGTGCAAAGATAACGAATGCGTCTTGTTTTACAAATAAAAATCCAATAATTTCATTTAGAAGTTAAATAATATACATTCGGTCGGCATGTAGTCTATTTATCATTCAGAGTGGACCATTCTTCCTTTAGAGTACAAAGTAAGCTTCTTATTATTAGTAATTTATGCGAATTGCTGCGAGGAGGCGAATTCAAGGGCGAAATATACATGATTGTCTTCCTAATGGAGTTGTGATTATTATGCTAAGAAAGGTAAAGGTTAGGGGTGGTAAATTGAAAGGAGTAGAATGGATTGTTTGTAGAATTTGAAACAGGCAGACGCAATAAGTGTAAGTTTTAAATGTAAATAAGCGCAAAACGGATATTTTTGTGTAATTTTGTAAGAAAAGCGCTTGTTGACACTAGAACCCTCTGACCTTGAGCAGCACATCATGCAAATATTACAGGTCCAAACCTGTGGAATGTTCTCAGACTGATTGTGAAGTCAGGATGAGGCTTTCTGTAACGGCAAAGTACTGTCCGATTTATTTTTGCAAATTAGCTAGTTCAACTCCGGAATCAAAAACTACAAGCCAAGGGCAACGAAAAGGCTCTAGCACATCATCAAAGCAACAACCACAACCAAAACCGCAAAGCAAAACAGATTCTTCTTATTCACCCAAGTCAAAGTCTTCTCTGAGTCCATCAACAAGGTTTATATTCGAGAATAAGCGTAAAGCCGCACTTATTGGCGTTCTTACATTAGGGATAGCCGGATTGTCTGTATTAGGAGTCGGCAACGCGTGGAGAATGAATATATTTGCCGGGACTTCCTTTGATAAAGGAGGTGTTGGCTTTGTTATGAAATGTATTTCATTCTGCCTTCTTTCTGTGATTGTAGCAATCCCGTGTTTTATCATATCATTTTTTAGACTGATCTACTATTCTATTAAATTATCTCAATAGTTGAGTGCCATGCAAACATTTGTAGCGAAGAGAGTTTCCTCGGAGAACAATGTCTTGTATCCGGATATGGTTGAGATAGACAATGATTCCATTGTCTATTACAAGGGCTACGTATTTGGTTACAAAACAATCGTAATAAACAGGGATAGTGTTACAAGTGTCTCTTTACGTGCCGGCATCTTCTTTTCAGATGTAATCATATCTAGCCAAGGAGGAGAAAGAATAATAGCTTGTGGTTTTTCAAACTCAACCGCAAGACAAATACTTGAATCGTTATCGTAAATTCTAACTATTATGGCCAACAAACACTATTATGCTGCAGAAAGTGCAGAGAATTATGAGCAAAAGTGTCTTTGTGTTCTTCTTTTGGATACATCCGGCTCAATGTCCGAAATTGTTGACGGAAACATACAGTCCACAGGAAAGAAGACCAAAATTGATGGTAAGGAATATGAAATTGTAACCGGTGGAAAGACAAAAATGGATTATCTGAAAGAAGGACTACTCGCTTTTTATGAGGATATTGCCAATGATCCCACATCAAGCCAACGGTTAGAGATTTCGGTGGTTGCATTTAATAGCAACGTAAATGTTCTACAAGAACCTACTCTTATCACCAACGCAGAGTTCCCAACCTTAAAAGCTTTCGGTGGCACAGCAATGGCCGATGCAATTAATGAGGCTATTGACTTAGTTGATGCTCGAAAACAGTGGTATAAGGAAACGGGCCAACCTTATTATCGTCCTTGGATTATCCTTTTGACAGACGGGGAACCTGACTATGGCCAAGACATCCCTGGTGTTAGTGCGAGAATTAAGCATGACACATTTGAGAAGAAGTATGTTTTTTTACCCATAGGTGTAGGTGAAGCAGATAAAGAAGTTTTAGAACAGCTTGAGGGCAATTATCCAAATGGCATGAAACTCCCTGCTATGAAGCTCAATCAAACTAAGTTTAGTACCTTTTTCAAGTGGCT
The DNA here is from genome assembly GCA_902768665.1 of uncultured Bacteroidia bacterium. Taxonomy (GTDB): domain Bacteria; phylum Bacteroidota; class Bacteroidia; order Bacteroidales; family UBA932; genus Cryptobacteroides. The sequence continues at coordinate 13,836 of CACXMA010000010.1, read as the reverse complement.
TAGTGCTAGTATGGGCGCAGTTGTTCAAGCTGAGGAAGGAAAAGCAATTAAGCTTGACGATGACATAAGCTGGATGGAAAATTTCGTCATTTAAGTTTTATGCAGCATAAGTTTCTTATTCATGTATCTATTATTAGTATCATCGCGCTGTTTGTAAACGCGATGTTCATACCGTGTTATGCTGATTCAAAGAAAGAAAAAACAGCCGACACTTGCTATTACATAATAACAGCTAAGCCTGACAATGCTGTAATAACATTAAACGGGTCAGTACGGGATACCTTGAGAGTTGTTTGTGGCACCATAGTTAAATGGTCTGTTGCATTAGAAGGCTATAAGACAAAGCAAGGGATAGATACGATCAATGTCGCGGAGAACTGCATTCATGATGTTTCTTTAGAATACGTTAAGAAAGCCCAGGAGCAGCAAACAGACCCAAAGATGCTTCTTACTCTCTTGATATGCATAGCGGTATTTCTTGTCCTGCTTTTGGGATGCTTGCTAGTCTACCTTGTGCAGAAAAGAAAGGGAATAAATAGATCCATGGAATCAAATGCATCAAGCCCAACAAAGACTGATATACGGGATGTTAATCCCACTTCGTTACCCGATGCACCGGTACATGAGCCAAATGATGAAATAGAGTTGGAATCGAGCACACCTGCGCCCTTAGATAAAACAGACGTCGCAAGGCAAGGAAACGATAAATTCGCCATATTAGCTAAGGATTGGGAAGTCGTTGGGGCATCAGTTCAGGGGAAAGGCCACAAATCTTCAGGTTTGCCATGTCAGGATAGTTGCGCATATGAGTATCTAGGAGAAGGTTGGGGTATCGCGATAACTTCAGATGGAGCAGGATCTGCAGAGCATTCAGATATCGGCTCGAAGATAACCATTTCCAGGGCAATGCATTATTTAAAGCATTTGCTTGAGGAGGAAAGATGGATTAAGAAAAAAGAATTGCCGACAGATAACACTTGGATGCGCCTTGTTGTTCATGAACTACGAAAAGTTCGTGATGATATCTATGGCTTCTCAGTGAAAAACGATATTGAATATAAGTCTCTTAGCGCGACATTAATTGTTGTCATCCATTCACCTTATGGACTTCTTGTTGCACATGTCGGCGATGGGCGCGCCGGATATCGCGATAAAGAGGGCGTCTGGCATTCAATGATTACTCCTCACAAAGGAGAAGAAGCAAATCAGACGGTATTCCTCACATCCGGTTTTTGGGATTCGCCATCTTTTATTCTATCCGGTGTCACGGTTCCTGAAACTAGGGTTATAAGGCAACCTGTAACAGCATTTACTCTCATGAGTGATGGATGTGAGAACACGGCTTGGCTTTTTAACCAAAGGGATGAAAACACCGGTCATTACTATGACCCGAACAAACCGTTCCCAAAATTCTTTGATCCTCTGATTGTTTCTCTAGATAATGAACGCCGGGATGGAGCTTCTGAAGAGGATATAGAAAGCAATTGGTCATCCTTTATAGAAGAAGGAACTCGTGGTTTTGTTGCTGAGTCTGATGACAAAACTATGATTCTTGGTTTTACCCGTGAATAATTATGAAAGTATACTCTTCAAAGTACGAACTAATTAATATTCAAGATTCTCCACTTGCTTCAGGTGGCGAAGGAGAAATACGTGAGGTGATTTCAGCACCGGAGCGTTTTAAAAACGTTTGTGCTAAATTATACTATCAGCAGGGCCGAACCGACCAGCAGAAGCAGAAGATTAAATATATGACAGAGAATCCACCAAAGGAAGTGATTGGAGAGGGGTTTATGATTGGGTGGCCACTGGATTATATAACCGATGCTAAACGCCAATTCTTGGGCTTTTTAATGCCCCTTGCATTCGGAGAAAGCATTCAGTTGATTAATCTTACATCTACTCGTTTGCCAAAGACCTTGGGCTCGGAGTGGTATTACAGGTATGACAGGGGCAATGGTGTATCCGCGCTTTTATCGAGGCTTAAACTGATTAATAACATATCCATCCCTGTATATCTTCTTCATGCCACTAAGAAATATGTCATGAAGGATTTTAAGCCGGAAAATGTTTTGGTTACAGCTACTGGTAAAATCTCCATGGTGGATATGGATTCCATCCAGATTGTTGACGATGGCAAGCTTTTATTTCCCGGTAATGCGGCTACACCGAATTATATTCCTCCGGAGTATTATACAAAGGGAGTAGGGCGCTCCTCCTCTGATATTCTGAATAAGTCCTGGGACGAGTTTGCCATTGGGATAGTCTTCTACCAGCTTCTATTTGGGCTGCATCCGTATGTCGTGACCCCCTCAAATATTACGGATGATAGCAGCAATGATATCTCTCAGCACATAAGCGAGAATTTGTTTCCCTTTGGTAATAATGCAAGCAAGATAGCATCTTATCCTCCTCTTCACGACAAGTTCAAAATTCTTCCCGACAACTTGCAGGCTTTGTTTACAAGAGCTTTTTCTAACGCTGCGTCAAATAGGCCTTCTGCTTCATTGTGGGGTAGAACTGTCCACGATATAATACTTGCGGCACCAAAACCGGCACCACCCACAATCAGCGGTCCCCAAATTCCAGCTAATAATACAGGCAAAGGGACATCGACCAACCCAGGACCAAAAAAGTCGCCCTTGAAGCCCAAACCTTTTACACCATCTCATGGCTCTTCTTCCAGTTCTATCGGCTCGAAATCGGTTGGCGCGAAGAATGCATCTTGGATTGTCGCGCTTGTTTTGATTGTTGTTGTTTTTATTGCACTAATGCTGTCTTCATATTGATTCTAAATACACCTCATATGGCAAACAAAGACTGTAAATTCTACCCCAGCAAGCCTTCTCAGTGCACAGAGGGTGGTTGTGAAATTAGGAAGCATTTAGCTCCAGGAACAAAGTATTGTCCTATTTATTTTTGCAAGCTGGCCCCTGTTAATGCCGCACCTACACCGGCGCCTAAACCTCCGCGCGCCGAACCAGCTTCAGTAGAGTCAACCACGCACCTCCGTCCTCGACCCACGACAACACCGAGGCTTACGGTTAGCATTGAAAAGTATCTGGAATATGAAAAGGAAATAGGAGTTTTCGTCAATTCACAATCATCTTCTTTAGGTATCGCCGATGTTCTGTATGAGCGTAGGTTCCCTTCATTAGATTCTGAATTCTGTTTTTATCTTAGTGAATATAAAAAGTTTATCAAGGCTGTAACTGCTTTTGCCGAATCTGTATGTGCAAAACTCAATGCTGTACAAGCTTCTTTTACGGAAGATAGTATAGTGTTACAGAAACAAGAGATTGAGATTCAGGGCACAAAGAGTCCCGAACAGCTGAAGGAAGAAGAAGCCCTGGAAAAGGAGTTCCAGCGTCAGGCCGCAGCACTGAAAGCCATCTCTGTCAATAGAATTGGCCTTGATGCCTTAAAGAAAGAATTCGATTCGCAGAAGGAGGCAATTGCTAATAAATATCAGTCCACAAGAATGGACAGTCTAATCAGGTTCTCAACTCTTCGTCAGGATATCACTCACTGCATTGAACGAATTCAAAATGACGCATCAGACAAGATTAGACTCGCTTACGAAAAGAACGCCGAATACTTTGAACGGTATTTCAACAAACACTATTCGTTATGCTCTCCTAGTTCAGAATTGTGGCGGAATATTGAAGGAACCTCTGCAACTATGCCGTCATATGTGAGCATTGGTAGTGTCGAGCACGTGTTCAGTTTATTGAGCAAGAATCTTGTCTTGAGAGAGCACTGTTTCGCCGAATTCTTAAATGCCAAAAACATTATAGTTCGTTACAATAATAGAACTAAACCATCAGCCCTTGGTCTTGTAAATTCTATTGCCGGGAGATTAATGGCAAGCGCTGTTCCCGGGAAGGTTGTGATTTCAACTGTCGATTCTGATGGCCTTGACGGGACAAGTGATGAATTTATGTCTCTGGAGAGGAAACTATATGGTGTTCTTTCTCGTTCGGAAGATGTTAGAAGGTGTTTTGATAATACTGATCGCACAATTGCGGACATTATCCAGCATTCTCTTTTACGCGGAGTGAAAACTCTCAAAGAGTACAATGAAGGACGTGAGAATCCTGAACCTTATCAGTTACTGATTCTGGAGGACTTCCCTGTAGGCCTGAATGGAGAAACATCAATTCTTCTCCAAAAGATTCTGCATAACGGCGTTCGTGCAGGGATCAATGTCATCATTATGGTAAATGAGGACAAAATTGACCAGACCGAAGATACACGCAAGGTGTACAATATCGTAAATGTCAATGCATTGGAGAAGGAATGCTCCGTGATTAATCTGGCTAAATCGACTTCACACGTATTTACTCCTGACTGTCTTACTTCAGAAACTCTGAGGCGAATCGTACACTATGTTAATTCAGGTGTCGAGGAATTGGGGCCGGAGCCAATGTTGTTTAAGGACAACGATATTCCTGAATCTGAATGGTGGTCTAAGAAGAGTGCAAACGCCATTGAGATTCCGTTTGGAAAATCCAAGGACCGCCAGGAACAGTCATTACGGATTTCACAGGAGAGTGGTCAAAACTCGGCTGTAGTTATTGGTATCCCCGGTTCTGGAAAGAGCGTGTTCCTCCATACTATCATTTGTAATGCGGCCATACATTATTCCCCGGAAGAGCTTAACTTATACTTACTTGACTTCTCCGGTGTGGAGTTTAATGCTTATGCAAAGCATCATCTTCCTCATGCCCGCGTCATAGCCCCTGAAGCAGAAAGGGAGTTTGGCTTAAGCATTTTGGACGAGCTGGTAGAAGAGGGCTCAAGGCGAATGAATATCTGTCGTGATAATGATGTAACTGATATTCGCGACCTAAGAAAGAAAAGGCCTGATATAATAATGCCCCGGCTTCTTGTCATTATTGATGAGTTCCAAAAACTCTTTGAAGTAGATAATGATCAAATTAGCAAGCGAGCCACGGCCCAGATCCATATCATCATCCAGGAGTTTAGAAAATTTGGAATCAACTTGATTCTTGCCACCCAGAGGTTGCCATCATCTTCTGTTCTGCCGAAGGACTTGATTGCAAACAGGGTTGTATTCAAGAGTTCACCGGCTGATTTCTCCGCACTCATTAGTGGTAATCCTCCGCAGTTACACACCGGAGAATGCATTTATAATGCTGAATCAGGTTCACCATATGCGAGCGTACTGGCCCAAGGGTATTTGATTACAAAGGAAGACATTGACAATACGTTGGAGAACTTGTCCATTTACGCAAAGTCACATTCCGAAGTTAAGCGCCCTGAAAAGGCAATCGTATTCAGGACGAATGAATTGCCTGATTTCGCCAGTAGAAAACTGGAAAGAGACGGAAGTCCGACCATGAATCCAAGTCAAATCGGCATCTATTTTGGCGAGTCAATCTCCATTAGCAATACCGATGTCCATGTCAATCTGCGGAAAGAGTCCAGCAATAGTATTTTAGTAATCGGAGGAGAGTTGCCTGTTGCTGAGAGAATAACTTATCATGCGCTTTGTTCTGCAACAGCCGCCTACTCGAATGGTGCCGCTTCGTTCCGTATTTTGAATTTCTTGAATGCGGAAGAAGAAGTGTACAGACCCCTTATCGATAATTTCACTGCCTTAAGTGGTTTATTTGATATCAATATCTCATCCAAGCAGGATGATGTCCTCGCAGAATTAACGGCAATCAAGGATGAAATCTCTGCTCGCAGAGAGGATGATGGCCGGAGTCAATCGCACATCTTCCTGTCTGTGTTTGCATTCCAGAGGGCCAGGCTATTTGACCGTGGAGGTCGCACCGGAACCTCGGTATCAGAAGCGGGAGCCATGCTCGATTTTATTCTGAAGAATGGACCATCTGTAGGTGTGTTCACAATTCTACAGTGCGATAATCTCGATAACCTAAAGCGTATAGACAGTGGTCTGCAACCTTTTGCCTACAGAGTTGCTCTCCAGATGCCGGAGATGGATTCCAATAAGATTGTAGATTCCTCAATAGCAAGTAAGATTTTCGTCTTCAACAGACCCAGTTCTATTAATCGCGCTTATCTGCGTGACAACCTTAAGAATACGATAGTTAAATTCAAACCTTATAAGATATAGACAATATGGGCACAATGATTACAGGGAGCGAGTCGATGTATAGATTCTGCGAAGATCTTTTGGAAACCGTTGAGCAACTTCAAGAACAGCTTAAGAATACAGAGAGGGCTATGGATGATGTTGCTACAGACTGGAAAGACGCTCAGTTTAAAGAGTTTCATAAGCAATTCGGCGAGGACAAGGACAAAATCAACCCTCTTTGCAAGAGGTTGGAAGACTACGAAGCCGATATTCTAAGGCCTCTTGCTGATATCGTTAAAGAATATGAGGAACAAACGTTTAATATGTAATAATAGTTATGGCAGAAACGACATATTGCAGTTCAAAGATATTGATTGAGCTACAAGCTAATTTAAAGACGTTGTCTGAAAAGCTCAACGAAACGTATGACTTCCTTAAAGGGAATGAATCTCAGCTTGGAGAGACATGGATGGACGATAAGTTCAGCGACTTTGATGATGAGTTCAAGGATAGCCGAGAAGTGATCTTCGAGTTGTCCGAAAGATATAAAGACTGGGCTGACAAAGCATTGCCTCCGTATATTGAGATTATGAAAAAATGGGAAAAAATGCAAGCCACTTTGGGTAAATAGTTTTTTATGTCAGAACAAGGTGCATACATACTTGACCATCAAACTCTTTACGAACTAAAGAGTAGATTGGACTATAGCGGTGACTCTATGCTGAAGGTCCTGGAAGGAGTGGATAACTACTTGGAGGGGGTCAAAGATGTTCTAGAGGAGCAGGTTGACAATCTTCGTGAGCAGTGGGAAGAAGCTCTTCATGAATTGTCCGAGGCAGAAGAATTACTCAGTGCATGTGAAGCTTCTCAGACATGGGATGAAGAAGACCATGAGTACCATCCAAGTTGTAGCTGGGAACGCTCAGCCGTAGAGCGTGCAAGAGATTATGAGAGAGAGTGTCGCGAAAAGTATGACCGGGGAGAACGGATTCTGAGTGAGGTTGAGTACGAGATAACCAAATATAAGGAGCCCGGAGGCGTAATAGCCCCCCCCGGTGCTGAAAAGTATCTTGAGAACCTTGCTAAGGACCATACGCATAAAGCAATCCAAAAATTGGATGACATTATCGAGATTGTTGAGAGGTATTTACGTTTCGGGGTGACCCTCTCAAATCCCGGAGCGGATCAGGTCTCTATCCCGGAAAAAGATACTACGCCCGAACCAACATCTTCACTGACGCCGGGTGAAAAGGCTGGTGCTTTTAATAGGGGCACGCAAAGAGTTATTGAAGCAAATAATAAGATTGAATCTGCGACCAGAGTAATGGTTTGCGAGAGGTGTGGTCGCCCACTACCTCTTTGTATTTGCCAAAGAATAAGAGAAAGAGAGTATTAGTTTCAGTTGCGCAATGAGAAACATTCCTGATTTCGCGGCACAGATTGTCGAAATTGAAAAAGGGCTTTCTGGCCAGGCTGAATTAAGTGCCGCCAGTTGGAAAGACGATGTCCAGAAAAGATACTACTCTGCATTTATAGAGCGGTATTTTACGGACATGGGAATATATATCAACGGTGGGCTGGAAATCGTCAGCAGAGGGCTCAATGACCTTTTGGTCTTTATTGACGATAAGCTAACAGAGATGGAGCAGATAACAGGTGTGCCGGCAGATGTCTCTTTTTCACTCGCAGCGATTGAAAATTATAATTCCGGTATGATCTCAGATAATCGGGGCGATGTGATTAACGTCGAAGGATCTAACCGCGTAAGAGAAAGAGGCGGAGTCGTCCATAACCCGCAACTAGAAAGGGATTATTGGAAACGCGAAAATGGCCCGGAACCTGGGAACATGACCCCCGCAGATGTTAATGATATTATGGATGAAAGAAATAAATGATTATTACGAGTCCGAAGTTTTTACATGGGAATGAGGATGGTGCTATGCTGCGATGTTTATACAAAGCTCTCATTTGGCTGGGTAATCAGCTTTTTCTTCATTTTTCAGCATAATATTTTTTTGTTTTCAGCTTGATATGGAAAAGAATACGCATCGTTTCATTAAAGAATCTGAAGGCCTGGAAGAACCGCAGTCAGCAAGATTTATTTCCGTTGAAGACCCTATGATCAGGGATGATGGGGGGAATGACGAGCATAAGCATGAGAGTCATTCATGGCTCTGGAAAGTGTGTATTTTATTCCTTATTCCCGTTTGTATCCTTGTGGCTTTCTATATGTTGATAGACAACCCGAGAGGACCTCTATATGATCAGAGACCTTCTGTCGCATATCGTGGTGAAACTGAAACGGGCAGTATAGAGTTTTATTTTATTGGGAGTCTTCCCAAGTCCTACTTTTATGATAATAGAGTAGGCCTAGAGTTTTACGTTGAATCCCCATCTTCATCATCTGTTTATTATGGATATATTCCTTCTGCAACAATCCATCGTTCAAACGATGAGTATAACGAGAACTCCTACTTCGTAGTTAATACCAATGAGGTTTATGAGCACAGATCATCAATCATTGGAGACCATGAGTTCCATGAGGATATCAAAAAGCCCTTAGAACGAGGGAAAAAGTATATTGTAAAGATCAGTGGGACACACAGGGGGATCATATTCAAACGTCCTGAAAGGGTAAGGTATTGCTCTTTTACCCTAGAAGAAAAGAAGGACATAACAACAGCCGAAGATATCTCTTCATCAGGCATTATCAGTCAAGATACTGAATCTTCTGTAACCACCATGAATAAGTCCAAGAATAAACCGATGGCAACAACTGGTTCCAATGCCACTTCTAGGACGGAAAGCACAACAAGTAAACGGACTGTAAGCCAGCCCAACAGTAATGCCACGTCGCCTGTTGCAGATCCCGCAAACACATCGCTGGAAACTGGGCACGAATGGGTAGACCTTGGTACCGGAGCAAGATGGGCTACTTGTAATCTTGGCGCGAGTTGCTCTACTGATGACGGGTCTTGGTATGCCTGGGGGGAGACTAGACCGAAGGTGTCATCCTCTTGGAGTAACTATAATCTTCGCAGCAGCGGTGATGATATAAACAATGTTATCTTTACAAAATATAACACTCGTGATAGATGGGGTGTCGTAGACAATAAGATTAAGTTGGAAGCATCTGATGATGCCGCAAGGCAAACGTGGGGGGGGCGCTGGAGAACGCCAACTAAGGAGGAATGGGAAGCACTAATTAATAAGTGCTCTTGGGTATGGACATCTGTCAATGGAGTTTACGGATATCAAGTAACAGGTACGAACGGCCGCTCTATTTTCCTGCCGAAAGCCGGCCGACAAGGTATTTATTGGTCCTCATCTTTGAAACAGGATGAACCGCCATTCGCATGGTCGTTCGTTATGCTCTCCGGGAATTATTATATGGAGGATTACAATCGGACGTGCCTGTATATGATTCGACCGGTCTTTTAGCTTTGTTAAAAGCATTGTAGTGTAACTTGAGCTCTACATTGGAACCGACCTCTTTCTTAACTTTGGCCAATATAAGTGGCTTTTCCAGTGCCGGCATCATTTTGCCTGCACATTATCATCTTGGTCATTCCAAAACGGCGCGGCGCTTTATCAGGGAATCCTTCGATTCATGGATGACTATAACTATCTCCGTCATCGCCTAGGATTCGACTGACATATGCCAAGCAAGCTCTACCTGCTGTCGGCTGCTTATCATTAACTAACAACGGTCAGTACTTGTTAATAAGGAGACGGTTTACGATTGTTTCCGCTCCGGCACGATCAGGATGCTGAGCTCGTAAAGGAGAAGGAGCGGGAGGGCGACGACAAGGAGCGTGAAGGGGTCGCCGGTCGGGGTGAGGACGGCCGAGAGGATGAGGATGACCATGATGGCGACGCGCCAGCCCCTCCGGAGTATGCCCCGGCTCACGACGCCGAAATGCCCGAGGACGGCCAGCACCGACGGGAACTCGAACAGCAGGCCCATCAGGAAGACCATGGCCGTGAAGATGGAGATATAGGAGTGCAGCGAGAAGGTGTTGACCACCGAGGCGCTGACCTCATAGTCGTTGAAAAAGACCAGCAGCACCGGCATGACGACAAAATAGCCGATGGCGACCCCGAGATAGAACAGCCCGCCGCCTAGGGCGAAGGCCTTCCGGAGCACGGCTTTTTCGGTCTCATACAGCGCCGGCACGACAAAACGCCAGATCTCGTAGCAGATCAGGGGGAAAGCGGCGACCAGCGCGATGAGAAGGGTCACCTTGATGTGGGTGAAGAACTGGGCGGCGATGTCGATGTTGATGAGGTCGATGCTGAGGTCGACGTCCAGCAGGCGGTAGAGCCAGAAATCGGGCCTGGTCGGGCGCAGGACGACACCGTCGAAGAGCGGGCCCTTGAAGAAGAACCCGACGACGAAAAGCACAAGGATATAGGCCACGGAGCGGAGAATGGCGCCCCTCAGCTGATCTACATGGTCCCAGAAGGACATTTCGCCGCCTTGGGATGCCACGGACTATTCTTTCTTGTCGGAATCCTTTTCCTTGGCGGCTTCCTTGATCTCGCCCTCGACTTCGTTCATGCCCTCGCGGAAGCTCTTGACGCCCTTGCCGAGGCCGCGCATGAGCTCGGGAATCTTCTTGCCGCCGAACAGAAGGAGAAATGCCAGGACGATCAGAAGGATCTCCCAGAAACCGATGGTGCCGAAAAGCAGCGGGGTGACCTGCATAGTCTATGGAGTTAATAGGTTGAACATGTTCATTCAGACAAAGATAATCATTTTTGTCCTGAAAACGAAAAGTTATTATATTTGTAAGAACAACAGACGGCTTGCTCAAATGCTTAAAAAACTCCGGATCCTTTTTGCGGTGCTCCTGTGGACCGGCATCACCCTTCTGCTGCTGGACTTTACCGGGACGCTGCACCTGTGGCTGGGCTGGATGGCCAAAATCCAGTTCCTGCCCGCCGTGATGGCCGCCAACGTCGGCGTCATCCTGTTTCTGGTCCTTCTGACCCTCCTTTTCGGCCGGGTATACTGTTCGGTCATCTGCCCGCTCGGCGTGTTCCAGGACGGGGTTGCCGCCCTGCACCACCGCCCCCGCAAGAACCGCCGGCCTTATCATTTTAAAAAGGAGAACAAGTGGCTCCGCTACGGCATCTGGGCGCTGTGGGTGGTATTGCTTCTTGTCGGCGTACAGGCCCTGGCGGCTATCCTTGCGCCCTACAGCGCCTGGGGACGCATCGTCCAGAGCATCTTCCAGCCGGTGGTCCTGTGGGTCAACAACCACCTCGCCGCCGCGGCTGAGCGGGCCGGCAGCTATGCCTTCTATGAGCGTGCCGTGTGGCTCCGCAGCCTTCCGACGCTGATCGTGGCGGCCGTGACGCTTGTCGTCGTGACGGTTCTCGCCTGGCGCGGAGGCCGCGACTACTGCAACAACGTCTGCCCCGTGGGGACCACGCTCGGCTTCCTGTCCCGATTTGCGATGTTCCGCCCGATGCTCGACAAGGACAAGTGCAAGAATTGCAAGGCCTGCGAGCGCGCCTGCAAGGCTTCCTGCATCGACCTCGGCAGCCACTCGATCGACCACAGCCGCTGCGTCAGCTGTTTCAACTGCATCGAAACCTGCCGCTTCGGCGCCCTGAAATACCGCTTCGCCTGGAAGGGCGCCGGCAGGCCGGAATCCGGTCCCGACGAGGGGCGCCGGGCTTTCCTCACCGGTACGGCCCTCGTGATCGGCGCCGCGGCCGTGAAGGCCCAGGAGAAGAAGACGGACGGCGGATTCGCCCCGATCAAGGACAAGACCGTTCCTGAGCGCGAAGTCCCCGTCACGCCCCCCGGATCGAGGAGCGTCAAGGACTTCTACCGTCGCTGCACCGCCTGCCAGCTCTGCGTGGCGCAGTGCCCGAACAACGTCCTGCGGCCGTCCTCGGACCTCAATCATTTCATGCAGCCGGAGATGTCCTTCGAGCGCGGCTACTGCCGGCCAGAATGCACCACCTGCAGCGAAATCTGCCCCAGCGGCGCCATCCGCCCCATTACCAAGGAGGAAAAGACCCGCTACCATGTCGGCACGGCCCGCGTCAACCGCTCCCTCTGTGTCGCGGAGAACGGCACAAGCTGCGGCAACTGCGCCCGCCATTGCCCCGTCGGGGCGATCGCCATGGTCCAGGACCCGGAGCGCGGCGTGAGCGTCCCTTCCGTCGACCCGGCCCTGTGCATCGGCTGCGGCGCCTGCGAGAACCTGTGCCCTTCCCGGCCCGTCAGCGCCATTACCGTCTGCGGCCGTTATGAACACCTTAGTGACCAGTGAGTATGGAACGTAGAGATTTTCTCAGACTGACCGGCGCCGGTGCCCTTGCCCTGGGTGCTGCCGCGGCCGGATGCGCTCCCAAAAAGAGCGAAAAGGCTCCCGCGGGCGATGAAGGCCCCGGAGAGATGATTTACCGTACCCATCCGGCAAACGGTGACAGGATCTCCCTGATCGGATTCGGCTGCATGCGCTGGCCGATGGTGACGGGGGAGGATGGCAAGCAGGTCATCGACCAGGAGGCCGTCAACGAGATGGTCGACTATGCCATCGCCCACGGTATCAACTATTTCGATACGTCGCCTGCCTACCTCCAGGGCCAGTCGGAGATGGCCGCCGGCATCGCCCTGAGCCGCCATCCGCGCGAGTCCTACTATATCGCCACGAAACTCTCCAACTTCGGGGACCAGTCCCCGGAAGCCTCGATCGAGATGTACCGGAACTCTTTCGAGCAGCTCCGGACCGACTACTTCGACTACTATCTGCTGCATTCCATCGGCCGCGGCGGCCGGGAGGCCTTCGAGAAGCGCTATGTCCAAAACGGCATGATCGACTTCCTGCGGGGCGAAAAGGCTGCCGGACGCATCCGCAACCTCGGTTTTTCCTTCCATGGCGCGCGGCATGAGTTCGACTATTTCATGGAGCTGTTCGACAGCGGCGAGTATCCCTGGGACTTCTGCCAGATCGAGATGAACTATGTCGACTGGACGCACGCCGACGGGGTCCGCAACGTCAACGCCGACTACCTCTATGCCGAACTCGACAAGCGCGGCATCCCCATCGTCATCATGGAACCGCTCCTCGGCGGCCGCCTCGCCAATGTGCCGGAGAGCATTTCGGCGCAGCTGCGCCAGCGCGAGCCGGACAAGTCCCCGGCCTCGTGGGCCTTCCGCTTCTGCGGGACCTACCCGCGCGTGCTCTGCATCCTCAGCGGCATGACGAACATGGACGTCCTCACGGAGAATGTCGAGACCTTCTCGCACTTCAAGCCGCTGACAGAGGAAGAGTTGGAGTTCATGGAGCGTATGGCCGTGCAGTACAAGGAGTTCCCGCTCGTCAACTGCACCGACTGCAAGTACTGCATGCCCTGTCCCTGGGGCATCGACATCCCCGGCATCTTCAAGCACTACAACACGGCCGTGACCGAGGGCAGCTACGCCCAGAGCAGCCGGCAGAAGGATTACCGGAAGCTCAAACGGGCCTACCTCGTCAGCTACGACCGGGCCATCCCGACGCTCCGCCAGGCCGACCACTGCATCGGCTGCGGCACCTGCCTCGACCACTGCCCCCAGAGCATCCCCATCCCCGACGAGCTCCACCGCATCGACCGCTACATCGAGAATCTCCGCCAGGATTTGTTGTAATAGAAAAGGCCCCGCGTTTTGACATGAACCCCGAAAGTTAGACAAAAAACTTTCGGGGTTTTGTTATGCGCAAAAAGCACACTTTTGAAGATCGCCTTAAGTATATGGAGTTGCTTGA
>CACXMA010000009.1 GCA_902768665.1 uncultured Bacteroidia bacterium | reverse complement strand
ACCACCGAAACGGAAGAGTCTATTTTCTAAGAGTGGATTGTGTTTTCTAGCATAGAACTCGCTCATGTGTACAATCTGAATAAAGTCGGTCTGAAAAACGCCCGGGCGGCGGTGTATAGGGAGGTGGCGAGGGCATCGGCCCGGGTGTTTCCACGGGTGGTGTAGGCGCACCAGCCGCGGGCGGTGAGCCAGCAGTTGCCACGGCCGGCGGTGTTACAGTGGATGGAGATGAGGAGGACGTTGTCTTTGCCCAGCTGACGGCACAATGTAGGCACATTTTGGAAAAGAAATACCCCCACAGGTATCTGTAGGGGTATTCTTGGTGGTGCTGGGAACTATAGAAACGAGTTTTCTACGGTTTTCTATGGTTTCATTTTTGGCTCGTAACTATCGTAATAACAACAATTTGCAGAAATATTTGTTTATTAGAGTTTCTTGTAGTAACTTTGCGTTTAGAAGAAAAGTGGGACGGAAGTGGGACGGAAAATTTGAGACTGGGACGGAAGTGGGACGGGGCCATCTTCGGGTATTACTACGTAATACCTGGCATGAAGGAAGAAACTGAAAACAAATAAGGAAGCGTATGAAAATAAGGTTTTATCTCAAAAAGGGCGACCTCAATAAGGCGGGAGAGCAGCCCATCCGTGCGGACATAAACATTCGTGGCGTCCGCCTTCAACGCCTTATCGGATACACAATTTCAGAGAAGAAGTGGGACGGAGAAGCAGAAGAGGTCAGCAAAGGCTGTGTGAATGCTGCTGGAAAAGACTACCGTGTCATCAATTCTCGCATCAGGGAGATTCGTTCTCATTTCTCCACTTACGACCTTTCCCTTGATGATAAGCCTACTGCAGAGGCATTAGCGAAAGAGTTTGAGAAGGTGTTGCGAAAGAATGAGGTCCGCATTGCGTCAATCGCAAACAAGGATGCCCCCGAGGTTGTCGAGGAGAAAGTAGAGGCAGCCAAACCGATCGAAAAGAAGCCGAAGGTTAAGCCGGCCACAGAATACATGGACGAATTCATCCGTGAGGAAAGCCGCATTAAAGAATGGAGCATGGAGACCCTGAAAATGGTCAAATCCTTCAAGAATCACCTCCTCAAATTCAAGAAGACCGCCGGTCTGGACTTCTATGACAAAAACGGCCTGGACAAATTTATTACCTACCTTCGCTCCGACTGCGGCCTGGAGGAGAATTCCGTCCAGAAGCAATACAAGAACCTCACCTGGTTCCTCCGCTGGGCCATCCGTAAAGGCTACACTCAGGTGCGTGACGTTGAAACCTACGAGCCTGTATTCAAGACTGTGAAGAAACCGGTTATCTTCCTCACTAAGGATGAACTGGACACCCTGTATAACCTTGAGATTCCAAAGAACGGCACTGTCCTGGATCTGAAAGACATGGACGGGAAGGATTATAAAAAGACCGTCATGGAGTCCGTTGCGTTAGGAAAGGCCCGCGACCTCTTCTGCTTCTGCGCTTTCACAAGCCTCCGGTATTCCGATGTTGTGGAGGTCCGCCGCACCGACATCCAGAATGGCGTGATGACCATCACCACACAGAAGACCCATGACCGCCTGCCGATTGTCTTACACAAAAACGCCAAAGCCATCCTTAAGAAATATGAAAAGGAAAGTTTCCCCCAGGGCAAGGCGCTTCCTTACATGACCAACCAGCAAATGAACCGTTGCCTGAAAGACCTTGGAGAAATATGTGGCTTCACCACACCTTACACGATCACCGGTTACCGCAATGGAACCCGCTATGACGAAGTCTATCCCAAGTACGAACTCATTGGCACCCATACCGGCCGCAAGACCTTCATCTGCTTCGCTCTTTCCAATGGTGTCCCGCCGGACGTTGTGATGAAGTTCACCGGCCACTGCGACTACAAGTCCATGAAGCCATATATCGACATCACCGAGGATGCGAAGAAGGATGCCATCAAGAAGATGGAAAAAGCATTCAAAAAGAAATAAAGTGACAATTCATCACTTCCTCCTGGCACCACCTTAATTCGGCCTTCCAATGCACTGGGAGGCCGTTTGATTTTAATAATGGGCAATCGGTATAGTGTATTAAAATGCTTTATAGTAGAGATTTCGCGCAGAAATCGTTAAATTTGTAATTGCGATTGACGGCAGGAGGACAGATGAGATACACATAAGAAGCGACACTATTATGGCGGTTAACCCCAAAATGAAATACTTCGATGAATTCCGCGACCTGTATTGCGATGGCAGTGCAGAGCAGTTCATCCTTGCGGCTCTTGTTGATGCCGGTTATAGCGACCGTATGGAATATGCTCCAGATGACCCGGGATTCGTGGAAACAATGATTCGTGATGGTGGCAAGGTTGAAGATTTCTATTTCAAGCACTGGATCGAATTGCACGATGAGATATGGGATAACATTAGCACTCATGTGGGTGACAAGCCATTCCTGAAGCGCTACATCTGCTCAATGATACAGGCGTTCAAAGAGGTTTCCGCATATTATTACCCAGGGGAAGATGCAACTGACAATGAAAAGGCGATAGCACATTATCTTGAGGCACTGGCGTATGACAACTTACCTCGTACAAAGGAGTTGAATGAGGTAGCCGCACCTGTTGCCGCCACACTTAAAAGTGACCCAACGTTTGCATCATTACCTGAGGAAGAAAAGAATAAGAGATTTCTTCCATTGATTAACAAAGCATTAGCGCAGTATAAGGAGCGATTGAAATTGAATATCTACGGTGTCAGCCGTCTCCTGCATGGTATGATGGAAGAGTTGGCCGTACATATTACCGCATGTCTGCTTGAATCGGGTGAAAAGAGCAACATTTTCGATTACCAAAGGATGTGCGGCGTTCTCCTTACGGATGCAATCTATCCTTTTTATTTGTGCCGCACGATGGACTGGACAGAACAGTTTGCTGAATCTTATCTGCCGGAGCCAATGTTTTATTATCCGGATTCAATAAAAGCTAAACTCCATTCTAAACCTTCCCGGGACGGAGTAGAACCGCTGAACGGAGCAGTCAAGTGTGGCGTCCGTGAGATAGATGAGTTCCTTGAGGCTGGCCGCAAGAAAGTTGCAGAATACGACGAGGACAAGGTAGAGCGTGACTTGAAAACCTTCCGCGCTCTCTGCATAGAGAAAGCCAAAAGTACAGAAAGCCGGGAAGCGAAGACAGCTTGGATTGTTGAAATCCTAACCATTCTGACGGAGGTCTATTATTACAACGTTCATACGGAATATGCTCAGTATTCCTATGCGGCCAGACGTTTCATGATTGTGATGGAGGCTGCGTTCCTTCGTTGTGCTGATAAGATTTGTGTGAAAGACCTATATATGGAACTCGGCATGTATGAAATCATTGATTTCCCTTACACGTCCGATCCTGATGCTGTTGTAGTCCCCGAGCCAGACCCGTTTCACCCACATACTACCTGGGGCGAACACTTGCTTCGTGATGAAGTGGGAAGCACATTGAAATACCACGAGAAACAGAGATGCAGCAAGTGTGATAAATTAGCTTGCCGATATAGGTTTGGCCAGGTTGACTTTGCCAAAAGCCTGGAAGCCGCCGGATTAGATGCTTCCGATGGCATTTCTTATCCCCTCGATCCCAAAAGGCTACCCCGTGCAGCCAAAGGCGAGAAAGAATACGAGACGTTAACAGTCACCATTGATGGCGAAGAAGAGGAGTTAGATTCCCTGAATTACGTGGAGTTCTGCGGAGTCAAGGAGATTGATCGCCTTCTTGTACTTGATATTGAAGATAATCCGAAATATACTGACGAGGACTTCTATCTCGATAGTGCTTCATTCCGTCACAAATGTAAAGCGTTGGCGGATAGCGACATTCCTGTAGCCAAGAAGGAACAATGGATTGCTCGTGTCCTCAATGTTTTGCAGGAGTGCTTCTGCAATTTCGATGTCCCCGAGAAGAAAGACAAAGTCAAATATGTAATAGGACTAACCGCCGTCCTGGATGCCGTCTTTATGAAGGCTCTCGGTGAAGTGTGCGTAAGGCGTATCGCTCAGGAAGGCGATACAATGCTGATATTTGATGAGCCGCCTCAGGAAAAAAACGAAGAGGGAGAGAAAAACCGTATAGAGATGGGACTGGATGAGCGCCCTTGGGAGGAGGACTTCTTGTTTGAGGAACTAACTACTATGCTGGTCTTTCACGAACGTCGTATGTGCAGGGATTGCTTAACCGAGGGCTGTAAATATCGTTTCGGTCTCAAGCACTACTTTGGCGATGTAGACTATAGTTTCGGTACCAGTCTCCCGGAGGAACCAGTTGACGAGGTTGAAGATGAAGAAGAGGACAACACCGATGCGACCACAGCGGAAGTCCCTCTCTCCACGCGGATGCAAGAATACCTGGACAAGGCTGCCGGATATTTCCATAATGGCCGTTGGCATAACGATGAGCGGAAGGAATATGCCGTCTTCTTGAAGGCCCTTTACTGCAAAGTGTTTTTCAAGGATTGGAAGAACAACGTCCGTTGGTCAAAACTGCCGATTTCTCCGTTGAAAGACGGCACACTTTTGACGATAGACCAACTTAAGGGAGCTATGAAAGGATACGATGAAACCTTGGACAATGGGCTACGAAAAACGTTCGAAGATTTGTTGAATAAATAGTGTTCGGTGGCCTCCCATGCCACAATATCTCCACAAATAACGCCACAAAACACAAACGAATACTTTAGTACCGTCATAGTCATCTATGGCGGTTTTTTCTTGATTAATTTCCATTATGTTCGCGGTCAGAAATCTCACGACAGTGGCCACTGAAGTGAACTAAAATTCACTAAAGTATGTCAAAAATTTCTGACTCGACTCCCATCGCCCAGGTGACGATTGGAGAGTTCTGGGAGCTGTTCGAGCAGCGCTACGGGAAGCAGCCGCTTCCTTCTCAGGACGAAACGCAGCGGCCTACGGGTCGCCTGGTCTACGGCCTTCGCGGGATACAGGATCTATTCAACTGTTCCCACAAGACCGCCCAGCATTACAAGGACCACATTATCATGGAGGCTGTTAAACAGAACGGCCGAAAGATAGTGGTTGACGCCGACTTGGCACTGGAACTTTTTGAGCAAAGGGGGGCCAAATGAGAAGGAGAAGTCTCTGGGAGCAACCCAACCTGAAGGAAGCAAAGCCAATATCGGATGTGGTGATGTGGCGCACATCCAAGGGGAAGTCTTCACCCCTATGGTTGAAGGCAAACCGTCACATTAGGAGGATTGTATATGTCAGAGGATAAGAAGGTTCAAGAAACGGCAGTCAATCCCGTTGAGGCCATCAGAGGAGCCGTGAAGAAAGCCCGCAGCGCGCCCCGCCGCCTGGGCCGACTCAAACTCCAGACCGCCAACAAATGGATTGAGGATGCCAAAGCGCAGCCCGACCCCGAGCACTTCTATCACGGGATGTTCGTTGAGGGCGAGATTACGGTAGTATTCTCCGCCCCCAACTCCGGCAAGTCCCTCTTCTGCATTCAGGTGGCCGAGTCCATCGCACGCACACGCAAGGTAGTGATAGTAGATTGCGAGCAGTCCAGCAAGCAATTTCAAAAGCGCTACACCAACGATGACACCGGCTCCACCCATCTCTTTCCTGAGAATCTGCTTCGCGCAGAAGTAGATTCCGAACTCCTTGACACCGTGGACCAGGACCAGGCCATATTGGACAGCGTCTCGCAAGCGGCAAAGGAAGGCATCAAGGATGTGATTATCGACAATATCTCGTTCGTCTGCATTGATACAGAGAAGAGCCAGACTTCCGTCGAATTCATGCGTAAGATGATTAAACTCAAAAAGAAGTTTGGTCTTACCATCATCATCGTTGCCCACACGCCGAAACGTGACCCTTCCAGGCCGCTGCTTCAGACTGACCTATCCGGCAGTTCTAAGCTGATGGCCCTGATTGACGCCGCCATCGCAATCGGAGTCTCCTCCCAAGACCCTCACATCCGCTATGCCAAGCATGTGAAATTCCGCTCCGGCGAATATCCGTGCCCGGCAGACCACGTAGCCCTGTACCGGCTGGAGAAGGTGGATAACTACACCCAGTTGGTGTTCCTGGACTACGGCGATGAGAAGGACCACTTGCGCGAGAAGAATGCTCTCACGGAGATGGAGGATATGCAGGAATTTGTCAATCTCAAGGCTAAGGGAATGTCCCTGAAGGAGATTTCCGAGGAGACAGGCTTCGCAAAGACCACCATCCACCGCAAACTCAAGAAGGCTGCGGAAATGGGAGTGGTACCAACCGAGGCACCGGCTACAGAGAGCACGGACGAGCCGTTCCGTTCCACCCAAGGAACGGACCAAGTGGAACAGTTGGAACGGCCCAACCGTCTTCCCTTCAAAGATGAGGAGGATTGAGTATGGAGTACCGTTATCAACTTGCTCCGTATGCCGGTAAGGCTTCCCGCCTTGTCTGCCCGAACTGCGGCCAACGTGAATTCGTTCCCTACGTTGACACGGAGACGGGTGAAATCCTTGACGAGACTTGTGGTCGATGCAACCGTGAATCTAAGTGCGGTTACCATCTCACCCCGAGTCAGTACTTCCAGCAGAACCCTGGGGCTCGTCCCCAGGGCGATGCCTGGAGGCAACCTCCCGAGTGGCTGAAAAAGCGGCAGCAGGCTCCAAAACCCGCCCTCGCGAAACCAACGCCGGCAGGTCCCATCTGTGAACTCCCTAAGGACGTTGTAGATTCAACTATCCGCATGGATCGGCCCAGTAATTTCGTCCGCTTCCTGGACACCATCCTCGACCCGCTCATCGTTGAAGGCCTCGTCTTTATGTACCATATCGGCGCAAAGAAGTCAGGCGAAACTGTGTTCTACCAGATGGACGGCAAGGGACGTTACCGTGGAGGAAAGGTTATCATGTTTAATCCGGAGACCGGCCACCGCATCAAAGAAGGTGATTATCCTGTGTACTGGATAACCAGCGACTTTCAGCGAAAGGGACTTATTCCTCAGGACTGGAAGATGACGCAATGCCTCTTCGGTGAAGACTTGCTGGCCCAATATCCGGACCGTGTTGTGTGCCTCGTGGAAGCAGAGAAGACCGCCGTCATCTGCGCCGGTTACATGCCCGAGTTTATCTGGGTTGCCGTAGGCGGTAAGAATCAGCTCAACGAGCGCCTTGATGTGCTCCGTGGCCGGGAAGTCATAGTCTTCCCTGATATTGACGCTACCGAAGCCTGGACGGAGTATTTCAACGGACGTGCCGACCTCAATGTGCAGGTGTCAACAATGCTCGAAGAGAATGCCACAGAAGAAGACAGGGAGGCTCAGATTGACATCGCAGACCTCCTTATCCGCTTCTATAGCCAGAAGACCTCCGGCGTTCCATACGTTCCACCCGTTCCTTCTGGGGGTGGAACGGAACGCCCAACGCAACGGTATGACAACCCTGTAGCGCAGGAGATTGCAAAATACTTCTCGCCGGAAGTGATGCCGGAGGTGGCTGCGCTCATCGAAGACCTGGACCTTGTGCCGGTGTCTATAATTCCGCCTCAAGAGTGATTTAAAGTAGTTACCGTTACGCGCCCCTGCCACCACGACGGGGGCGTTTTCGTATCCCTTTTTAAACTCTATCACACTTTCTTACCTTATTTATAAAGATTTTTCGTTAAATTTGTACGATATAGCACAACTATACCCATAACCCCTTCCAGTGCATGAGCATAGACGTTGACATACGTGAAAACGATATACTTAAGCAAGACCCCGTCCTGCTTGAAACCATTCTCATAGACCGCAGCCGCCCCAAAAACGGCAGCAAGAAGCCTCAACACATTATCTGGGCGACCGACAACTACCAGGCCATCGGCCCAGAATACGGTGAAAACGAGCAAATCTCCATAGAATCCATCACCGGCACCCATGGCAACATCGTACAGCCCCGTGTAAAGAAAACCAAGGAAGAGCAGCAGGCCCGCGCAAGGGACAAAGGCGAAGTCTTCACACCTGCCTGGATCTGCAACTCCCAGAACAACCTTGTTGACGCCCAGTGGTTCGGTGGAACCAGCCCCTTCAACACGGAAACTGACAAAGGTTGGAAGACCAACCCCAAGCCGATTCCGTTCCTTACGAAGGACGGAAAAACCTGGCAGGACTACGTGACCGACATCCGCATGGAAATCACTTGCGGAGAGGCCCCGTATCTCACCAGCCGGTACGATACCATTACCGGCGACATCATCCCCGTCAAGGACCGCATTGGCCTTCTGGGTCGCAAACTCCGCGTCGTAGCAGAGAACACCTCCACGCCGGAAGAATGGTTCCAATGGACCGTCAAGGCCTATCAGGCCACCTACGGATACGAATGGCAGGGCGACAACCTTCTCCTCGCACGTGAGAACGCCCTATACACCTTCTTTGACTACTATCAGGACAAATTCGATGGCCAGCCAACGAAAGAGCAGGCCCGTGAAATTGCCGAAATTATATCCTGGAACTTCTGGCAGATGGACGGCCTCAAAGGCGTGATTCCCAACTCCTGCCACGAAGATGTCCACGTAGAGCCATCATTGTTTGGTGACGGAGAAGAAGTCCGCATTCCTTGTAAAGGCTGCGAAACTGACGATATTCGTCGCCACAACGGCGTTTACTGCAAGATAATGGACTGGGAAACTGGAAAGCCCGTCCGCTATATAGACCTAATCAAACCGTAGGCGTATGCAATACTACTCTACACTGAAGGCCAAGCTAATTTACATCTTCACCATTGGAGATGAAGCACATCGTGGCTGTGTTAAGATTGGCGAGGCCACGTTGGATGAGGCGACGGATTCGTCATTGCCACCTAACTGTAAGGCGTTGAATCAAGCCGCCAGAAAACGTATTGACCAGTACACCAAGACCGCCGGCATCGATTACACGCTCCGGCACACGGAACTGACGCTGTCTATCCGTGGAGGCCTGATTACAACCTTCAACGACAAGCAGGTTCACGAAATCCTGCTCCGCTCCGGCATCAAGCGCCACGACTTCAGTAAGAAGAATCAGGGCCGTGAGTGGTTTGAGTGCAGTGTAGATACCGCCATTGCTGCCATCAACGCCGCTAAGGAAGGACGCTTCTCCATCCGGGCTGACGAAATGGTTCCCATCGACGAAGAAATCGAGTTCCGTCCTGAGCAAAAGGAAGCGATTGAGAAGACTATCCGCAAATTCCAAAGCGGGGGCAAGAATATGCTCTGGAACGCCAAGATGCGTTTTGGTAAGACCCTCTCCGCCCTGCAGGTGGTGAAGGAAATGCAATTCCATAGAACCCTCATCCTTACGCACCGCCCGGTTGTGGATGAAGGCTGGTTCGAGGACTTCCACAAGATTTTCAAACTCTTTGACGGCTACACCTACGGTTCCCGCTTGAAGGGTGAACCTTTCGAACTTCTGGAGAAATTCGCCAAAAAGAATCCGGCTGCACACTATGTCTACTTCGCATCCATGCAGGATATGCGAGGTGCTGAGTTGGCCGGTGGCAAGTTCGATAAGAATCAGGCAATTCTCAAGGCCGATTACGACCTCTTGATAGTGGACGAGGCTCACGAGGGTACCCAGACCGAACTGGGACAGAACGTAATCAAGCTGCTTACGAAAGAGAAGACTCACGTACTCAACCTCTCCGGCACACCGTTCAATCTGCTGGACAACTACAGCGAGGACGAAATTTACACCTGGGATTACACGATGGAGCAGCAGGCAAAGAGGGACTGGGACATCAACCACTTCGGTGACCCTAATCCATACGCCGGTTTGCCTCGTTTGAACATCTTTACCTTTGACCTGGGGAAAGCCCTGTCCGGCTTCGAGGACATTGAGGACTCCGCCTTCAACTTTAAGGAATTCTTCCGCACATGGACCGGTGACCCTGAGCGTGACCACCGCCAGATGCCGGAGGGTGCAGAGGGTAAGTTCATCCACGAGGAGCATGTCAAATCATTCCTGGACCTCATTGTCAAATACGATCCTGAGAGCAACTATCCTTTCTCTACGCTGGAATTCCGGAACAGTTTCCGTCACACGCTGTGGATGGTGCCAGGCGTGAAGGAAGCCAGGGCATTGTCCGCGCTGCTGAAGGTTCATCCGATATTCAGCCAGTTCGATATTGTGAACGTGGCCGGTGACGGCGACGAAGAGGTAGAGAACGATGACGCACTGAAACTGGTAAACAAGGCTATGGGCGAGAATCCGGAAGACACCCGTACCATCACGCTGTCTTGCGGCAAACTGACAACCGGTGTTACCGTCAGACCATGGACGGCAGTCATGATGCTTGCCGGTTCCCACAACACCGACGCAAAGGCCTATATGCAGACCATCTTCCGTGTTCAGAGTCCTTATACCACGCTTGATGGCCGTCGGAAGGAGAACTGCTACGTTTTCGACTTTGCTCCGGACCGCACATTGAAGGTGCTGGCAGACACGGCACGCGTTCAGACCAAGAAGACCACCAACGAGTCCGACCGTGTCAAGTTGGGTAAGTTCCTCAACTTCTGCCCCGTGATTGGCTACAACGGAACTCGAATGGCAGAATTCAATGTCGATTCCATGTTGGAGCGGCTCAAGCGTGCTTATATTTCTCGCGTGACTCGTAATGGTTGTGATGACCCTCGTCTATATAACCAAGAAATGCTTCGAAAGCTTGATGCTGAGGCATTGGCGAAATTTAAAGACCTTCATGCTATAATAGGTGCGACAAAAGCAAATCATGCATCCACTGATGTAGATATGGCCAAGTCTGGTCTTACTAACGAGCAGTACGAGGAACTGGAAAGAATTCAAAAGAAGAAGAAAAAAGAACTGACAGAGGAGGAGAAACGCGCCCTGGAAGAGGCGAAAGAGAAAAAGAAGAATGCAGATGCGGCTATCTCAATATTGCGGGGTATTTCAATTCGTCTTCCTTTGTTGATGTATGGAGCAAAACTGGATAGTGAGAATAAAGATATTACTCTGGAGAATTTCGCATCTCTTATTGACGACCAGTCTTGGGATGAGTTTATGCCTCGTGGCGTGACTAAGGAACTCTTTGCCGAGTTTGCACCATATTATGACCCGGACATGTTCCGTGCTGTTGGTCGTAACTATCGCGATTTGGTTCGTGCTGCAGATCGTCTTGCACCGATGGAAAGGACTCGTGAGATAGCACGTATCTTCTCATATTTCCGTAATCCTGACAAGGAGACTGTTCTTACTCCATGGAAGGTCGTCAATATGCACATCGGTGATTGTATCGGTGGACAGGTCTTCTATGAAGAAGATATGCAGACGGAATGTCTTACCCCGCGTTTCGTCGACAGAGGGGAGGTTACCGAAACGGTGTTCAAAGACCCTAACACGAGAATCCTGGAAATAAACTCAAAGACCGGCCTCTATCCTTTGTATATGGCATACAGTGTCTTTGCGGAGAAACTTCAGGCGTACAGGGATACCCATATGCTGGCAACGGAAGTACCCGTTGAAATCCAGAACCAAATATGGGATGAGGTACTCGTAAACAATATTTTTGTCATCTGTAAAACAGAGATGGCGAAATCAATTACCAAGAGGACGCTTCGTGGTTTCCGAGAAGCCAAGGTTAACGCCCGGTATTTTGAAGACCTTATCAACAAGATTACCAATCAGCCAGACCTCTTCCTAACGAAAGTTAGAAACGACAATAATTATTGGAACAATATCGCTTTTGGAAAAAATATGAAGTTTAATGCTATAGTAGGAAATCCGCCGTACCAGGCAAATGATGGTAGCGGTGCATCAACAGATGCTGCTGCGCCCATTTATCAGGAATTTGTCAATATTGCAAGAAAGGTGCGTCCTAATTATATAAGCATGATTATGCCGTCCAAATGGATGGTTGGTGGGCGACAGGAGTTAGGCAAATTCCGTGAGCAGATGCAGGAAGACACTAAATTGAAACTACTGATTGATTATGAAGATGCAACAGTATGTTTTACTGGTGTTCATATTGATGGCGGAATATGCTATTTCCTCTGGGATGATAAGAACAAAGATGGATTAGACTACCGCTTTACCTCTTCTGACGGAGTTGTAATGCATGGCGACACGTTGAAGAATGACTTCTCTTCGTACGTGGTGCGTGATACCAGAGCGCTTCCTATTTTGAGAAAGGTCTGCGTGGGAGAGAAGTTCTCATCTATTGTGTCAAAGACAAAACCTTTTGGCATAAGGAAAGATGTCTTTAATAACCCAGAAAAATACTCAAGTTACAATCTTAGCGAGAATACTTTCAAAGGAGCAGTTAAGATTTATGGCGTCAAGGGTATTAAAGGCGGTGCCAAACGACAGGAAGGTTTTATCGCAATGAATGCGGCATCTGATAAGTATTCTGCGATGGTGAAGTATAAATTGTTCTTTACAACGACGTATTCAACGAATGCTGTTGTTCCTCCGGAGCCAATTAAAGCCGAGCCTTATGAAATCTGCACGGAAACATTCCTCGTAATAGGTCCGTTTAACACTAAGGCCCAGCGGGATAGCTGCTTTGACTATATCCATACCAATTTCTTTAGATTCCTCTTGTTCTACGGTCACGGTACAATGCAGGTGAATCAAAGTGTATTTGATTTCATACCACTGCAGGATTGGTCTAAGTCTTGGACAGACGCTGAACTATACAAAAAATACGGCCTGGATAAGAATGAAATAGCATATATTGAATCCATGTTCAGTTCAGTATCTCCAGAGGCATTGTTCGAAGATAACGATTTGATCGACCCGGAATTTGGCTATTTCAACTTGGAGGAATACGGTGTTCCCGTTGGTGCAACTATCACATATACTCCATCTGGTACCGATGCTATTGTTGCAGAAGGCAATATGCTTGAGTGTGACGGTCAATTGTATTCAATAGCCGAGTTCACTGCTAAGTATATGCCCAGGAACAAACGCAGTATATCTGGAGTATGTCAAGGGCCTCGTTATTTTTCCTATAATGGAATGAGTCTATATAAACTTAAAGAATCCTTCCTTGGGGGTCAAAAGTGATTGCTATGAAAGAACACGGCTGCATATACATCCTCACCAATCCTTCCTTCCCAGAGTACGTAAAGATTGGTTATGCCACCAACCTGGAGGCCCGAATCAAACAGTTGAACCGGAGTGAGACCATCCCGTTCGCATTTCGTGCCTACGCCATTTACGAAGTGGACCAGCCCCTCACCGACAAGGAACTGCACAAGCTGATTGACAAACTCAATCCGGAATTGCGAGCCATCGATGAGTTTGACGGAAAACCTCGTGTGAAGGAATTCTATGAGATGTCAAAGGAAGCAGCCTACGAACTGCTTGAGTGCATCGCAAAGATTTCCGGCACGATGGATCGTCTCAAGAAGGTAAAGCCGGAAGGCCACGAGATTCTGGATGAGCAAATCGCTGCTGAAATCAAGGAAGCCGCCCGCCGTGGTCCATTCAACTTCAGCGCCTGCGAAATCCCGGTTGGTGCCGAACTGGTCTATGTCGATGACCCGAACGTGAAGGTGAAGGTCCTCGATGACCGTCATATCGAGTACCAGGGCGAAACCACCTCTCTTTCCCGTCTTGCCCAGCAACTCAAAGGCTTCAACCATCCAGTCCAGGGTACCCTCTGGTTCAAGTACAACGGCGAAATCCTCAACGACCTGCGGGATAGGTTAGGGAAATAAGTTATTAGATAATCAAGAATACGCAAATGGATACTGTCAAACGAGATTTTAACGGAGCCGCCCATTTCTTCCTTGGGTTGTCGATGTTTGCCGTAATAATGGCAATCATCACCAATGCTATGAACATTAGTAATTACAAGTTCTTTGGCTTTGGCAATACCGATACTCTTATCATAGAAATCGTCATGGATGTGTTGATTGTGGTTGCCGGGATTCTGACATTCATGAAGAAACCGTATGGATTGATAGCCCTCACGCTTCTCTTTATCATACGTATGTTCGCAACAGTTAACTATGCGAGTTCTTTATCCATAGCCGGCCAACTTGGAGGGAAAACAGCCTTATTAATACGAGATTTCGGCCTTTTCGCCATAGCAATGTGTTTCAAGAAAAACGGAATCTCTGGCTGGAAATCTATGCTTGCTTCGGAAGAGTATGTAATTGCTCATACCAGGGAAAGCGAAACCACGAGTGAATCAATCGCCGAGCCAGTTGTCAATGACACCGATCATCTCAAGCCAGAAGATGATTCAGATATGCCTGCAGTCAACAACGGATTGTCTCTTTTTTCTGATGCCGCCCCTATACAGCAGGAAGAAGAGGTGGCTCCTTCTCCAGTTATAGATAATCCCATTGTAGCGGAGCATAAAGTAACAGAGAATAATAA
Source organism: uncultured Bacteroidia bacterium (assembly GCA_902768665.1). Taxonomy (GTDB): domain Bacteria; phylum Bacteroidota; class Bacteroidia; order Bacteroidales; family UBA932; genus Cryptobacteroides. The sequence goes on along the minus strand of CACXMA010000009.1, from coordinate 168,245 downwards.
GCAGAAAGATAATAGGCCAAGGAAATCTCCTTTCACAAGTCTTCCTAAATGGGCAAAAATAGCTATTGCTTCCTGTGCAGGAATAATTGCTGTATTTGCCATCATCGCCACTATTGTTGCCACAAAATCCTATCCTGACTATGTGTCTTCTTTTGGAGAGAAGTGGAGGTATACGTTTAATCTTCCTAATGACGGTATTGTCCACAAACTAATGGATGGCATTCATGGAGACAATCTTAACGGATACATTATAGTGGAGTTTTCTGATGGTGATGTTGTCGGGTATTCTAAGAATTATTACTATAACAATCGAATTGACATCCATCGAGAGTGGCGACCTATTCAAATTCACACAACTACCAAAGAGATTGCTTCTCCACAGGACATAAAGATTGGCAAGATTTACGCATGTACCGATTCCGAATACGAAGATTGGGAAATTATCCCTAAAGAAGATGCTGACGAATTAAAGGATGCGTGGATTGAAGAGTTAAAAGAACCTACGGATTCTCTTGAGGCAAAAGTATTTGAGGTGGAGCCGTATGATTATGAAGCAAGCCTTAAGAAAGAAATGTCGATAGCTGATATTGCCGCTACTATCCCGGTTAAAAGTATCGACGTTATGGATGAAGTCGGAGGATACTTTTATGGTGAGGAGAACTATTCAAAGGCAGCCGATTATTATAGAAGCTTACTTAATAAACATCCCAATAATCCTGCGATAAAAGGCCGTCTTGCTTTATCACTTACTCGTGGTGGTGATTTTGAGGATGCGAGGCTTCTTGCCGAAGAGGCGTTGAATAAAGACCCGAAAGAACTTACCGCGTTAACCGCCCTCACCTTGATTGAGGCGGAGAACTATAATTGGGGTGAGGTTAAAAAGTGGGCAAAAAAGGCAATAGATTACGGATCGGAAAATTCCAATGTCTATTATGCATATTGCGAGGCTCTCTATAAACAAGGAGAGATAAAGGCCGCACATGAGTATTATAATAAGGCTTATGAATTGTATCGTAATAATCCTCGTAGAGAGAAGTTTTCAGAGTATGCTGGTTGTCCCTTCGAGGTCTTAAAGTTTCACTATACATCTTTCAAATCGACTCAGTCCAAAACAAATATCATAATTCCATTAGATGAAAAACTTGTGAGCAGCAAGTGCTACTACATTGGTTTTCAAATTGATGTTAACTTTCTGCGTTACGATAATGCAACAATTGGGGTAAAGATTTATTGCAACAATAAGCTTAAGACAGGCACTCCTTCTCGGGATGGTTTTACATACTTCGCGAATATCGGATGGTATGACCCAGGCAAGACAACCATCAGGTTGGATGGATGGGGAAATAATTCAGGCGGTGCATGGTCAGCAGGGCAGCACCGGATTGAATTATGGTATAAGGGTGAGAAAATTGCTGAGGATTCATTCCAGATTTATTAGGTTTGTATGAGTAAGAGATTGTTTTCATTTCTGATCGCTTGCTTTGTGTTTGTGCCTATACAGGCTCAGACTGTTATCCAAATGGTTGAGGATAAAGGCGTGTATAAAGTACCATGCGAAGTCAATGGTCTGAAGGTCAAAATGGTCTTTGACACCGGAGCCGCAGCAGTTAGTCTGTCTCAGTCTCTTGCCGAAATGATGCTTGATAACGATTATATATCCAAGTCGGACTTTGTCGGTCAAGCTAAGTCTCTTACTGCTGATGGACGTATAATTGATCACACGGAAATAACCCTGCACACCGTTAAAATCGGTGATATTACTCTTAATAATGTCCGGGCTGTCATTATCAATAGCCAGGATACACCGCTATTATTTGGCCAGTCCGCTATCCAGATGCTTGGAGAAGTTTCCATCAAAGGAGATAAGCTTTATATCAAGAGTGGAGGCATCACCTCTATAGGTTCATCAACCAACACTCACTTTGAGAAATGGGATGCTCAGAATTATACATATTCGAATTATACATATGGTTTTGGCTGGAATCTCCCAACTGATTATGAATGGAAAAGAATTGAAGGGATGGAGAAACATACGGTTTTCCGTGCTCAAGGAACTCCCTTTACTGTATTTGTAAACGCTCAGGTCGCCGATAGCAGTAAGGATTTATGGGCAATTTATGAACAATACACGGCCTTAGTCGAGCAACTTGATGTGGCTGCAGAAAAACGTACCGGGTTGTTAGTTTATGAGAGAACATTTGAAAAATGTAATCTTATTGGTCAGCACGCCATCAAGACTACTTTCAAAGAATACTTCAAAGATAGCCGTTATAATGAGCCGATGGAGAGTTATGCGGAGGAGTATTACGTAATTATGAATGGCTATATTATGACCATCGCCTTAAAAATGCCGAAAGCGGTATATGACGCAGTTGATTGTAGTGACGCCATAGCAGAAGTGTTTCAGGGTTTTCGTTTTTCTATTAAGCACTGACGTATGAAAAGAATCTTCATTATCATTGTTTTGGTTGTATCGTCCATTTCGCTTTTCGCCCAGACTTCATCAGGAGTCTGGAATAGCAATACGGCCACATATACGAATTCAGCACATAAGATTACCTGGCAACTATTAGACGAGTTTACCTGGGTGGGGCGTCCTATTTTGACTGATAATACTTTGCTGAAAGTCCGTAATGATGATACGCATATTTTGGTTACTCTGGGTGTCGGCCAAGATGAAGTTGAAGAGGGTGATCCTTGGGACTATATCTCCCAATATGAATCTGCCCAGATGATTCAACTAAAGAAACTACAAGCTCAGCAGAACGGTATGACATTTATAGGTACAAAGGCGGTCAAAAGTCAGCTCTGTGGCATTCATGCCATAAAGACACGTACCGACATGAAAAAATACTACCCTGAATATGATCAAACTGTTCACTCAATAGAGATTATGTATCAACTACTGAACAATGCTCGGATGTACACAATCACAGTTACAGCCCTTTCAGTTCTTGAAGAAGAGATAGATATTTTTGATCGTTTAGCTGTTCAGTTGTTTAACGGATTCAGTATAAAGTAAATAAGCATCTTGGCATATGAAGAAGTTTTTTATCCTCCTTATTTCTCTCTCGATTTGTCTATTGTCATGTGGACAAACGCGCAACGAAGCTGTAATGGCTCTTAAGCAGGGGCTCGTTCAGACAAATAAGCAATTACCAATAACAGCTTCATTCATCACTTTAGAAAGAATGGAGATAAAAGGGAACGACTATATAATATATGCTACAATAGATGAAGACTTGATGGATATGGATCAGTATATGTCCAACATGAATCAGAACAAGTCTAATCTTTTCACATTAGCAGCAGGTAACAACAAAGACTTTGCTGACCTATTTGCCAAGTCTGGTCTTAATCTTAAATTCCTCGTTACGGGCAAACAATCAAGAAAGAAAGGAGAGATAGCGTTAACAGCCAATGAGATTAAGAGTCCTGCCGAGAACGAATACAATGCGAAAGACTTTATGGTCGAGACGGTCAAGCAAATGCAGGAAGGCTTGCCAGAGGATTGGGGTGATGGGCTTAGCTTAACCTCGGTGTATATTGAAGGGAATTATATCTGCTACAAAGTAAAGACTGATGAAAGCGTAATCACTATCCCTCTTCTCAAAATGGCTAAAGCTGACGGAACAGACATGGAAGATAGTATTATTGAAGAGTTTAATGCTTCCACTGATGCGGCCGAAATCCTTTTCGCAAATTATCTCCGCAAAAGCGGAATGGGCATTAAGTATATCTACTGGAGCAGGAGCACCTCAGAAAAGGTAACCTTCACCATCTCGCCAGCAATGATAAAGGCAAAGGTCAAGGAAAGAAGCTACTATTAAAGCCGTTCCACCCGTTCCATCAGTTCCGTTTTATAAGTGGAACGGAACGACTCTTTTAGGTCGATGTCGATGATATAGGCCGATGGTGCCATTTTCCAACGGCAGTGCCGATGTCACCGTCCATAAGGAAAAAGGTACTTGCTCGTCTGTCAGTTTGGTCTCCGTCAAAGCCTCCGCCCAAACAGCCAGACCATCCGCTCGCTGCGCTTGCTCCACAACCGCCAGCTCACCGTGCTGGTTTATGCCCCTCAGTCCCCGGAGGGGAAGATAATCACCCGGGAGCCGCAGTGCCAGCGCGAACGGCAGTGCATCTATCCCGCTTTCCATAACATAATCCCATCGGAATTGTGTAACAGCCGCCGGCACCGGAATCTCCCGCTCGCAGGGCATCAATTATTGATGGGCCAGAAGCCCGCAAAAACGGCCTACAGGGCGGCTGATTACACAATTCGGATTATGTTAAGGACGCTCCGTCGTCAAGGTGCGAAGGTCCTACCTCCGAATTCCCGGGTGAGGCGGCGGCGGACAAGGCACTCCCGGGAGGGAGGGACCACCCCTCCCTCAACCCGGGAGCGCCGCACTTTGCGCGAGCATCAAAGAACCGTCAGTGCCAGAATTCGGGGGCGCAAAGTGCAGCCCCGCAGAACGTCAGTGCTGTGCGAGGGTAGGGAGCCCGCTGGGAGCCGTAGTGCTATGCGAGCAAGTCCGCCGCCTTAATCGCTTCGCTCGGGGTCGGCCCGGTACCTCCAGTCGTGTGTCAGGGCAAGCCTGCCACACCACTTCCGGCACCGTTCCTCCAAGGTAGAGTTTAACCTGGCCGCTATTCCTCCAGGCCTCTGCCGGGAAGAATCCCGTCAGAAGCCTTCCGGGCAGCCAGGAGGCAGCCGTCCCGGCTGCTGGCGCAGACAGTGTCAGAATGAATCTGCCACAGACTGCGCGGTCCCGCCCGCATCAAAGGTGTTGGCTTCTTGCTTCTATTCGAAGGTCAGTGCCAGTTCGCGAATACCGTCGTACCCCGCATCAAGGTCTGTGCGTCGCTCACACGGTGAGCCGTTCCGGCTCAGACCCCGGAGGCCGTCTGTCCTCCCTTCGCGTCGGTCTCTTCCGCTGTTCCAGGGAGCCCAAGGTCTCCCTTCCACGGCGCTCCAGAGCCCGCCGCCCCCACACCTGCCAGACCGCCTCCAGGGCCACGCTCCACTCGCTTCGCTCGTTCCGCGCCCTATGGCACTGGAAGACTCAAAGCCGGGTTCCCGCATCAAAGAGAGTATGTAAGCCGGCGACATCTCCCGCCCGGACCGTCCCGCCTTTGAGACTTCCAGCACCATAGGCCTTCTTTCAACTCCCGCTTCAGCCTCAGTGCGTAATCGACCGGCATCACCCGCCCGGAGGGCCAGAAAAGGGGTAAATACATATACAAAAAGGCAGTGCGGCTCACGCCGCACCGCTTCGCTTGAGGTCTGTTGTATTTAGGAGTTACTTATTTGCTATTAACATGCCCAAGACTTCCGTTGTGTGGCCCGGCCCGGGGTAGGCCCTGTCAGATAGATATGAAAAACCCTTCGCAATCTCTCGACTACGAAGGGTTCGGTTTAGGTTGGCAGTGGTTCTGCCCTCGGGATTAGGCCCCAGCGACCCACTTGGTCTCCGCCAGCATGACCTGGGACTTGACGCCAGTGCTGGAGTCAACCAGGTAGTAGCGGAAGAAGATCTTGGGAGCAGCGGCACCAGGGGCACCGTTCTTGGCCACGTACTCGGCACGGATGTCGATTGCGGTGGCAGTGGGCTCTTCTTCCTGATGGATGGCCGCAGCCTTCGCATGGGCGCGGGACACACCGTTGGACTGGCCTTCGGTGGCCTCGATGATGAGGAACAGACCGCCGTTGTCGGCAGGTGCCTCATCCAGCTTGAAGGTGAAGGTGTCACCCTGGCACACGATGGTGGCGGTGGAAGGGGCCTCCACGGAATTCAGCTCCGGAGGAGTCACCATGACCTGGCCACCGAGGGTCACGACCCAGTAGTTCAGGCGGGTGAACAGGTTGGAGCCGGAAATCTTGGCGCTGGTGCCCAGCACGGAACGTCCGGCCTGCGAGAGAGCGAGCTTATTCCACGCGAGAATCTGCTCGTTGGTGAGGGTTTTCCACTTGGTGGTGAGCATCTTGAAGACGCTCTTCACCTTGGCCTGGTCAGAAGTCCGGATGCTTCCACCGTAACCACGGTTACGGATGTACTTCCGGTTCTTCATCTTTGCAGCGGTCACGCCCTTGGCGCTGCCGCTCATCTCCTCAAAGGCGATGGAAGGAATGTACTTCATAGCGATGAAAATTTAGGTTTATAAATGGTTTACTATTATTCATTTGTGTCTCTTACAAGGAACGCGAAGGCGAAAGGTTCTCGGCCGGTGTCCCAGAATCCAGCCACTCGGCGGTCCATCGTGAAGATTTTGTTCTCGAGGTGACATTCGCCCATACCGAAACAATTCTGATGGAATTGGTTGCCACCGCCCGGGACCGGCACTTCTGCTGTAACGTCAGCAGGGAGTTCCTCGAAGGTCGCCTCCCAGGGCGAATCCCGGTAAGCATAGGCGCAACTGGAGAACTGCAGGTGCATAAACACCCAGTGGTCGAAAACAACAAGAAATGAGTCGTAAGAGAATCGAAGATAGTCACCCTCGGTCGTTACAGTTAGACGTTGCCTCGTTCCCTTGATGGTATTCGCCCCTTGGTTCAGCTGCGCATACATTGTAACGAAATAGAGGATGAGCGGACCATTCTGGTCGAACCACGGCTGCTTTTCCACGACAATTGTATTTTTGTCCTTAATCCAGGATTTGAGTACGGTTCCGCCATCATAGATGGAATCGCCCCATGAATAGTGTTGCGTCTCTTCAAAACGGATGAATACGCCACCGACAGTGCTTCGGTCAATGGTGAGATCTGGAACGGTTATCTCCAGTTGCTCGCAGGCCTGGTAGTCCGGATTCGTTGGGTCAAAAGTTACCTTCGCATTCAGGACCACGTAATTCGGAGCCTGATAGTCCTTGAAGGTTATCTGGCCGGCTCCGAAGTTATTGGATATGCTATTGAACATGGCTAAGCTGATTGAAGGTTAATAGATGATTCCGGTTCCGAAAACCTCGGTGTGAGTGTAGTAGGTACCTCCACGGTGAGCAAAGGTCAACTGAGTCTTGCCCCTCCAATTATACATGTACACCAGATAGGACTGAGCGTTGATGTGGCCATCCGCATCATTGGAGCGCCCGATGCACATTCCCGTGCCGATAACCTCGGAGGGAAGAAGTTCGTCCAGGTAGACCTCGGAGGAAGCCACATTGCTGTGACCCAGACACTGGGCATTGAACTGCGCCACCGGAGCACCGGTAGAGAAGTCCACGTCCAAGGAAGACACGTGGCTTTCCTCCGTGGGGTCAAGGTCATCCATAGTTGCCTTTATACGACGCTGGTAAGGAGAACTGCCAGTAACAATGGCATATTCCTGAATGGGTTGGCCAGCAAATCCGGTGGAAGTGTCAAGCCAGTAAGCCTCGATGAAAACCTTCTCTCCGACAACCGGCTCCACGCCAATGGTCTTGAAGTAGAGGTGCGTGACATCGGCCTCGCCCCAGTCATCTTCCATACCTGGAGTGATGATGACGGTCTTGCCCCAGCCGTTTGAAATGCCTGCGCTCTGGGAGGCGGACATCTTCAGGACAAGTTTGTACGGGCTGGGTTCGTGCGTGATGCCGGCGATTACAACCATCTCAGGCGTGAGGGCTATCTGCTCGTATATTACATTAGGACAGGCTACCGTGGACTCTGGGGCAGTGGCGAGGAGGGATTCTCCAGCCATTGCACGGTTGACATTGAGACGGATATAAAGGTTCATGCCGGAAAGTTCTGCCTTCTGGCCAAAAGCGGACTGGCCGGAGGTGTGCTCGGCCAGGCGGTCCCACTCTTGCATCTGTTCGTTTGTGAGAAGTTTCCAGGACTTGGAGATTTTGGACATGGAAGCACGGCGGGCAACCTGTGCGTTGGTGGTGGCTCCGGTGGGCCATGCCCTTACCGAAAGGATGGTACGGCCCGCAACTTGGCGAGCCGTAACACCCTTGGCAGAACCGGAGAAGCCCCCGAAAGCGATGGAAGGAAGCGCTTGCATAGGTTTAAGTTTAGGTTCAAGTTAGCTACACAACCCCTTGTGCGATTCAAATATACTACATTTTTATTTATTTGCAAAACAATTATTTACGATATTTTAACGAAAGAATTGCTTTAGGTATAACGGGATATAATAGCGTTTCGCAGGGTGTACCAACGAACAAAGAAATTTGCAGGCCGGAACGACCCACGCCATATGTTTTGACGAAAAATCTTACAACTTCACCAAGAAAGAGAGTTCTCGATGAATGTTTCGATACCCAGTTTGCCGGTCAAGAAGGACATAGCGGCAGTGGACCTGATACTCGTCCAGATCCAGGTCCCAGCGCTCACGGAAATTGTCCACTGTGATGAAAACGCAGCCATCGCCGGTAGCACATGGAGCGGAGGCAAGAAAATTCCTCATAAGGCCGGGTTTCCGTCCATAGCCGGGCTTTGTAAGTTGAATCTTGGCAAGCACCTGGTAGCGGCCTGCAGGCTCCGTCTCGGGGAAATAAGAGTGGAAACAAAGGCGAAGGTCGGTGCCATCAACGGCAGCGTCCTGGAACTCGAGAGAATAGATCGGGAAATCCTGCCAGGCTTGCGGGGAGGGGATGTGTTCGTGGCCCAGCGTATGGAAGCCGTGATAAGCGCTTACAAAGAGATTCTGGCCGGAGATGTGCGCCGTATTGTCAAAGGGCGGCTTGTGGCTAATAACGGGCTTTGCGAGGTCATTCCAGGTCAGTTGAACCGAATGCTCCAGCGTCCTCCAGGCAGCCAGTGCCCGGCGATGAACATCGAGCTGGCTGTTCTGTGCGTCGGTCCCGGGGAATTCACACCGGCTCTTCTTCTTGTAGTAGCAGCGCCCGCCCATATGATAGAAGGTGAGGTCTCCAACGGAGCCCCAACAATCAGAGATAAGTATGGATGGCGTGAAGCGCGGCATAGTTTAAGTCTTTAGGTTTCACAAAATTACTAAAAAACCTTGAGATGCCCAATTCCGTCCCAGTTTCCGTCCCAGTCTCTGTTCGATTGATGTCAGATGAAGCAAGACCACTTTTTTGCCCATATAGTATAGTTGAGTTCCCACAAAAATGGCCTTACAGGGCCTTGTGGGGTTTATTTTGAGCTACTTGAATAGAAAGGGGTTTTTGCTCAAAAGTGGGACGGAAAGTGGGACGGAAAAAGAAAACCCGCTGATAATCAGCGGGTTACTGTGGTGCTGGGAAGAATCGAACTGCCGACACATGGATTTTCAGTCCATTGCTCTACCATCTGAGCTACAGCACCAGGAGTTTGGGAATGCAAAGGTAGAAACTTTTCCGGACTCTGCAAAATTTTTTTAATAATCGTAATAATCGGGGGATCAGAGGAACAGATCCACCATGTCGACGATGTAGCAGTTGCGTTTGCTGTCGAAGGACTGGTCGCCGCGGGAGACCGTGATGCTGCGGCTCGCGTGGGAGCATTTCACTTCAAAGCTTTCCGTCTCGCCGTCCATGTAGCTTTCAAAGGAATAATAGCCTTCGAGACCGGTCTGGGCTATTTGCGGCTTGGACATGGCCTGATGACCGTCTCCTCTGCCGACGGACTTTTTCTGCAGCTCGACCTGTGCGCCGCTGATCGGCTCGCCGTCGATGCTGTTCAGTATGTGCCCGGAGATGATGACCCGGGCGGGGCCTTCCATGGCGGCCTCCTCGTCCTTGATGGAGCATGATGCGGCCGCTGCCAGGAGGGCGGCTGCTATTCCGATATATTTAATAATGCGCATAGCCATAGTTTCTTCTACACAAACCAGGCTCAGTCTTAGAACACGGATGCAAAGGTAACCATCTTTTTGATAATCGCAAAACTTCCATCTTGTGAAACTCTCTCCAAATGTGTAAATTTGCGGTATGAGCACAAAGAAAAAAGTCTTCGTCAGCGGCTGCTACGACCTTCTGCACAGCGGCCATGTGGAATTTTTCCGCCAGGCGGCGGAATATGGCGACCTCTATGTCGGCATCGGTTCCGACGCCACCATCCTCGGCTACAAGCACCACAAAACCATCTACAGCGAGCAGGAGCGCCTCTTCATGGTCAAGAGCATCCGCTATGTCAAGGATGCCTTCATCAACGCCGGCTCGGGCGTGATGGATTTCATCCCGACGGTGGAGCGTCTCCGCCCGGACATTCTCGTGGTCAACGAGGACGGCGGCAACGAGGAGAAGCGCCGCTTCTGCGCCGAACATGGAATCGAATACGTCGTCCTGCAGCGGACCCCGCAGAAAGGCCTGGCAGCCCGTTCCAGCACCGACCTCAAGAAGACGGAAAGCCAGATTCCGACCCGGCTTGACCTTGCCGGCACCTGGATCGACCAGCCCTATGTGAGCCAGTTCGCGCCCGGCTGGGCCCTGACCATCTCGCTCGAGCCCACTTTCGAGATACGCGACCGCTGCGGCCTGAGCACCAGCACCCGCAACATGATCCGCAAGATCTGGCCCTACTCCCTCCCGAATATGGACCCGGAGATGCTGGCAAAGCTCGTCTTCTGCTTCGAGAACGATCCGGAGCGCTCCGACGGCATCATTTCCGGCGCCCAGGACGCCATCGGCATCTGCGTGCCCGGCCTCTGCCGGCACTGGTACGACAAGCGTTTCTGGCCGGAGAAGATCGAGACCTGCTGCGACGAGGGGATTCTGCGCTGGCTCGAGGACCATCTCTGCATGATCCCGATGTTCCCGCGCCGGCCGGGATGCAGCGTCGTGGAGGGGAAGGATATCACGGAGCCCAAGGTCCGGGCGCTGGCTGCTGCGGCCGATGCCTGCTGGAAGGCCATCATGGCGCGGGATATAGATGCTTTCGCCGCGGCGTACAAGGCCTCGTTCGATGCGCAGGTGGCGATGTTCCCGGCCATGATCCAGCCGGGCGTACAGGAATATATCGACCGTTACAGCAAGGTGGACGGGGTTCTCGCATGGAAAATGCCCGGCGCCGGCGGTGGCGGTTATCTCGCCCTCGTCTGCACCGGACCGGAAGCGTTCCCGGAAGGGGCCATCTCCCTGACGATCCGTCGCCCGGGGATGTGATTATTCGATGTGTGCGATGGCGGAGTCGGACTTGCCGCCCTTGAGCTGCATGACGATCCTGTCGACGCGTCGGGTCTTCTCATAGACGGTCATCAGCATGAAGCCGTAGGCGTTCCAGAGCTTGCTTTCGTTGAGGGCCTTGTACTGGATATCGCCGTCGCTGTGGAATTCGCACCAGAAATCCTTCTTTTCGTGGCGTTCGCCGGTGAAGGTGACATTCCAGCTCCGGTGGGGAGCGATGGAAGCGTCTGCGGCCGTCGCCGTCATCGAGAAGGTGGTCGGGTATTCGTATCCCCGAAGGATGAAATCGCCTTCGTAGGAGAATGTCCAGCTCGTCTCTCCGCTTACTTTGCTGATAACAAGACCGTACATTTCATCATCGCGGGTTACGGTCCACACGGCGCCGTCTTCGGTCAGGGCTTTCCCGTTGGTCTTGTAGAAGTAGCGGGCGAGACCTCCGGAATCCTCGGAATTCAGGGCTGTTTCGAGTTCCTGGAGATTGTAGGTGACGAGCTTGTCGGCAATGGAGATCATGTATTCCCTGACGTTGTCGGAAGGGTCGGTGATCTCTCCGAAAGCATCGGAAGCGTCGTCTTTGGCGCAGGCGGCAAAAAGGCCGGCCGCCGCGAGCGTGAGAAGAAGATGGTGATATCGTTTCATGGTCGTTCCTCCTGATTAAAAACGGAAACCGAAGCCGAGCCGGAGGAGGTATTCCGTTCCGATGCCCAGTTCTCCGATAAAATAGGTCTTGCTGCCGACGTGGACGCCGAGCGGCGTTATCTGCCAGCAGGGACGCAGGCGGGTGCCGTCGTGACCCCCGAATGAGAGTTCCGCGCCGAAGCCGGCCCGCATATAAAGGTCGGCGCCGCCGTCCCGGAAGTAGTACCATTCTCCGACGGGCATCAGGGAGACAACCGTAGCTTCATGGGTGACGGTTTTTCGGTTGCGGGCGGCACTTCCTTGCCGGATTTCCAGATCATACAGGCCAAGCGCTGCGTCGCCGCCGACGGTGAACTGGTCGGAAAGGCGATAGGTATAACCGACGATGAACGCGCCGGCGGGGTTATAGGATTCGGTCGTCTTGTAAAGGCCGTACAGGTCGGAACCTCGCTCGGAATAATAATAGTCACCAGAAATATAACGGTAACCTCCGGTGGGCCCGCCGATGGTAATGGAGACATCGTGCTTCCTGTCCTGTGCCTGGGCGAAAAAGGCGCCGGCCAGAAGGAGAAACAGCGATAGAAGGAAGAATGCTTTTTTCATACGTTAGAACTTTCGTTGCGGTCATAAAACCCATCGCGGCCGCAAATCTTGCGCAAGATAAGAAAAAACTTTGTATCTTTACATCCATCAAATCTGCAACCCATGTACGACAGCACACACGGACTTTATGTCGCCCACGGCCCCGAGGGCCCCATTTCGATTATCGGAAAGATGGCGAACCGCCACGGACTCATCGCCGGCGCGACCGGCACCGGCAAGACGGTGACCCTCCAGGTCATCGCCGAAAGCTTCTCCCAGGCGGGCGTGCCCTGCTTCATGGCCGACATGAAGGGCGATCTCTCCGGCATCAGTCAGGCCGGCAGGCTGAGCGGTTTCATCGAGAAGCGCCTTCCCGAGTTCGGTCTGGAGACGCCGCAGTTCGCGGGCTGTCCGACGCGGTTCTACGATGTTTTCGGCGAGCAGGGACATCCCATGCGCACGACCATCTCCAACATGGGACCGCAGCTGCTGAGCCGCCTGCTCGGCCTCAATGAGACGCAGGCCGGCGTCATGGACATCCTCTTCCGCGTCGCCGACGAGCGGGGCCTCCTGCTCCTCGACCTCAAGGATCTCCGTTCGATGCTCACCTATGTCTCCGACCGCGCGGCGGAGCTCAGCAAGACCTATGGCAATGTCTCCACGGCCTCCGTGGGCGCCATCCAGCGGGCGCTGCTTTCGCTGGAGAACCAGGGTGCGAACCAGTTCTTCGGCGAGCCGTCCTTCGATATCCACGACCTTTTCGCCGTCGAGGGCGGCCGCGGCGTGATGAGCGTTCTCGCTGCGGACAAGCTGATGCTGAACCCGAAACTCTACTCGACCTTCCTTCTCTGGCTGCTGTCCGACATCTATGCGACCTTGCCGGAGGTCGGCGACCAGGAACTGCCGAAGTTCGTCTTCTTCTTCGACGAGGCCCATACGCTCTTTACCGATACGGCCCCGGCCCTTGTTAGCAAGATCGAGCAGGTGGTGCGCCTGATCCGAAGCAAGGGCGTCGGCGTCTATTTCATCACGCAGAACCCGACCGACATTCCCGAGAGCATCCTCGGCCAGCTCGGCAACCGCGTCCAGCACGCCCTGCGTGCCTATACCCCCAAGGATCAGAAAGCCGTCCGCTCCGCCGCGGAAACCTTCCGCGCGAACCCTGCCTTCAAGACGGAGGACGCCATCATGGAGCTCGAAACGGGCGAGGCCCTTGTCAGTTTCCTCGACCCCAAGGGCGCACCGTCCGTCGTCCAGCGCGCCAAAATTCTCTTCCCGCTGAGCCAGATCGGCCCCATTACGCCCGGTCAGCGCCTCGACATCCAGAACGCCTCTCCCGTCGGTCACAAATACGATGAGATCATCGACCGGGAGTCGGCTTTCGAAGTGCTCCTCGCCGAGAGCGAAAAAGTGGCTGCGGAGGCTGCGCAGGCCGAGGTTGAGGCGGAAGCCGCCAAGCCGCAGAAGGAGGAGAAGAAGGCCGGAAAGGCCAAGAAGGGCATCATCGGAAAAGTGCTTTCCGGCATCATAACTGCCATCGTCGGCACCATCGCAACGGCCGTCGGCGCCCTTGTCGGCAACAAAATTTCCGGCAAGAAATCCAAGACGACTTCTACGAAATCCGTTACCGAAAGGGCCGTCAAGAATGCCACATCCAGCGTCGTCCGGACGGTTTCCCGTTCGGTGCTGGGAAGCCTGATCAAATAAAAAAATCCCGCGGCCAGGATGATGACCGCGGGATTTTTCTTAGTCCTCGATGTTCCGGATGTAATCCAGTACGGAGCCGTCGCGGTTCATCACGACGCCGACGATCTTCTCGCCGAAGGGCAGGGGATCGGGGGTGCCGATGATGGATGTCGCCTTGGCGGCCAGGTCGTGGATGTCCACGATATGGAGGCCGGCCTTGCGCAGGCGCTCTGCGACGTCCGGGCGTGCGGGATTGACGGCAATACCGTATTCCGTTACGACGACGTCCACGGAGGCACCGGGGGTAATCAGCGTGGTGACCTTCGGCACGACGCAGGGGATGCGGCCGCGAAGGAGCGGGCAGACAATGATCGAGAGGGCGCTGTCCGCCGCGGTGTCCTGGTGGCCGCCGATGGCGCCGCGGATGATGCCGTCCGAGCCGACCAGCACGTTGACATTGAAGTCGGTATCCACCTCCAGGGCGGAGAGGATGACCATGTCGAGGGCGTGCACGGCCGAGCCCTTGTGCTCGCCGGAGGCGTATTCGATGGAGGAGACTTCCTGGTGGAACGGGTCGTTCTTGATGGACTCCGCGGCGACCTTGTCGAAGGACTGGACGTCGATGAGGCGGCCGATGAGGCCTTCCTCGTGGAGTTTCACCATGTGGGCGGTGATGCCGCCGAGGGCGAAGGACGCCTTGATCCCGCGGGCGATCATTTCCTCGCGGATATATTTGACGACGGCGAGGGAAGCGCCGCCGGTACCCGTCTGGATGCTGAATCCATCCTCGAAATAGCCGCCGTTGATGACGACCTTGGCAGCGGATTTCGCAAGGAGGATATCGCGGGGGTTCTTCGAGTCGCGGATCGCTCCGGCGGAAATTTTCGAGCTGTCGCCGACGGAATCGACGACCACGACCGACTCAACCCGCTCGGCGGAGATGGACTTCGGGAAGTTCGGGTAAGGGACGAGGTCGTCGGTGATGACCACCACGTGCTGGGCGTACTGGGCGTCCGGGAGGGCGTAGCCGAGGGAGCCGCAGATGGACTTGGCGTTCTCGCTGCGGGAGTAGCCGCAGGCGTTGCCGAGCTCGTCGCAGGATGAGGCGCCGAGGAAGGCCACGTCGATGGCGAGTTCGCCGCTGGCGATGGCGCTGCCACGGCCGCCGTGGCTGCGGAACACGACCGGTTCCTCCATGAGTCCGTGTGAAATGGCGTTTGCGAGCTCGCCGCGGAGACCGGAGGTGCTGATTCTCGTGATGACGCCGGCCTTGATGTGGTCAATCAGCGGGGCGTGGACGTCGGAAAGGCTGGAAGCGGCGAGATGCAGGCCCTTGAAGCCCATCTCGGCGAGTTTGTCGACCACCATGTTGACGACCTTGTCGCCGCCGCGGAAATGGTGGTGGAAGGAAATGGTCATGCCGTCGCGAAGACCGCTGCGGCGGATCGCCTCCTCGAGGGTGGTGAGTTTGCTGTTGCGCATCATAAGGCTGCCTCCTCTTTCGTTAAGACGCCCGAAGCGATGGCCAGGGCGATGGTCCTTTCAGCACGGATGACGACCGGACGGTCCACCATCTTGCCGTTGACGGCGATGACGCCGGAGCCCTTTTCCTGCGCCTCCTTGATGGCGGCGACAATCTTGAGGGCCTTCTCGATGGCTTTCGGCGTCGGGGTGAAGACTTCGTTGACAATCTCGATCTGGCGGGGATTGATGATGGATTTTCCGTCGAAACCGAGGGTTTTGATGTACTCAACTTCGGCGCGGAAGGTGTCCATGTCGTCGAGGTTGGAGTAAACGGTGTCGAAACAGGCGATGCCGGCGGCGCGGGCGGCCACGACGATGGTCTCGCGGGCCAGCCGGAGCTCGTCTCCGCCGGGGGTGCGCTGGGTCTTGAGGTTCGCGGTGTAGTCCTCGGCGCCGAGGGCGATGCCCATCATGCGCTTGGAGGCGGTGGCGATGGCGTAGGCGTTGCAGATGCCGAGGGCGCTTTCGATGGCGGCCATGATCTGTGTCCGGCCGACGGCGCCGATCTCCTCTTCTACTTTGAGGATCTCGGCCTCCAGCTCACGGACTTCCTCGGCGGTCTCCGTCTTCGGCATACGGATGACGTCGACGCCGGCCTTGACGACCGCTTCGACGTCCTTTTTGCCGTAGGGCGTGGAGAGGGGATTGATGCGGACGACCATTTCCGTCGTGCCGTAGTCGATGGTTTTCAGGGCGTTATAGACGAGAAGACGCGCGGCGTCCTTCTCGGCCATGGTCACGGAGTCCTCGAGGTCCAGCATGATGGAGTCGGGGCCGTAGATGTGGGCGTCGGCCATCATGCCGGGGTTGTTCCCGGGGACGAACATCATGGTTCTGCGGAGTCTGTCCATGGCTAGTCCCTCCAGACGTCTTTGCCGGTGGCGCGGACGGCGGCAGCCGTCACGCGGGCGCGGATGGTGCAGTCGAGGGCACCTTTGTCAACGGCCGTGACGTCGGCCTTTTCGACGCCGAGACCTTCCAGCGTCTCGGTAATGAGATGGCGGATCTGTCCGCCGAACTGGGCTGCGACGGAACTCTCCAGTTCGATGGAGAGCCCGTCGGAAGAGGCCGGAGCGATGCGCACGAGGATGTCCCCCGACTCAAGCGTTCCGGCGGATGCGGGTTTGATTTCCATGGTAAAAAGGTTATTCCGTTATGGTTTCCTTGATTTCGTTCTGGACCTGTTCGGTGGCCTTCTGGACGGCTACGTCGACGGTCTCGATCGTGTTGTTGGCGGCATTCTCAACGGCGGTGGCGGCCGTTTCCGCTACCTGCTCTACCTTGACGTCTGCCTGCTTGGCGGCGTTGTCGAGCTCGAGGACCTTGGCCTCGGCGGCAATCTGCTCTTTCTTGGCTTCGAGGGCCTTCTCGCTTTCCTTGAGGCCCTTCTTGCTGTCCTTCAGCGCCTGCTTGGTCTCGCTGGCGGCCTTCTTGCTGGCCTTGATGGCGGAGTTGGCTTTCTTGATTTCGGCTTTGGCGAGCTTGATCTTGCCCTGGGCGTCCTTGATCAGGTTCTGATCGGCCTTGATGTCGGCCTGGGCCTGGCGGATTTCCTCCTTGCGGGCGACGAGGTCGGCCTTGGCGGCCGCGGAAGTGTTCTTGTCGAGCTTGTAGGCTTTCTTCTGGAGATCGAGAGCCTGCTGTTTGAGCTTCAGGGCCTGTTTCTTCTGCTCGATGGAGAGCTTGACCGTCTTGATGGCGAGCTCCTGCTGCTTGATTTCGTTCTGGTGCTGGGCGATGACGCTCTTGGCGGCGTCGATCTGCGCATTCGAGACGGCGACCTGGTCCTTGTGCTGGCGGGTTGCGTCTTCAACGGCCTGCTTGTTCTGGCGGATGGCGTCCTGGTGCTGCTCGAGGGTGTTCTGGGCGAAGACCGGAAGGCTCAGTGCGGCCAGGGCGAAGCTGGCGAGAATGGTACGGAGTTTCATAGTGTATGCGGTTTAAATTGTTTTCAATCCAAAAGACAAATATACTATATTTTTTCCTAAATTTGCGCCTGAAAAAACCAAAAACCATGGCTACGATTACCTACAATAAAAAACAGATCCCGGTCCTGCTGCTGACCGGCTATCTCGGCAGCGGAAAGACGACCCTGCTGAACCGCATCCTGGCGAATCGCAAGGGCATCCGGTTCGCCGTGATCGTCAACGATATCGGCGAGGTCAATATCGATGCGGACCTTATCGAAAAGGGCGGTGTCGTCGGCAAGACGGACGATTCGCTGGTGGCCCTGCAGAACGGCTGCATCTGCTGCACACTGAAGATGGACCTGGTGGCGCAGCTCGGCGAGATCATGGACACCGGCCGCTTCGACTATATCGTCATCGAGGCCAGCGGCATCTGCGAGCCCGCTCCGATCGCCCAGACCATCTGCACCATGCCGATGCTCGGTCCGCAGTTCGTCAAGGATACCGAGCCCTATGTCGACAGCATCGTAACCGTCGTGGACGCCCTCCGCATGAAGGACGAATTCGGCTGCGGCGACGCCCTCGGCCGGGAGGACATCGACGACGAGGACCTCGAGCGTCTTGTCATCGAGCAGATCGAGTTCTGCAATATCGTCCTGCTCAACAAAGCCGCTGAGATCTCGCCCGACGAGCTTGGCAAGCTGACCGGCATCGTCAAGGGCATCAACCCCGGCGCAAAGGTGCTTTCCTGTAACTACGGCGACATCGACCTCGACGAGATCATCTACACGGGCATGTTCGATTTCGAGCGTGTCGCAACCTCCGCTGCCTGGATCCAGGCGATCGAGGGGGAGAATCCGGAGGAGGACGATGACGATGATGATGACGACGATCACGATCACGAGGAGCACCACCACCATCATCACCATCACGAAGGGGAGGGTGAAGCCCTGGAGTACGGCATCGATACCTATGTATATTATCGCCGCGGCGCCTTCGACCTCAATAAGTTCGACAACCTCATCGCAAAGAAGTGGCCCTCAAACATCATCCGCGCCAAGGGTCTCTGCTATTTCACGGACGATATCGACAAGTGCTGGCTGTTCGAGCAGGCGGGGCGCCAGAAGAGCCTCCGCGACGCCGGCCTCTGGTTCGCCACCATGCCCGAGGAACAGCTTCAGCAGGTGATGGCCCGCGACGCCAAGCTCCGCGCCGACTGGGATCCCGTCTATGGCGACCGCATGCAGAAACTGGTCTTCATCGGCCAGCATCTCGACAAAAAGGCCATCGCCGCGCTGATGGACAGCGCCCTGGCCTAGTTGACGGAGGTTAAAAGAAAGGGGTTGGCCGCGAGAACCGGTCAACCCCTTTTTCCATTGTATGTATCGAGAATAATGGAATGATCTTTTATACAGCTTCAGATGTGCGCATCATGGAACGGAAGCGCGGGGAATCAGCCCGACGGGAATGCTCCTCGTCGGAGAGAAGGCGCCTGCTGCGGGCGGAAAGATCACGTGCGTCGAGCCCGCGGTCCTGGCCGCCGAGCTCGGAGAGGGCATTAGCCGAAGTAATTCCTGTCTGATTCATAGCCTTGGTCGTTGTTTTCTGATGCAAAGGTAGGATATATGGAAAGAGCCGCATAAAAAAAGTTACAGGGACGAATAAAAAGTGACAAAAACGATTATTTAGGGATAAAAATGCCGAAATAGGGATAAAATCAAAATAATTCGTATATTTGTCCCAACAAAAAAGAGGATGAAATGAAGGTCATTTCGAAAGATTTCTACCGGATGCCGAGCAATGTCATGCATTTTGTCATCGCTCCGCTTTTCCTTTTCGTCTATCTCCTGGTCGTGGATCCTTATCATGTCTCGGAGTTCCTGACCTATGATGGAAGCAGCTATACCCTGAACCTGACTTTTATCACGCTGATCGCCATCGCCGTGCTGTCCCTGACCCGCATGCTCCTGTTCATCCTGCGGCGGATCCTCCGCATGACCTGGATGGTCTATTTCATGTGGTGTCTCGGCGAGATGGTCTTCGTTTCGCTCTTCCAGACGCTTTACATGGCCCTGGCCCTGCACGGAAGCCTGCCTTTCTTCCTTGTGCTTTCGCGCTGCTTCTGGTACCTGAGCATGCCGATGGCCTATCCTTACCTTGTCCTTGCCCTGGTCATACATATCCATTATCTCAAACACAGGGAAGATGAGCTGCCTGACGAGCGGTCGCTGATCCGATTCTACGACGAGTACAAGAAACTGCGCCTGATTATCGCGCAGGAGGCCGTCCTGTATATCAAGTCCGAGCAGAACTACGTCTATATCCATTATCTGGACAACGGCCGCCCGAAGAGCTATAACCTCCGCTCTTCGATGCGTGCCCTCGAGGATACCCTTTCCCGTCATGGCCTTGTCCGCTGTCACCGCTCCTTCTTTGTCAATCCGGACCACATCCGTCTTGTCCGCAAGGACACCAGCGGCTATGCCATCGCCGAGCTGGATGTGCAGGGGCTCGAGAATGTCCTCATTTCCAAGACTTATTATTCCGCCGTTTCCAAATTCCTCTAGCGCTATGCTGAAAATCGTTTTCCTCGATGCCGGGACGATGGGCGATACGCCCCTCGACTCCATCGCCGCCCTCGGCGAACTGACGACCTATTATTCCTCTACGGCCGAGGAGGCCCGTGAGCGGGTCCGTGACGCCGATGTCGCCCTGCTCAACAAAGTCATTGTCGATGCTGCCTTCCTCGATGCGGCGCCGAGGCTCCGCCTTATCTGTGAGGCCGGCACGGGCATCAACAACATCAATGTCCCGCTTTGCACCGAGCGGGGGGTCATCGTCCGCAATGTGGCGGCCTATTCGACGGATTCCGTCGCGCAGACGACCTGGATGCATATCCTGAACCTCGCCGGTTTTGCTTTCTACTATGATAATAAGGTAAAATCCGGTTCCTACGCCCAGGGCTCCGTCCATACCGATCCGACGACCCCGTTCATCGAGCTGACCGGCAAGACCCTCGGCATTGTCGGCATGGGTGCCATCGGGCAGAAGGTCGCCCGCATCGCCCGGGAATTCGGCATGAAGGTGATCTATTTCTCCACCTCCGGGACGTCCCATTGCAAGGAGTATCCTTCCGTGGATATCGATACGCTCCTTTCCGAGTCGGACGTCATCAGCATCCACGCTCCCTATAACGAGCGCACGGCGAACCTGATCGGCTATGAGGGCTTCCGGAAGATGAAACGGACGGCGTTTCTCGTCAACACCGGACGCGGCGGCATCGCCGTGGAGGCGGATCTCGCCCGGGCCCTCGACGAGGGCCTCATCGCCGGCGCCGCCCTGGACGTCTATGTCAAGGAACCGCTCCCCGTCGACAGCCCGCTGATGCACCTTAAGGACATGAACAAGATCCGCTTCAGCCCGCATATCGCCTGGTCCAGCCGGGAGGCGCGCCAGCGCCTTGCCGAGGCCATGGCGGACAATATCAAGCTGGGTTGGTAGGATTTCTTTCGATTTTGTAAAGATTTTTTTGCAGAGTCGAAAAAACTTACTACCTTTGTCGTCCCATTTGAGGGCTTAGCTCAGTTGGTTTAGAGCGCCTGCTTGACAGGCAGGAGGTCAGCAGTTCAAGTCTGCTAGTCCTCACACGAAAAAAGCTGCTTCGAGTTCGAAGCAGCTTTTTTTTCTGTGCCGTCATTCCACGGCCTGGGTCGTCATTCCACGGCTTGGGTCGTCATTCCACGGCCTGTGCCGTCATTCCACGGCTTGTCCGTGGAATCTATGCGCCCAGGCGCGCGGCGAGACGCTCGCGGATGGCCTGGAGGAACTGCAGGGAGGTGAGGCCCTTCGGGGTGATACCCTCGGAGAGGTTCACAAGGTCCTTGGTCTCGAGACCTTCGTTCAGCGTGTCGAAGCAGGCGGCCTCGAGCTGGTTGGCGTAGTTCACGAGCTCGGGGAGGTTGTCGAGTTCGCCTCTCTTGCGGAAAGCGCCGCTCCAGGCGAAGATGGTCGCCATCGGGTTGGTGGATGTCTCCTCGCCCTTGAGCCACTTGTAGTAGTGACGGGTCACGGTGCCGTGGGCGGCCTCATACTCGTACTTGCCGTCCGGGCTGACGAGGACGGAGGTCATCATGGCGAGGGAACCGAAAGCGGTGGACACCATGTCGGACATGACGTCGCCGTCGTAGTTCTTGCAGGCCCAGATGAAACCGCCTTCAGAACGCATCACACGGGCGACGGCGTCGTCGATGAGGGTATAGAAGTACTCGATGCCGGCAGCCTCGAACTTCTCTTTGTATTCTTTTTCGTAGATCTCCTCGAAGATGGCCTTGAAACGGCCGTCGTATTTCTTGGAGATGGTGTCCTTGGTAGCGAACCAGAGGTTCTCCTTGACGTCGAGGGCGTATTTGAAGCAGGCGTGGGCGAAGCTCTTGATGGAAGCGTCGGTATTGTGCATGCCTTCGATGACGCCGGGACCGGCGAATTCGTGGATCACTTCCTCGATGCGCTCACCGGAGGCTCCTTCGAAGACGAGCTTGGCGATACCGGGCTCGGTGGTCTGGATCTCGACATCACGGTAGACGTCGCCGTAAGCGTGGCGGGCGATGGTGATAGGTTTCTTCCAGAACTTGACGGCCGGGTGGATGCTCGGGATGGTGATCGGTGTGCGGAACACGGTGCCGTCGAGCATGGCGCGGATGGTGCCGTTCGGGGATTTCCACATCTGGTGGAGGTTGTACTCGCTCATGCGCTGGACGTTCGGGGTGATGGTCGCGCACTTGACGGCGACGCCGAGGCGCTTGGTGGCGTTGGCGGAGTCGATGGTCACCTGGTCGGAGGTCTTGTCGCGGTACTCGAGGCCCAGGTCATAGTATTCGGTCTTGAGGTCGACAAAGGGGAGGATCAGCTCATCCTTGATCATCTTCCACAGGATTCGGGTCATTTCATCGCCGTCCATCTCGACGAGCGGTGTGGTCATTTGGATTTTTTTCATGGTTATTGCTGGTTTTTGTAGTAATTCATCAGGCAGCCGTCGGCGAGAATCTGGCGCTCGGCGGCGGTGAGGTTCTGGAAGAAGAGGTGGATCGGGGTGGCCTTCTTGCCGCTCAGGACGATGCCGTCGATCTCTTCGGCGCCGGCGAGGATGGCCTTGCGGATGCCGGGAACGAAGACGAGATCGCCGTCGTTGTAGTCGAACGGGGTCTCCGGAGCGATGGTGAAGGGCACGATACCCCAGTTGATGCAGTTGCTGCGGTAGCGCTTGGTGGCGTACTCATAGCAGATGTTGGCGTCGCCGCCGAGCACCTTCTGGCAGGAAGCGGCCTGCTCGCGGGCGGAACCGTCGCCGGGCTTGTTGGCGAAGACGCAGGAGCCGAAGGAGGTGTTCTCGGGTTTGGCGCCGACGGTCTTGAGGGCGTCCGCGATCTTGGCGCTGACCTTGCCGGCGCGGCGCTCGAGGTCTTCGGCCTGGATTTTCTTGGAGCGGCCGACATACTCCGGCACGCGGCGGCTAAGGGCGAATTCGCTGAGCTTCAGCGGATTCGAGCGGTAGCTGGAGGTCTCGCCGGAAGGGATGAGTTCGTCGGTGGTCGTCACGGGGTCGTGGATGACCGCGGCGAGTTCGAGGAGCATGTTTTCCTCCATCGGGTACATCGTGGGCCAGTCCTTGATGTTGGGGCCGTAGCGGAGTTCGGTCTCCGGCTGCGGGTGGCCGTAGCCGTTGTAGATGCGGCTGCTGTAGATGCGGCCGTCGAACTTGTAAGGGGCGTGACGGTCTTCGTACTCGATGTCCGTCGCGGCGGTGATGCAGCCGCCGTTCGCGGCCGTTGCGGCGATGGAACGGGCATCCATGAGGGCGACCATGGAGATCTGGCCCTGGCCGGGCTTGGAGCCTTCGCGGTTCGGGAAGTTGCGGGTCGTATGGCGGATCGACAGGCCGTTGTTGGACGGGACGTCACCGGCGCCGAAGCACGGACCGCAGAAGGCGGGCTTGATGACGACACCGGCCTCGAGGAGCTCCTCGGCGATGTGGCCGCGGGTCGTGGCGAGGTAGACGGGCGTCGACTGCGGATAGGCGCTCATGGTGAAGTAATCGTTGCCGATGGACTTTCCTTTGAGGATGGTCGCGGCCTCGGAGAGGTTGTCGTAGGTACCGCCGGAGCAGCCGGCGATGATGCCCTGGTCGGCCCAGACCTTGCCGCCGCGGATCTTGGAGAGGAGGTCGGGGTGGACCTTGTCGCCAAAGCGTTTCTTCGTGTCTTCCTCGATGGCTTTCAGCACCTTCTCGGGGTTGGCCTGGAGCTCGTGGATGGAAACGGCGTTGGACGGGTGGTAGGGGAGAGCGATCATGGACTCCTGCGTGCTGAGGTCGATGCGGACCATGGCGTCGTAGTAGGCGACCTTTCCGGGCTGGAGGACCTTGAAGGCCTCGGGACGTCCATGCTCTTCGAAATAGGCCTTGACGGTCTCGTCGGTGATCCAGATGGAGCTGAGGCAGGTCGTTTCGGTCGTCATGACGTCGATGCCGTTGCGGAAGTCGATGGGGAGCTCGCTTACGCCGGGGCCGGCGAATTCGAGCACCTTGTTCTTGACGAAGCCGCTCTCGAAGACGGCCTTGACGAGGCTGATGGCGACGTCATGCGGGCCGATGCCGTGTTTGGGCTTGCCTTCGAGCCAGACGAGGACCACCTCGGGCGCGTTGATGTCCCAGGTGTTCCTGAGCAGCTGCTTGACGAGCTCGCCGCCGCCTTCGCCGACACCCATGTTGCCGAGGGAGCCGTAGCGGGTGTGGCTGTCGGAGCCGAGGATCATGTTGCCGCAGGCGGTCAGGGCTTCGCGGGCATACTGGTGGATAACGGCCTGGTTCGCAGGAACATAGATGCCGCCGTACTTCTTCGCCGCGGAAAGGCCGAAGACATGGTCGTCCTCGTTGATGGTGCCGCCGACGGCGCAGAGGGAGTTGTGGCAGTTGGTCATCGCGTACGGCAGCGGGAAGGTTGTCAGGCCGCTGGCGCGGGCCGTCTGGATGATGCCGACATAGGTGATGTCGTGCGAAACCATGGCGTCGAAACGGATGCGGAGCTTGTTGCCCTTGCTGCCGTCTACGTCGTGGGAGCGGAGGATTCCGTAGGTAATGGTATTCTCACGGGCGGCGTCCTTGTCGGGAAGGTTGGCGCCGCCGTCGACGACGGTCTTGCCGTCGAGCAGGTATACACCGTGAGGAATCAGTTCTACCATAGTGTGTGAGTGGTTTAAGAGGTTATTGTATCGATAAATATTGTCAGGGCAAGCATGTCTGCCGCGCCGCCGGGAGAAATCCCTTCGGCGGCATAGCGGGCACACAGGTCTTTGAGTTCGTCTTCGGAAAAATGCTCCAGCAGCGCTTTTGCCTCGCGTTTGACGGCCTCCGCCGTTTCGGGGCCTTTCCGGTGCAGGACGCAGGTGTCGTCCAGCGAGGCCATGATGCACAGAAGTGTACGCTGGAGCGGGAGGGGCCGGTCTTTGCAGGCGCGGTAGCAGGGGAGCCAGTCGGCAAACAGCTCCCGGTAGCCGTCCAGGGCCATTTCCCGTGCCCCGCGAATCTTGTAACGGCTCACTGCCATGCGGCCGTGGGAATCCTCGGGCGTTCTAAGGGAGTCGCTGTCAATCAATGCATTATCGAAAATACTATGGGCAAATTTTCCCATAGTACTTTGCATAATCTGCTGGGTATCAACTACTTGCTCAGAACGGTCTGACGGGGATTCCGGCGCACAAAGGCGGGAAACCGCCGCGGCAAGGGCGAGGCCGAGGGCGAAAATGGCGCCTCGGTGCGTGTTGACGCCGCCGGTCGCTTCGAGCATGGCCTTTTCGGCTTCGATGCCCAGCCGCCGCAGCTGGTGGCTGTAGGTCGGAGTGGCAGTGGTACCCAAAAGCCCTGCCGTCCGCCGAGGACCGAAGGAGGGGATGCGAAGCAGCCTCCTGAGATCGGGCTTTTGGGTGCCACTGCCACGAAGGCCGGAGGCTGCCATGCGGCCGAACCAGGGGCGAAGGGCGGCGATGCTGCGCTGCATCAGGGCGTAGTCCATGTCGGCGTGGGCGCCGGGGCCGTCGGGACCGACGAGGCCCGGTTTCAGCGGAGCGTCGAGCTCGCGCTGCAGGGCGCAGGCGGCGAGATCGGCCAGCAGGTAAGGGTGGGTCGATGCCGGCGTCAGCGCCGCGGCCTTTGCGAAGCTGCCGGCGTCCAGCGCTTCCCGGACGCGGGAGGCGGATACCACCATGGCGTCACCCCCGACCTGATCGGGGGTCTCGGTAAGGCGCGGAATCTCAATCAGCTCAATGCCGCGTTCCGGCAGGATCTGCTGCATCAGTGCGTTGTAGCGGGCGGTAAGCGCGTCGGTGGGCTCCGAGCCGACAAAGCGGACGTCTACGCCAAGGGCCGGGGCGATATGGCGGGCAAACAGGTCGATGTCCAGCCGCATCTGGGTCTCGGCGGCAGTGGACAGGTCCTTTAGGAAATAGGTCGGGAAGGTCAGGGCGGAAATCTGCCACTGGGAACCTTCCAGCACGCGTACGCGCGGATCATCGGCGGTGGCGGCCTCCATCATGGCCTTGCGCTCGGCGTAGGGGAAACGGGAGACGTCTTCCCGGACCGGAATGATAAAGAGCCGGTCTACCTGCTCCAACGCCTTTTCGACGAGGTAGGCGTGTCCGCGGGTGAAGGGGTTGGCGTTCATGACGATGACACCGGCGCGGCCATGGACGGACAGCTGGCAGAGGGTCTGGCAGTAGCGGTCCAGCTCCTTGCCGTCCGTCATCAGGATCGCTTCCGGAGCCGCTGCGATCAGATGGAACCCCAGGCTCTCGAAAATGGCCCGGTTCGCGGGTTTGGTAAAGACCTTCCGCTGTGGATAGTCGGCGCCGATTTCCATCAGACGGGAGACAATCGGGGCGAGCAGACCCTCGCTGCGGACGCTTTCTGCGACCGCCAGGCATTTGATGGTATCTTTCTGAATGCCCCCGCCGGCCAGAATCTCGCCGTCAGGGCTCTCGATGACGCAATACGTATCCACTGCTTCCAGCCTGAGGCCGTTGGCCCCGAGGAAGCGTTCCACCTTCTCGCGGAGGATAGGAGACCGCATCGGTATCTCCTGTATGTCCCAATTACCGTATGTTGCCATCATTTGCGGACTTTCCAATACTCCCGGTTCCATCCGCTGGAAATTGATGCTGCAAAGCTACGAATTAAAAAGCAATTTCCCAAGAAATACTTATAAATTGTAATTATTCTGCGACCACAGGGTGGTTTGCCAGAAGCATGTCGGCCCAGGCGGTGAAATCGTCCCACAGGTAGTAGGGACCGTCGATCGGCTCCAGCTGCGGGAGCGTTGCTTCGGCGCCGTTCAGCAGGATCTTGAAGAGCACGGCTCCGTCGCCCTTTTTCGGACGGTAGAGGACGATCTGCAGGTTCGCGGCCATCGGCGTATCGTAATCCTGGAACCAGTACTTGACGTCCTCGGCGGTTTCAGGCTCGAAGCCGCAGCCGTTGACATTCAGCAGGGGGCGCAGGGCACTGAAGCAGGTGTCGTGGCCGAAGCGGAGATCGGCGACGGTACCGCTGCCTTCAATGGCGCCGTTTGCGCGGTTGAGGATGTCCTCGAGGAGGGAAAGATTCTGGTAGCGGTCTCCGCTGTGCTGGCAGTAGAGATCGTAATTCTCCGCTTCCCAGAGTGCCAGGGCTGCCTCAGGGGTAAACACATCCTCGAGGAAATCGCTGTCACAATAGTTGTGGTAGCCGCCCCAGAGGCGGTAGAGCTGCTGGACGAAATTGGTCTTGCCGCCATCCTCCTCAAAGAGGGTCCGGTCGCTGATAAGGCGGTCGATGATGGTGTCGGCATCCACGGTCCGGGCGAAGAAGTCCTGGGACTTTTCCGGCAGGCTGACGTCGCCGGAATAAACCGGACGGATGGCCTTCGGAGCGGAGACCGGGATGGTCGAACTCAATTCTGTATGGAAAGAAGATGCGGCGATGGAGACTTTCGGGGCGGCCTTCTGGAGGCTGACCGTAAAAGCGTTCATGCTGACGATGGCGCGGGGAGAGGTCGAAGCGCGGGCGAGGACCGTACCGCCTGCGGAGAAGACCTCCGGGAAGTCGGCGACCATAATCCGCGCTATCTCCGTGAGCTGATCCCAGCCGAGCTCGACAAGGTCGCCGGCATTGACCCAGGGGATGAACCAGAAGTCGAGAAAGTCTTCATGGATCTGCTTGCCGAGCTCCGTCAGGGCATCGGCCTTCGCGGCGAGATCCAGGACCTGCTTGATGTCGGAATAGGTCTTCTTGTCCCAGGCATAACGGGAGCCATGGCGGCCGTAGTGGCTGATATAGAAGGGAATGTAGCCCTTCGGCGCAGGCGTCAGGGCCGGTGCGTCGAAGCGATAGGGTCCCTCACAGCCGGATAACTTGTCCCGGTCTGCAGAGACGATGTCAAGTACGTTGTCAACCTGCGCGTAGGCAAACAGCGGCAGGAGAGCGGCAAGGAGAAGGATAATTTTTTTCATGGTCGTACGGGGATGGTTCCGATTTCCAAATATCGGAATAATTGCCCGTATTTCCAAAAGATTATTCTTCGTCGAGCGGTTCGGTTTCGGGAACGGCGACGGGTTCCGCATCCGCGTCGAGATCGGCCCCGGCGGCCTCGAATCCGGCGAGGACCTGTTCGTTGCTCAGACCGGGCTTGGCGGGGGTTGCGGCGGTCCCGGCTGCCTTGTCGGAGCCGGAATGGCAGGCACACAGGAGCGCTGCGGCGGCAAGGAGGGAAAGAATGCTGCGTTTGGCCATATCCATATAAATTAAAAAAACCGGCCCCGCATGATGGGAGGCCGGTTTCTGCCGACTGCCAGAATTATTTCTGACGGTTCTTGTATCTCTGATAGAACTTGTCCACGCGACCGGCGGTGTCAACGAGCTTGACCTTGCCGGTGTAGAACGGGTGAGACGTGTTGGAGATTTCAATCTTCACGCACGGGTACTCGACGCCGTCCACCTCGAGGGTGTCCTTCGTGTTGGCGCAGGAACGCGTCACGAAGACGGTTTCGTTGGACATATCCTTGAAAGCTACAAGACGGTAGGTTTCGGGATGGATTCCTTTTTTCATTACTTTACGGATTGATTGTTAACAATAATTCCAAATTTGGGACCGCAAAGATACACATTTTCCGGGAATCTGCAAGCGTTTCCATGAAATTATTTCCCATCCGTCTCGCTGGCTGCCGCTTTCGCCGGCATGAAATGCGTTACGGGGACATTTTCGCGGGAGATCATCTCTTCCGTACCGTCCTCCCGCACCATCCTTGCGCTAAGGTTGGCGGTGTAAAGGGCAGGGTCGAAGTTTGTCAGCGCCGCGACGGCTTCGAAGACATTGACTGTGCGGGCGAGTTTGACCTTGCCGCTGACCTCGTATTCGGCACGGCCCCGTTCGAAGACGAGACCCTTGCTGGTGGCCTGCAGGAAGGCTTTTCCGGCCTTGAAGATGGTTACCTTGACCTGAGAGATCTCCCTGCGGTCGCCGGTGTTGTTCATCACGAAACGGATCGTGCCCGTGACGCCACGGAGCCCGTAAGGGTGGATCCGGGAGAATTCGTAGGACTCCATCTTGAGGCCTTCGAACTCCTGTGCGGCGGCGGAAAGCGCTCCCGCGGCAAGCACGATGAGGAGAATCAGAATTCTTTTCATAATGCGCTAAGGTACAAATTTTTTTCGTACTTTTGTCTTATCTAACACATAATATGCCAAAGCTATGAAAAAACATTTTCTCCTGCTTCCCCTGCTGGCCCTGACCGCCGGCCTTTCCTGCGCCTGCGGCGACAAGGATGACAACGAGACCCCCGCCAAGGTCGATATTCCCGCCTTTGCGACCGGCGCCGACATCAGCTGGGCTTCGGAGATGGAGAAAAACGGAAAGACTTTCAAGACCCGGGCCGGGGAGAAGGCCGACCTCCTGACCGTCCTCAAGGATACCGGCGTGGACGCCATCCGGCTTCGCGTCTGGGTGGATCCCGACGGCGGCTGGAGCGGCAAGGACGATGTCGTCGCCATGGCCAGAAGGGCCACGGCCGCGGGCCTGCCGCTGATGGTGGATTTCCACTATAGCGACTTTTTCGCAGACCCGGGCAACCAGACCGTCCCGGCCGCATGGAAGGGCGATACCGGCGACATTGCCAAGATGAGCGCCCATGTCCAGGAACATACCGCCGATGTGCTCAACGCCCTCCGGAAAGCGGGCGTCTCCCCGGCATGGATCCAGATCGGCAATGAAACCCGCACCGGCATGCTCTGGCCGACGGGACAGCTCAAAAACTACAGCGACGCCGAATGGGAAGCGTTCGCACGCCTCTACCGGACCGGATATGCCGCCGCCAAGGAAGTGTTCCCCGATGCGAAGGTGATGCCGCACATCAACCAGGGCTACAGGGACAACGCCTGGTGGTTCGAAAAGCTCAAATCCTGCGGCGCCCGCTTCGACATGATCGCCCTCTCGCATTATCCCCAGAGCGATAACGGATCCATGAGCTGGAGCGACCTGAACGCCGAGGCGGTCAAGCAGATCAACGCCCTCGGCGCCAAGTTCGGCGTGCCCGTGGTGGTGTCCGAAATCGGCGTGAAGTCCGAGACCCCTTCCCTCGGCAAGGAGATTATCGCCGATTTTATCACAAAGGTCAACCGCAGCCGCTGCGCGGGTCTTTTCTATTGGGAACCCGAGGTGTACGGCTGGTGGAAGCCCGCCGTCTATACGAAGAAGGGCTGGAACGCCTATGATATGGGTGCTTTCACCTCCGACGGCCGTCCTTCCGCCATCCTGGAACCGTTCCTCAGCAAGTAGATAAGTGGCTGGCCTGACGAAAGATACGCTGCTTGAGCGCCTCCGCGGGGGCGCTCCGCTTCGTTTCGGCCATCAGGTCCGCCTGACGGCGACCCTGAGCTACCCCGCCATCATCGCCCAGTTCTCGACGGTCGCCATGCAGCTGATCGACACGGCCATGGTCGGCCACCTCAGCACGGACGCCGGCGCGGCCATCGGCCTTGTGGCGACCTGTATGTGGCTCCTCGGCGGCTTCTGTTTCGCCTGTTGCAACGGCTTTTCCGTGCAGGTGGCGCATCTGGTCGGGGCCGGGGACTTCAAAGGCGCCCGCAGCGTGGTGCGGCAGGCTTTGTCGAGCGCACTGATCTGGTGCCTGGGCTTCACGCTCCTGGCCCTCGCCATCGCCCGGCCGCTGCCCCTGTGGCTCGGCGGCAGCGGGGAAGTGGCCGCCCAGGCGTCCCGTTATTTCCTCGTCACGGCCCTCTTCCTACCGTTCCTGCAGTTCGATTTCCTGGCCGCGACAATCCTCCAGGCCAGCGGCGAGATGCGGGTGCCGAGCCTGCTGAACGTGCTGATGTGCGTGCTGGACGTGGCGCTGAATTACCTCTTTATCTGGGTGCTCGACCTCGGTGTGGTCGGTGCGGCCCTTGGCACCGGACTGGCGGAGCTGATGATCGCGACCAGCATGGTCTGGTTCCTGACCTGCCGGTGTAAAGATCTCAAACTGAGAGGGGAGAAGGGGAGTTTCGCGCCGACCCGCCCCGTGGTGAACAATGCGCTCCGCATCGGTCTGCCGCTCTGTCTCGAGAATATCGTCATGCGCGGAGCCTATGTCGCCGGGACGGTCATCGTGGCGCCGCTCGGGGCCGTTGCCGTCGCCGCGAACAATTTCGCCGTAACGGCGGAGAGTTTCTGCTATATGCCCGGTTACGGCATCGCCGATGCAGCGACTTCACTCGTCGGCCAGAGCATCGGGGCCGGCCGCCGCGATATGGCCCGGCGCTTCGGGTGGCTGACCACCGGCGGCGCCATGATCCTGCAGACCCTGACCGGCATCCTGCTGTTTATCTTCGCGCCGGAGGTTATGGGGCTGATCAGCAGCGACCCTGAGGTCGTGTCCCTCGGCGCCACCGTCCTCCGCATAGAGGCCTTCGCCGAGACGATGTATGCCGCCTCCATCGTGTCCTACGGCGCCTGCGTCGGTGCCGGCGACACGCTCCTCCCGAGCATCCTCAATTTCAGTTCCATCTGGGTGTTCCGCATCGTCCCCGCCATCTGGCTCTGTCCCCACTACGGTCTCGTCGGCTACTGGATCGCGATGTGCTTCGAACTCAATATGCGCGGCGCCCTCTTCCTCTTCTACCTAGCCCGCGGCCGCTGGCTTCGCCTGAAATCTACTGCTGAGCTGTAAATTCCAAGGGAATCTGGTAGGTGACGCGGACGCCTTTGCCGTCGTTCTTGCCGGGTTTCCATTTCGGGGAGCGCTTGACGATGTCCATGGCGATGGCATTCACGGCGGCGTTGACGCCTTTGACGATCTGTACTTCCATCACCTTGCCGTTCTTGCCGACGACGAACTGGACGGTGACCGTTCCTTCGCCGGGATAGGGTGCGTCGGCGATGACGACGGGGACCTCATTCTGGGCCCATTGCCGGAAGGTCTCCAGGTTGCCGCCGCGGAAGGAGGGTTCGCGGTCCATGCGCTCACGAACGGGCATGCTGTCGTGGTCGAGACCGTCGCTCTTGGCGCAGAGGAAGGCGTATTTCATCTCGATGACGCCGTTGTAGACGCTCCGGCGGCCGCGGAGGGTCAGCGTGTCGCCCTCGCGGACGTCGCACTTGCGGAAACTGCCCCGGTACTGCCAGTCGTTGCGGATGACATAGATGTATACTTCCCCTGTGCCGTCGTCGATGAAGAGGTTGCCGCGGTCGGCATCGCGGACGCGGGTCACCACGCCGCGAAGGACGCAGGTCGTCGTATCCTTGGCGGACATCCGGCGGAAATCCTTGACGGTCATGGTCCGGTTGTAGCCCTGCGCGGCTACGCCAAGGGGCATGAGTACGGTAAGAAGCAGGGAAAGAAGGAGGAATCGGCGCATGGATAGACTGTTTTACTTTCGCAAAGATAAATGTATCTTTGCAGATAAGAAAATCATGCCATGAAAAAATCAGGAATCCTCTCCGTTCTCACAGCCGCCCTTTTTGCCGCGGCGCCCCTGCAGGCCCAGGACAATACCGCCGACGGCTATGTCTGGCCCGACGATCCGGCCGTGCTGGAAAAACTCGATGCCTGGCGCAGCCTCAAGTTCGGCGTCCTGATCCACTGGGGGCTCTACAGCGTTCCGGGCATCGTCGAGTCATGGAACCTCTGCAACGAGGACTGGATCGTCCGGCCGGAAGGTTCTGTGTATGAAGACTATAAGAAGTGGTATTGGGGGCTTTCCGAGGTTTTCAATCCGGTGGATTTCGACCCGGCGCAGTGGGCGTCCGTCTTTGCCGATGCCGGCATGAAGTATATGATTTTCACCACGAAGCACCACGACGGCTTCTGCCTTTTCGACTCGCAGTACACCGACTTTTCCATCGCCAAGGCCGGACCGTTCGCCGCCGATCCGCGCCGCGACGCCGCCCGGCACGTTTTCGATGCCTTCCGATCCCGCGGTTTCATGGTCGGCGCCTACTTCTCCAAGCCCGACTGGCACCACCCGGGCTTCTGGAATCCCTACTATGCGACACCTGACCGCCGCATCAATTACAAAAAGGAGATGCATCCGGACTGGTGGCAGAGCTATGTCGACTATACGATGGCGCAGCTGCGGGAGATCACCGGCGGCCGCTATGGCGCGCTGGACATCCTCTGGCTCGACGGCGGCTGGATCACCGGTGACGAGGTGGGGCTGAACGAGCTTCTTCCCGGCATGCGGAAGGTTTCTCCCGGCATGCTCTGCGTCGACCGCACCATCGGTGGCCCCAACGAAAACTACCAGACACCCGAGCAGGCCATTCCGCCACGCCAGCTGGACCATCCCTGGGAATCCTGCATTACCCTTACCGACGACTGGGGCTGGACCCCGAACGCCCGTTACAAGAGCGCCCGCCGCATTATCGGCGCCCTGGCCGAAATCTCCGCAAAAGGCGGCTCCCTGGCCCTTGGCGTAGGCCCGACGGCGGCAGGCCTCATCAATCCGGAAGCCGTCGCCGTCCTCCGGGAAATCGGCGCCTGGCTGCGCCGCTGCGGCGAGGCCATCTATGGGACCCGCAACACGCCCATCTACAACGACGGCCGCCTCTGGTTTACGGAGGCCGCCTCCAAGGCCGGCAGGACCTGCTATGCCATTTACGCGCTCCCGGACGGCGAGAACCTCCCTGCCGAGCTGAGCTGGAAAGGCAATCAGCCCGCCGGGAAAGTAACCATCCTTAACACAGGCAAGAAGGTCCGCGCCTCCATCTCCGCCGACGGCCGCGTCACCCTCCGCCTCCCCGCCGGCCTCCAGCAGGAACCCCTGGCCGTGAAATTCCCGCTGCAGTAGTTCCCCCCCGCTGTCTCACCATCCTACCCGCCATTGTCATTTCGAGCTTGCCGAGAAATCTGCTTCGTCATGTCCTCTGGTGCTCCTCCCCGTCATGCCCAGCGCATGCAGGGCATCCCTTTTTGTCATCCCACGGCTTGTCCGTGGGATCTGTCCTCTGGGCTCCGGCAGCCTGCTATTGCTACTGCGGTGCAGGCTCGAAAGTGCGGAAACGGAGCGGCACCGGGGGCTTGACGAGCCAACTTCTCCTTTTACGAGCCGTGCGGCTCGTAACGTCGGCGGACAATGCTCGTCATGCCGCTTCGCGTCACCGCCCCCTGCACTGGCCCCCGCGCATTTCCGTTTCCGCACACGAGCCCGCACCGCAGTAGCAACGGGCCTCCTCCGCCCCTGCGTCCAGCGGCTTTCCGTCTTTCCCGGCATCCATTCTCCTGTCATTCCGAGCGAAGCGAGGAATCTGCACTTCGTCATGCCCGACCTGATCGGGCATCGGGCCCGCACTTTCACGCCCTGCACCTTCCAGCCTTTCAAACGTAACCTGTTCATAATCAGTCATTTCCAAAAGTATAGTTGGAAAGTCCCCCGAAATAACGGGCCTCTTTCCTGACCCGTTTTCGCAAATATCAGATAGTCAGTTACTTATAAATCCTCAGCTGGAAGGTGGCATGTGTCGTCCGTACAATAGTTGTAAACACTATTCTTATCCGGCCAGACTGAGGTGCCCTGGCCTGCAGGGCGGGGGGGGGTAGCAATTGTGTTGTTGTAACTGGCTGATAATCAATGCGGCCGCTTTCTATTACTGCTAACCCCCTGCTTTTTTATTAGGGGTTGGCAATAGGGTCGAGATAAACGGTTGATTATTAGTTATTTCAAATCGACCGATTGTTAGCCCCTCGGGGAACAGATTCCACGGACAAGCCGTGGAATGACGGTTCAATTGCCGCAGGCGCCGGACAAGCCGTGGAATGACGGTTCAATTGCCGCAGGCGCCGGACAGGGCCGTGGAATGACGGGGGTATTGCCGCAGGTTGAAGGACAGTGGCCGTCAAAAGCCCTGCCGTCCGCTGAGGACCGAAGGAGGGGATGCGAAGCAGCCTCCTGAGATCGGGCTTTTGACGGCTACTGTCCGGAAACCGGAGGACAGATGCCCTGCATTCGCTGGGCATGACGAAGGGGATGCGAAGCAGCCTCCTGAGATCGGGCTTTTGACGACCACTGTCCGGAAACCGGAGGACAGTAAACGCGGCGGGAGGGGCGTTATGGAAACAATAAAGACAGGTCGCGGGCGAGGGCGGGCTCGGCGATGGACGCGGGGATGAAGGACCAGTTGCCGAGCAGGCGCGCGTAGCGGCGGATGAGGGCCGGGGAGATTTCGCTTTCCTTCAGGAGGAACTGGTAAATCAGTTCGCGAAGCTCGGGAAGGCGGGCGACCGTGCGGCCGTCGAGCTGATCCGCAGGGATGCCGGCGCCGAGCGTGAGGAGGTCGCCGCCGCCGTTCGCGCGGTAGGAGGTCATGGCGACGCGGTAGGTCGCCGACAGGTCAAACGCCCTTCCGTCTGAAAAGCCGGCGATCGAGATGCGCGAGCCGCGGGGCTTTGTCACATCCACGGTGTAGTTGATACCCGCAGCGGAGTCGAAGTTGTAGGAGCGGTTGACGAAGGACCAGCCTTTCGCGCCGGTGCGGTCGTCGTCACGGGGACGGATGCGAAGCAGCGGCACCTCGCCGGTCCCGGGGATGGCCGTGCCTTCATCGGGGGCCTGGATCCACCGGTCATAGTCAAATTCCAGATAGTCGAGGATCTCCTGCCCGGTCATCTCCAGCACGAAGAGCTGATTCTCAAAGGGATAGATGGTAAAGAGATCGTTGTAGAGCAGCGTTCCGGCCTGAATGGTTCCGTTGAAGGTCAGCGGGGCGGCGAAGGAAAGGTCCGCACCGTAGGGCATGGCCGAAAGCAGCGTCACAAGGTGGACGAAGTCGGTGTAGAGACTGCGGCCGGCGTAGGCGTCGCGGGTGCGGAGGGTTTCGCTCAGGCGGCCGACGGTGCGGACCGTGAAGGCCTTGACGGCCTCATATTCACTCCGGAACGTTTCCCGCATCACGGAATCGGCCTTCTCGGCCTTGACGGGAATATCCCCGGAGCTGAGATGGCGTCCGATTATCTTCCCATTTTTGTCGAGGTCGAGGGTGATGGTCCCGTGGGCGATGCTGCGGGCGTGGCTGCCGGAATTGAGAAGGCAGATCCCGTCGCCGTCCTCGATATGGAAGCGGTGGTCATGAGAGCACAGAAGGAAATCCACCCCGCGGAGGGACTGGAAGAGGTCGAGGCCCTGGGACTCGAGAATGGAGCCGTCGCCCTCGCCGGTGCCGGAATGGACCGTCACGATGACGACATCGGGCTTCTCTTCGGCCCTGACCCGGTCTACATCTTCCTGAACGAGCGGAATCAGGCTCTTGAAATCCATGCCGCTCCAGACGCTCTCGTCCAGCCAGGCCTTCATGTTGGCGTTGGTGTAGCCGAGGATGGCGAAGCGGATGCCGTCCCTTTCCTTGATGGTATAGAGCGGGAAGTAAGGTTTCCCGTCGGAAAGGCGGATGGCGTTGCCGGCCAGGAAAGGCACCCCGGCGGCCTCCATTTCGCGGGCGACGCGGTCGTAAACGGCATGTCCCGTCTCGATGTCATGGTTCCCCACCGCCACGGCGTCATAGCCCATATAGGCCATCAGGCGCGGGAAAAGGTGCGGGCTGAGCGTATCTACATAATTATAATAATACGGAGCGTTGTCGCCCTGGAGGCAGTCGCCCGAGTCAATGAGCAGGACATGCTCCTTCCCGACGGCCGTCCGCACACTGTCTACATACCAGTTCACGGCCATCAGCGAATTCCGCACGCCGTCGTCCACATAACTCTCGTCGAACCAGCGTCCGTGGACGTCGTTGGTGGCGAGAATCTCGAAAGTGACGCTGCGGACGGGCCTGTCCGAGCAGCCGACAGCCATTGCCGCGACCAGGGCCGCGACAATGGGAAGGGACATGAATCGTTTCATAGAATACTACCGTTTTGCGTATGCATCCAGACCTTGCCGGAGGAAAGCGACGAATCCGCTGACGCTCAGGTCGTAGCCGCGGACGGGAGAGAGCGGCGTGCCTTCCTCGTCAAGAATGACGTAGTTCGGCTTGCCGTTGACGCCGAAGCGCTGCAGGGCGGTGTAGGCGTTGGCGGCGCCCAGTTCCTTGAGCACCTTGCCGGTGTCGGTGGTGACCCAGTCCTCCTCCTTGAGGGCGGACTTGTCGTCGGTGAACAGCGCGACGAGGATGAACTCGTCCCGGAGCATGGTGAAGACCTCGCGGTCGCTCCAGACGCGGTTCTCCATCTCACGGCAGTTGGCGCAGCTGTGGCCGCTGATGTCCACGAAAACGGGCTTGCCTTCCCGTTTGGCGGCTTCGAGTCCTTCCTCGATGGAATAGTATCCCTGCAGCCCCAGGGGCATCTTGAGCCCGTATTTGCGGCCCATCTCCGAATCCGACTCCTGCATCGGAGCCAGGGAGTAACCGCCCGGATTATAGAGGTTGAAGTCCTGGCTCTCGAGCGGCGGCAGATAGCCAGACAGGGCCTTGAGCGGGGCGCCCCACATGCCCGGAATCATATACACGACAAAAGAGAAGACCGTGATGACCAGCCCCAGCCGGACGATGGAAAGCTTCTCCACCGGTTCGTCGTCATGGGCGAAGCGGATCTTCCCGAGGAGGTAGAGCCCCATCAGCGAGAAGATGACGATCCAGATGGCGAGATAGACCTCGCGGTCCAGCAGGCCCCAGTGGTAGCTCTGGTCCGCCATCGAGAGGAACTTGAAGGCGAGGGCGAGTTCGATGAAACCGAAGACGACCTTGACGCTGTTCAGCCAGGCTCCGCTTTTCATTTTCTTGAGGAAGCTCGGGAAGAGGGCGAGGAGCGTAAACGGCAGGGCGAAGGCCAGCGAGAACACCAGCATCGTCAGGATCGGCGTCCAGAAGGCGCCGCGGACGGACTGGATCAGCACCGTACCCACGATCGGGACCGTGCAGGAGAAGGACACCAGCACGAGCGTCAGGGCCATGAAGAAGATGCCGCCGAGGCCGCCCTGGTCCGACTTCCGGTCGCTCTTGTTGACCAGCGACGAGGGAGCCATAATCTCGAATGCGCCGAAGAAAGAGATGGCGAAAACGATGAATACGATGAAGAAGAGGATGTTCGGAATCCAGTGCGTCGAGAACCAGTTGAAGATGTCGGCCGTCGTGTCGTCACCGCCCGCCAGCCAGGTCACCAGGATAAGGATGGCGATCGGCAGCGTATAGAGAACGACGATGAAAACGCCGTACATCAGCGCCTTGAACCGCGCCGCGGCAGGGGAGGCGGAGCCCTTCAGGAAGTAGGACACCGTCATCGGTACCATCGGGAACACACACGGGGTCAGGAGCATCAGGAGGCCGCAGAGAATCGCCTCGATCAGGAGGCTCCACAGCGAGCCGTCACCGCCTGCGGAACTGTCCTGCTCCGGCAGGGTGAAGGCAGCCCGGGCGGGTGCCGCTCCGGACGGGGTGAAATCCAGCGTGAAGGCAAACTCTTCCGGGAATCCGCAGACCTGGTCCCGGCAGGCCGTCCAGATGACGGAGCCTTCCAGCGTGACCGGATCGGCGCTGTCCATCGTGACGTCGAAGTAGAAGACGGCGCGTCCGTAAAACTCGCCTTCCTCCGTCGCCGGTTCCGCTTCCTGCAGCTCGCCGGCGATGAAACCGCTGCCGGAGAGGGTCAG
The DNA here is from genome assembly GCA_902768665.1 of uncultured Bacteroidia bacterium. GTDB lineage: Bacteria > Bacteroidota > Bacteroidia > Bacteroidales > UBA932 > Cryptobacteroides. The sequence goes on along the minus strand of CACXMA010000009.1, from coordinate 129,701 downwards.
CTCGGTGCCGGAGTACTTGTCGTGGGTGTCGTAAATATGATAACCGGGGAGGATGGTGCCGGTCAGGGTTACGCGGTAGACATCCGGACTGATTTCTTCGCTGCCGACCGTCCAGTCCACCGTCTGCTCCGCCATCATGCCGGCGCCTTGGCCGGAAAGCGGCAGAGCGAAGGCCAGCGCGGCCAGCAGGGAAAGGAGTTTACTTTGCATAGGCTACGGAGCGGGTTTCGCGGATGACAGTGATCTTGACCTGGCCGGGATAAGTCATCTCGTCCTGGATCTTCTTGGCGATATCGGTCGAGAGGGTGCCGGCCTGCTGGTCGGTGACCTGCTCGGCGCCGACGATGACGCGGAGCTCGCGGCCGGCCTGGATGGCGTAGGCCTTCGTCACGCCGTCATAAGCCTGGGCGAGGTCCTCCATGCCCTTGAGGCGGCGGATATAGGACTCGATCACCTCGCGGCGGGCACCCGGACGGGCGCCGGAGATGGCGTCGCCGACGAGAACGAGCGGGGAGATCAGGTTGGTCATTTCGATTTCCTCGTGGTGGGCGCCGATGGCGTTGCAGATCTCGGGGCGTTCCTTGTACTGCTCGGCGAGCTTCATGCCCAGGAGGGCGTGCGGCAGGTCCGGATCCTCGTCGGATACCTTTCCGATATCGTGCAGGAGGCCAGCGCGCTTGGCGATTTTCGGGTTCAGTCCCAGCTCGGAGGCGAGGATGGCGCTGATGTTGGCGACCTCACGGGCGTGCTGGAGAAGGTTCTGGCCGTAGGAGGAACGGTATTTCATGCGGCCGATGAGCTTGACGAGCTCGATGTTCATGCCGTGGATGCCGAGGTCGATGCAGGTGCGCTTGCCGGTCTCGAGCATCTCTTCATCGAGCTGCTTCTGGACCTTGGCGACCACCTCCTCGATGCGGGCGGGGTGGATGCGGCCGTCGATGACGAGCTGATGCAGAGCCAGGCGCGCCACTTCGCGGCGGACCGGGTCGAAGGCGCTCAGCAGGATGGCGTCCGGGGTGTCGTCCACGACGATTTCAACGCCCGTAGCGGCCTCCAGGGCGCGGATGTTGCGACCCTCGCGGCCGATGATGCGGCCCTTGATTTCGTCGTTATCGATCGGGAAGGTCGTCACGGCGTTCTCGATGGCGGTCTCCGTCGCCGTGCGCTGGATCGTGTTGATGATGATGCGCTTGGCTTCCTTGGCGGCGCTCAGGCGGGCCTCGTCGACGGTGTCGTTGATGTAGGCCTGGGCCTCGGTGCGCGCTTCGGCCTTCAAGTTCTCCATGAGGAGGTTCTTGGCGTCCTGCGCGGACATGCCGGCGACTTCCTCAAGCTGCTTGTTGACCTGCGCCTGCAGGGCCTCGCATTCGGAGACCTTGCGGGCGAGATTCTCCTCGCGGGCCTTGAGGCTCTGGCGTGCGGAATCGTTTTCGCGTATCTTCTGCTCGAGCTCGTTGCTCTTCTGCCCGAGGGCGCTTTCCTTCTGGCGGATGCGGTTTTCCGCGTCCTTGAGCTGGGCGTTGCGCTCGCTGACCATGCGGTCATGCTCGCTCTTGAGCTGGAGGTACTTCTCCTTGGCCTGGAGAATGCGTTCGCTTTTGATCTTCTCACCCTCCAGCTCGGCCTTCTCGAGAATTTCGTCCCGGCGGCCCTTGAGTATCTGTTTACGGATGAGAATATAGGCTGTGAGGGCGACGAGGGCGCCCGCAGCGAAGCCAATCAGTAAACTGGTTGTCGTATCCATGGTTTATATAGTGTTTTAGTCGTTTGTCATACAATAAAATACGGACGGCCTCCTGCCCGTACAGGAAGCCGTCCGATTGGTGAAAAAGCCGTCAGCATCTGTGTCAGAAAATCTTAAAAAATAAGATTTGGGTTCCGACCAGTTTCTGAAATCCCATGTCCCGCCTGCGGCGGAATTCCCGAAGGTAACAAGGGGCCTGTCATCCCTGGTTCGAGCTTGCCCGGTACTTGGGAGTACTGTTGTTTTCAGCCAGAGGTCCTGACGGCTAAATTATTTCAATTCTGACAGATAGCCTTCCAGCGAGTCGGCAAGGTCCTTGCCTTCCCGTTGTGCCGCATCGAGCTTGCGCTGGGCAGTCAAGGCCGCGACACCCTCGCTCAGCGCGACAAAGGAAAGGATGTCCGGCAGGGCCTTGCCCGGGAAGGCGGACTGATAGGCGGCGAGACGTTTGTTGATGTCGATGGCCGCGAGCCTGATCAGCTCTTCTTCTTCCGGGCTGGAGGCCTTCAGGACAAAATCCTTGCCCGCGATGCGGATGGTGATCTTCTGTTCCATTAGCTTTCCAGCAGCGTAATGCATTTGTCAATCTCCCGGATCATCCGGCCCAGCTTGGCCTTTGCCTGGGCGTTGCCGTCCGCAGGGGCGGTGAAGGCCTGCTGGAGTTTGAGATTGTCTATCTGTTCTTCCAAATCGGTAAGTTTCTTCCTGTAGGTATCGTTCTCGCCACCGAGGGCCGCAAGACGGGAGCGGAGCTTTTCGTTCTCCGCCTTTTCCGCTTCGTACAGGGCAATCAGCCTGTCGATTTGTGTCTTGATTCCTTCTAGCATGGCGCACAATAATCCATACTCTGCAAAAATACGAATTTTCTCCGAAATTTTTCCTTATCTTTGAAAAAATTTTCAAACAGCATGAAAGCATTCAATCCCATGGAGGTCAAAGACCTCGCCGTTCAGTGGATCCGCGACTGGTTTGAAGAGAACGGACCCGGTTGCAACGCCGTCCTCGGCATCTCCGGCGGCAAGGACAGCAGCGTGGTCGCCGCCCTCTGCGCGGAGGCCCTCGGCAAGGACCGCGTCGTCGGCGTGACGATGCCCAACGGCTTCCAGCCCGATCTCCCGGACAGCCTCCGTCTGATTGAACATCTTGGCATCCGCCACCTCCAGGTCAACATCGGTTCCTCGTTCGAGGCCATGATGACAGAAGTCGGCGGCGCCCTCGGGGCCATCAATACCGAAATTTCCGCCCAGACGCGCATCAACCTCGCCCCGCGCCTGAGGATGGCGGCGGTCTATGCCGTCTCGCAGTCGCTGAACGGCCGCGTGGCCAACACCTGCAACCTCTCCGAGGACTGGGTCGGGTATTCGACCCGCTACGGCGACGCCGCGGGCGATTTCGCTCCGCTCGGCGGCTTGACGGTCGCGGAGGTCGTGGCGGTCGGAAAAGTCCTCGGCCTGCCCGTCGATCTGGTGGAAAAAGCGCCCTCGGACGGCCTCACGGGCAAGACGGACGAGGACAATCTCGGCTTTACCTATGCCGTCCTCGACCATTACATCCGGACAGGAGAATGCCCTGACCCGGAGGTCAAGGCACGCATCGACTGGAAGCACCGGACGAACCTGTTCAAGCTGCTTCCTATTCCGCACTTTGAATACTAGAGCGAACTGATTATCTCCCGGAAGAGGGTGGTCATCTTCTCGGCGGCGGCAGCGGCGGCTTTTACGACGTCATCGCCGTCGTTTTCGTAGTCCTCTGCGTAGTCGTCGTGGGCTTCGTTGGTGATGACGGACATGCCGAAGACGGGGATGCCGGCGTGGCGGGCGACGATGACTTCGGGGATGGTGCTCATACCGACGGCGTCCGCGCCGATGGTCCGGTAGAAGCGGTATTCGGCCGGGGTCTCATAGGAAGGACCCGTGTCGCCGAGATAGACGCCCTCCTGCACGAAAATCCCGTTCTTGCGGGCGATTCGTTTCGCCTTGGCGATGAGTTTCGGCTCATAGGGGCGGGTCATGTCGGGGAAGCGGGGACCTTCGCGGTCGTCGTTCGGGCCGATCAGGGGGTTCGGGAGCATGTTGATATGGTCCCGGATGATCATCAGGTCGCCGACGTGGAAGTGGTAATTCACGCCGCCGGCCGCATTGGAGACGAACAGGTACCGGATGCCGAGGGCGATCATCACGCGGATCGGAAGGACCACCATCTGCATGCCGTAGCCTTCATAGTAGTGGATCCGGCCCTGCATGGCGACGATTTCCTTCCCGCCGAGCCGCCCGAAAATGAAGTTGCCCTTGTGGCCCACGGCCGTGGAGACCGGGAAGCCGGGAATGGCGGAGTAGGGGATCGCTACCGCGTCCTGGATGTCGTCTGCGAGCTGGCCGAGACCGCTGCCCAGAACGATGCCGGCGAGGGGTTTGAAACCGGCTATGCGCTGCCGAAGAAATTCGGCGGCTTCGTAAACGAGCGTCGTACTGTCAGTCATATGCGGGAAAGATTAGAAATCCTCTTTCTGGGGCTGCTGCTCGCCCTTTTCAACGCCCTTGAGGCAGGTGTTGCGGATATAATCCACGACTTCGGCGAGGCCTTCCGCGAATTTGTCGAAGTCCTCCTTGTAGAGGAAAATTTTGTGCTTGTCAAAGGTAAAGGAACCGTCCCTTTCGGTGCGGCGCTTGCTTTCGGTGATCGTCAGATAGAAGTCATTGTTGCCCCTTGTCGTCTTCACGTCGAAGAAATAGGTCCGCTTGCCGGCGCGGACGGGCTTGGAATAAACGTCCTCGGAATTCCGGTCGAAGGAGCGGCCATTGTCATAATCTTCGTTGTACATACCCTAATTTTTTAAATGAAATCTCTACAAATGTAAGGAAAATTCTTTCATTTGCCGTATATTTGCATAAATTTTTTTGAAAATCATGCTTAACAGAAGAATTCTTCGGATAAAGGTCTTCAAGGAACTGTTTTCTTACAGCGAGAACCGCTCCATGAGCCGGAAGGAGGTGCTGTCGGAGTTCGAACGCTCCTGCGAGGCCGTCCGGGATCTTTATCTCTTCGTCCTGGGCAGCGTACCGGCCGTCACGGCCGAGGCCGCCCGGCAGATAGAAGCCGCCCGCGGGAAGTTCAACCCGACCCCCGAGGAGCGCAACCCCAACCTTAAGTTTGTCCAGAACGACCTGGCCCGCCTGCTGGAGGAGGACCCGGACTACCGGAAGCTCGTCGAGAAAAAGCAGCTCGGCTGGGAGCCTTACGACGCCCTGGTGCGCAGCCTTTACGACGCGCTGAAGGAGCAGGAGTGGTTCGCTGCCTACATGGCCGCCCCGGAGCGCACCCTCGCCGCCGATACGGAGCTGTTCGCCCGCTTTTTCGAGGAGCTGCTGCAGGACAACGACGCCCTGGAGTCCATCCTCGAAGAAAAGTGCATCTACTGGGTCGACGACCTTGACTATGCGCTCATGTGCGCCATCCAGAGCCTTCGGGATATCGCCCGCAAGGGCCGCTGGGACCTTCCGCCGCTCTACCGCAGCGACGTTCTCGCCGCCGAAGGAAAGGAAGTGGACAGCGACAAGGCCTTCGCCGAGAAGCTCCTCGGCGGCGCCTTTGCGAGCTATGAGGACTACGAGGCCCGCATCACCGGCGCCACGAAGGGGTGGGACCGCGACCGGATCTGCCAGGCCGACCGCGTCCTGATCATCCTCGGTCTCGCCGAGGTGGAGCACGTCCCGGCCGTTCCCGCCCGCGTTTCCGTCAACGAGTTTGTCGAGCTCGCCAAGTACTTCAGCACGCCGCGAAGCGCCGCCTTCGTCAACGGCCTGCTCGATTCGCTGGTCCCGAAGCTGATCGAAGAAAAGGGACTCGCAAAACAATTGTAAACAATTAAAAATTAAAAAATTATGCATCCGTTTATTGCAACGCTTATCCTTCAGGCCAACGAGGTCGCAGACCAGGTTCAGGAAGGTCTCGTTACCGCCCAGCAGGGTCTCGTCGAAGCCGGAGCTGATCCCGCAGCGGCCGCTGAGGAAATCGCCCAGCCGCAGCCCAGTTGGTTCGCCCGCAACAGCATGTGGATCATGCTGCTGCTGATTTTCGGCGTGATGTGGCTTTTCATGATCCGCCCGCAGCGCAAGCAGCAGAAGGAAGCGGAGAACTTCCGCAACTCCCTCCGCAAGGGTGACAAGGTCGTCACCATCGGCGGCATCTTCGGCGAAATCGTCGAGGTCAACGAGACGACGGCCCTCATCCGCGTCGACGGCGACACGAAACTCCGCGTCTCCAAGAACGCCCTCCAGAAGGACTTCACGCCCCAGCAGTAGTCGCTGAGCTCCGGCCGGGCCGCCATGGAATTCCTCTACAGGATCTTCGCCTCCATCCGCAAACGGAGCGGGAGCTGGGTGACCATCACCCTGGCCCTGCTGCTGGCTGCGGGCATCTGGCTGCTGACCAATCTGTCGAGGACCTATGTCGCGGTCCTGTCGGTCAATGTCATCGCGGAAAGCACCCTGGAAGGCCGTGCGGCGGTTTCCGCCGACCGCGCCGTCATCCAGGCACGCTGCCGGGCGAGCGGATTCCGCATCCGCAAACTGCGCCGGCAGGCGCGGCGGGAGGCGACGACCCTTTATTTTCAGCCGTCGGACATCCGGCCCGTTGCGGGCAGCGACGATGCGTACGCCATCTCCTCCGCCCAGCTGGAGCACTATGTCCAGCAGCTCTACGGCGACAACGTTACGCTGGTGAATTTCATCACGGAAGAGGCGGTGTTCCATTTCCCGACCGAGGCGCACAGGAAAGTCCCCGTCGTGCCGGTCAAGGACATCCGCTTCCGGGAGCAGTACATGGAGCAGTCGCCCCTGTCCGTCTATCCCGATTCGGTGACGGTCTATGGCGAGCCCATGCTCCTCGAGCGGGTTACGCAGGCGCGGACGCAGCCGATCCGGCTCGATGACGTCGCGTCGAGCATCCAGGACGAGATCTCCCTCTATCCGATCCAGGGGGTGCGTTTCGTTCCTTCTACGGTCAAGTATTCGCTGCCCGTGACCCGTTTCGTGGAAATGAGCGGCGACGTTCCGGTCCGCGTGAGCGGCGCGCCGCAGGGAATGAAGCTCTCCTGCTTTCCGGACCGGGCCCGAGTGAAGCTCCTGTCGGTCTTCCCGATCCTGTCGGACCCGCTGAAAGACCTGACGCTGGAGGTGCCGTATGAGGATTTTGTCGATTCCGTCACCGGGGACTGCGTGCCGCAGGTCAAGGTCCCGCTGCGGGGCATCATCTCCATCCGGATCGAACCGGAGGTGGTGCATGTCGTGGAGGTGGTCCGATGAAGACGATCGGGATAACGGGCGGTATCGGCAGCGGCAAGACGACGCTTTGCCGGATGCTGGAAGCGGCGGGTGCGCCGGTCTATGAGGCCGATGCGCGCACCAAGGCCCTCTATGACAGCGATCCGTCCCTCGTGCCCGCTCTCGAGGCGGCGCTTGGGACTCCGCTCCGGGGGGAAGACGGAAAACTGGACCGGCGGCGCCTTGCAGGAATGCTTTTTGCAGATTCCCGGGTCCGGAAGACGGTCGAGGCGATCGTCCATCCAAAGGTGCTCGAGGATTTCCTCGCCTGGCGCGATGCCTGCGGGAAAGCGCCCTGGAAGGGTCCCGGACAGGTCCCGTTCGTCGTGTTCGAGTCCGCGATCGTGCTGGAGAAGCCGCTTTTCGCGCCGTACATCGACAAAGTCGTGTGGATCGATGCGCCGGAGCGCGACCGGATCCGCCGCAGCGCCCTTCGCGACGGCGTCCCGGAAGAGGACATCCGCCGCCGGGCAGCCGCCCAGCGCCACAGCGCCGCGAAAGCGGATGCGCTGCTGGTCAACGACGCGGACCCTGCGACCCTGCTGCAGCGTGCGCTGGATTTGTTGTTTGAAATATGGAAAACTAATAATAACACTATGGACGAAAGACTCCAAACCATCCATGAGGCGGCCGCCTTCGTGGAAGCCCGTCTCGAGGGACGCAAGCCGGTTGTCGGCATTGTCCTCGGCAGCGGTCTCGGCAAGCTCGCCGACCAGATCGAGAACCCCCTCGTCATCTCCTACCGCGACATTCCCGGTTTCCCGGTGTCGACGGCCATCGGCCACAAAGGCAACTACATCATCGGTACTCTCGCCGGCAAGACGGTCATCGCCATGCAGGGCCGCATCCACTTCTATGAGGGCTACGGCATCGACAAGGTGGTCCTTCCGATCCGCGTCATGCAGAAAATCGGCATCAAGTACCTTTTCGTCTCCAATGCCGCCGGCGCCTGCACGAGCCACAATTTCCACCCCGGTGACCTGATGATCATCCGGGACCACATCAACATGATCCCGAATCCCCTCATCGGCCCGAACCACGACGAGTTCGGCCCCCGCTTCCCGGATATGACCCGCCCGTACGACCCGAAACTCATCGCCAGGGCCAAGGCCATCGCCGCCCGCAAGGGCATCCCTGTGCTCGAGGGCACCTATCTGGCCCTGACCGGACCGACCTACGAGACCCCGGCCGAATACCGTTTCTTCCGTGCCGTCGGTGCCGACGCCGTCGGCATGAGCACCGTCCCGGAAGTCATCGTCGCCCGTCACAGCGACCTCCCCGTCTTCGGCATGTCCGTCATCACGGACGTCGCCCACGACGATTATTCCGATGATTATGTAACCGACGGAGAAGCCATCGTCGCCGCAGCCAATGCCGCCGCCGACAAGATGTCCGCCATTTTCTCCGAACTCATAGAATCCCTGTAATATGAAAACCGATCTTGCAAGAACCCTTTCCGTAGCCGGCCATCACGGCCTTTTCAACTATATCGCCCAGGCCCGCGGCGGTGTCATCGCCGAGTCCCTCGAGGACCACAAGCGCACCTTCTTCGACGCCCACAGCCGCATCACGACCCTTGAGGACATCTCCATCTATACCTCCGAGGGTGAGGTGAAGCTCCGCGAAGTCCTCCTCAAGCTGAAGGAGACCCTCGGCGACAAGCCCGCCCCGGATCCGAAGAAAGCCTCCGCCGACGAGCTGAAGACCCTTTTCGAGAAGGCCCTTCCGGACTACGACCGCGACCGCTTCTATGTCTCGCACATGAAGAAAGTCGTCGAGTGGTACGGCTGCATCGCCGCTTTCGCTTCCTTTGACTTCATGACCGACGAGGACCGCGAGGCCGAAGCAAACGCCCCCGAAGCCGAATAACGTCATGAAAACCCTGCAGGTCATCACCCTCGGCTGCTCGAAGAACACCGTCGACACCGAGCACCTTCTCTACCAGGTCCGGAACGCGTATGAAATCGTTCCGGAAGGGGAGGAGCGTGACAGGGTGGTGGATGTCCTTCTCATCAATACCTGCGGCTTTATCGGCGACGCCAAGGAAGAGTCGGTGAACGCCATCCTCGCGGCCGTGGCGGCCAAAAAGGAGGGACGGTACGGGAAGCTGCTCGTGTTCGGCTGCCTGTCCGAGCGCTACGGCCGGGAGCTGCCGGACCTGATTCCGGAAGTGGACGGCTGGTTCGGCGCCCGGGACCTTGCGCCCGTTATCCGCGCGCTCGGCAGCGAGCCGACGCCGGATCCGCGCCGCGTGCTGACCCGTCCGGGGCTGCCCTATGCCTTCCTCAAGATTTCGGAAGGCTGCGACCGGCACTGCTCCTACTGCGCCATCCCGCTGATCCGCGGCCGGCACCGTTCCGTGCCCATGGAAACGCTCGTAGAGGAGGCGGAAGCCCTCGCCGCAGCGGGCGTTCGCGAGCTCGTCATCATCGCCCAGGATACGACCTTTTACGGGCTGGACCTCTATAAGAGGCGCGCCCTGGCGGAGCTGCTGCGGCGCCTTTCCGCCGTGGAGGGCATCGAGTGGCTGCGGATCCACTATTCCTATCCCGCGGACTTCCCGGAGGATGTCCTCGAGGAAATGGCGGCCAATCCCAAGGTCTGCCGCTACATGGACATTCCGCTGCAGCATATCGCCGACAATGTACTGTCGAAGATGCGCCGCGGCGCCGACGGTGCATGGACCCGCGACCTGATCCGCCGGATGCGGGAAAAAGTGACCGGCGTGGCGCTTCGGACGACCCTTATCGTCGGCCATCCCGGCGAGAATCCCAAGGATTTCCTCGAGCTGATGGACTTTGTCCGCGAGGCCCGCTTCGAGCGCATGGGCGCCTTCACCTACTCCGAGGAGGAAGGGACCTGGGGCGCTGAGCACCTCGAGGACAGGATTTCGCCCCGGACCAAGCGCAACCGCCTGGACAAGCTGATGCTGCTCCAGCAGGAGATTTCCCGCTCGTGCAACGAAGCCCGTGTCGGTACGGAGGTCCGCGTCCTCGTGGACAGCTTCACGGACGGCGTGCTCGTCTGCCGGAGCGAGTTCGAGAGCCCGGAAGTGGACGGGGAGATTCTCGTCCGCTACGATGCCGGTGCCCTCGGCGGCATTGAGCCGCATTCCCTCGTCGGTACGTTCCTCAAGGTGAGGATCGTCGCCGCCGATGCATACGACCTGACGGCCGATCCGATCGGCCTGGATGAATAAAACACGGAAGCAATGAAAAGAATCATTCTCCTCACAGCCCTTGCCGGGCTCCTTCTGGCGGCCTGCGGCCCCCAGACCTATACCAAGTATATGCAGGTCAGGCAGCCTTCCCGTGCCGGAATCGACCTGACCAAGCGGACCATGTCCGTCGTCTACCTTTCCGATCCCGACTCCCTGACGGAAACGGCTTCTTCGCGGCAGGCGATATTTCTCGCCCGGAATCTCGAGAACCAGTATTTCGACGGCGAGGAAAAGGTCGCCCTGTACCGGCTCGACAAGGACCCTGCCGGCGATTATACCCAGCGCGATACGCTGATCCGCATGGTCGTGGGTACGGGAGATGACGTCGTTTTCCTGGTTGATACGCCCGAGCAGGGGCATCAGGCCGCCTACAACGTGTATGTTCTCGACTCGATGAGCGGCTCGGATGAGGTGAAGAAGTTCGCCGGCGAGTCCCGCATCGGCGATGAATTCGCCCCGGACTGGGTGATGGTGTCGCTGGAAGTGCTTTATTTCGAGGCGGCCAGCCGCTGGGACAAGGCGATGGATTACGTCGAGGTGGACCGCTGGGCCGATGCCATGAAAGTGTGGATGGAGATAGCAGGGGATACCCGGAACAATATCCGCCGCGCCGCCGCCTGTTACGACACGGCCATCGCCAGTTGGCTGCTCGGCGACAAGGCCCTTGCCTACAAGTGGCTCGACCGCGCAGACGCTTCCTACCAGCTTGATGCGAGCAAGTCCCTTCGCCGTCTGTTCAATACGCTGAAGTAGCTATCTGATATTGAGATACTTATGAGTCTGCAGAGAGAGGCGCCACTGAGGGTGCCTCTTGATGTATTCCACCGTGGCTTCCGTGTTCCGCCGGCTCTTTGCCGGATCGCCCGGCTCGTTGCAGGGCTGCAGGAAATGCCACGGTGCCGGGAATGCGGCCCATCGCTCCGGATTCCCGCCCTCGGCATAGACCGCTTTGACTTCATCCGCCTTTTCCAGCACGACGCGCCCTTCGCCTTTCAGCCCCGGCACGTCCTCTTTCGGGCTCAGCGTCACCCAGTCGATGCCACCGGGCAGCGCGACCGTTCCGTTCGTCTCGATGTGGACCCGATAGCCGGCCCCATGCAGCGCCTCGATCAGGGCTGCATCCACCTGCAGCCCCGGTTCCCCGCCGGTCAGGACCACGACAGGGGCCGGAGTGAGCGAAGCGAACGTAGTCCCGCTGAGCACATGATCCTCCGATGCTTCGGAACAGGCGGATAGGATGTCGTCAGCGGACATAGGGGTGAAGGCCTGGTGGGCGGTGTCGCAGAAGGGACAGCGGAGGTTGCAGCCGGAAAAGCGGACGAAGACCGCAGGGGTCCCCGTCCAGAAGCCTTCTCCCTGGAGGGAGTAGAAGATTTCGTTGATGCGGTAGCTCGTCATCAGTCCTTTTCGTAGGCGGCCATGTTCATCTCGGACTCCCAGACCTCGACCCTGTAGGCGTTTTCGACATGGTCGCAGATCCAGCGGGCGATGTTTTCGGCCGTTGGGTTGACGGGGAGCACGTCGTTGAGGTTCTTGTGGTCGAGGGCCCCCTCGATGTCCTTCTTGATGCGGGTGAAGTCCGTCACCATTCCGTCGGCGTTGAGCTTTTCGCTCCGGCAATAGATCATCACGATCCAGTTGTGGCCGTGGAGGGACTCGCATTTGCTCTCATAGGAGAGCATCAGGCTGTGGGCAGCCGATATTTCGAGGCGTTTGGTTACGTAGTACATAGGCGCTTATTCTTTGGTCCAGCGGTCGAGCCACTCGAAGTAGCTGCGGTGCCAGTAAAGGGCGTTCTGCGGCTGCAGGATCCAGTGGTTCTCGTCGGGGAAGACGATGAGTTTGGCGGGGACGCCCATCATCCGGGCTGCGTTGAAGGCGGCCATGCCCTCGTCCACGGGGACGCGGAAGTCGCTGCCGCCGTGGATGCAGAGGATCGGGGTGTGCCATTTCTGCACGAGCTTGTGCGGGGAGTTGTCGTAGTGGCGTTTCGCCTTGGGCGCATTTGACCACGGGGAACCGGCCTGCTGGATGCCGCCGAAGGTGATGCCGTCGCCGGCGGGGCCGACCTGGCCTTCCTCGTAGGCGTATTCGTGCGGAATGCCGCCGTTGTCCCAGTTCGGGAACCACATTTCCTCGGTGGTCATGTACATGTGCTCCTCGTTGAAGATGCCGGCGTGGGCGATGAAGCAGTCGTAGGTGTCGCCGTGGATGCCGGCGAGGTAGTAGACGCTGTAGCCGCCGTAGGAGGCGCCGCAGGCAGCGATCTTACCGATGTAGGGCTCCTTCTTGATCATGCGGGCCGCGCTGAGGTAGTCCTGCATGTTGAGGCCGATGTAGTCGCCGGAAATCTGCTCGCACCAGCTCTGGCCGAAGGCGGTCGTGCCGCGGCGGTTGGGGAGGACGACGACATAGCCCTGGTGGCACATCAGCAGGTAGTTCCAGCGGTAGGACCATTCCTGGGAAAGCGTTCCCTGGGGGCCGCCGAGGCAGATCTCGATGGCGGGGTAGGTCTTGGACGGGTCGAAGTCCGGGGGCAGGAGCACCCAGGTGAGCATCTTCTGCCCGTCGACGGTGTCAATCCAGCGGGCCTCGGTCTTGTGCGGGGTCAGCTGCGAGAGGATGCGGTCGTTCTCGTGACTGAGACGGACCGTCAGGCCTTCCATGCGGCTGCCGGGCCGGCTGGGGACCGCCACGGCGACCAGCTCGGTCGGGAACTCCATGGAGGCATAGCTTGTCAGGAGCATGCCGTCCTGCGTCTCGCCGAACGGGCAGTGGAAGTCGTACCAGGCGTCCTCGGGGGTGATGCGCTCAAGACCCTCGCCGCTCACCGCGATGCGGTAGATGGCGCCGAGGCCTTCGGTCAGGGAGGAGAAATAGAAGCCGCGGCTGTCGCCCATCCAGACGGCGCCGTCGACATTGTACTTGAAGCCGGCGGTGAGGTTGCGGATGTTCCCGACGGCAGGGTTGGCGCTCTGGCCTTCACCCTCCTGCGGGGCGATAACGTCCGCGCACATCAAGAACACCTGATCGGCCTCATAGCCGTCGCGGGGCATGGAGAGCCAGGCGAGGTGCTTTCCGTCGGGGCTCCACATGGGGGTCGTGTCGTAACCGCCCCGGGTGGTGACGGCCGTGGTCTCCCCGGTGACAATATTATAAAGGTAGATGCAGGTATTGGTCGAGAAGGCATACTGCGTGCCGCTGAGTTTCTTGCAGGAATAGGCGACGAAGCGGCCGTCGGGGCTCCAGGCAAGCTGTTCGATGCCGCCGAAAGGACCGTTCGGAAGCTCGAAGAACTTCTCGTCGGGGCCGAGCAGGTCGAGGGAATTCTCCGCGGTGACCTTTCCGTTGCCGAGCGGGGCGATGAAGGAGTGGCTGATGGTCTCCACCCAGTGGTCCCAGTGGCGGTACATCAGGTCCTCGGTGGCATAGGCGCGGGCCTTGTCGAGGGCCGGGTCGGTGTCGGAGGGGACTTCGACGGCGCTGTGGACCTGGCTGACATAGAGGATCTGGCTGCCGTCGGGGGAGAGCGCGAATTCGTCGATGCCGGCTTCCACCTGGCTCAGGCATTCGCGCTCGCCGAGGCTGCCGTCCGTGAAGGGCGCTTTGTAGAGCTGCCCGCCCTGGAGGAAGTAGATGGCGCTGCCGTCCGGGCTCCAGCGTGCGCAGGAGATGGATTTGCCGTCGCGGGTAAGCTGGATCTTGTCACCGGCGCCGCCGGGAAGGACCTCCTGGACGAAGAGGTTGCGGCAGCTGCGGTTCTCGGCGATGTCGGTATAGCTGACGCCGTAGAGGATCCATTTCCCGTCGGGGGAAAGCTGCGGATCGCTGAGGCGGCCCAGGGAAAGGAGCACTTCGGGGGTCATGTGTCCGTCCGTGACGGTGATCTCGGAAGGACCGATATAGGCGGCGTCTTCCCCGCTTTCCTGCGGGGCCTGTTTGCAGGCGGCCAGTGCGGCCAGCGTAACGGCTGTCATGGCGAAATACTTGAGAGATTTCATAGAGAAGGTGTTTTTCTTCGTAGTGCGGTTCGCAAAGATACAAATAATCCGGAGAATTTGTATCTTTGCAAAAATACACGACACGGAAATGAAAATCAAAGAAGGATTTGTGCTCAGGACCATCTGCGGGCAGCATGTCGTCTCCGGCGAGGGGACGGGAAACGTCAATTTTGCCAAACTGATTACGCTCAACGACACGGCCGCTTACCTTTTCGGGAAGCTCGCCGGCGCCGGGGAATTCACGCCCGAGCAGATGGCGGACCTGCTGGCCGAGGAATATGAAGTAGACCGCGAAACGGCCCTAGCGGACAGTGAGAAACTCGCTGCGAAGTGGGCTGAAATCGGCCTGCTGGCTTAGTCCATGCACGCTATCCTGCGCTACGCACGCTGGCTCTACGGCCACTCGGCCGGTATCCGGTGGAAGCTGGGGTTCAATGTGCTCCTCGGCGTGCTCGGCGTGGGACTCAATCTCGCTTTCATCTTCGCCTGCAAGCGCCTGGTGGATATCGCAACGGGCGTGCTGGCCGGCGATCTCGTACTGGCCGCCGTCCTGGCGGGCGGACTCCTGCTGCTGCGGATTCTGGTCTCCGGTTATAACGCCTGGCTGCAGTCGATCGTCTCGTCGAAAATGAATTTCATCATCCGCAGCCGCATCTACGCCGAGGTGATGCAGGCCCGCTGGGCCGGCCGGGAGAAGATGCACACCGGCGACATGATGAACCGCCTCGAGTCGGATGTGACGGCCGTGACCGGCGTGATCTGCAACGATCTGCCGGAGATGGTCACGACCCTTTTCCAGCTCGCGGCGGCGACGGTTTTCCTCGCGCTGATGGACTGGCGGCTGGCGACGCTGCTGCTGGTGGCGACGCCGCTGCTGATCGTCGTCAGCAAGGTCTTCTTCCGCCGCCTGCGCTATCTCACCAAGCGCATCCGAGAGACGGAGAGCAAGGTCCAGAGCCATATTCAGGAGAGCCTTCGCAACCGCGTCGTCGTCAAGTCCCTCGAGCAGGAAAACATCATGGGGGTCCGCCTCGACGAGCTGCAGGATGTGGAAATGGACCAGGTCGAGGTGCGCACGCGCCTCAACGTCCTTTCCCGCATGATCATCAGCCTGACCTTCTCCGGCGGCTATATCACCGCCTTCCTCTGGGGCGTATGGGGTATCTGGAAGGGGAGTTCGACCTTCGGTATGATGACCGCTTTCCTCCAGCTGGTCAGCCAGGTGCAGCGCCCGGCGGTGAACCTTACCCGACAGATTCCCGGCCTGGTTTACGCGACGGCTTCCATCGACCGCCTGACGGAGCTGGAGAACGCACCGAAAGAGGAGCGGGGGAGGCCCCGGATGCTCCCCGGTGTCGCCGGCATCCGCGTCGAGGATGTGCATTTCCGCTATCCCGACGGCAAACGCGAGATTCTCGCCGGCTTCTCGCACGACTTCGTCCCCGGTTCCCGCACGGCCATCTTCGGCGAGACGGGCGCCGGCAAGAGCACCCTCATCCGTCTAATGCTGGCCCTGCTGCGGCCCGAAGAGGGGAAGATAACCTTATATAGTGGCGACAAGCAGTACGAGGCCTCGCCGCGCACCCGCTGCAACCTCGTCTATGTCCCGCAGGGGAACACCCTGTTCAGCGGCACCGTCCTGGAGAACCTCCTGATGGGCAACCCGGACGCCTCGGAAGAGCAAATTCGGACGGCCCTCAACGTCGCCATGGCGGACTTCGTCTATGCGCTTCCGGATGGTGTCGACACCGTCTGCGGCGAGGGCGGAACCGGCCTCAGCGAGGGCCAGGCCCAGCGCATCGCTATCGCCCGCGCCCTGCTTCGTCCGGGCAGCATCCTGCTGCTTGACGAGTTCAGTTCCTCGCTGGATCCCGCCACGGAAGAGAAACTGCTGGAGAATCTGACCGCCTCCCCGGCCGTCGCTGACAAGACGATGATCTTCATCACCCATCGCGAGAAGATCGCCGCCTACTGCGACACGATCTACCACCTTGAGCGAAATAAGGCCTGACGGCCGGTCTCTCTCCCGGTCCGGCGTCTATTGATGGCGCAGCCAGATGTAATTCCAGGGAGCGAAGCGGTAAGAGAGCAGAAGGGGCCGGCGGATACAGCGGATGCGGCGCCAGCGACGGGCACGGCGGAGCTGTTTCGGACTGTCGGGATCGACGGCCGTCTTGCCGTCACGTAAGATCGTAATCACCTTTCCTGCAATATCTTGCAGATGGACTTTCTCCGTATTTTTCACGACGCCGTCGCCCTGGATTTCTACGCGGTCGCCGTCCACCGTCAGGATGCGGTGGAGTACGTAGCGACCGCCGTGGCGGAAAAGGACGATGTCGTAGGGAACATAGGTTCCGCGCTTTTCCAGCACGACAAGGTCGCGGATGCCGCGGATGAAGGGCAGCATGCTGAAACCCTTGACGGGAATGGTTACCCGTTTGCCCTCGTTGAGGATGGCGACTACGTCGGGGAAGAAGTCGTCGTTGGGAATCTGCCGGGCGGCCTTCCCGTCATGGCGATGGCGGTCAAAAGGGCTCAGGAGCTTGCTGTATAGCTTTTTCAGGAATTGTTTCATTACGATATCTTGCTGTAATCCTGCCGGAAATACCGGTCTTTGCGGAGCTCGGCGGCGAGAAGGGCGTTCTCCTTGGCCTCGAGCGACGGATCCTTGTCGAGGATGTGCTCGGCATAGGCGCGGGCGTCGGAAAGGAGAATGCCGTCGCGGGCCAGCGAGGCGATGTTGAGGGATATCGGCAGGCCGCTCTGCTGGGTGCCTTCGATATCGCCGGGACCGCGCATTTTCATGTCTTCCTCGGCGAGGACGAATCCGTCCTCGGTCGAGCACATCAGCTCGAGCCGCTTCATCGACTCCTTGCTGACCTTCTCGCCGCGCATGAGCACGCAATAGGACTTCTCGGAGCCGCGCCCGACCCGTCCGCGGAGCTGGTGCAGCTGGCTCAGGCCGAAGCGCTCGGCGCTTTCAATGACCATCACGGAGGCGTTCGGGACGTCCACGCCGACCTCGATGACGGTCGTGGAAACGAGGATGTGGGCCCGTCCGGCGGCGAAAGCCTGCATATTGAAATCCTTCTCCTCGGCGCTCTGGCGGCCATGGACGATGGCGACCTTGTAGGGCGGGAACGGGAAGGCTTCGACAATCTCCTCGTAGCCCTTTTCCAGATTCTGGTAGTCGACCTTTTCGCTCTCGAAGATGAGGGGATAGACCACGAAGACCTGGCGGCCGAGGGCGATCTGGTCCTTCATGAACTTGTGGAGCTGGAAGCGCTTGCCTTCTCCGGCGAGGATGGTCTGGACGGGCTTCCGGCCCGGGGGCATTTCGTCGATGACGGATACGTCGAGGTCGCCGTAGAGGGTCATGGCGAGGGTGCGCGGAATCGGGGTCGCGGTCATGACGAGGACATGGGGCGGGGCGCCGCAGGTGGTCTTGTTCCACAGGCGGGCGCGCTGGTCCACGCCGAAGCGGTGCTGCTCGTCGATGATGGCGAGGCCGAGGTTCCTGAAAACGACCGTGTCCTCGATGAGGGCGTGGGTGCCGATGATCAGGCCGATGGACCCGTCCTCGAGCCCGGCATGGATCTCGCGGCGGGCCTTCGCTCCGGTCGATCCCGTCAGCAGGACGGCTTTGACGCCGGTCGGGGCGAGGTATTTCAGAATATTTGCATAATGCTGATTGGCAAGCACTTCCGTCGGTGCCATCAGGCAGGCCTGGTAGCCGTTGCCGATGGAGACAAGGGCGCTCAGCACGGCGACCATCGTCTTGCCGGAGCCGACGTCGCCCTGCAGCAGGCGGTTCATCTGGCGGCCGGACATCAGGTCGGCGCGGATCTCCCGCAGCACCCGCTTCTGCGCACCGGTCAGCTCATAGGGCAGACTGTTGTAGCAGGCGTTGAAGGCGGGGCCGACCTTGGGCATGGGGATGCCCTGCTCGGCGCGGCTGCGGACGTATTTCTGCTTGAGAAGGGACAGCTGGAGGAAGAAAAGTTCCTCGAACTTGAGGCGGTAGGTGGCCTTCGAGAGGGCGTTCTGGTCCGTCGGGAAGTGGATGTTCCGAAGGGCCCAGCGCAGCGGGACGAGACCCTTCTCCTTCATGACATAGTCGGGCAGGGTCTCGCGGACATCGGTCAGGGCGAGATTCAGGGCGGCGCCCATGAGCCTGCCCATCACTTTTTCCGTGATGCCGCTGGTCTTGAGTTTTTCGGTGCTCGGGTAGACGCCGGTCAGCGTGCCGGCGCCCTCGCCGGGGCCTTTCTGGTCCGGCGCGGGGTCGTCGACCTCGGGATGGACCATCTGGAGGCGGCCATTAAAGGCCGAGGGCTTGCCGTAGAAAAGGAAGACGGAGCCCGGTCTGAGCCGGGTCTGCATCCAGCGGATGCCCTTGAAAAAGGCGAGTTCTATCTGTCCGCTGGCATCCCTCACGAGTACGACCATTCGCTTGATCGGCACTTTCCCGGGCGCGCCGGGATCGATGGCCTGGCCGCTGCCGGCGTAGAGCGAGACGCTGACCACGCGTGCCAGGATCTGGACGTAGGCCATGTCCGGGACGATGTCGGCAATGGCGTGGATGGCCGTCCGGTCGACATAGCGGAAGGGATAGATGCGGATCAGTTCGCCGACCGTCGACACCTCCAGCTCGCTCCGCAGCAGGGCGGCCCTTTTGGGCCCCACGCCCGGGAGGAATTGGATGTCTGTGTCCAGCTGGCTCGCCATACGAATCTAAATTATACGCAAGATAACGTTTGTGGGGTCGTCGGTGGAGATTATTGCTCCAGGCGGCCTTCCATGAGATTGTCGTAGGCGATGCGGTTGCGGTAGATGTCGATGGCCTTGTAGATGGCGCTCATCATCGAGTGCGGATCCGCTTCGTCGCGGCCGGCGAGCGCGTAGGCTGTGCCGTGGTCGGGGGAGGTGCGGACGATGGGCAGTCCGGCGGTGAAATTGACGCCGTTCTCGAAGACGAGGGCCTTGAACGGAGCCAGGCCCTGGTCGTGGTACATCGCCAGCGTGGCGTCGAAACGGTGGTAGTTGCCGAGACCGAAATAGCCGTCGGGGGAGTAGGGACCGAAGGCGAGGATGCCCTCGGCGGTCGCCTGCTCGATGGCGGGGAGGATGATGTTCTGCTCTTCGTCGCCGAGGAGGCCGCCGTCGCCGCAGTGAGGGTTGAGGCCGAGGACGGCGATGCGGGGAGAGCGGATGCTGAAGTCGCGGCGGAGGGACTGGTCCATCAGCCGGAGCTTGGCGAGGATGCGCTCGGTGGTGAGGGTGCGGCAGACGTCCTTGAGGGGAATGTGTCCCGTTACGATGCCGATCTTGAGGGTGTCGCTGACCATGATCATGGCGCCCTCCTTGTCCCCGAACTCATGCTCGAGGTACTCCGTATGTCCCGTGTAGCCGAAGCCTTCAGCGGCCATCGCGCGTTTGTTGATCGGGGCGGTTACGAGGACGTCGATCAGCCCGGCCTTGAGGTCACGGACGGCGGCTTCAAGGGACTTGATGGCCGATTTGGCGGCGTCGGGGGTGGACTTTCCCGGCTCGACGAAGACGTTGTCCGGCAGGCAGTTGACGATGTTGACGCGTTTTTCCCGGGCGTCGCGGGCGGAGCTGATGACGTTCGTGTCCATGGGCTCCAGGTCGTGGATCTGCTTGCGGTAGAAACCGAAGAGCTTCGACGAACCGTAGATCACGGGCGTGAAGGATTCGAGGATGCGGCTGTCCGCGAGGGACTTGATGATGACTTCGTATCCGATGCCGTTGCCGTCACCCTGGGTGATGCCGACAAGGAGTTTGCGGTTGTTCATAGCAATGTATCTGTTTTCGTTTCGTTCAGGTAACCCTCGTCCCGGGGGAGCGAGGGGAGGGAGCGGGCCGCGACGGCAAGGGCGTCGCAGCGTTCGTTCTCGGGGTGGCCGGCGTGGCCCTTGATCCAGTGGAAGGCGATGCGGTGGCGCCGGGCGACGGCATCGTAGCGAAGCCACAGGTCGGCGTTTTTCTTCTTTGCGAAGCCCGTCCGTTTCCAGTTCTCCAGCCAGCCCTCGGTCACGGCGTTGACCACATAGGAAGAGTCGCTATATACTTCTACATGAGCGTTTTCCCAGCGGATCGCCTCGAGACCGGTGATGACGGCCAGCAGTTCCATGCGGTTGTTCGTCGTCAGGGCAAACCCTCCGGAGAGCTCCTTTTCATAGCTGCCGCAGCGGAGTACGACGCCAAAGCCGCCGGGGCCGGGATTGCCGCTCGCCGCTCCGTCCGTAAAGAGATATATGACAGGTCTGTCCATCCCGATAATGCTCTTTCCGTCTGCAAATATAATCAATCCGCCCGAATTCTTCGCAGCGATTATTTGGAAACCCGTAAATAAATGATTAAATTTGCATACTTATTGTGCCAATTTGGGCACATACGGCAAGCTAACAATAAATACAACGATATGAAGAAAATTTTCCAATTCTGCGTGCTCGCAGCGCTCGTGTTTTCCGCGGCCTCCTGCGACACCTGGAAGAAGATTAATTACCTCCAGGACATAGAAGAGACGACGAGTATGCCCATGGTCGACCATCAGGGCATCGTGATCCAGCCGAAGGACCAGCTCTCCATCGTGGTGTCCTGCCGCGTCCCGGAGCTCGCCGCGCAGTTCAACCTGCCGATCGTCTCCTATGCCGCCGGTTCCGAAATCGCCTCCACCGCAGGTGGCGTTTCCCAGCGCCTGTCCGGTTATGTCGTGGACAACGACGGCTTTATCAACTTCCCGCAGATCGGCCGCCTCGAAGTGGCCGGCCTGACCCGCTGGGAGCTCCAGAACAAGATCGCTGAAGAGATTTCCTCCAGAGGCTTTGTCAACGACCCGGTCGTGACCGTCGAGTTCATGAACTTCCGCATCTCCATCCTCGGTGAAGTCGCCCGCCCCGGCACCTACACGATCACCGGCGACAAGGTCAACCTCTTCCAGGCCCTTTCCCTTGCCGGCGACCTTACGATCTACGGTGAGCGTCCCACGGTGAAGGTAACCCGCGAGCAGGGCGGCGAGCGCACGGTCTTCGTGCTCGACCTCCGCGACTCCGAGATTTTCAAATCCCCGGCCTACTACCTCCAGCAGAACGACATCATCTATGTCGTCCCGAACAGCGTCCGTGCCGGCCAGTCCACGATCAACGAGAACTACTTCAAGTCCGGTTCCTTCTGGATTTCCCTGTCCAGCGTTTCCATGTCTCTCGTGACCCTGATCGTGACTCTCGAGAATCGAAGCAAGAGCAATAATTAATTTTTCCCGATAAGCCCAAGTCTTATGGCAGAAGAAGTTAAGAACCCTTCCGTAGAGAAAATCCAGAAAGAAGAATCTTCCATCCAGCTGGCCGACATCTGGAGAATGTTCTGGAACTACAAATGGTGGTACCTCCTTTCCCTTGTCCTGTGTTTCTGTCTGGCGAAGCTCTACCTCTACAAGACCCCTCCGACCTACCAGGCCTCGGCCAAGGTCATCATCGATGAGGATACGCAGTCCTCGACGATGCGCGACCTGACGAGCATCGTCGGCACCCGCTCCCGTGCTTACGGCGGCGGCACGAACGTCGACAACGAGATCGAGGCATTCTCCTCTCCGGACCTCATGCAGATCGTCGTCGAGCGCCTCGGCCTCGAAACGAGCTACTCCGAGCACGAGTTTCTCCGCGACCGCGAGCACTACCTCGACACCCCGATCCGCATGAACCTCATCGAGACCGCGGTCACGGGAAGTTTCTCCTTCTCGACGAAGAAGAAGGATGACAAGACGTTTATACTGAATGATTTCGTCGCCAACGGCAAGCCGCTCAACGAGGAGCCAGTCACCGGCGTGTTCGGTGATACCCTCGATACGCCGGTCGGCCGCGTCGTGATGGCCCGCACGGCCAATACCGAGAAGTGGAACCGTATGCTGACGGTCTCCTGGGTCAATGCCAAGTCCATGGCCCGCCGCTTCTGCGCCGCCCTGGACGTCGCTCCGTCCAGCAAGCAGTCCTCCGTCATCGTACTGTCCCTCAAGGACCGTTTCCCGCTGCGTGCGGAACTGATCCTCTCGACGCTCCTCGATGTCTATGACGAGGTCTGGATCGAGAACAAGAACAAGGCGACCCGCAATACCTCCCAGTTCATCAACGAGCGTCTCATCGTCATCGAAAAGGAACTCGGCGGTATCGAGAACAGCATCAAGGACTACAAGTCCACGCACCAGCTGACCAACATCGAATCCCTCTCCGAGAAGTACCTCCAGGAATCCTCCCAGTATGCTTCCCGCAACTTCGAGGTCTCGAACCAGCTCTCCATCGCCAAGGCGATCCGCGAGCGCCTCTCCGATCCGACCCACGCCGACGACATGATTCCGGGCGACACCGGTCTCGAGAGTTCTGCCATTGCCTCCCAGATCAGCGAGTACAACAAGATCATCCTCGAGCGCGACCGCATGCTGAGCGTGAGTTCCGCGTCGAACCCGCTCGTCGTGGATATGAACACCAGCCTCGACGCCCTCCGCGTCGCCATCGGCCGCAGCATCGACAACCTCATCGCCACGCTCCAGATGGAGTACGACAAGATCGAGGCCCAGGAGAAGGACATTCTCCGCCGCATCGCCTCGACTTCCGGCCAGGAACTCGAGCTCCTTTCCATCGAACGTCAGCAGAAGGTCAAGGAAACCCTCTATACCTTCCTGCTCCAGAAACGCGAGGAGAACGAGCTCCAGAGCAACCTTACCGTCGGTATCACCCGCACGATCGTGCGCCCGTCCGCCGGCAACAAGCCCGTCTCGCCGAACAACCTGATGATCTATCTGGTGGCTTTCGTACTCGGTTTCGGCATCCCGTTCGCCATCATCTACCTCAGCCGTGTGCTCGACACGACGGTCAAGGGCCGCAGCGACCTCAGCCGCCTGAGCGTTCCGTTCCTCGCCGAGGTGCCGCAGCTCAATAAAAAACGCGGTTTCCTGCGTCGCCTGCGCAGGGGTACTTTCGATCATGACAATACCGCCATCCTTGTCCAGAGCGGCAAGCGCGACATGATCAACGAGTCCTTCCGCGTCCTTCGTACCAACCTCGATACGATGACCCGTTCGGACGGAAAGCCGAGCCATGTCATCATGCTCACCTCCTACAACCCGAACGCCGGTAAGACCTTCAACATCCTCAACCTGGCCGCTTCCATGGCGCTCAAGGGCGGAAAGACGATCCTCGTCGACCTCGACCTCCGCAAGGGTACCCTGGGCAAGGCCCTCGACCTCAACAATGAAGGCGTGTCCGCCTACCTGAGCGGCAAGGTTTCTTCCGTCAGCGACATCATCCAGCATGTCAGCGAGAATCTCGACCTGATCTCCGTCGGCTCCCTGCCGCCGAACCCGGCCGAGCTCCTCGACTCCGAGCGCTTCCAGCAGCTGATCGGGTCCCTCCGCAGCGAGTACAAGTACATCTTCCTCGACTGCGCTCCGATCGACATGGTGGCCGATACCGCCATCATCGCCCCGGTCGCCGACATCACCATCATTGTGATGCGATACGGTCTCTTCGACAAGCGCGCCCTCCCGGCCGTGGAAGAGATGTACCAGACCGGCCGTTTCAACCGCATGGCCATTATCCTCAACGGTATGGAATACCACCACAACGGCGGATATGGTTACGGCTACGGCTACGGTTACGGCTATGGTTATGGCTACGGCTATGGCTATGGTTACGGCTACGGCAACACGGAAGAATCGGAAGAAGGCCACAAGCACCACCGGAGCCACAAGAAATAACTGAGGAGGGACCGGTATGTTTTCCCTCTTCGGCGGTAAAAAATCCCTCATCGGCAGCGACCTGCTTCGGGGCGGCACCGACAACCACAGCCACCTTCTCTACGGCGTGGACGACGGTGTCCGGACCCTGGACGAGTCGCTGTCCATCCTTTCCCGCATGGAGGAGGCGGGCCTTCGCCGTCTGTGGCTGACTCCCCACATCATGGAGGATGTCCCCAACACGACGGAGGGCCTTCAGGAGCGCTTCGAGCGCCTGAAAGGGGAGGAATACAAGGGCGGAATCGAGCTCCGGCTCGCCGCCGAGTACATGATGGACAACCTCTATGAAGAGCGTCTCGCAGCCGGCGACCTGCTGCTGCACGGAGAAGACAGGGTGCTCGTCGAGACATCGACGATGGCCCCTCCGATGGACCTGTTCGGGACCCTCCGGAAGACCCTGTCCAAGGGATACCGCCCCGTCCTGGCGCACCCGGAACGCTACCACTACATGCGCGAGTCGGACTATCGCAGGCTTCGTCAGATGGGCATCCTCTTCCAGCTCAACCTCCCGTCGCTGATCGGCTATTACGGTCCCGCCGTCCAGGCGAAGGCCCAGGATTTCCTCGGCCGCGGCTGGTATGAGATGACTGGTTCCGACTGCCACCGGGAGTCGATGATTGCCCGTCACTACGAGGAGAAGGTGTTGAAAACCAAGACGGTGGCGCTGCTGCGCCCGCTGATGGACAGATAGTATGGCCAGGAAACTGCATATCCTTGTGACCGGTGCGAACGGTCAGCTCGGGCGGGAAATCCGTCGCCGGGTCCTGCCGGACGGTCCCCGCTACCTCTTTTCCGACGTAAGCCGTCTTCCCGGGGAGGAGACCCTCTATCTGGACATCACGGACATCGATGCGGTCCGTCTGGTCTGCGAGAGCGAGCATGTGGACGTCATCGTCAACTGCGCCGCCTATACCGATGTCGAGCGCGCCGAGAGCGATACCGCCATGGCCGATCTCCTCAACCACCGCGCCGCCGCGAACCTCGCCCTTGTCGCAAAGGAGCGGGACGCCGTCCTGATCCACATCTCGACGGATTACGTCTTCCACGGCGACCGCAGCGAGCCCTATCCCGAGGACTGGCCTACAGCCCCCCTCGGCGTCTACGGCGCGACCAAGCTCCTCGGCGAGAAAGCCGTTACCGACTCGGGCTGCCGCTACCTGATCTTCCGGACGGCGTGGCTCTATTCCCCTTACGGCAAGAATTTCGTCAAGACCATGATGCGGCTTACGGCCGAGCGGGAGACCCTTTCGGTCGTCTTCGACCAGATCGGCACGCCGACCGCGGCCGCGGATCTGGCCGGGCTGATTACGGGCCTTGTGGCTGAGCGCCACTTTACCCCGCAGGGTATCTATCATTATACGGACGAGGGCGTCTGCTCGTGGTACGACTTCGCCTGCGCCATCCGCGATCTCGCCGGCAACCGTTGCGATATCCGGCCCTGCCGGAGCAGCGAGTATCCGACAAAGGCCGCCCGCCCGTCCTACAGCGTTCTCGACAAGGGAAAGGTCCGCCGCACCTTCGGCGTCTCCATCCCCCATTGGTACGAGTCGCTGGCAAACTGCATGAAGAGAATCGATGAAAATCATTGAAACAGACATACCCGGCCTTCTGATTATCGAGCCGAAAGTGTTCACTGACGCCAGGGGGTGGTTCTTTGAGTCCTATTCCCTGCGTGACCTCGACGAGGCGCTTGGCGGCATCAGCTTCGTGCAGGACAATGAAAGCAAGTCCCAGTACGGCGTGGTCCGCGGCCTCCATTTCCAGAAACCGCCCTATGCCCAGTCCAAGCTGGTGCGTGTGGTCCTCGGCAGCGTCCTCGATGTCGCCGTAGACCTTCGTCCCGGTTCCCCGACCTTCGGCCGCAGCGCCGCCATTGAACTGAGCGCGGAAAACCACCGCCAGTTCTTCATACCCAAGGGCTTTGCCCACGGATTCAGCGTCCTTTCCCCGGAAGTCATCTTCCAGTATAAATGCGACGAATTCTACCACCCTGAGGCAGAGGGAGCCATCGCCTGGAACGACCCGGATCTCGCCATTGACTGGCGCATCCCTGCCGACAAGGTCATCCTCTCCGCCAAGGACAGCGCGCATCCCTCCTACCGCCAGTACTGCGAATCCCTCGGAATTGCTATAGCGTAAGACCCTTATGGCCAATCTCTTCATCCGGACATCGATCGCTCCCTACCGGATCGACACGTACAATGCCCTGGCCGAACGCCTGGGCATGCGCATGTGTTTCTATTCCCGGGAGGACAGCGAGCAGCATTATGATCCGCAGTGGATAGAGTCCCAGTGCCGTTTCAAGCCGACCTACCTCAAGGGCTGGCATTTCGGTCCGGAGAGCCGGACGGTCTGCCGCGGCCTCGGGAAGCTGGTCCGGCAGGAGAAACCGGACGTCGTCATCGTTCCGGAGTTCCAGTTCGCCCTCTGGCAGATGCGCTGGATCCGCCGCTTCAGCAGGAAGAAATTCAAGATCGTCTCCATGTGCGACGACAGCATCGACATGATACTTGGCGGGAATGACTTCTCGAAGGGCCACCGCTGGCTGCGGAGTTTCGTGCCGAAAAAGCTCGACGACATCATCACCGTGACGCCGGAGGTCTGCGCCTGGTACCGGGATCATTTCGGAAAGGGACAGTGGCTTCCCATCATCATGGACGAGGACCGCGCCCGGGAGACCTATCGCCACCTGCTGCCGGCGAGCGCCCGCCTGGAGGAAGAATACGGACTGCAGGGCAGGAACGTGCTGCTCTATGTCGGGCGGCTTGTGGACCTCAAGAATGTGGAGGCCGTCATCGACGCATACGGTCGCCTGCAGCGGGAGGACAGCGTTCTTGTCATCATCGGCGACGGTCCCGAAAGGGAAAAGCTGGAAGCGCAGGCCGGCGCATGCAGTGGCCGTGTCGTTTTCACCGGCCGGCTCGAAGGCGACGGGCTTTATGCCTGGTACAACCTCTGCGACGTGCTCCTGCTGCTGAGCCGGCGGGAGGCTTTCGGCGCCGTGACGGGCGAGGCGCTGATGGCGGGTGCAAAAGCCCTGGTCTCTTCCAGAGCCGGTTCCGCCTGTCTCGTCAGCGAGCGTAACGGCCGTGTCGCGGATATCGATGACCCTGAAAAGGCGGCCCGCCAGTTGGCGGAGCTGCTGCCGGAATGTCCTGTGGCCAGGGATTTTGCCCGGCTGAGGCCAAGTTGTATGGAAGTTTCACTAAGCGAGCGTATGGACGCGCTCGTCAAAGCCTGGGAGGAACGCTGATGGCAAAGCTGAGGACAGACCGCGGCATCTACCGCTACCGCCCCGTCGCGCTCTATGCCGGGTATAAGGTCATGAACCCGGAAAAGGGGCTTGACAACCTGAAGGCGCTGATGCCGATTCTCGAAAAGGCCGGCATTTTCGCCGCGCCGACTTACGGCACCCTCCTCGGGATGGTGCGGGACGGCAATTTCATCCTCTGGGACGAGGATATCGACCTCGTCATGTTCTCGGAGGATGAGCAGAAGCTCCGGAACCTGCTCTGGACGCTTCGCGAGGCCGGATTTGAGCTGATCCGCTATGACAAGCGGGGACTCTATTCCATCATGCGGCAGGGGGAATACATCGACTTCTACGTGATGTATCCGACGCCGGACCCGCGCGTGCGCTATTCCGTAGCGAGGGATTTTATCCTGGAGAAGCACCTGCGGGAGCTGGAGCCTTTCGAATTCAAGGGCATGACGCTCCTGCGTCCGGTGGATTACGACGGCTTCCTCCGGCTCAATTACGGCGACTGGCGGATCCCGCGGCAGTACTATAATTATGGTATGAACCGCGTGCAGGTTTTCTCCGTGCGCTTCAAGGAATGGACCAAGACCCTGATTCCGAAACGCTGGTACCCGGCCGTTATCCGCCGCTATCAGAAAAAGTACCTTAAGGCCTTCCTGGATAAGGTGACAGCCGAGGGCATAATCGATAAGGAGGAACAGGCATGATCCCGGCTCAGAAACAGCAGGCGCTGCGTGCGCAGTACAATCCCGACGGTTCGGCGCTCCGGGCAGGACAGCTCCGGATGGTTGAGATGCTCGTTTTTCTCGACCGGATCTGCCGGAAGCACGCCCTGACGTACTGGCTCGATTCCGGAACTCTGCTTGGGGCGAAACGCCATGGCGGTTTCATCCCCTGGGATGACGACACCGACGTGTGTATGCCGATCCGCGACGTCCGGAAGCTCGAGCGGATCATGCGGAAGCAGCATCCGTCCGATGAATTCGTCATCCAGTGCCGCCGGACGGACAAGGGCTATTTTGGCGCCTGGTATGTCCTCCGGGATCTCCGTTCGGAGTATGAGCAGGATTCTCTTCTGCATCAGCGCCGCGAGTACCGGGGCGTACAGGTGGACATCTTTCCGATGGAAAGCGGAGCCGTTCCCTGCCTGCACCGCCTCGCCGAACGCTGGCAGCGCTGCTGGGTGGACCATCCTATGGACCGGATCCGCAGCGGTTTTCTTGCCAGATGTGTCGTCGTGCCTAGCTATTACGTCCTTCATTGGCTGGTCATCCCGCTGATGCGGCTTTTCGGCCGGCGGAAGGATCGTTTCTCACCTGTCTACGGCGTCCTCTACAGCTGGACGAACATTCCGAAGAGCTGGGTGCTCCCGCTTGGACGTGCTTCCTTTGAAGGACACGAATTCGCGGTTCCCGGTAACGCCGAGGCTTATCTGAAAGAGAGTTACGGTGACTGGGAAGCTCTCCCGGAGACGATCCGTACCCACCGGGTGAAGATTCATTTCAAAGAAAAGGAGTAAGCCGTGTCGGAGAGCATCAAGAAAAACTTCTTCTGGAACCTTGTCCTGACGCTCTGCGGGTATATCTTCCCGCTGATCACCTACCCGTATGTCTCGCGCGTACTGGGGGTGTCCAACATCGGCATCTGCGACTTTGTCGACAGCATCATCAATTTCTTCATCCTTTTCGCCCAGCTCGGCATCCGTTCCTACGGCGTGCGGGAAATCGCCCGGTGCAAGGGAGACCCGGAGCGCCGCAACGAGGTGTTCAACAACCTCTTCTTCCTCAATATCGTCACTTTCCTCGTGGCGATGATCGTGCTTATCGTCTGCACTTTCACGGTGCCGGCGATGGTGGCGTACAAGGAATTCCTGCTCGTGGGCTGCCTCAAACTGGTCTTCTCGCTCTTCCTGATCGAGTGGTTCTTCCAGGGCATCGAGGACTTTAAGTATATCACCATCCGCTCGGTGGCCGTCCGCGGCATCTACGTGGTGGCCGTGTTCGTTTTCGTCCATACGGCGGCCGATACGCTTATTTACTATGCCATCACGACCCTCACGATCGTGCTGAACGCCATCTGGGACTGGCATTATTCCCGGCGCTTCATCCGCCTGAGTTTCCGCAAACTCAGCCCGAAGCTGTATATCATGCCGATTCTCATCTTCGGCTATTACCGCATCCTGACCTCGCTCTATACGACCCTGAACGAGGCCTATCTGGGCTTTGCCACCGATTCGACGCAGGTGGGGTATTTCTCCACGGCGACGAAGTTCTATACCATCGTCATCGCGGCCTTTACGGCCTTCACGACCGTGATGATTCCGCGCGTGAGCGCCATGCTGTCCGACGGCCTCCGGGACGAGCTCCAGAAGATGATCAACCAGATTGTCCACCTGCTCGTTTCCCTTTCGATCCCCGTCATCATTTTCTGCCTGCTTAACGCCCACGCCATCATCCTCCTCTTTTCGGGCCCCGGCTATGAGGGGGCGGAGATTCCTTTCCGGGTCATCATCTTCCTGCTGCTGGTCATCGGTCTCGAGCAGATCATCATCCAGCAGTGCCTGATGTCATCGACAAAGACCAAGCTGACGGCCGTGGTCTCGACGGTGGGCGCCGTCACGGGCGTTGTCTGCAACGTTATCCTGACCCCGCGTCTCGGGGCGCTGGGAACGGCCATCAGCTGGGGCTCTTCCGAGCTGGCCGTGCTGGCCGTCGGTCTCGTGCTGATCCGCCGGCACCTCGGCATCGTGATCCGTCCCCGGGATGTTTTCATCCCTATGCTCTACGTGGGATTCTATCTTCTCATCGTTTGGGGCACGATGAGGCTGGTGCCGAATATGTGGGTGCAGGTCGGCGTATCATTGGCGCTGCTTTCCGGCATGTTTCTCGTCATCAACCTCTTCTGGGATAAGGATTCGCTGCTGACGGCCCTTTTTGACCGTAAGTTCCGCAGGAAAAAGGAGGTGGCGCCATGATCGGTATCGTCATCGTCAATTACCGGACGGACGCCCTGACGGTCCGCTTTGCCCGGGAAGAGTTGCCGAAGATCCGGCGGCCCTGGCATCTCGTCGTAGCCGACGCGGGCGCAACGGAGGAGGAGGCTGCGGCCTTGCAGGAGCAGCTTGGCGGGCATGCGACGGTCCTGCCTGTTCCCAACAAGGGTTTCGCCTATGGAAACAACCGCGGGGCGGAATGGCTTCGGGACCATCTGCGGCCGGAATTCATCCTGTTTTCGAACAATGATATCGTGCTGACTTCGCCGGAGGTGGCGGATGCACTGGCGGAGAAACTCACAGAGCTGCCCGAAGCCGGTGCCATCGGACCGGAAGTGATCGGGCTTGACGGGCATCGGCAGGGCCCCGAAAAATATCTCGGCGCCTGGAAAAAATGCGTCTGGATGTATCTCGGGACTCCTTTTTATTCCAAGTCCCGGAAGGAAGAGGTCTTCGGACTGAACTATCCCGCCAAAGCGCAGGAAGGCTGGCACTACAAACTGATGGGCTGCTTTTTCATGGTCCCTGCCGAGGCTTTTTTCGCTGCCGGCATGTTCGATGAAGGGACTTTCCTCTATGCGGAAGAGAATATTCTCAGCGACCGGCTGGCCGCCA
Organism: uncultured Bacteroidia bacterium; assembly: GCA_902768665.1. GTDB lineage: Bacteria > Bacteroidota > Bacteroidia > Bacteroidales > UBA932 > Cryptobacteroides. Next base: position 98,738 of record CACXMA010000009.1, on the reverse strand, counting down.
TCGGCAAGCGTTGCTACTATCTCCCTTCCGTCTCCATCCTTCATGAACAGGGCAAGACCATCGGCGCGAAATATGACGCCTACCGTCGCGCTGTACTTCAGTTCGACAGCCTGGCTTATTATTATAAGAAATACCGCGGCTACTCCCGTTTCGAGATGGGGATTATCTCGGGGCTGTTCCGCCTTATCCAACGCGTCCTGTGCCGATGAAAGTGCTGTTCGTGACATATCACTACCTTCACGGCCATGGCGGGAGCGTCTTTGCCTCCCGGGCTTACATCAATGCCTTCGCGGCACTTTCGCAGCGGATGTCTCTGCTCTGCCCGGTGACCCGGAAAAGCGGTCCCGAGGGCCTTGCGGGCGGGATTGAAATCATTCCTGTTTTCCGCAGCCGCAATCCGCTCATTGCCGTGCGGAACTACGCGCTGGGTGTTCTCCATCGTTATTACGGACTTTTTCGCCGCGTGCTGCAAAAGGGCGATTTCGATACGGTCGTATTCGACACCTGTTATGCCTCGTGGCGGCTCATCGGGCAGGCCCGGAAGGCGGGCTGCCGGGTGGTTACGATTCATCATAACTTCCAGCAGGAGTTTGTCCGGGATAATTACACGGGTATCGCGCGCCTGCGGTTGAGCCGCCTGACGCGTCGCTGCGAAAAGGCGGCGGTGCTGGGGAGCGATCTCAATATCACCCTTACCGAGCCGGACCGGAAGCTGCTGCAGGATGCTTATGACCCCTCAGGCAGCCGTCGTTTTGTCTCCATCGGGGTTTTCGAGTCCGTTCCCGTTCTCAAACCCGCTCTGGATGGACCGCGGTCGGAAGGAGCGTTCCTTATCACCGGCAACCTCTCCTATCCCCAGACGGAACAGTCCCTGCTTCCCTGGCTGGATCGGTATTGGCCGCTGCTTCGGAACGAAGTGCCGGAATCGCAGCTGACGGTCGCAGGGGCGAGTCCATCGCCGAGACTCCGGGAAGCCTGTGCCGCTTCTGGGGTGTCAGTGGTGGCTAATCCGCCGGACATGGCGCCGCTTCTTGCGGCTGCCTCCGGCTACATCTGCCCGACTTCCCTTGGCGGCGGTATCAAACTCCGCATCATGGACGGGCTCCGTTACGGTCTTCCCGTGCTGACGCATACCGTTTCGGCCCGGGGCTATGAAACCCTGCTCGGCCGCTGTGTTTTTGCCTATGACGATGAAGAGTCCTTCATCGGGGCGCTCCATGCCATGATGGAAACGGCGTCCTCCCCGGAGGAGATCCGCCGGGAGTATCTCGCCTTTTATGGTTTTGAAGCCGGGTGTGAGCGGCTGCGCAATTGCTTGAACCTTAATCTGTAAGAGCTGACGATGAAAGAACTTGTAAAGGCCTGGGTGGCCGAATCCCTGCGGGTGAAACAGGACCTGCTGGCGGATGAGAAGACAATGGATAAGATTGCCGCGGTGGCGCAGCTGCTGGTGCGTTGCTACCGCGCCGGCGGGAAGACGCTCTGGGCCGGCAACGGCGGCAGTGCGGCGGATGCCCAGCACATGGCGGCGGAGCTGGTGAACAAGTTCCGGATGGACCGCGAGGGACTTCCGGCCGTGGCGCTGACGGCCAATACATCCGTGGTGACGGCGGTGGGGAACGACTATGGCTACGACAGGCTCTTTGTCAAGCAGCTGGAGGCATTCGGGCGCCCTGGTGACGTTTTCATCGGCATTTCAACTTCGGGCAATTCCGCCGATCTTCTGGCAGTGACGCCTTATTGTCGCGAAAGGGGCATCGTCACGGTGGCACTGACCGGCGCCGCCCCCTGCGGCATGGACGCGTATGACCATGTCATCAAGGTCCCCTCGACCGACACGCCGCGCATCCAGGAGTGCCAGACCCTCATCGGCCACATCCTCTGCGGCCTTGTCGAGCAGGAGCTGTTTGCCTGAAAAGCTGTCTCCCGAGCATGAAAGTCGTCGTCCCATACTGGCTCCCGGAAGCGGATTTCTCCGATACGGACTTTTTTATCCGGAGGATGGATACCTCCGGACATGTACGTGCGGCCCAGGTCCCGACCGGCAGCGTGCCCCTTACCGGCTTTCTGTATCTGACGGGCGGTGAGGCGCTGGTCGAGGCGGAAGGGGATTCCTATCTGTGCTATCCCGGACAGCTCCTGCTGATCCCAGAGAACATGTCCTTCGCGATCCGCTACTATCAGGATGCCAAAGGCTATTCGGGAGCGTTTTCCACCACCATCCTTCCCGACGCCCGGCTGGGAGTCCGGATATCCAAAGTCATCCACCACGCCTTCTGGTTCGACGAGGCCTCCTTCGTCGGGGAGCTTTTCAACCTGCTTGCCAGGGCCTTTGAGGATGGAAGGACGGAGAGGATCGGGAAGGGGCTTGACATGCTGCTTACCCTGGCGATCACGCCGGAATCCTACCGGGAGAATCACGCCGTTACGCGCTTTCTGGACCGGATTTTTACGCCCGATGCCGTCCCCGGGACCATCAGCGACTACGCCCGGGAAGAGGGCGTGTCTGCTGGCTGGCTGAGCCGGATGGTGAAAAAAGAGACCGGACGGAGCATCGGCGTGTGGATCGAGCTGGCCCGTCTGACCCGGGCAAAGCGCCTGCTGCAGGAGACGGATATGTCCGTGATCGATGTCGCTGCGGCCGTGGGGCTCGATGACCAGTCCTATTTCGCCCGCTTCTTCCGAAAGCATACGGGGATGACGCCGACCGCTTTCCGATCCAAAATGTGCGGAAAGCACAGATAGTCCTAATTACGAGGCGTTTTATCCTTAAATAAGTATCCATAATTGACGACCTTTGCATCCGGATTTATCAGAATCGGGATGTTTTCTTTTTTGCTCGGAGCTTTTCTTGGAGTCGCGGTTGAGGTGGCTGACAGCGCTGCTTTGGCCCCGGCTACGGTTGTGGCCGTCAAGCAGCGGATCCGTCTGGAGCAGCTCGCTTCGCCCGGGGTCCGTATCGGCCGGGAGCAGATCCGGCGACAAGACCCTTCTTTCCTGCGAGAGCGTGGATCCCATCGCCATGGGCGGTCCCTACCCTCGCTACCACGTTTCCGGCCTTACAGGCGCGCTGGAGGGCGATAATCTGTCCTTCCGCCTGTTGTTCGGCGACTTCCCGACAAGTTTTACGGGTAAAAAAAGTGAAAAAATAATAAAAATATCGCTTGCGATATAAAAATAAAGTTGTATCTTTGCATCGTGAACGATATAAAAAACAGATAAACGATACAACAATGGACAAGAAAAAATCAATCGCAACGCTTCAGGCCTATGCCACCGGCCTTGCCGCACAGTCTCTTCAGCACAAGGTGGAAAGTAAGATCTTCGCCGACCAGGGTTTCTCCAAGCTGGGTGAGAAGTACGCCGAGCACGCCGCGGAAGAAATGGGCTGGGTCGACAAGTGCTACGCTCCGACCACCGAGCCGAAGGACATCGAGAAGGACATCAATGCCATGCTCTGATGGATAGAGAGGCCTTCCTTCTTGACAACCAGCTCTGTTTCAGGCTCTACACCGCTTCGCGCCTTCTCACGCAGGCCTACCATCCGCTGCTTTCGGCGCATGGTCTGACCTACCCGCAGTACCTTGTGCTGCTGGTCCTGTGGGAGAAGGACGCGCAGCCGGTCAATGACATCGCCCGCCGGCTGTATCTCGAGACCAACACGGTCACGCCCCTTCTCCAGCGCATGGAGAAGGAGGGGATTCTCAGCCGGAAGCGGGGCCGGGAAGATGCCCGGCAGATGATTGTCTCCCTGACGAAAAAAGGAAAACAGCTGCAGGAGCAGTTGAGCGAGGTGCCCCACGCGGTGGGTTGCACCGTTCTTTGCGATAGCATTACGCCCGAGACGGTTCCCGGACTGAACCGGATGCTGGACGACATGATCGCGCATTTACAGACTAAACCCGATGCCCATGAACTATAGCGGTATCCTCGTTGGGGCGGCGGTATTCCTGATTATCGGAATCTGCCACCCTGTCGTCATCAAAATGGAATATTACTGGGGCAAGAAGAGCTGGTGGCTGCTTCTTGCCGTGGGACTCGCTTTCTCGGCGGCGTCCCTTTTTGTCTCCAATACGCTCGGATCGACCATCCTCGGCGCGGCCGCCTTTTCCTGCTTCTGGGGCATCCATGAGCTGATTACGCAGGAAAAGAGGGTCCTGCGCGGATGGTTCCCCGAGAACCCCAAACGCCACGCCTACTACGAGGAGCGGCGCCAAAACCCTGAGAATTACTGATATGGCAATCTGGATTGTACTCCCGATTCTTACCCTTCTGATGTTCGACCTCGGGCTCTCGCTGAAGTTCTCGGATTTCGGCAAGGTCTTTACCCGCCCCTGGCCCATCGCCATAGCCCTTTTCGGTCAGCTGGTCCTGCTGCCCCTCATCGCCCTGGGGCTGGCCAGGCTGTTTCAGCTGCCCCCGGTATTCTTTATCGGGCTCATCCTCATCGCCTGCTGCCCGGGCGGCAGTTCCTCGAATGTCTTCTCCAAGCTCGCCGGCGGGGATGTGGCGTTGTCCGTGATCCTGACCGCCCTGAGCAGCGTCATTACCCTTTTCACGATTCCGCTGATTATGAGTGCGGCGACCAATCTGGTAGGGGAGAGCGTCGGCATTACCCTTCCGGTCGGGAACCTGATCAAGCAGAATCTCGTCCTGATGCTGCTGCCGGTGCTGCTGGGCATCGGGATGCACTATGCCTGGCCCAAGGCGGCCGAGAAGACCGACCGCGTGCTCGGCAAGCTGGCTTTCCCGCTGCTGCTGACCCTCATCACGGTCTTCTATATCCAGCACCACCGCACGATCCTGGAGAACATCGTCGTTCTCGGACTCTGCGTCACGGCGCTGATCCTCGTCGCCATCTGCTGCTCCTCCCTGCTGTCCCGCCTGGTACGCACAGACGACCGCCAGCGTCGGACGGTCGTCATTGAAGTGGGGATGCAGAACGCTGCGCAGGCCATTGCCATCGCTTCCAGCCCGATCATCTTCGCCAACGAGCAGATGGCCATCCCGGCCATCCTCTACTCGCTGATGATGAATGTCGTCCTGCTGATCTATGTCGGCGTTATCCGCCGAAGGACTAAAGACTTGCGATAAGGATCTCCCTGATGTCCCGCTCGCTGAGCGGAGCCCAGGCTTTCTCCAGCCCCTCGTTTACGGCGATATGGTGCGCCATCTCGTCGATACGGCTGTCGTCGATACCGACCTCTCTCAGGTGCATCGGAATGCCGATGCCTTCGAAGAAGCGGTGGGTCTCGTCGATGGCCTTGCGGGCGATCTCCCACGGGTCGAGCGCGGCGTCGATGCCGAAAATCCGCGTGCCGAACTTGACGAAGCGGGGGAGCGTCCGTTCGCTGAGGATGTGGCGCATCCAGGGCGGGGTGATGATGGCGAGGCCTTCGCCGTGGGTGATGTCATAGAACCCGCTGAGGGCGTGCTCGATACTGTGGCAGGGCCATCCGGACGAGCTGTTGCCGAGCGACAGGATGTCGTTGCAGGCCAGCGAGCAGCAGAGCATCATCTCCGCACGGGCCTCATAATCCTCGGGGTTGGCCAGGCACTTGCGGCCGCTGTCCATCAGGCTGAGGATGGTGGATTCGCAGAGGCCGTCGGTCAGCAGGGTCGTTTCGCCGGTGAAATACTGCTCGATGACGTGGTTGATGGCGTCGGCGATGCCGGCCCTTGTCTGCTTGGGGGAGACGGTGAAGGTATAGGTCGGGTCGAGAAGCGAAACGGCCGGGAACAGCAGGGGATCGATATATCCGATCTTGTCGTTGGTGTCCGTGCGGGAAATGACGCCGCCGCAGTCGTATTCGCTGCCCGTCGCCGCCAGGGTGATGATGTCGACAATCGGGAGGGCCGCCTTGGCTTTCACCTTATAGGAAATGAGGTCCCACGGGTCGCCGTCGTAGCAGGCACCGGCCGCGATGGCCTTCGAGCAGTCGAGGACGCTGCCGCCGCCGACGGAAAGGATGGCGTCGACCTTGTGCTCCTTGCACAGGCGTACGCCCAGCAGCACGCTGGGGTCGTATTTCGGGTTCGGCTGGATGCCGGGACATTCGACGATCTCGAAGTCCTTCAGCAGCTCCAGAACCTGCTGATACAGACCGATTTTCTTGATGCTGCCTCCGCCGTAGGTGAGGAGAATCCGCTTGCCGAAAGGCTTCATGACCGCCGGAAGCTGCGCGATGACGCCTTTGCCGAAAAGAAGGCGGGTAGGGGTGCAATAGTCAAAATTCCGCATGGCCGGTCTTCGTTATTCGGTGAATACTTTGCCGGCTCCCCAGGCCTTGCCGACTTCCTCGCCGAGCGCGCGGTAGCACATGCCGGCGGCGTCGAAGACGATGGGTTTGAGCTTCGTGAGGTCGATCTTCCCGTCCGTGAGGATGCTTTCGTCGGCGCTCTGGTTCACCACCTCGCCGATGAGGACGCCGTCCCCGAAGGAAACGACGCGGCACTCGAGCGTCAGCGGGTACTGGTCCACGATGGGAGCGTCCACATTCGGGCTGGGCGTGACCGTGAATCCGACTTTGGCGACCTTGTCGGGCACCTGGTTGCCGCTCACGAGGCCGAAGTAATCGGACTCGGCGACCGTCCGCTCGTCGGCGAAACTTACCGTGAAGGCACCGGTCTTTTCGAGGTTTTCCGTGGTTTTGTGCTTGGACAGGCTGATGACGATCTGGTTGTGGTCGTACTGGCCCGCCCAGGCGGCCATCATCACGTCAGGGTTCTTGTTCTCGTCCCAGGTGGCGATCATTACGCAGGGCTGGGGTGTCGTCACGAGGGCGTGGCTCGGACCGAAGTTCTTGCGGCCGGCCACTTCCTGAAGGGGCTTGCTGGTGTTCATGGTTTCGTTGGTGTTTGTGTTCTGTCTGCAGGAAACGAGGGTGGCCAGCGCCAGGGCGGCCAGGGTAATCATTCTTTTCATAGGGACAAATATACAAAAAATTACCGCGCTTTTCGCGGATAATGCGTATCTTGGGCCTATAAACCGATTGGATTTGTCGACATGACGGGCGCGCTCTGACAGAAACAAAAACCCCTCCGAGAATATCTCAGAGGGGTTTTTCGTGACTCCAACAGGACTCAAACCTGTAACCTTTTGATCCGTAGTCAAATGCTCTATTCAATTGAGCTATGGAGCCATTATGTAAATGCCGCAGGGCGGCACGTACTGCTACTCTTCTTCAGCAGCCTTGAAGTTGACGGTGCGCTCCTTGATGCGGGCCTTCTTACCAGAGAGGTTACGGAGGTAGAAGATGCGCGCGCGGCGGACTTTACCGTACTTGTTGATCTCGACGCTGTCGATGAACGGGGACTGATAAGGGAAAATCCTCTCAACACCGATACCGTTCGAAACCTTGCGGACCGTAAAGGTCCTCGTCAGGGCGTCCTGGCCCTTGATCTGGATCACGACTCCGCGGAATTTCTGGAGACGGTCCTTATCGCCTTCCTTGATCCGGTAGGTCACGGTCACCGTGTCACCTGCGCGGAAGGAGGGGAATTCAGCAACTTTTTCATTCAAAAAAGCCTGCTCAGCTACTTTCATCAAATCCATTTCTGTACTCTTTTAAGGCGCAACATTACCGAATCCTTGTGCTGAAGTAAGAGGTTGCTTGATTTTGGGACTGCAAAGATACAAACTTTTTTTGTGTCGCCAAATTTTTCTTCAAAAAATCAATAAACTTTCTTCAATTTTTCGAAGACGTCGCGGTCGTCGCGGTTCGGATCGGGGGTGAAAGTGGCATTTCCGCGCAGCGCCTGGAACATTTCCTTCTCGCTGCGGCTGAGGTTGCGGGGGATCCAGACCAGTACCTTGATATAGAGGTCGCCGCTGCCGGAGCCGAAACCGCCGCGGGAGGAGGGAAGTCCTTTGCCGCGCAGGCGGACGGTCGTGCCGGACTGCGTGCCGGGCTCGATCTTGATCTTGTAATGTGCACCGACGCCGGGCACTTCGATCTCGGTGCCGAGCATGGCGTCCATGACGGAAATGGTCACCGAAGTGAACAGGTCCTGTCCCTGGCGGATGATGTTGCTGTTCGGGGCTTCCTGGACGACGATGTAGAGGTCGCCGTTTACGCTGCCCGGGCCGCCGTAGTTGCCCTCGCCGCTGAGCTGCAGGGGCTGTCCGGACTCGATGCCGGCCGGAATCTTGACGCGGATGGTCTCCCGGCGCGTTTCGATGCCCGTTCCGCCGCACTTGCGGCAGGGGTTCGTGACTTTCTTGCCGGTGCCGTGGCACTCGGGGCAGTCGGTGGCGATGCGCATGCCGAACAGGCCGCCCTGCTGGCGGTAGACGCGGCCCTGGCCATTGCAGGTCGGGCAGGTCTTGATGTCGGAGGCGTTCTGGGTACCCTTGCCGCCGCAGTCGCTGCAGGGACGCTTGCGCTGGATCGTGATCTCCTTTTCGACGCCGCTGGCAATCTCCTCGAGGGTCAGCGTGACCGTGACCTGGATGTCCTCGCCGCGACGGGCGCGGGACTGGCTGCGGGATCCGCCGCCGAAGAAGTCGTTGAGGATGTCGTCGAGGTTGATACCGAATCCGCCGCCGCTGCCGCTGCCGAAACCGCCGAAGTCGAAGCCGCCAAAACCGCCGAATCCGCCGCCGGCACCCTGCTCTCCGGCAAAGCCGAAGCGGTCATACTGTGCCCGCTTCTGCGGGTCGCTCAGCACGGCGTAAGCCTCGGAAGCCTCTTTGAAATTGGCTTCCGCGGTCTTTTTCTCGGCATCGGTGCCGTTAACCCAGCGGTCCGGATGCCACTTCATGGCGAGCTTACGGTAAGCTGCCTTGAGCTCGTCCGCCGAGGCGCTCTTGCCGACGCCCAGTACCTCGTAGTAATCTCTCTTGTTCGCCATAGCTTATGCCCCCACCACTACTTTGGCATACCGGAGCACCTTGCCGCCGAAGGTATAGCCCGTCTGCACGACGTCATAGACCTTGCCTTTCAGCGCCTCGTCGGAGACCGGGAACTGCGCCACGGCCTCGTGGAAGTCGGTGTCGAACGCAGCGCCGCGGGCCTCGATGACGGCGAGTCCCTGCGCCTTGAGATATGCGAACAGTTTGTTGTAAATCAGCTGCGTGCCCTGCTTTGCCGGATCGTCGTCCGGGCGATCCTCCAGCGCGGCGAGCGCACGTTCGAAGTCGTCGAGAATGGGGAGCAGCCCCTCCACGGTCTTCTCCGCGGCGGTCGAGACGAGCGTGAGCCGGTCTTCGGCGCTCCGCCGGCGGAAGGTCTCGAATTCGGCCATCAGACGCATGTAGTCGTCTTTTTCCTTGCGGACGCTCTCTTCGAGCTCTTCCACCTGCCCTTCGAGGGCGGCGATCTTTTCTTCGAACTTCTTATTGTCTTTCTTCGGGGCGGCCTTGGCTGCCTTCGAAGCTTTCTTTTCTATATCTTTCTTGTCTTCCATGATCCTAATCATTTGCCGGCCGGGAATCAGCAAAGGCAGTGCCAATGGCACCTTTCTGCCACTTTGTCAGTTTTGGCTGGATTATCCGTCCACTGTCCGAAAACCTGCGGCCATACCGCCGTCATTCCACTGTTTGTCCGTGGAATCTTCAGGCTTCCGAGAGGATGGTGTAGCGCTTCCTGATTTTCAGCGCGTAGGGGATGAGTTTCCGGAGGTCTTCGCTCTTCCAGGGGATGTTGTCGGCGATGACGGCGGTCAGGCCGATCCGGTCGTAGAATTCCTGGAGCCGGGCGGCGAACACCTCGTCCTTGCGGAGCTGCTTCTCGATCTCGAGGAAGGCCCAGGCGACCTGGACGCCGTGGATGGTGGCCTTCTCGGGGAAGAATTCGTCGATGGCGTGGGAAATCATGTGCTCGGAACCGCTGGCGGCGCGGGTCTGTCCCGCAACGGTCATGGAGAGACCGGACGTCAGCAGGCCGTGGGCGAGGTCGCGGAGGAAGTCGTCGGTGTAGAGGTCTGCGGCGCTGTAGTCCCAGATCGAAAGGGCGCTCTGGCGGCCGAGCATGCAGGCGAGTTCGTTGATGGGCTCGCCGGTCTTTTCATGGGCCAGCTGCCAGTCCTTGACGGCGGAGAGGTTGGTCACCAGGTCGCCGGCGCCGGAGACGAGGAGCTCGCGGGGGCACATCTTGACGATGTTGAGGTCGATGATCACGCCCATCGGGGGCTGGACCGTCGAGCTTTTCTTCTTGTGGTTGTATGTAAGGCGCGCGACGCAGCTGTAGATCGCGTCGTTACTGAGCGCCGAGGGCATCGTGATATAGGGCTTGTCCAGCTGCGTGCCGACATACTTGACGAGGTCGAGGACGCTGCCGCCGCCGAAAGCGATCAGCACGGCGGAGGTGCTGGGGATCTTCGTAAGCATCTCGCGGGCTTCGGCCAGGTCGCCGCCCTTGCAGAAGATGACCTCGTCATACTGCTCGGGGACAAGCTTTTCACGGTAGATTTCGAAGAGATTTTCCTGGGTAATGAGAATCTTCTTGGGGAAGTAGAGGTGGGCGGATTCGAGGATCTCGTCCAACTTCCCTAAGATATTCTTGCCTGTCCGGATGACTGTCGGCGTCAGGATTGTATTGTAGTACATCGTAAGGTAGGTTCGTACAAGTTGCAAAATTATCAAAATTATTCCTATCTTGCAACGTTTTTTGGACCTTTTGACCATGGAATTCCACCGTTACTACGCCCCGGAAGGAGAGCAGGCCCTGCTGCAGCGCTGCGCGCGCATCCGACACATCGCCCTCGACATGGACGGCACTATCTATATGGGTAACAGCCTGTTCCCCTATACGAAACCCTTCCTCGGGACGCTCTCCCGCCTCGGTATCGGCTATACTTTCCTGACCAACAATCCGACCCGCAGCGCCGCCGATTATATCGCGAAGCTCGCCCGTCTCGGCATCGATGCGGCTCCCGGGCAGATGTATACTTCCTCGATGGCGACCATCGATTACCTGCGCGCGCACCACCCGTCCGCCCGCCGGCTCTTTCTTCTCGGAACGCCCTCCATGCAGGAAGAATTCGTCAAGGCCGGCTACGAGCTGACCGCCGAGGATGCCGCCGACCGGCCCGACGTGCTCATCGTGGCTTTCGATACGACATTGGCCTACAAGCGCCTCTGCCGCGCCGCCTGGTGGGCCTCCAAACCGGACATCCCCTATATCGCGACGAACCCGGACTGGGTCTGCCCGACCGACGAGGACACGATCCTCGTGGACTGCGGCTCCATCTGCAAGGCCGTCGAAGGCGCCTCGGGACGCAAGCCCGACATCGTCATCGGCAAGCCGAATCCCGCGATGCTCTGGTGCATCCGCGACAAATACGGCCTCGAAAGCGACGAGGTGGCCATGATCGGGGATCGCATCTACACCGACGTCGCGGCCGGACGCAACGCCGGCGGCCTCGGTATCCTCGTGCTCTCCGGCGAGACTTCACTGGAGACCGCTCTCGACTCCGACCCCGTTCCCGAGCTCACCGCCGCCGACATCTCCGTCGTAGCCGACCTGCTCCTCCGCGCCCACGGCGCATAATCTCCGCCCTTTAGGGCCAGGCCCTGCATCCGCCGGGCGAGAGCCCTGCTTGTGCTGGGCCTGACGGACTAGAAGCGCCTGCACCTTCCAGCGATGGCGCGGAAAGTGGCTCATAATTAGCTACTTATAAAAAATCGGTTGGAAGGTCCCACGGAAAAACCGACCACCTTCCAGACAGGACTTTACAAATAGCTGACTTTCAATCATTTACAAAACAAAGGCTGGAAGGTGGCGTGTGTCGTCCTTAAAATAGTATGCCCAGTAGTGATTACATAACCAACGGACAGGTGTTAGAGGTCAGATGGCGCCAAATCGTGCACAGACAGACCAACGGCTTTTCGGAAAGCAGGGGTTAGCAATCCAGACTTGGTAATGTGCTGACTATCAACGCTAATCGCTTTATAGGATTGTTAACCCCCTCTTTTCTTTCATGGGGGTTAGCAATTTGGTTATATTAAGTATATGATTCTCAATTATTTCCGATTATTCAATTGCAAACCCCTCGGGAAACAGATTCCACGGACGAGGCCGTGGAATGACGGAAATAGGGTGGCTACCCTTCTCTGAAAAAGGGAGGGTAGGCACGTTTTCCCGGGCTTTTCGTAGCCACCCTCCGCCCACAACAGGAGGGTGGCCACGCTATCTCTGGCCGCAGGTTGAAGGACGGTGGCCGTCAAAAGCCCTGCCGTCCGCCGAGGACCGAAGGAGGGGATGCGAAGCAGCCCCCTGAGATCGGGCTTTTGACGACCACCGTCCGGAAACCGGAGGACAGATGCCCTGCATACGCGGGGCATGACGATAAGGGATGCCCTGCATACGCGGGGCATGACGATAAGGGATGCCCAGCATGCGCGGGGCATGACGGAACGTATGCTATTTGAAGAAACGGTCGACCTCCCGGACGGCGTCGGGGAGGGCGAAGACCACGACGCGGTCGTAGGGCTCGATCAGCGTGTCGCCGACGGCGATGTAGGCGTCCGTGCCGCGGATCAGGCCGCCGATGACGGCGTCGTCCGCGAAATTGAGGTCCCGCAGGGGCTTTTTCGTGACGGGACTGCCGGGGGCGACGGTGTACTCGATCACCTCGGCATTGGTGCCGCTCATGTAGCGGACCGAGCGGACTTTGTCTGAGAGGGTGAACTTGAAGATGCGCCCGGCGGTAATCAGTTTCTTGTTGATGACGGCGTTCACGCCCATGTCCTCGGCGAGGTGGAGGTACTCGATATTCTCTACCTCGGCGATAACGCGGGTCACACCGTAGCGTTTCGCGCCGATGCAGGCGAGGATATTGGCTTCGTCGTTGTCCGTTACGGCCACGAAGGCGTCATAACCGCGAATGCCCTCTTCCTGCAGCAGTTCCGCGTCGCGGCCGTCGCCGTTGACGATGGTGATGCTCTCGTCGAGGATCTCGGACAGGCGCAGGCAGCGGTCCTTGTTCTTCTCAATGATCTTGATCTCCTCCACGGTCCCTGTCAGCTGGCGGGCGAGCATCTCGCCGATGTCCGATCCGCCCATGATCATCACGCTCGAAATCCGGGAATTGACCCGCCCGAGATAGTCGTTGAGGGCGGGGATGTCGTCCCGGCGGCCCATCAGATAGACCTGGTCGTGGAAGCGGAACTTGGTGTCGAAGCGGGGGATGAGGGTTTGGGCGTCGCGGGAGATGGCGACCATGCGGAATTTGTGGTCCGGCAGTTTCTCCGCCATCTCGTGGGCCACCTCGACGACGCGCTTGTCCAGCAGCGGACTCTCGTCGTCGACCCGCACCACCGTCAGCTGGAGCTTCCCGCGGCCGAATTCGGTCGTGTCCGCCGAGGAATTGTGGTGCAGCAGCGAGACGATCTCGTCGGCGGCGCTCTTCTCGGGGTAGAACATCAGGTCGAGGCCCATCTGTTTGAACATCAGCTTGTTCTCCGAGGAGAGGAACTCCTCGTCGTCGATGCGGGCCGTGACCTTGCGGCAGCCGAGTTTCTTGGCCACCAGGGCGCTCACGATGTTGACGTCCTGCGGCACCTTCGGATTGACCGAGATAAACAGGTCCGCATCCTGGACGTTCGCCTTCTTGAGGTCGCTGATCGAGGACAGGCTGCCCTGGATGGTGACGACGTCCGCCATCGCCTTGATGGCGTCGAGGCGCTCCTCATAGGGATCGATGACCGTGATCTCGTTCGATTCTGCGCTCAGCAGTTTGGCCAGGTGGGAACCGACCTCGCCGGCCCCTTCGATGATAATCTTCATACGCTATCGTTCTAAGGCGGCGAACACCTTCCGGCCCTTGAGAAGGGCCTGGGGAATCAGCCAGCCGTTGTACATTCCTTGTATCGTCACTTTCTCCGGGAGGGTCGCCCGCCAGGCGAGGATGTCCGCCGGCGTCTCTCTCCGCCGCAGCCGCCGGTATTCGCGGTGGGCCTTGCAGACCGCCCCGACCGAGCGCCAGCGAAGGGTGAAAAAGTATATCAGCGCACTGCAGCCGTCCCACACCTTCCGCCAGAATATCCGCCGCCGGGCCTGCCGGAGCGCCTGTTCCGGGCGCATGCGCAGGGCCAGCGTCCGGGCGAGATTGTTCTCCAGCAGCAGGAGGTTGTTGCGGTAGTTGAGCAGGAGCTTGAAGGGGGATTCCTTCGGGAGCGTCCCGCCGCCTACATGCCAGACGGTCGACGCCGGCACCACCGTCACCTTCCAGCCCGCGAGCTGCATCCGCCAGCAGAGGTCGATTTCCTCCATGTGGGCGAAAAAGCGGTCGTCCAGGCCGCCGAGGGCCCGCCACACGTTCATCCGGACCATCAGGCAGGCGCCTGTGACCCAGAGCACGTCCGCCGGTTTGTCGTACTGTCCGCGGTCCGTTTCCAGATAGGATAGCACCCGCCCGCGGCAGAAGGGATAGCCGTAGCGGTCGATCCGTCCGCCCGCGGCACCGGCATATTCGAAGCGGTCGCGGTCGGCGTAGCTGTGGAGCTTCGGTCCGCAGGCCGCGCAGTCCGGGTGGCTGTCCATCCATTCCACCAGCGGCCCCAGCCAGTCCTGCGGCACCTCCACGTCGGAGTTCAGCAGGACGGCATACTCGGCGTCAATCTGTTCCAGGGCTCGGTTGTAGCCGCCCGTGAAGCCGAAATTCTGCTCCAGCGGGATGAGCCGGACCCCGGGGAAGAGCGAAGCCATCATCTCCTTCGAACCGTCCGTCGAAGCGCTGTCCGCGACCACCACCTCCCCGTCGAGGCCCATCGTCGAAGCGATGACCCCCGGAAGGAACTGCCGAAGATACTCTTTCGTGTTCCAGTTCAATATGACGACCGATACTTTCATCCGCTGAAGTCTACGTTTTCAAACACCACCGACGGCAGCGACTTCGGGCTGCAGGGGCGGGCGTCGTCGAGGACATCCGCCACCGAGGCCCACAGCTGCAGGAAGTTGCCGGTGATGAGCATTTCCTTGACGGGCAGCCATTTCCCGCCGCGGCGGATGCGTCCTTCGATCCCATAGGAGAAGTCGCCCGTCGCGCCGTTGTGGTTGCCGCCGTTGAAGCCGTCGACGATGATGGCGCCCTCCGGCGCCTCCGAGGCCCAGTCTTCCAGCGTCACGCCGGGACGGGTCGGCACCAGCACGGGCCGCATCGCATCCTCCACGGTCGGTGCGACGCCCATCTTCGAGGCTATATAGGTATTGATAAAATAGGTACGGACGGTGCCGCTCCCGATGATGGGGCCGTTCACCGTCGCAACCCCTTCGCTGTCGTAGAGTCTCGCGCCGTTGACACCCGGTACGCGCGGCTCGTCGAGCAGCGTCAGCTTCTCCGAGAAAAGTTTCTTCCCGAGGCTCTCCTCCAGGAAGGAATTCCGCTGCTGCAGCGCGAAGCCGCCGAGGGCGGAGGTGAGCGGCGTCACGAGTTTGCCCATGCATTCCGTGCTCACTGCCATCGTATAACGCCCGGTCGGGGCGGGGGAGGCGCCGGCGGCGGCGAGAGCCCGTTTCACGGCGATGGCCCCGCAGCAGGCGTGGTCGAGCCGTGCCAGCCAGGGGGAAGAATCCCACCAGTAGCCGCTGATCTTTTCGCCCGTGGCGTTATCCTGCAGCGTCACCTCGACGCCATACTCAAAGAGGGTATCCTTGCAGCGGCAGCGGGCCCCGTTCGAGTCGAGCAGCAGGCTCTCCGACACGGTCACGGAAAGCTCGCCCTCCTCCGATACGAGCGTGAAGCCCGGATCTTCGAAATGCCCCGTCACGGCATCGGCAAGGGCCGTTTCCACGAGCCAGTCCGCGGAGACGGCCGCATAGCCCTCGGGATCCCAGCACTTTGTCTCGTCGCCCCGGACGCTGTCCCGGGCAATGCGATCCGGCGCCGGCAGGCTCCGGTGCGGGTCCTCGGTCAGCAGCCGGACGGTCTGCACCGCCTTGCCGATGAACGGGCGCAGGTCCTGCTCGTCCAACTTGTTGGTCGAGAAGGAGCCGTATCGTCCGTCGACAAACAGCACGATCGAGAGCGAGCGGTCGAGACAGTGCGTAACCTTGTCGAGGGCCCCGTCCAGGGTCCCCGCCAGATCAAGCACGCTCTTGCTGAGCGTCACGCGGCAGGCCGATGCACCCGCTTCCCGGGCCATCACCAGCGCCTTTTCCGCCAGCGCCACTTCCACGTCGCTCAAAGTTCCCGATTGCGTTGAATGTAACTCGCTGCTACTCACTGTTTTATCTATTATGCTATCCTCCTTTTGAAGGAGGTTAATTCATTTAATTTCCTAATAATCAATTACTTCCATTCAACGGCCTTATTCTCCTCCGACAGTCAGAGAACGAACCAGCACGGTCGGGATGCCGCAGGAGACCGGAGCGCTCTGTTCCTTTCCGCAGGTCCATGCGCCGTCGTCCACCTTGGGGTCGTTGCCGACCATGGTGATGTCCGCGAGGGCCTCGGGACCGTTGCCGATGATGTTGATATCCTTTACCGGGCGTGTCAGACGGCCGTTTTCGATGAGGAAACCGCTCTTGACGAAGAAGGTGAAATCGCCCTCTCCGATCTTGACCTGCCCGTTGGCGAACTGCTCTACGTAAATGCCTTCCCGGACCGAGGCGAGAATCTCCTCCGGTGCATAGGCGCCCCCGTCCATGTAGGTCGCCCGCATGCGCGGGATAGGGGCGTAGCGGAACGACTCGCGGCGGCCGTTTCCGGTCGGAGCGACGCCGTAGCTGCGCGCGCTGATCCTGTCGTGGAGGTAGGAGGTCAGCACGCCGTCCTCCACCATATAGGTCTTCTGCCCGGGCACGCCCTCGTCGTCGTAGTTGAGGGAGCCGCGGCAGGCGGGGATGGTGGCGTCGTCGAGGATGGAAATGCCTTTTCCGCAGATCTGCCGGCCCATACGATCGCTGAAGACCGACTGGCCCTTTCGGTTGAAATCGGCCTCGAAGGCATGGCCCATGGCCTCATGGAGCAGGATGCCCGAGGCGCCGGCGGCCATCACGACCGGCATCTTTCCACCCTTAGGACGGCCTGCCTCGAAGAGGGCGTCGATGCCGCGGACGGCTTCTTCGGCCATCTCCGCGATGAGAGAGTCGGAGAGCATCTCCACGCCCATGCGCCAGCTCTTCGACACGGTCTGGCGCTCGCGGCGGCCGCCGCGAGCGAAGATGACCGTCGCACTCACGCTCGCGAGCGGGCGGGTGTCGTATTTGAGCTCCCCGAGACTGTTGAACATCAGCACGTCCGTCACCTGCCAGGCCAGCGAGGCCATGACCTTGACGATGCGCGTGTCCCTGGCCCGGATCGCGGTCTCGAGCCGCTCCAGGAACGAAACCATGACGGAAGGGTCGCAGCTGCGCCAGTGGATCCGCACGGGATAGCGGTCCGCGGCGGGATTGGGCTCGCCGCTGTAGAGCCGGCGGGTAGCGACGTCCCGTTCCGTAACGGTTGCGCCGACGCGGACGGTGTTCCGCGTAATCGCCGCGGCGGCGCGGGCTGCGGCCATCATGTCCTCCGGACGGGTGGTTTCGGAATAGGCATAGCCGGTCTTCTCCCCGCTGAGCACGCGGATGCCGACGCCGTAGTCGGCGTGGAGCCCGCCCGAGGTCACCGCCCCGTCGCGGAGGGAGAACTGGCCGTAGGTGGTGTTCTCAAAAAAGAGGTCACACCAGTCTCCGCCGCTTGCAAGGCTCGTTGCAACGAGCTTTTCCAGCAGCGGTCTCTCCACGGAGAAGAGGTTGAAATAGTGCGACTTATCGTGTATCATCAATCTTCCAGTGCAAAGCGGCGGATGCTCTCGTAGAGCTCGGGATCCTTGACGATGGTCGCGTTCCCGCCCTTGGTCCCCTGCGCGATTTCGCGGAACGGGGGCACAGAGTTGTCCGCCAGGATCCAGCGGTCGCAAAGGGGCGCGTAGTCTTCGAAGAAGTACTTCTGCCCGCTCTTGTAGCGGCGCCGGATCGTTTCCTCGGGTACGTTGTGGCCGCCCGCGGCGACCCTGGACCGTACGCGCTCGATCGCGAGGTCGGCCGAGCGCAGCCAGAAATAGAGCACCGTGACGAAGTAGCCCTGCGCCTGGGCGTCCTTCACCATCTTGAGGAGGGAGCGCGTCGCGAGGGTCGTCTCGATGCAGAAATCCGCCTTCCTGCGGAACAGGAACTGCGTCTTGAGCAGCATCAGGCGGCTCGCCGCCACATACGCCCCCTCCGGATTGAAGGGGGCGATGCTTTTGGCGAATTCATCCGAGTTGACATACTGGCTGCAGTCGAAAATCTCGGGCAGCATC
The DNA here is from genome assembly GCA_902768665.1 of uncultured Bacteroidia bacterium. GTDB lineage: Bacteria > Bacteroidota > Bacteroidia > Bacteroidales > UBA932 > Cryptobacteroides. Next base: position 80,512 of record CACXMA010000009.1, on the reverse strand, counting down.
GAGTAGGATGCCGTCGTCTTGCCGCTTCCGTTGCAGCCGGATATGATATACATTCTCGGCATGGAGGGTGTAGTTTACTTGGTTGCGTCCTCGAGCTTTTTCATCATGATGAACATGAACGCGGCGGAGAGGAGGCACAGCGTGAGGAACACGCACCAGACGCTCCACAGCGGCAGGCCGCCCCAGAGGAAGCCGCCGACGCTGACAAGGAGGTTGCCGATGGCCGTGGCGACGAACCAGCCGCCCATCATCATACCCTTGTACTTCGGCGGGGCGACCTTCGAGACGAAGGAGATACCCATCGGGCTGAGCAGCAGCTCGCCGAAGGTCAGGATGAGATAAATCAGCACGAGCACGAACGGGGAGGCGAAGGTCAGGTCCTTTTCGGCGGCGTCCCCTGCGGCGATGATGGTGTCACGGTCGATGATCTCGGCAGGAGCCTCGTCAAGGGCCTCTTCGGTGACCGCCACGTCTACGGCAGCGGGCTCTTCAGCCGGCGTTTCTTCCGTGACGTAGAACTCTCCGTCGATTTCCTCGATGGTCATGGTCTCTTCTTTATAATCCTCCATGGCGACGGGCTGGGCCTTCTCGGCCGCTTTCTTTTCAGCGGCGAGGAGTTCTGTCTTGGCCTTGACGGCCTGGTCGAGTTCTTTCTGCTTGTTCGGGCTGTTGAGGCCGAGGGAGGCGAAGGCCATGATGCCGAAGGCGCAGGCCGCAACGAGCATGCCGTATGCGATCTTACGCGGAGCGGACGGCTCCTTGCCCTTCTTGGCGAGACCGCCGAAGATGGCCAGGGAGACCGGGGTCAGGGCGACGACATAGAACGGGTTGAACTGCTGGAAGATCGGGGCGCTGACATGGACGCTGCCGGTAACGATCGTCGACTTGTAGTAGAGGACGCCGAGTGCGGCGGCGATGGCGAGGCCGGAAATCACTTTGCCTTTCTTCTGCGTTTCCTTGTCGAAGAGGCTGAACAGCGCGTAGACGATCACGATGACCATCACGAGGTTCACCACGTCAAAGGCCATGCTCGGGATGCCGCTGATGCTTCGCTCGGTGAATTCATCGGCGAAGTAGGTCAGGGACAGACCGTTCTGGTGGAAGGCCATCCAGAAGAAAATGACCACGAGGAACACCAGGCAGAGTGCCACGATGCGTTTCTTGGTGTCTTCCGGAGAGAGTTCCTGGACCTTTTCGGCGGCTTTCGCGCCCTTCTTCTCGCCTTCCACGTCGCGGTAGAGCTTGCGGAAAGCGTAGTAGATGATGATGGAGACGATCAGGGAAGCGCAGGCGACGGCGAAGGAGAGATGGTAGGAGGTATTCTCGCTCCAGCCCATGCTCATGCCCCATTCCTTCATCTTGATGGCTGCGGTCGGGGCGAAAAGGGCGCCGATGTTGATGGCCATGTAGAAGAGGGAAAAGCCGGAGTCTCGTTTCTCGGCGTACTGCGGATCGTCGTAGAGGTTACCGACCATAACCTGCAGGTTGCCCTTGAAGAGGCCGGTGCCGAAACTGATCAGCGCCAGCGCCAGCATCATGAAGAGCAGGGCGGTCGTCCCTCCTCCCATCGGGATGGACAGGAAGAGATAGCCGAAGAACATCACGGAGATGCCGATCACGACCATCTTGCCGAAACCGAATTTGTCGGCGAGGATGCCGCCCACGAGCGGGAGGAAATACACCAGACCGAGGAAAGTACTGTAAATGAGACCGGCTGTGCCCGCGCTGAGGCCGAAGTTGGCCTTCAGGAACAGGGCGAAGACAGCGATCATCGTGTAGTAGCCAAAGCGTTCACCGGTATTGGCCAGCGCGAGAGGGAAGAGTCCCTTGGGTTGTCCTTTGAACATATCTTATTACTTTACGGGAATATTCGCTAAAACGGCCTTGAGGTAGTCCCAGGTGCGCTCGACGGAGGCGATGTTGACGCGCTCGTCGGGGGAGTGGGGGTAGCGGATGGTCGGGCCGACGGAGACCATTTCCCAGTTGGGGTACTTGGCACCCATGATGGCGCACTCGAGGCCGCCGTGGGTCGCCATGATCTTCATCGGGTGGCCGTAGACCTTCTCGAACTGCTCCATCATCACTTTGTTCATCGGGGTGTCGAGTTTCGGACGCCAGCCGCTGTAGCCGCCGGCGAAGGAGACCTTGGCTCCGGCTAGCTCGAAGACGCAGCGGACGCGCTCGGCGAGGTCGGCCTTGGCGCTGTCGACGGCGCTGCGCATCAGGGAATGGACCTTGATGTGGCCGCGCTCGGTCCGGACGATGGCCATGTTGATGGAGGTCTCGGTGAGGCCTTCCATCGAGCGGCTCATGCGGATGACGCCCGAGGGGCAGGCGATCATGGCCTTGACGGCGTTCAGCATGACGCCGTTCTGGAGGTAATACTTCGCGGCGGGGATATCCTCGACCTCGAGTGCGGCGGACGGGTCGGACTCGGCGTACTCGGCCTTGACCTCGGCGAAGACATTGTCGATCAGGCGCCCTGCGACCTCGATATTCTCCTTCGGAAGGACGATTTCGGCCACGGCCTCGAACGGGATGGCGTTGCGGAGCGAGCCGCCCGTGAAGCTGACGACCTTCGCGCCGAAGTTCTCCATCAGCGGGAGGAGGATGCGGCAGACGACCTTGTTGGCGTTGGCCCTGTAGAGGGAGATGTCCATGCCGGAGTGACCGCCCTGGAGACCGGAAACCTTGACTCTCAGGCCTTTATAACCGGCGGGAACGGCGACTTTGCGCAGCTTCCAGTCGGCCTCGGCGTCGAGACCGCCGGCGCAGCCCACGCAGAGCTCGCCCTCGTCCTCGGAGTCGAGATTGATGAGGATGTCGCCCTTCAGGACGCCGGGACGGAGCTCGTTCGCGCCGGTCATGCCCGTCTCTTCGTCGTAGGTCACGAGGACCTCGACGGGACCGTGCTGGATGCTTTCATCCTCGAGGACGGCAAGGCCCATGGCCACGCCGATGCCGTTGTCGGCACCGAGGGTGGTGCGGTCCGCGGTGACCCATTCGCCGTCTACATAGGCGTTGATCGGGTCCTTCAGGAAGTCGTGGGGGGAGTCGGCCGTCTTCTGCGGCACCATATCCATGTGGCCCTGGAGAATCACGCCGCGGCGGTTCTCGAAGCCGGGCGTAGCGCCCTTGCGGATGATGATGTTGCCGGTCTCGTCCTTGATGGTCTCGAGACCGTGCGCCTTACCCCAGTTATAGAGGTATTCGATGACTTTTTCTTCGTGCTTGGAAGGACGCGGGATCTGCGTCAGGTTGTAGAAGTTCTTCCAGACGATTTCGGGTTTGAGGTTGGCAATGCTCATGGCAGTGTTATTAATATGTGTTATAGTTTATTTTCCGAGAGGGATGAGGGCCGTGTGCCCCTTCTGTGCGATGGGGACGCGGGCCGTCAGATAGGTCTTCACGCCGTCGGAGATACGGATCCGGCAGACGGCGGGGATGCGGTAGCGGATATACTCGCCCTTGAATTTCGGGTCCGGCGTCTCGTCTTCGGCGCGGGCCTCGGGCTCGTATTCGATGGTGAAAGGCTGTCCGGAGAGGTTGTCGGCGCTCAGCAGGCCATCCTCCTCGGAGAGCCGGAAGGCGACCTGGACGCTGCGTTTGGCCCCGCCGGAAGGGATGAGGTCGAAACTGAGGGTCTGGCGCTCGCGGACGCTGTAGCCCGTGAACAGCGAGAGGTATTCGTCCTCGAGGGCGGCGATTTCACGCACCGCCGCACCGAGCGCCTCTCCGCTGAAATCCCCGTCCGTGCTGCCGGAAAGGATGTCGAGGCGGGTCTCCCGCAGCTCGAGTAGCTTCTCGGCGGCTTCCTCGGCGCGCTGGTCGAGGGGCTTGGAGACGACGCGGCTCTGGTGGACGGCGACGCGGTTGAAGCTCGTGTCGTTTTTCTCGCGTTTGTAGAGGGTCGTCGTCACGGAGGTGAGGTTCGAGCTCACGCCGCGGGACGAGAAGTCCTTTCCGCCCTTGCCGTCGAAGTGCCAGGCGGTGCTTTCCGTCGTCTCGCCGAGACCGGTGGAGACCAGCCCCTGGGCGGTCAGCTGCAGGAGTTTTTCCGCAGCGCGGGCGCTGACGGTAAAACGGGCGGCCGGGTCGGCTTCCAGGCTCGGGGTCAGGCGCATGTCAAGGATCTCATAGCGGACGGCGTCCGCCTGCGCGGCGCTGATACCGAGGTACTTCTGGGCGTAGCGGGCATAGGGGCCGGCGAAAAAGCTCTCGCGCTCGACCGTCACCGTAAGGGTGAGGGCCGTGCGGGGGAGACTGTAACTGACGGTTCCCTGGGCGGCGGCGCTGAGGCCGGCGAGCAGCACTCCGAGGGCTGTGCTGAGTAGGAATCTTCTCATGGGGTTATTTCCATCTTTTGTGCGTCCACAGGTAGTTCTCGTTCTGACGCTCGAGATCTTCCTGGAGGTTGCGGTAGAATGCTTGCATGATCTCAACGGGGGTCATCGTGGAGGCGTCCCGGGCGATCGGGACGAACTCCAGCGTGTAGAAGTCGCGTCTGACCTTCGTCCAGCGGATATAGACGACGCTCATCTTGAATTTCGTCGCGATGGCTGCGCCGCCGACCATGGCCTGCGTCGGCTGGTGCATGAAGGTGCCGACATCGTGGCGGGTCGCGCCGCGGTAGGGGAACTGGTCCGTCGGGAAGACGTAGACCTTCTTCTGTCCGCGGTGCTCGAGGGCGTAGCGGAGGATGCGGTTGGTCTCCTGGAGACTTTCATTGCCGGGGCCGAGGATGCTGCTGCGGTTCCGCTTGATGACCCGGTCCCACAAGTGGCTGCTCAGCTGCTTGTAGACGATAATGAGGTCCTTGCGGTCGAAATGCCACGGCCGGTCCGCCGGGACCATGTCGGGGATGCCCGGAATCAGCTCCCAGTTGCCGGCGTGGCCGGTGAGGACCATCACCGAGGGGCTGTTGTCGTAGAGCTCGTTGAGGACTTCCGGGTTGAGAACTTCCGCCGGCGGATTGCGGCGGAAGCGGGCCGAGGCGTTCTTCCCGCGGTAGCGGCTGAAGCGGACGGCTCCGGCCATCAGGTCGCCCATGTGGACGTAGGCCCGGTGGCGGATCTGCTTGAGCTGCTTGTATTTCTTGTCGGGGAAACTGCGGGACAGGTTGATCATCAGCTCGTCCCGGCGGTAGTGCAGCACCTTTTCGAGGAACCACGACACCAGCCGGAACACCCGCAGGTGGAAACGGAGCGGCAGGCGCGAGACAACCCCGAGGAGGCCCCACATAAGGGCCACCCCGAGGCCGTCACGGCGTCTGCTGTCGTCTCTGCTCCGGGCCATTATTCGGCCTCCTTGGTCGGGCGCTGGACGAGTTCGATGAAGTTGCCGCTCTCGATCATCGCCTTGGTGATGTTTTTCACATCCTCCTTGGTGACGAGCTGGAGAGCCGTCTCACGGAGCGTGTCGGCGTCCTCGGCGTAGTCGATCCAGTTCTCGATCTGGCCGGCCCAGTAGGCGTTGCTGATGCGGCTCTCCGGCAGGTTCTTGCGGAGATTCAGCAGGGCCTGGGTCATTTCCTCGTCGGTCGGGCCTTCGGCGGCCAGCTCGGCGATACCCTTGGCGGCGAGCTCGCGGAGGAGGTCAGCCTTGGCCGGGTTGCAGTTGAAGTAGGTCTGCACGAGAGCCTTGCCGGCGGGACGGCGCTGGAGGGCCGTTGCGGTGCTGGCGCCGTAGGTGCCGCCTTCTTCCTCGCGGAGGGACTGGACATAGCGCATGTCGAGGATATACTGGACGATGTCGAGGGCGACGGCGGTGCGCTCGTCATAGCGGGTGTCGACGCTGTAGACATTGATCACGGTCGTCTGCGGGGTCGTCATGTCGGTGAGATAGTCGTCGCTGACCTTGCCGCTGACGATGCCCTTGTCGCTCTTCTCCCAGGTCGATGCGGTCTTGCCGGTCGGCAGGGAGCCGATATACTTCTCGACAAGCGGCTTCAGCGTCTCGAGATCGACGTCGCCGACGATGGTCATCTTGGCGCCGGTGGCGTCACCGAAGAGCTTGCGGTAGTTCTTCTCGAAGACCTTGAGGTCTGCGCGGTTCACCACGTCCATGGAGATCTGCTCGTGGCGCGGGCTGTCGTAGAGGAGCTTCATGAGGCGCTTGGCGAAGATGAAGTCGGGCGTGTTCTCCAGGTTCGGGAGCATGCTCTTGAACTGGGCGATGCCGTTGTTCCACTCCTTCTCGTCGAAGCGAGGATCGGTATAATAGAGGTAGATGATCTGCAGGGCGGTCTCGAGGTCCTTGATGGAGCTGCGGCCGTTGACGCCGTGCTTGTAGGCGCCGAAATAAGGGGACACGGAGAGGCTCTTGCCGGCGAGCATCTTGGAGACCTCGGTGCCGGAGAACGGACCTACGCCGCTGTTGCCGTTGAAGACGCTGACGATGGCGTTGTTGAAGCTGGCCATGTCGCCTTCCGGAACGATGGAGAGACCGCCGTTCTCGAAGATGTTGAGGAGAATCTGGTTCTCGGCGAACTTGGTGGGCTTGACATAGACGGTGATGCCGTTGGCGAGGGTCCATTCGGTCGTGCCGTAGAGGATGGTGCGGGTTTTGTCGACGCCGGCGCCGGCGAGGGTCTCGGGATCGAGGAAGGACTCTGCGACGGCGTTCTGTTCACCGGCCTTGATGTCGGAGGCCTTGACCTCGCGGTAGGCGCTGAGGAGCTCTTCCTCCGTCGGGGTGGCGATGCCCGCCTTCTCGGGACCGGTGTAGAGGATCGTGAAGTTGTTGGTCTCGACCATCGGGATCTGGCTGACCATCATGGAGATGATCTGCGCGTTGAAGTTCTGGAGGAGCTGCTCGACTTCCTTGTGGGCCTCTTCGGGGACCATGTAAGGCTTCTTGTCGAAGAAGTTGTTGAGGATCGGATAGACGAACTCGGCGTTCTTGCGGGTTGCGGCGCGCTTGACGGCATTCTCGTAGGAGCTGAGGATGGAGGCTTTGGCACGCTCGACCTCGTCGTCGGCGACGCCGAAGCGGACCAGGCGCTCGATTTCCTCGACGAAGGCCTTGTAGCCTTCCATGATGCGGTCTTCCTTGAGGGTCACCTCGCCGATGACGGCGTCGGTGTTCTCATAGATGACGGAACCGCCGATGGCGAAAGATGCGCTCTCGTACGGGGAATCGGGATCGGAGGTGATGTCCTGGAAACGCTCGTACATGATGTTCGAGACAAGGCGCTGAAGCAGGTCGTTGAGGAGCATGGCACGGGTCGGATTGTACTCTTCCGGGGCGGCCTGGCCCATCCACATGAGCATGATGCTGGCGGAGGTGGCTTCCGGATCGGTCAGGGCGCCGACATAGGGCTGCTCGTGAGCCGGGGGCGTGATGACTTCCTTGGGCTGGGGGTTCGGGTTGGCCGGGATGGAACCGAAGATCTCCTTGATCTTGGCCTCGGTGCGGTCGACGTCGATGTCACCGATCACGACGACGGCCTGGTTGCCCGGGTAGTACCAGGTCTTGTAGAAGTTGTGGAGGCTCTCGGGCTTGAAGGTCTCCAGGCTCTCCTGCTGGCCGATCAGCGTGCAGGTGGCGTATTTGCAGTCGCCGAACCAGTAGGGGAAGCTGCGCTCCAGCAGACGCCACTGGGCGTTGCGGCGCTGGCGGCGCTCCTCGATGATGACGCCGCGCTCGGCGTCGATCTCCTCGGTCTCGTTCAGCACGTAGTGGGAGTAGTCGGCGAGGATCATCAGGCAGGTGTCGACCACGGTCGGGCGCTCGACGGGAATGTTGTTGAGCATGTACTGGGTCTCCTCGAAACCGGTGGAGGCGTTGATGTTGCGGCCGAACTCGGCGCCGATACTGCGGAGATAGTCAAGGATGCCCTTGCCGGGGAAATGCTCGGTGCCGTTGAAGCACATGTGCTCGAGGAAGTGGGCGAGACCGTCCTGGTCGGGGGTCTCCTGGATGCCGCCGACATTGGTGGCGAGGTAGAACTCGGCACGCTTCTCGGGCAGGGCGTTGTGCAGCAGGTAATACGTCAGGCCGTTGTCGAGGTGGCCGACGCGGACAGCAGGATCATTGGGGAGGTTCTGCATCATGTAGCGGCTGGCCTCGTCCATGTCCTGGGCGCGGAGGGCGGTCGTGGCGGCTAGGCCGAGGACCGCGAAGAACAGGAAAAATTTCTTCATACTATTGTTTTTGGTTGTACAATCAAACTATATTACGCAAATATAATAAAAAACTTTGGAGGATTGAAAGGCTTTGTTTACTTTTGCCCTAAATAATAAGTCTTGCTTATGGGAAAGTATGAGGACGCCAAGCTCCGGACCTTTGTCACGGCGGCCCGTCTCGGAAACTTCACGCAGGCCGCCCGTTCGCTCGGAATCACCCAGCCGGCGGTGAGCCAGCAGATCGGTGACCTGGAGCGCACCTATGGCGCGGATCTCTTTGTCCGCGGCAGGGGAGAAGTGGCTTTGACGGAAGCTGGAGAGCATTTTCTGGTCTATGCGGAGCGGATTCTTGACGCCTATGGGGAGGCGGATGCGCTCTTCGGAACGCTGAACGCTTCGGGCCGTTCGGCCGGGCGTGTCACCGCTGCGGTCACGGGCTTTTGCGAGGCCCATGTCCTGCCCCGGCTCATCGCCGACATCGTGGCCGTTTCGGGGCTTGATGTAATAAAGAATACTTATCCGGAAAGCGACTTTCTCAGTGTCATGCCCCCGACCGGAGCCGATTTCCACCTCTTTACGGCGACGCGGGAGGAGGTCCTGGACGGCGGCCTCGAGAAGTATGCGCAGGCTGCGATGACGCTCCCGTCCGGAGACCGGATCTATATCTGCCTTCGCCCCACGCCGGGCTTTTCCGGTACAGCGCTCTGCCGCATCCTCGTGGAGCGGCTGCTGAAACTGTAGGGAACCGTCATGCCCGAGCGATCGGGCATCTTTTTTAGTAGATGCGGTACTCTTCGAGATCTGCCGCGTTGAGATCGTACTTGTCCGGCAACTGCGACGGGCGGTTGACAAACGGGGTAAGGCGCCGGCCTTTGGTGTTGTAGATGGCATATTTGCCGTCGCTGTTCTGGACGGTGAGGAAAATGCGCGTCTTGCCGCCCAACCAGACGGAGTCGTAGGAAATCATCATTGCGTCGCCCACGACTACGTCGCCTTCGGGATTGATAAGGGTGACGTCATCTTTGCCGCCGTCGACCCGGTGGCAGAGGTAGCCGTACTGCTTCATCGAGTCCACCCGGTCGAACATCGGGGCCACGACACACTTGCCCTCGCTGTCGAAGATGCCGATGCCGTCTTCGTTGACGCACTGGTAGTGAGACACATAGTAGGAGTCGTCCCCATAGGAGAAGCCGGTATACCGAATGTCGCTGAACTCGGCGGGAAGGATCTCTTTGCCGCCACCGCCGCGCATGGAATACTTGCCATTGTGGTCCCTGCAGATGGCGCGGACATAGCGGGCCTGGTCGACGAACACCTCGATCTTGGCGTATTCCTCCGGGCTGCGGTAGTATCCGCCTTCACCGTCCGGGATCGCGAGGATCCAGTTCTCGATGCCGTTGGGGGACGTCTGCCCGAAGGCGCAGACGAAATAGGCGGGACCGTCGGGATAGTAGTAACCGGAGTATTTGTCATAGACGAACTCGAAGTCCTTGAGCGTCTTGCCGCTTAGAGGGTCGATCATGCCCCAGAAGCCTTTGAACTTCGCGACGGCGCCGTGCAGGGCGACGAGGCGGATGTTCTCATAGAAAGGCCTCACTTCCCATTTCTTGCGGCTGCTGTGGATGCCGTAGCCTTTGTTGCGGCGGCCCCAGACCTCATAGACCGTCCCGTTGGTATCCATGATGCAACCGCTTTTCGCCCGGAAATTGTTGGACGAGAACAGGTTGCCGATTCCGTCACCGATCCATTCTCCGACACTGCCGATGCCCCGGCCGATGCCGCGGATGCCGTACCACAGGCCATGGATGCCGTCGACGCGCTCGTCGGAGAAATCCCAGCGGGCGTCGTCGTCGCCGGGCCCGAGAAAGCGGGAGGTGCCCCGGCCGCCGATCAGGCCGCCGGCAATGGCGGAGCCGACGCCGCTGTAGTCGCCGGAATAGCTGCCACTGGAGTAGCTGCCGTCCCCGGAGGAACTGCTGTCGGAACTGCTGTCGGAACTGCCGACGGAGGTGGGGCCGGAAGCGGGCGGAACGGAAAAGTCGCCGCCGCCGGCGAGGGTGATGGCCTGGCCAAGGGCGCCGTTGCCGGACACGCCGGTGTCCCAGCGGTTGTCGCGTCCCTGGGCGCTAAGTGTTGCCGTATAGAGAAGAGTGGCGCCCAGCGCCAGGAGGATATGATGGGCTTTCATGGCTGGAAAGTGTTTGTGGTCAACAACAAAGATAGAAATAAAAAGGTAATATATCTAATTTTTCCTTATATTTGCAACAAATGTCATGCCTATGAAACGCCGCATTATCACCATATTAGCCGCGCTGCTCCTGCTCTCCGGCACCATTTCTGCCCAGTACAGCCGTCTCGGTTTCACCGGAGGCCTGTCCAACGCCGCCGGCATGCCCCGCCAGAACGCCTACGGCTTCGAGCTCGTGGAGTCTTCCTTCATCTTCCACCCGACGCCCTTCTTTCTCGACTTCGGCCTGGAGGGAGATTTCCGGCATCTCCGGGGGAGTCAGGACGAGGCCCTTCGCCTCGGCATTCCCGTCAAGCTGGTGCTGGACGTGCTGGACCTTACGCATTACAGTTCCCTCTGCGTCCATGCCGGCGTGACCGGGGCCTACAGCTATACCCGGCCCTACAGCTGGGAAGCCGGCTTCCACGACGAGGAAGGCCGCTTCCTCGTGTCCGGCAACTACGGCGCGACGCTCTACCTCTATACCTTCTATATCACAGGGGAATACACCCGCGACCTCATGCCCTGCAAGGCTGACGGCACGAAATACCACGGCTGGCGCCTCACCTTCGGCATGACTCTCCACCACTGATTTGTCATTCCACGACTTGTTATAGTTTTCATTCCACGGCTTGTTCTACTCTGTCATTCCACGACCTGTTCGTGGAATCTATTTTTTTGCTATCTTTGCAGATTGTAATGCAAAACGGCCGCAATGGGGCTTCTTCTCATATATCTTTTCGGCGCAATGGCAGTGTCCTTTCTCTGCTCACTGCTGGAGTCCGTGCTGATGTCGGCGCAGGTTTCCTTCATCACCATGCGTGAGGAGGACGGCGACCGCAATGCCCGGCTTTTCATGCGTTTCAAACAGGAGCCCGACCGTCCGCTCGCGGCCATCCTTTCGCTGAACACCATCGCCAACACCATCGGCGCCGCCGGCGTCGGCTACCAGACCAACAAGGTCTTCGGCAACGAGTGGTTCGGCCTCGTGTCCGCCCTGATGACCCTGCTGATCCTCGTCTTTTCGGAAATCATCCCCAAGACCATCGGCACCTCCCAGTGGCGCAGGCTCCTCTGGCTCTCCCGCCCGATGAAGCTCCTGGTGACGCTGATGTACCCGCTGGTGATTCTCATCGAACTCTTCCGCAAGCGGCTCGACATCGACGAGGTCGACACCTCCATTTCCCGCGAGGAAGTCTCCGCGATGGCCGGTATGGCCGAGGAAGAGGGCATCATCGACAAGAGCGAGAACAAGGTCATCCAGAACATCATCAAACTCGACGACATCAAGGCCTACGACGTCATGACCCCGCGTGTGGTCGCCGCCATCGCTCCCGAGTCCATGACCCTCAAGGAGTTCTACAAGGACGAGTCCCTGTCGCACAATTCCCGCATCCCGGTCTATGCCGATTCGCCCGAGTTCATCACCGGCTATGTCCTCCGCTACGACGTGCTGGAGCTGCTGACCGAGGACAAGTTCTCCGTCAAGCTCTCCTCCGTCAAGCGTCCTATCGCCGTTTTCAACGAAGAGGCCACGGTCAGCGACATCTGGGAGTCCCTCCTCAAGACCAAGGACCAGATCGCCCTGATCATTGACGAATACGGCTCGTTCCAGGGCCTCATCACCCTCGAGGATATCATCGAAACCATCCTCGGCATGGAAATCATCGACGAGAACGATACGGTGACCGACATGCAGCAGTATGCCCGCGAACGCTGGCAGCAGCGCCAGAAGCAGTTCAAGCCGCTCAATATTCCGGACTAAACCGAAATCAAATGAAACCTTTTTTCCCCCCTAAATTATAGTATATGTAAAAAAATTTGGTTGGGGAGGGCGCCGTCTCCCCAGGGAGCGATGTCATAGTATCCGCCTCCGATTCCGGCGCTGGCAAACCAGCCGCGAAGAAAGCCCGGGTCGGCGTTGTTGCGCTCTTTCCAGCCCCTCAGCCAGTAGCGGGCTCCGACGCTGCCGTGGAGCACCTGGTAGGCGAAGGATTTTTCGCCGTTATCCCACCAGGGGCAGGCAAAGGATGCCTGGACGGACCAGCGCTGCCCGACCGGGACGGTCACGCCGATATTGGGCGCCAGGGCGGCATCCAGCAGCAGATTGGTCGAAAGGCCCATAAAGACGGGGGAAACGCGCTCTACGGGCTCGGGAAGGGCCTCTCCCGGCACGGAGGCCGGCTTTACCGTGTTGACGACGTCTTCGGCCAGGATGGTCGGCGGCAGGAAGACGCTCTTTCCGGTGTCGGTCTTTGTCGACGTAGGGGAGAGCGGAACGATCGGGACTGTCGTAAGGGTGTCAGAAACGACAACCGCATCGGTGCTCACGGATTCGGTGGTTTGGGCCGACGCAGAGACCGATGCGATGAGGATACACAGTCCGGCAAGGATGCGGAGATCCTTCATGGCCAGACGGAGTTATTTGATGCTCACGTTGTTGATTTCGAAGTGGATGCCGGTGTTCCGGATGTCGAGCTGCGGGCAGAGGAGGCAGAGCTTCACCTTGGAGAAGAGGTTGGCGGCCTTGTCGACACCGCGGACGAAGATATGGCACTTGACCGGGACCTGGGACGGGAAGGCGGTCGAGCTGTACTGCTCCGTGTAGCTCTTGTTGCCGACGGAGACGAGGATGTTGTTGAGCTCGTAGATGTTGCCGTCGTTGTCATAGGCGACGCTGCCGGCCATGCCGTTCTGGTAGGTACCGCCGACGAGGTTGAGGACGACCTCCTCGGAGGAAAGGTTGGTGATGGTGACGGTCAGCTCGACATCGTTGCCGATGACGCGGGCTCCCTTATACTGGAGGCGGAGGTTCTGGCTCGGAGTCGTGACGGAAGGGGTCTGTGCAAACGCGGCTGCTGCGAACAGGAGCATGCCTGCAAGGAGGGTGGCGATCTTCTTCATATAATAGTATTTCTTGTAATCAGATAGGTTGGTCTTACAACTTACAAAAGTAGTTAAAGATTTTCGAATTACCAATTATTTTTAGATATCCTTGACGCAGCGGGGCTTTGTAAACTTCTGGTTAAGGGCCATCAGAAGGTGCTTGGAACTCATTCCCCAGCCGTAATAAGTGGGCGCTTTTTGGGAACCTAATGCACCCATAGACCAGTAGGTACGGCTGAAGGTGCCGTCTGTGTCACCGGAATTGCCCAGATATGCAGAATCTCCAGTAGTCAAAGCCGAAAGGACCGTCCACATCAACGACACTTCCCTGGCATTTGGCAGACGATACCCCTCGGGGCAGATCCTGAATCCGCTATCCAGATCCGGGAAGCAGGCGTTGAGGTAATTATTGATGCCGCTGAATGTTTTCAAATCATAAGTGGTACCGTTGAATACGCGCGTATCCACGGTTTTCAGGTCTATTACCGGTGCCGTTCCGAATTTACTGGACAGGCAGGCCATCTTGCTATGCTCGTCGTGACCTACGAGTTCGTGGTCCACAGGTTCGCGAAGGGAATTTAAGTTGATATGGGAGCAATCAAACTCATAGAATGTCTGATTGTCATAATTACCGGTATATGGACTTGTCACTGATCCATCCGACTCCAGATGCTTTCGCGTCAAAATTGCGTATGGGTCAGGCTCTACCGCGGGGGCGGACTGGGTAATATCTTTTTTCTGACCACCATCTATATAATAGCCCAGATTTCGTACGCAACGTGTACTGAATGTTGAGGTCTGGTCGTTGCCGCTGTAACTCATATTACTGCCGTTTACGCCTTCTTCCGCCCATACGATACGGGGATACACATTACTATTCGTATAAGCTGCTCCGGGATAGCGGTTGCTGGCGATAATGTGCTGACGCCATATATTCTTATTGTTTTCGGCCTGTTCGGACGCATTACGCTGATAAAGCCTTGCGTCACCTTCAATGCCGTAAGAACCCAGGAATACACCTATCAATTGGACATCGGATGCCATATACCAGCGAATCTCTTCAGGGTCTATAAAACCGTCACCATCGTTGTCCCTGTTTCTGGAAAGACAACTGTAACGTAGGTAATTGTAATCATTCAGAAGTTGTGGCGTAGTATTAGTGCCTTCTAGATTAAGATAATCGTCCCAGCGGGGTAAGAATCCTGTTTTTTCAGTCCCGTCCGGATTTAGTATGCCCCAGAGTTTCAGGGAATTGAGTCTTCCGTTTGTGGAACTGGTATTGCCACAATCTTCAAAATTTTTATTCTTCCAGTATGTTGAAGCTCCGGTTTCCCTTTCGTCGTCCGTGAACTCCATCCCCCAGGCGGACTGTAGGTCTGCGACTTCATGGACGGCATAGATGCTCTGGATGGAACGCTGCTGGAGGGTGAAGGAGGCGCCGATCAGGTTGCTCTCTCCGTCGGCGGAACGGGCCGATGATGCCAGGATGTGCATACGCCGCATCGGATGGTTCACCACCAGTTTCCAAAGGGTGGGGTCGAATCCGCCTTTGGTCGGATGCTCCTCGTAATAATACTCGTTGACAAAGGCCGTGACCGAAATTTTGGGGTCGGTGTCGTTGTCAAAATCGCTCTTGGGGAGGGACGGATCGGCCAGATGGAGGTCGTACTGGCTCTTCTGGTGCTTGATATACTCCACGAGCTCGTTGACGTACATCGTGTGGCCCTTCGTCCCCGGGGCAATGCCCAGTTCATCATATTTCTCCCAGTCATGGGGCTCGTAGAGCACGCGGTTCTGGGAGTATTTCCCGTCGCTTCCCATGGCGTTCACATGGAACTGCACCCACTTGTAGTCGATGTCGCTGAGTTCCAGGCCGTCGTCCGGGCCGGCGCCCTCGGGGTTGAACGGGGTCTCGACATACCAGCTGATCTGGCTGGGGTCGATAAGGCTGGCGTGGAAAGAAATCACCTGGGTGCTGTAGTGGCAGTCGCTGTCGAAGACCTCCTCTTCGGCAACGACGACGCGGCCCGTGGCGCCCGGTTCATTCTCCTCAGTACGCGTTTCAACTTCTGTCTTGATGTCGTCAGACCCATTTATGTAAATCTTATAAGTGTAGTTGTGGTTGCGGAGTATGTTGAAGTCGGCATTGTCACTGGCAAAATTGCCCAGATGGATCTTGTACTTGACATTGGCGTCCAGCGTGGCATTGGCATTGGAGCCGGATGTGACGCCCATCACGATCTTGCCAGTCATCACGATGTAGGCGGAGCGTTCGTCGGCATAGCGGAAACCCTGGTTGTGCCCGGAACCGTCCTTGATTTCCCGTTCCCTGTCGGCATAGGTGAAAGAAGAGGGGAGAACGTCCCCAGAACGGGCATACGGCGCCTTTCGGTTTTCCATCATATAGAAGGAAAAACCGTAGCAGGAGGCCTTGGTGACTCCGTCGTGATAGTAGACATAATTGGAAGGGTTGTCCGGATCCTTGGCCAGTTTCTCGGTCTCGAATCCCAGCTCCGGTGTGGAGAAGAACTGACTGGCCGAAGGGTCGGGATCGAGGGTCACGGCCGCGTCTTCGTAGGGCGTCGAGGTCCTTTCCAGCAGGTAGGAACAGGAAGGGACATTGACTACGTACCACTTGTCCGGAACGAATTTGCGGATGCCGGCGGCCGCGCCTGCCTTTCCGACCTGGACCTCGAAGGCAATTTTCGCATAGAGCCGCTTGAGATGCAGGGTGTTCCGGCTGATGTCATTGGGGTCCGACGTATTGCCGAGAATGTCGATTCCGGTGAGTTGCCCGGTCATCAGGAAATAGCCGGAATTGGCGGCGATTTCGCTGCGGACCTGGGTGGCGACCACATTCTTGAGATCTCCGTAAGTCTTTATGGTAGAGAGGCTTCCCGGGGAGACGTCCAGGTCGTCAGGGTTCATGTTGGCTACCGCGACCACGGTGCAGCCTCCCTTTTTGGCGGTCCGGATATGGAGGGTGCCGGTCGTTGTCGTCGGGTCTGAGGCCGATGGCATGTTGTCGACTTCCCACCAATTGTTCTCCGTGCTCGCTCCCAGGTTGCTTCCGTCGAAATAGTGGCCGTAAATCTTTTTGCCGCTGTCGCCGGAGCCGTCGAAGATGAGCAGATACATATTGAACACGTGGCTCTCGTCCGCCAGGGAAAGCTCTGCCTTGGTGGAGACGGTGACGCTCTCTCCCCGCGGCGCGCCGAAGGGGATGGCAAGGTCGATCACCTCTCCTTCTCCCTCGGCGGGACGGTCGTAGATTTCCCGGACGCAGCCTCCGGGAAGGAGCGTGACCGCGGCAAGCAGGGTGGTGAGGAAAATATGGTGGATAGGCCTTTTCATGCTCGGAATCAATTGAATGTGTGGGACGATTCGCTGGGTGTCGTCCAGGTGCTGTTGTCGACGTCGAAGTTCAGGGTGCCTTCCTGGTCGGCGTAGAAGACGTTGATGACCAGCTTGATGTCTTCGTTACGGGTCATATAAGTTAGGGGAACTTCCTTGTGGCTTTCTTTGAGGATTCGCTTGAGGGGTGCCCAGTCGCGCTTCTGTCTGAAAAGCATGAACTGGTGGTCCTGATTGGTTGTGGTGCCGTCCCAGAGGAGCGTGCTCTTCTTGGCTTTATCAACATTTGACTCACTGTACTTGCTGTCGGACTTGAGATACTTGCCGGAACTGTTCTTGAGGTTGACGAGGAAAGTTCTCGGCAGGTCGGCGGCAAAACGGTTGTTGTCGTTCGACCCTCCTTGTTCGATCTGCATATTGGTAAGGGATGTGGCAGATGTAGACAGACCTTCGATGGAAAACTTCCCGTCTGCCCCTCTTGTCAGCGTCCTGACGTACTTTTTGGGAGTGCCGCTGTTGGCTCCGGTATAATCGAAAGTGACGGTGGGACCGTTCGGGGCAGGCCCCAGCGGAGCATCCGCCGCCAGGCCGGTCCATCCGGCCAGGCCGGCCTGGCTGGACCCAGTACCATTATAGGTGTATCCCTCATAGTAACAGGACGGAGACTCCGAGAAGATGGCCGTGATCCGGTTCAGGAGATCGGCATAGCTTTCGTATCCGCAGCTTTCCCAGGCATAATTGTCCTCGGCGCTGACGCCGTAATAAAGGCGGGCGGAGCGGGTCTGCTTGCGGGGATTGGTCAGCAGAATGTCCATCTGCTCGCCGTTTGCCATCGCGTTGAGGGTTGTGGCGTTGACAGGTTCTCGTACTATCTCACCCAGCGACATCTGCCGGTTGAGGCCGGAAGGGTCAAGCGTAAGGGTCGCAAAGACCTGATACGGATCCGGGCAGGCGTTTTCATAGAGCAGCGTCTCGTATACGAGGTACTCTTCCTCATAGCCGGGAGCCCCGGACTGGGGGGCTGTTTCGGGCGAAGCGGAGAGAATCGGGTAGGAGGGCAGGGGACCGTAGGTTACGCCCGCCGGGACGGAAGGCACGCCGCTGTCGTCGCTCCGGCCGATCAGGTATGCCCTGTCGGCATTGAAGTCGCTGAACTGAAGTTCGTCCATCCGCACCGGGTAAGGCGTCGTGTTGTTGATGTAGACGCGAAGGCGCACCACGGGCCGCTTCAGATAGACGGTGTGGGGCTCCACCGACAGGCCGACGGCGACCTCCGCCTGCCCGGTGAGGAGCATGGCGCTCTCGCCGGCAGCTGCGGGAGTAATCGGATCCGCGGCCTTGAGCTCCCGCTCGAGGAAGGCGGAGAAGTCGCCGGACACCAGATCCTTCTCCTTCCCCGTGGCGGAAATATCCTCCCCGCTCTCCTGCCAGGCTTCGGCATCGATATTCGCATAAGCGTAGGCGGTGTAATTGCCCGGGTTCAGATGCTCGAAATGGACGGTGTCATCGGTCAGTGTGCTCCCGGTCACTTCCTCCTGAAGGGGATCATTCCCGGGGCTGGCCGGGTCGTAAGGGTATGATTTGTAGATATTTCCGACGACCTGCCCGGTGTTGTCCACGAGGATGACGAGCAGGTTCGAGAAGCGGAGTCCGTCCAGCAGTTCGTCTGCGTCGGTCTTCGTCTGGAGCCGGATCGGATCCCTGCTCGTAAGCCTGAATACGACGCCGCCCTGGCCCGTTCCCGTCTCTGCGGGATCGACTTCTTTCCGGCAGGCCCACCCCGAAAGGAGAACCGCCGTCAGCAGCAATATGTATCTCAGTGCTCTCATCCTATCCTTCAAATGTTACCGGGTCCGTCGTAATGCTCACTTCGTCCCAGGGCGTAGCCACCACCTCGATGTCGGCGCCGCTCTGGCTGACGGTGATAAAATAGTTGTAAACGTGGTTCGGCTGCCAGGTGTCTGCGCCGGCGGGAAGCTCCAGGTCGGAGATGTTGATCGTCGTCTCCACGGGCGTCTGTCCGTCGTAGGAAACGGAGAAGACCACCGAGGCGCCCGCGTCCAGCGTATGGGGAATCATATAATACCAGCCCATCTGGGCGTAGTCGTCCGGATTGTCCGGGTCGGTGGGGTAAGGGACGGTCTTTTCCGGATCCGAGGCGTCGGCCGTCCAGTCGAACAGGGTGCCCAGAACGCCGATCGCGCCGGCAGACCAGTCCAGAGGCTCGTCCGGCCCGCCGGGACCGAAGTCGATGGGAGCGGTGAGGCGGCTGTCGATGGTCAGCGTGCCGCGGGGCGACAGGTTCTCCAGGCGGAAGGCCGTCAGCTTGTATTTGTCGCCCTGGTCCGAGGCCGTTCCGAAGAGGAAGCGGACGGCGGAGGTAACGTGCTTGAAGGCCAGCTCCACACGGTCTTTTCCGCCCGCGGGCTCCGCCCGGTAGGCGCGGGCCACCATCAGGTCGTGATTGGTACCCACACGGTAGGAAATTTTCAGTTCGTAGGCGCTGTTGATGGATGCGTCGCCCGTCGTATAAGGCGAGACGGCCGTGAAGCAGTAGTCGCCGGTATTTTTCCAATACTCCAGCGGATCGTAGTCCCATACGCTGCTGTTCTGGTCCTCGGGATCGAAGGACAGCGGGTCCGTCGGGTCGTCCAGGTAGACGTTGTTGCAGCGGAGGCGGCGGTTGTTGAAGAGCGTCTCATAGACGGAATCATCCCCGATCGTAGCTCTCCACACGCCGAAGAGACTCACGCCGTTTCCGACACTGATGAGCGTCCGGGGGTCGTTGGGACGGGTATTGTCGGAGGGATCGAAGGCCTTGGTCTCGATGCCGGCGGAGGCTCCGAAACGGATCGGTTCCCTGCCCGTGTCCACCCGGGACGGGCCTTCCTTCACGCACCCGGAAAGGAGCGCGAGGACAGCGGCGGCGGATATGGACAGGCGCAGTTTCATCTCTAGCAGTTTATATTATGTACGGTTCCCCAGTTGGACCAGGTTACGGAGAACTCGATCGGGTCGTCCGGGGTAATGCTGATGTTTACTCTATATTCTTTTCCTTTCTGCCACAGGGCGGAAGCGTCTTCGAAGACGCTGCTCAGCGGAATGTTGCTGATCATGGTCCTGGTGTGGAGCAGACCCTCGAAATCGATGGTATACTCGACGTGGAGCATCGCATATTCGTAGGAGAGGTCCTGCGGAAGGACGATGGAGATGGCCTGGGGCGACCCGGCTGCGGGATAGCTCGTGGCAAGCGTCAGGTAAGCGGAAGGGTCGGCGGGAGCGAACGGGGAGACGGTTCCGCGGGGGCCGGTCCAGTTCGCCCATCCGACGGTCCCCGAATTCTTGTGGGTAGCCGTGAGATAGATACCGTCCAGCCGGATCGTCTTGAGCTTGACCGTGTACTTCTCCGGGACCGCCGCGTCCACTTTTTTCACATAGAAGGAAAGCCTCGACAGGGCGTGGTTGAAGCTCAGCTCGACGGGCGTGTCCACGGCCGGTTTGGTCTTGTTGGCCGCCACGTCGGAAACCATGAAGTCGGTCTGCCCGTCGGTCACCGTAAAACGGATGTCCGGAAGGTCCTTGGTCGTGTTGTTGAAGACGGTGGTCGAATTCTTCTTGTACAGCACGGCGCTGGCCGAATAGGGGTAGTAGGCCCAGAAACTGATCTTCTCGTTGGTGTTGTTGGGCCAGTATTTTATGGGGGCGTAGCTGTAGGAGGTGCCGTCGAAGGTAACCTCCTCGTTGTACATGAAATTGGGCACGGTGGCGCCCCTGGCGGAATTCCAGTTGGTCGTCTTCGTGTAGTAGGCAAAGACGCCGAAACTCGATCCCGTCGGAAGGGTGGCCTTGGTCTCCGGGGCGGTAAGGCTCGAGCGGAACGACACCGGACGGTCGCCGCCGAGCTCGTTCCACGGCTCGTCGCCGCCCTCCTGCGCCACCTTGGCGCAGGAGACGGCCATCATCGCCGTCAAAGCCCATATGCCGAATTTCCTTAACATATACTGGTACCCATGCGGGCGGTCAGGCCCGCATGAATAAAATAAATAGAGTCGATTAAAGGTTGACCGGGAGGTCGATGTCGACATCGGTAGGATCCGCCCAATCGGAAACGGTGGCCTCGAGCTTGACGGTCGTCATGCCGAGGACGATGTTCAGATTGTAGTTGAGACCGCAGGTAAAGCCGCTCGCGAAAGTGATGTCCTTGTCGATGACATTCTTGACGCAGCTGATGCCGCCGTCAAGCTTGGCATCCTGTGTGGTCACATAGTAAGTGATCTTCACATTGAGCGTGGTGGAAGTCGTGGTCGGAATGAACGTGTAGTAGGTGGCGTCCGTCTTGGCGGGGGCGGCACCGGTGAACACGTTGACATTGGTCTTGGTTACACCGGCGATGCTCGGGAAGGAAGTCTCACCGTCCACGGTTGCCTTCAGGCTGGCGGCGATGTCGGCATTGGGAATGGTGAGGGTCGTCTCGGCAGCCGTTGCGGGGGTCCAGAGAGCCGTGTTGGCCGTCGTGTTGTTCAGGTTCAGCGTACCGGAGGGTGCGAAGGTGCCCTTGATCTCGATCTTCTCGATGGTGATCTTGGTGTTGGTATCGATGTCGTCGGTGCTGACAGCGCCTTCAGCAGAACGGACTGCATCGAAGTAGCCGCGGACGTTGACATTGAAGCGGGCGAGGGCGTGCTTGAACAGGAAAGCGACGGTACCGGATGTGCTCTGTTTGGTCTGATTGATCCAAGGAAGACCGGTGTCGGATTTTACAGCCCAGCAGAGGTCGACAGCCGTCGACGGAGTGGGGTCGATGACGTAAGTGACGGTCGGGTTGCCGGCGGCGTTGTTGGCCGGGGCGAAAGCCGTGATGCCATAAGGGCCGGAAGCCGTAGCCACATAAGGAGCGTAACCGAAGAAGCTGACCTTGTCGGTACCTGTGCTGTGGGCGCCGGTGCCATACTCGTTCGGCCAGTACTTGATCGGGGTGTACTCCCACTTGGAAGCGTTATAGAAAACGCCCTGGTTGTACATGAAGTTCGGCTTTGCGGAAGCGGAATAGTCACCGTCATTCGTGTAATAAGCGAAGACGCCGAATCCGCCGCCGTTCGCCTCGGAACGCTGAATGCTGGCAGTGGTGGTCTGACCGGCAGCACCCGCCTTGGTCTGGGGGACATACACGCCGAATCCGACGGCGTCGCCCTGCGCGTTGACCTTGTGGGTCTCCTCCGTCTGGGCGCAGGCGCTCAGGACGGCAGCTGCAGTTGCAGCGATGAAAAGAAACTTTTTCATAAAAAAAGAATTAAAAAGTTAATAAATAATTGTTAATATATTGATTTTAAATAATTTACATTTCAACATCAATATTTTCTTCCTCGTCCCAGTCATCCACGATGGCGTTCAGGCCGCTGGCCTCATCGGCCGGGTGTACGTCCGGCGGATGGATCGCCGGATTCTCGACGGTGCCGAGGATCAGGCGGTACAGCGCGCGGTAGCCCTCCGGGGGCTCTTCGGCCGTGATCAGGTTACCGACCTGGAACTCGTAAGTGTCCACAGTCTTGTTGTCGACAAGCAGCGCGGCAACATTGAGCGCCGGATCGCGGTCCGGGCTCGGCTCGTCCCCACTGGGGAAACCGAAGGTGGTGATGATGCCGTCGATGTGGCCGATGCGGTTCACGGGGTCGTCCATGATCAGTTTCCACTGGGTGATCAGCTGCGTGCCGGATTCCGGCCCGGTGATGCCCTGGGTAAGGTGATAGGTCCGGGCCATGCCGGTCGTGCTGGCGCGTATGGCTTTGAGCACGTCGACATTCTCGGAGTAGATGGAGATCCAATACTGTGCCACAACGGGTCTCGGGGCAACGGGAACGCGGATCGTATAGTACTGTACGTAACCCTCGGCGGTCGAGTCGTCGGCGCCGGCGGTCTTGCGGCGGAGCTCTTCGATCATCTCCGCGGTCACTTCGAAATCTTCCGACACGGCGGCGGTCATCATCTCGGGATTGCCGATCAGGACCTCGTCGTCCGCCTTCGAATACCAGGTGCTCTTGGTCTCGACGACGGAAACGCTCGCCGCATCGAAATCCTCGAGGTTGCTGAACTGCATCCAGGCGTATTCCTCGGGGCTCTGCGAGATCATATAGAGGCGGTATTGTCCCGGACCGAGCTCGACGCGGCAGGAATCGACGGCGGAGGTGGTCTGCTGCATGTAGTACTCCCCGGAACGGAAGAAATAGAGCGACACACCGCTGGGCTTGATGCCCTCGGGGTAGACCTCGGCCTTCCAGAGGACCTTCACGATGACCCGGAGGGCCTGCCGCAGGTGCAGCGGCGGCTCAATGGCGCAGGCCGCCACGAGAATGGCGGTAACGACGGCCCATATGCAGCTTTTCCGTCTCATCATCTTCATCTGCGCTTGCGGTTGAAAAGGTCGAAACCGATCGAGAGATAGACCCTCGTGGGGCCGAACCAATAAAGGGCCATGCGGCGCTTGACGAAATCGTTGGGGGCCCCGTCGTAATCGTAGTAGTACCACTTCGAGTCGTCGAAGCCGTAGACATAAGGGTCGTACTTCGAGAAGAAGAAGCCGAGCGTCGCGCCCGCGTCGATGAAGAAGCGGCCGAAGGTCCACTTCCAGCCGGCTCCCATGGACAGGCCGGTGCCTTCTCCTTCCCAGCCCTTGGCGTCCCAGCCGATGCCGTAGCGGGCAAGGTGGAGCGTCGAAGACATATAAGGGCCGTTGTAGCGGTCCCCGAAGGGCTTGAAATAGCGGCGGGCCCACAGGCCGATATGTTGGATCTGCAGGTAGCGATGGTCCTCCGGATGCTGCCACATCGGCCATTCGACGTCGGCGCCGAAGGTATAGCGACCTGCTGCGGGATAGTATTCCAGACTGAAGGACGGGATGGAGGTCAGACCGTAGTTCGGAACGTACGTGAGGTCGTAAAGGAGGTTGGTGCTGACCCCGATGATCGGCCGGAAGGGCTTTCCGGGGAGAATGGCCGGGAGAATGCTTCCGGTGCCCCCGATGAGATCCGCCAGGGATTCGTGCTCTTTTTCCCGCTCCTTCCCGGTGTCGATAGGAGGAAGCAGGTCGTCCGGCTTTGCGTCGACGACGGCTTCCGGGGCCTCGGGCTCGTCCCTGTCCGGGACGTCATGGTAGAAGATACGCACCTCGACGACACGCAGGTAGGGGAAGTGCTCCTTCTTGAAATAACGCCACGTATCCTCGCCGAAACGGTTCTCGAGGCGCCACTTTTTGGTGTCGGGACGGATGGAGTCGTCGTCCAGGAGTTGGAGGATGCGGACCCGGCTTGCGTCGCTGAGTCTGAGGTCTTTGGCGATCCGCTCCCGGAAGGGCTCCCAGGCCTCTCCGGCGTCCTTTAATTCGTATTGGCCCGCCATTTGCGGAAAGAGACGCGGAACAAGCTCTTTGAATCGTGCGGCACGGCGGCGGGAGACCTTGCGGTTGTGCTCATGGACACCCTCCGGAGAGGCGTAGGCGGTCGCCAGGACGGAGTCGATGCGCTCCGGACCGACAAGGTCGAGGAAACCGGCCAGCGAAGCGGCGCTTTCCGCATTGCCGAGATAGGCGCTGTCGTAGACGCTGGAGTCGAAGGGGAAGTAGATGCTGAAGGTCTTTGTGTGGGAGGCTGAATCGAGCGGCTCGGGGGAAGGGATCCCTCCGAGAACGACCAGCGATATGCCCAGCGACAACAGGTTCATTGCCAATGTGCGCGCGATTTGCGTATGTGCATGCGTGCGCGTTCAATCTGCAAAGATAACAAAAAAGTCTTTACTCAAATATAAAAAAGTAAAAAAGCCAAAAAAAGATGTGAAAAAGACCAATCTATGCTAAAAGGTTTTGGTTTTAAATTGTAAGCACAAAGCGAAATCTTGGCTACAACGTGCTACAAGCTATTATGTGGTATTTCGAATTACCCCCTGTTCAGGGTTTCAAATGGTCGTAAAATAACAATTGTTTAACGAAAGGGCTCGAAACAGCAAGTAAAGCTTTCACGGGCGCGCGTGCGCGAGAAAACGAGGCGTATAGCGTGATATACAGGATAATTCCTGCCTTCTGCATGCTTGTATGCCATGATGATAGGATTCGCCCGGCCGTGGATAAATGCCCGGACTACTCACAAATTTTAACGCTTGATAACAGTTTTGAAACACAACGAAACAGGTGGAATATGAGTAACGGAATGCGCAATTTGCGCAGAATGCTTTACCGTTCATCCTCAGTCAGGCCCCATTCGTCCTTTTTTCCTATAATATATATAAATTTTTCGCCCCACAATCTTGGATTCAAAATTTTTTTACTAACTTCGCGCAATTTGACTCTCGCGTATACGCACGCGTCATATTAATTAAACAAAAAAATTGAAATGTTCAACAAGGGAATGACAAACTTGCTCGCTATGATGGCAGTGATCCTGCTGTCCGCCTTCTCCGCGTTTGCCGGAGAGGCCGCTCGGGTGTCTTCCCCTGCCGCGTCGGATTCGACCGCTACGGTGCGCCGCTTCCGCCTCTATTTCGCCTGTGACAAGACCCGCTACGACGAGAGCTATCTCGACAATGCCCTGACGGCCGACGCGATCATCGACTTCCTTGGCGAGCTCGACCCTGAGCGTATCCAGTCCATTACCGTGACTTCCTATGCTTCTCCGGAAGGCGTATATGAGCACAACCTTATGCTGAGCCGCCTCCGCGGTCAGAATTTCGAGACTGTCGCGAAGAACCGCTTCCCGCTGCTCAACGGCCAGATGCGCCTTATCGACGGCGGTGAGGCCTGGGCGCCGTTCCATACGCAGATCGAGCAGGATCTCAAACTCGGCGAAAGCGTCCGCGTCCGCATCCTCGGCCTCCTGGATGACGACTCCGTCCGCCCCGACACCAAGAAGTGGCGTCTGCAGAACCGTTTCGGTGCCGATACCTGGCGCTATATCCTCAGCAATCATTTCACCTATCTCCGCTGCGTCGAGATCGTCGTCGTTTATGACGGCAGCCCGGCCGCTGCGAATCAGAGCTTCCTCATCGTTTCTGAGCAGGATGGTTCCGCCGTTTCTCAGGGCACTGGCGTTGCCGCTGACGGGATGGTCGTTCCCGAGACCGAGGTCGCCATCATCTACGTGGCTCCGAAGTCCCTTGCCTACGACAGCGAGATGCTTGTCGATGCCATCGACGCCACGACCGAGGCCGACATCCTTCCTCCGGCCCTCGACGGTTTCTACACTTCCGCCCCCGCGCAGAAGATCCAGACCCCGGTCGAGACTCCGGCTGACCAGAAGGCTGAGACTGAGACCGAAACTGAGACTGAATCCGAGACTGAGTCCAAGACTGAGACCGAAGCCGAGGCGAAGGCCGGGAACGAAGATGTGGAGTCCGAGGACGACGATCTGATTCTTCCGGTTGTCCTTCCGGAGGATCTTTTCGCGCGGAAGCCGATCTTCGCCCTCAGCACCAACGCCGTCTATGATCTCGCCATTACGCCGAACTTCGCCGTCGAGATGCCGCTCGGCCACAGCTGGAGCGTCCTTCTGGACTATACCTTCCCTTGGTGGCTGACCCGTGCCAACGACCGCGCCTGGCAGATCATCAAGCTCGATCTCGGCGCCCGCTACTGGCTGAGCCGCCACAACAGGGATGACCGCTGGGACATCCTCACCGGCCACTTCGTCGGTATCGACCTCGGCGCCGGTTACTACGATATCGAGCCCCGCCACAAGGGCTACCAGGGTGAGTTCCAGACCGCCGGCGTCGAATACGGCTACGCCTGGCGCCTCGGCAAGTACTGGAGACTGCAGGCCTTCGGCGCCATCGGCTGGATGGCTACCCATTACCGCTATTACGAAGCAAACCAGGGCGACACCCGCCTTATCTATAAATACCCCGGACGATACACCTGGTTCGGCCCGACCAAGCTCGGCGTCAGCATCGAGGTGATTATCCCCAATGACTTCTGGATGAAGAAAAGAAGATAAATGAGAAGGTTCATCCGCATACTGACTATCGCCCTTGTGGCACTCGCAACGCTTTGGAGCTGCGAGCGCCGCGAGCTCGAATATGGCAGTGTGTCGGTGAATCTCCGCCTCAAGGTCAAGCTCAACGTCCGGGTCAACGGCGAGTTCGAGGAACTTCCGGAGCCGGAAATGATGCGTGTCATGTTCTTCGATCCGGATACGTACGATCTCGTGACCGAGAGCTATATGCCCTCCACCGGCGGCCGCATCACGCTTCCTCCGGGCAAGTATAAATTCATCGGCTACAACTTCGATACGGAAGCGACCCTGCTCCGCAACGACCGCAACTATTACTCCATCGAGGCCTACACCAACGAGGTGTCCAACGCGATGCGTACGAGTATGCTCAACGCCATCCGCTACGGCATGTCCGCCACCAAGGCCGACGAGGAAGAAGACCGCGTATGGGAGCTCGCCCTCCAGCGCCTCCAGGAGAATCCGATCATCTATGAGCCGGACCACCTCTTCGTGAGTCACCAGGATGTCGAGGTCTACAACATCTCCGAGGACCAGACAATCGAGGCCGATGCCGAGACCATCATCGAGACCTGGAAGATTTCCGTCCGCATCAAGAACGAGCAGTATATGGCATCCGCCCGCGCCCTGCTGACCGGTCAGATCGCCTCCAACTTCATCGGTCTCCCCAAGGAAGAGGGCAAGACCGATACCGACGTGACCCTCATGTTCGACATGAAGGCCGCCTCCGACGCAGATAATAACGACATGGTCGTCGGCCAGTTCAACACCTTCGGAAAGAACCCGTCCGTGGAGAGCCGTCTCTGGCTCACCATCATCATCAAGACCGTCGGCGGCGACACCGTCGAGTGGCACCGTGACATCACCGACGAGTTCTTCACCGACGAGGCCTACGAAGACCAGACCATCCATATAGAAGAAGAAATCGACATTCCCGAGCCGCAGCCCGGCACCGGCGGAGGCGGAGGCTTCCAGCCCGGCGTCGACGACTGGGATGTGGAGAATGTCCCGATCAATATTTAGAATTATTTATGTTAAACCATTTTATAAACAATCAAAGCTTTATGAAAACTTATCAATTGATTCTCGCCACTGCGCTCGTAGCGCTGGCATCCTGCAACAAGGAAGAGGTCACCAACACTGACGTCAACCTTGAGTCCAACGAGATCGGCTTCAATGTCGTGAACCGCAAGGCCACCAAGGCCAACGACGCCATCATCTCCGGTACTACCTACGCCCACGACAACACCTTCAAGGTGTGGGGCTGGCAGTCTCCCGCCGCTGACTTCTCGGAATTCGCCGAGGACGACGCTTCCAACTTCATGAGCAACCTGACCATCTCCTGGACGGGTGGCCGTCTCTCCCGCGACGAGGCTTGGCGTAACGCTGACAACTACTACTACTGGCCGTTCACCGGCAAGATCAGCTTCCTCGCCATCCATCCGTCGACCGTCGCTCCTTCCACCACCGGTTGGGATGCCACGAACGACAAGCCGAAGGCTACGGTTGCCGACTACACCATCAGCGCCGCCAACAAGACCGTTGACCTGATGTTCGCCACGAACGAAGGCAGCCGCCGCGTTGACGCCCTCCCGATGGTCTTCAATCACGCCCTTTCCCAGATCGAGGTCCAGGTCAAGACCGATGAGGACTACACCGCCGATGTCGCTTTCGATGTCGAGAGCGTGACCTTCAACAACATCGACCTCTCCGGCGATCTTGCCTATGCCAACAATGCCTTTACCTGGACGGACAATGCTGCCCAGACCGAAAGCTGGACCTACTATGACACGGTCCTCGAGGACATCACCAAGGACTATCAGGTCTACGGTGCCGCCAACGTCATGATCCCTCAGGCTGCTTCTGTGGCTGATGATCCGGCAACGACTGACGCTATCGAAGGTTCCTACCTCACCATCGGCTACTCCATGGAGCAGACCGGCAGCGCCAAGATCACCGGCACCGTCAACATCTCCAAGCCTCAGGCCTGGGAGGCTGGCAAGAAGTATGTTTACACGCTCAACTTCCGCCTGAACGAAATCCTCTTCAACCCGAGCGTTACCGACTGGGTGGTCGTGAATGTCGACACCATCAACATTTACTAATTATATAATAGGAATAAGTTAAACAAATAATACCAAACAATTATGAAAAAGTTCTTCATCCTCGCAGCTGCCGCGCTCGTAGCGATCGCCGCCTGCTCCAAGAACGAAGCTGACACCGCTGCTTACGAGCAGAGCCGGGTCATCAACTTCAACACCGTGGCCAACAAGGCCACCAAGGCTCCTATCTCCGGAACCGTCTATTCCTACAACCTGCCCTCTTTCGGTGTCTTCGCTTCCTATCTGGAGAAGAACAAGACGTGGGCTGCCAACAAGGCTTCCGCCACCCGTTACATGGATGACGTGGAGGTTTCCTTCAACGACGCCAAGGAGATCTGGGCTCCCGCCAGCACCTATTATTGGCCGCTTGAGGGTTCCCTGACCTTCATTGCCTACTCTCCGAAAGCTGCTGCTACCGCTACTTTCGCCGAGGCTACCGGTACGCTGACCCTGTCCGCCTTCACGGTGAACACCACCGTGGCCAACCAGGTCGACCTCCTCTACTCTTCCGTCAACGCCGACCGGACCATGAACGAGTCCTACTATGTTGATAGTGCCAACTCTAAGAACAGCGAGAACGCAGATGGCGACAAGGGCGTGAACATCAAGTTCAAACACGCGCTTGCTCAGGTTATCTTCAAGGCCAAGACCGCTGACGATGTCTTCGATGCCGGTATGAGCTTCAAGATCGACACCCTCGTCGTCAACGCCGCCAGCACCGCTGACAACATGACCGTCGTCAATCCTGCCGATGGCGATGCTGCTGCCACCATCACTACTTGGACCAACCCCAAGACCAATGCCAACTTCGTCGTCCGTGCGGATGACTTCCCGAATGCAACGGTTGCTACCGGCGCCGCCAACTTCCTTGGTAAGACCCTCTCCGACCCGATCGGTGACGCTCTCCTTATGATCCCTGTTACGGCTTTCGCCGGCACCGATCCTACCGTTACCGTCAAGTACACGCTCTATCGTCTGAGCGATGCCCTTCCGATGGGTTCCAAGGAGGTTACCATCCACTTCGATGACATCGACGACACCGTCGCCGACTGGCAGGCTGGTAAGAAGTATGTCTACAACCTCACGATCGACCTCCAGAAGATCTACTTCAATCCTTCCATCACCGACTGGGTGGATGGCGGTTCCCAGGATGTTGACGTCCCGGATGACGCCCGTTCCTAATGAAACTTCGCGTTCCTATTTCAGATCATAAACAAAAACAATAACACAAACATGAAAAAAGTTATTCTTTTCGCAGCCGCGATCGCAGCGTTTGTCGCCTGCTCCAAGAATGAGGCCGTCGTTCCCGAGGCTTCTCCCATCAGCTTCGCCCCGAATGCGCTCCAGACCAAGGCCCTGATCCTCCCGGACAGCAACAGCCCTGAGCAGCTTGCTTTCCCGACCAGCGAGTCCTTCAACGTGTTCGCTTTCGCGGACATCGCTGACGGCAACGGTACCAACTATGCCACCCCGCTCATGAACGATGTGAACATCTCCTATCAGGGCGGTGACTGGAAGGCTACCACCGGTACCTACCTCTGGCCTGCCATGGGTACGGTTGACTTCTATGCCTACTATCCGAGCAGCATCAACGCTACCTTCCTTGACACGGCCGATCCGAAGGTGCTGAACCTCACCGGCATCAGCCTCGGCACCGCTGTCGGTACGCAGATCGACCCGCTCATCGGCTACACCCTGAGCCAGGTCTCCGCCAGCAAGCCTACGGTCCAGCTCGTGTTCAAGCACATCACCAGCCAGATCGCCGTTACCGCTTTCGACGCCACCAACACGGTCTCTCTCCAGAACAAGATCTCCATCGAGAAGGTCGTCTTCAAGAACATGAAGACCAGCGGTGACTATGTGGACGGTACGACTTCCGGCAAGGGTGTCTGGAGCAACATCAACACCAACACCGACTTCACTTCCTTCTCCGGCAGCGAGGTTCTCTCCACCACCGAGAGCTATCTTTCCAACGGTAGCTTCATCGCTTCCATCGACAACAGCGCCGCTTTCGTGGTCGTTCCTGACAATGTCGTCACCGGTACCGCCGCCGACCAGAGCATCGAAGTGACCTACAGCATCGCTGCTTACTCCATCAACGGATTCGATTATCCTGCCACTCCGAGCCAGACTGTTACCATTCCGCTCTACGGAAAGGTCAGCGGCAACAAGTTCCAGAATGGCACGCGTTATGTCTTCCACATCGGCATCTCCCTCGACGGCGCCAACAACGAGATCATGTTCTCGCCGGTCGTCGAAGGCTGGAAGACCGAAGACATCTCCGGTATCACCATCGATGCTGTCAACGCTGTCCTGCTGTAATGGCTTGAGAATCGATTGTTTATAATATTCTCCGATCGGACGGGGCCGTTTGGGCCCCGTCCGGGACGGGGAAACAAAAAGACAATCCGCCTTTTATATTAAATATGTATAGAAGACTGTCCCGCATACTGCTTCTGATCCTTGTGACGGCAAGCTCCTGCGCAAATAATTATACCGGCTACGTCCCTGACGAGAGCATGGTATTCTCCGCAGTAGCCTCGCACTCGGTCAAGAGCATCATTACGACGACGAACTACCCGCTCGACGAGCCGTTTGTCGTGGAGGCGGTCTACTATCCCGACGGGCTCGACAAGCCCGGCAGGCCTTTCATGTCTAGTGAAAGGGTTGAATACTATTTCGAGGAAGCGA
This sequence comes from uncultured Bacteroidia bacterium, assembly GCA_902768665.1. Lineage (GTDB taxonomy): Bacteria > Bacteroidota > Bacteroidia > Bacteroidales > UBA932 > Cryptobacteroides. The sequence continues at coordinate 49,137 of CACXMA010000009.1, read as the reverse complement.
CCTGGAAGCCGTTCCACGAGTATACCTGGCCGAAGAAAGGATCCCTTGTCTTCTACGCCGGTTCTCCGATTATCCCGCAGCTGACCATCAGCGCCGAGCGCGGTGTCGAGGCTGACTGGTCGATCACCTCAGACGAGGAGACCCAGACAGACCTTTGTTTCGCCAAGGTCACGGAGAACTGCAACGCCCATTCCGCCGCCGTTCCGATCGTGTTCAACCACGCCCTCAGCCAGATTTGTTTCAAGGCCCGCACCCAGGCGAATTATTCCTACTCGCGGATCAACGGAGACCAGATCCAGGCAAACGTCATCACCACCGTACTGGACTCGGTCAAGATCAGGGGTATCGTTTCCAAAGGCCATTTCTCGCAGGAGCAGCACGCCTGGCTGTACGATACGTCCGAGAAGGCTGAATACCTCGTATATCGCAATACGGAAGAAGGTCTTCCGCTCCACTGCGACCGCTACGAGATTCCGATTATCTATCCCCTTTCCACCATGCTGCTGATTCCCCAGACGCTTTCCCATGAAGCGGAGCTCGAGGAGTGGCACCATATGGTGGTCCGTACGAGTATTACTGACTCCAACACCAAGGAAATCGTGTCGGATATGACCTACACGGTTCCCGGAAACTCCATCCTTTCCATTGCCGATGTGTGCAAGGAATGGCTGATGGACTTCAAGTATACGTTCCGGGTATCAGTCGGCGTTGAAAATGCCTATATGGCGGCTGCCGTGACGGACTGGACCGAAACCAAAGAAATTATTATCGGCGACGAATGATGAGACTCTCTACGCGCATACTCTGTCTGTTGGGCCTCGCCCTTGTATCGGCCTGCTCGAAATCGGAGGTCGACAAGCCCGTTGGCTCCATTTCCTTCGCGCCCGTCGCCGCCAAGGCGACAAAGGCTATCATCGCCGGGACGACCTATCCCGTCGAGGAGTCCTTCGTTGTGAGTGCCTATCGCAGCGCAAGCGAAGCCTACTTTGAAGACCTCACCGCCGCCTACTCTTCCACTTTAAGCCTGTGGGAGACAACCGACGCCCAGTTCTGGCCGCTCGGCGGTTCCCTCGACTTCATCGCTTACAGCCCCGCATCCGCCGGTCTGACCATTACCTCCGGCGGCGTTTCAGCGGAGGACTACACCATCACGACGGCTGCGCAGATGACCACCGATCTCTGCTATGCATCCGCCTCGGTCGCGGACTGTGCCAATCATCCGGATTCCGTCCCGCTGACCTTCTCGCACGCCCTGTCGCAGGTCGTTTTCCGCGTCAAGGCCTCTGACTACTATTCGACGGCTACCAGCACCGTCACCCTGTCCATGACGTCCCTTGCCCTGAAGGGCATTTACAGCGTCGGGGACCTCAATCAAGGCACCTGGGAGAACCTGGGTTCCGAACACAATTATACCCTGTCCGGCACACCGACCGCCCTTACCTACAACGGCTCCAACCAGCCCGAGACGGTCGACGTGTGCGCCTATCTCTTCCTGCCGCAGGAGCTCGGACCCAATGCCGCCATCTCGGTCGGCTACAACATCGTCCAGCGCGTTTCCGGCACGGACTATACACTCGAAAATACACCGGTTACCATCCCGCTTGGCAGCAGCCTTACGCAGTGGGAGCCCGGAAAGAAATATATCTACACCCTGAATATAGGGATGAACAACGTCATCACGTTCACGGCCTCTACCGTCGGCTGGCAGGATGATGGTGACAACATTATCGTGGAGGAAAACTAGGATGAAAAGACGTAGCTTCCTTTACAGCATATTCGCCCTCGCCCTCGTTCTCTTCTCCTGCGGAAAGGAGAAGGTGGAAGGCCCCGTGGCCGAGACGATCGCCCTCTTCCCGGAAGAAGGGGCGCAGTCCAAGGCGCTCCTGAACGACGCCGGCCTCAAGACCAACGGCAACAAGATCCACGTCATCGATCTGCTGACGGGCTTCTCCGGCACGGCTTCCTGGATGAGCGGGAACAAGTATATCGACGACGAAATCGTCTACTCCGGCACGCAGATCTGGGGCTACGACTCGGGCCGCACCTATCCCTGGACGACGGACGGCACGCACCAGTTCTTCGCCTGGCTGAGCTATGACACGGCCATGAGCCTCTCGGCCGACAGCTTCTTCGGCTCTTCCGTCGCGAGCGGCTTCGATGCGACGGAGCGCATCCTCACAATTCCCGCCAAGGAACTCAACACGGAGTCGCCGCAGTTCGATTTCCTCTACGGCAATACCGTCAACTATATCATGCCGCGCAGCGAAACAACCCCGGTTCCGCTTCCCATGCAGCATCTTTTCAGCGCCGTCGGCATCCTGCTTCGCAACGAGTCCCAGGACCAGATCCTGGTGCACAGCGTTACCATCAACGGCCTGAAGAACAAAAAGAGCGCGGACATCACCTTCGTCGGTTTTCCGGCGACCTATCCCGAGACCGCCAGCGCCGGATTTATCGACAACGCCCTTTTCGGGGCCCTTCCGGCCGCGACCCGTACGCTATCGGAGAATGATACTTACGACCTCCTGGCCCGGCAGCGCGGCGTGGATGTGCCGGCATTCCGCATCATCTGGCCCCAGAGCGAGACAGACCTCGCCCCTTCCGATCCGGAGAATTTCCTGACCTACCCCATTACGGTAGTGTACGAATACCTCAATGACGAGGAGCATGTCCAGCATACCGCCCATCTCCGTTTCCCGGAAGGGACCTTCTTCAGGAGCGGATACCGTTATGCCTACACGCTCCTGTTCACACAGAAGCATATCCAGCTGACCTTTACCGTGAACCCGTGGAACTACGACCTCAACGAATGGTCCTTCACCGAGCAGACGATTTCCGAGGTCCGCGAGCTCGATTTCGCCGGCAACGAAGGCTACGACAAGCCCTCCAAGACCTGCCGCGTCGTGGGCGGTAATCCCGTTACCGGCAACTTCCGCATCGTCAATCCCTCCGGTGCCGTCTGGTCCATCGAACCGGTCGGCGACGTGGAGTACTTCACGATTTCCCCCAATCAGGGCATCATCGACAGCAATAATCCCGACTACACGTTCCAGGTCATCCCGAACCTCGATCCGGCCCTGGACCGTTCCACGGACAAGAAGCTGCGGTTCCATTTCTATGTCCGGTTCACCGACGGCTCCATCCATGACGCCAACACGGAGGTCAACCGCGACAACTGGACTGTAATCCTACCCAAGAACTAGCATGAAAACGAGAATCTTTACATACTTGGCAATCGCCGCAGTGGCGTTTTCCTGCCAGAAGGAGTCCGCTTTCACCGGGACGCCCGAGCTGGAAGGCGGCGGCGTCCAGCTCCACTTTGTCTGCGCCGGACAGAATACCAAGGCGGTGCAGGCCGGGGAGGATGCATACAATGAGAACACCCTCACGACCATCGACTATTTCCTCTATCCCGAAGGACAGACAAACGCCGATGCCTATCTGCACGGCCGCGTGAGCATGAACGGCCGTACCAGCTACAACGTCCTTGTCAACACCAGCCAGCTCGGCGCCCTGTTCGCGGGTGCCGCCGCCGGCAACCACTGCGACGTGTATGCCATCGCCAATTATCCTACGGAGATTACCTCCGCCCATACGGATACGACAACGCTCCGCAATCTGGCGCTGAGCACCCACTTCAACGGGTTCGAGGTTCCGACGAACTTTGTCATGTGCGGCCACACCAAGGCGACCATCATCAACAAGAACAAGACGAAGGCGGCTGAGGGCACGGTAAGGCTCTCCCGTGCCGCCGCGAAGGTCTCTTTCGAGTGCCGCATCGCTCCGTCGGTGACCATCACCAATACCATCTCTTCCGGCGATACGGTCATGGAACAGGAGATTACCTGGGTGCCGCTGCTGGACCAGATGGGCGCCTACCTGGTCCACAGCTTCAGCGACGGTGTGGTCGGCGGCGACGAGGTCACGATGAACGAGGGCAACCTCGACCGCTATTCCCAGCGCGCGCTGGCGGATGCCGACGCTGACGGCTGGTATGACTGCGCACCGTTCTATTCCTACGCCCAGAGCTGGAACGACGGCGACGAGCGCGAGCCCTTCATCAAGCTGGTCATCCCCTGGGCCTACCTCAACCAGCAGGGGCAGCAGGCCGGCCAGAAGCAGTTCTACTACAAGGTTCCCTGCCCGGGACTGAATATGGCATCCAATACCTGGTACCACATCCGTCTCGACGTGGCCATCCTCGGCGGCGACGACTTCGAGGCCATCCTCACCGTGCCCGGCGAGTACTATGTCATGGACTGGAACACGCAGACCATTGTCCAGGCCGACGCCGAGATCAAGGATGCGCGTTATATCAGCGTTCCGTCCCGGACCTACAACATGTACAACACCAACGAGCTGAATGTCCAGATCACCTCTTCGCACGATGCGGAGCTTACGCTCAAGTCGGTGACCTACTACAACTTCGTCAACAAGAGCAATACCAATTATACCACCCAGGCCCGCAACAACAACTGGATCACGTATAATGACAACGACCGTACGTTCACGATCAACCATACGCTCAACAACGACGTCTCGACCACGACCTTCGACTCGTCGCCGTATGTTTTCACCTTCGAAATCCATCATGCGGACGATGCTACCTACACGACCGGAGACATTGTGGTGACCCAGTATCCGGCCATGTACATCGAGGAACTCCAGTCCAACAAGTACGCCTTCCTCAACGGTACCGGCAACCAGGCTGCCACCCAGGTTACCGGCCGGGACGACTCCAACAACTCCCTGAGTACGCTGGTAGCCCGCAATACGATCAATGACAGCGGTGACAATACAAACTCCCACCTCTACCGCATCCATGTAACGAGCGTCGCCGGAATGAACTATACCATCGGAGATACCCGGTTGTGGCCGACGGCGACCAATGTTACGACGCTGAACAACCTCAGCAACTACATGGAGAGCTCGGCTGTCAACGAAGACATGATCGCCCCGGAGTTCATGATCGCTTCCTCCGTCGGTAAAACGCAGGCCCTCTCTTACAAATATGCAGCTACCCGCTGTGCGGCCTATCAGGAGAGCGGTTTTCCTGCCGGCAGGTGGCGGATCCCGACGAAGGCGGAGATCATGTTCCTTATCCAGCTGTCCGCCAAGGACAAGATTCCGCAGCTGTTTACGCCGGGTGCGATCAGTACCGGTGGCTACTGGTGCTCTTCCGGCGTCGTTTTCCCGGTCAGCGAAACGGACGTCCAGTATTATGATTTCAACTCCACCCAGGTCCGGAACAACAACAGCGGCAACCATTATCCCCGCTGCGTGTACGATACCTGGTACTGGGGACAGGAACCGGATTCCGCGCATCTGACGACCTGGGGCGGATACCAGACCGATTAAAGAATGGAAGCCATGAAAAGAATACTGCATATCACAGCCCTGTTTATGGCGCTTCTGGCCTTTTCCTGCGTGCGGGAAGAGCAGCCGGAGGATACCCGTGCCGAGCGTCCCGACATCGATTACGAGGGACAGAAGGTCATGGTGTATTTCAATGTGGAAATGCCGGAGCCGCAGACGAAGGCCCTGGGAGAGAATCCGAACATTACCTCCCTGCACGTTGCCGTATTCGGCAGTTCCGGTTACCTGAAGGAATATCAGCTTGCGGAGCCCGTGGGCGGTTATGTCTCTCAGGAAGGCGTATCCAACAAGCGGGGCTACCGCGTACCGCTTTCCATCACTTCGTCCAAGGTGCGCGTCCATTTCATCGCGAACGGTCCGGCTTCGCTTCCGTTCGACTATGAGTCCGTGGTGATGTCCAAGCTGACCAGCTCCGGCGGTCAGGATGCCTACTGGCAGCGCATTATCCTCGATCACGGCATCTATGCCGACAAGGAGGCGGAGGGCTATTATGCGACCCCGCCCGTGCTGACGCTGGATCCCGACTTCGACCTCGACGAGGACGGTACGACCCATAAGATGGCGCTGGTCCCGCTGATCCGCAATTTCGCCAAACTCACGGTCGTCGCCCTGCCGGTCGCCGAGTCCAACTTTACCATCAGCTCCTTCTGTGTCGTCAATGTCCCGGATAGTGGCTCCGTCGCTCCGTACAACCGCAACACCGGGGAGTTCATGATGCACTATGATACGTATCCGACCCTGGACGCCATCTCCGCTGTCTATCCCGGCAACCTCCCGGGCGAGTCACAGATTATCAAGACCTACCCGACCGAGGCTGACTTTACCAACCTGACGGGTGGCGTGGTGGCCGCCGGCGGTGCCGTTTATATGTACGAGCGTCCCGTTCCGGTCAGCGACGCGACCGTCCTGATCGTAAAGGGTACCTATACAGACCCTTCCAACGGAAATACCAGCGAGGGCTACTACAAGATTGACCTCATGGAGGGCAGCGAATACCTGCCGATCCTCCGCAATTTCCGTTACCAGATCAATATCCAGAAGGTGAACCGAAAGGGTAAATCCACCGTGGCCGGTGCGGTCAACGGTGCGGGTTCGGCCGATATTTCGGCCGATATCAGCACGGCTTCCCAGACGGGTATCTCTGACGGTAAATCCTCCATCTCCGTGTCCTTTACGGAGGATACGCTCCCGATCGGCGGCACCTATACGCTGGGCGTGACCTTCGTCCCGGATGTCAGCACGGGTGTCGTCGACAATTCGCTGATTACCTATGAGCTGCTTGCGCCCGATGCCAACGGCGCCGTTATCGAGGATGAGAGCGACATCTCTTATAATCCCACGACGGGCACGCTGACCTTCACGACGACGGACGTGGATCCCGTCCATATGAAGAGCCAGAAGATCCGTATCATCGGCACCTCCGCCTCTTCCCGCCTCTACCGCGAAGTGACGATCCGCCTTCTGCCGCAGCAGGCGATGACGGTCACCTGTATCCCTGTCATCGAGGCGGAGCCCGGAACGGAACAGACCATTACCGTCACCATCCCCAAGGACCTGCCGCGTTCCATTTTCCCGCTGCAGTTCAAGGTGGAGGTGGCTGCCAAGTCCCTTACGCCGAATGCCGGTGACCTTCCCGTGGAACCGGGTGAGACCATTATACCCGGGCAGAGCGGCAGTTCCTTCCAGTTTGTGAAGACCGTATCCTATGCGGACTACACCGCGGGTTATTCCGGCAATGTGTCCTCGTTCACCTGCGAGTTCAAGAGCATCATCGGGGAGAGCGACAGTGATGTGTATGTGGCCAATCCCTTCTTCGCGACGGGCTCTACGCATTTCAACACCTTCGTCAAGCGCTACTTCTATGATCTGGCGTTCAACACGGCCGGTGCTGTCAACGAGGACGATCCCGTGCAGTTTACCTTCCGGCTCGACCGCGACCACGATACGGGAAAACTCATCCCCGAGACGGTCGACGTCTATCTCACCGGTCTTGTTCCGGATTACGACAACCCGTCCTTCAATTCCGCCGTATTCCAGAATGTGAGCGGTAACCACTATGTCTACAGCCCTGAAGGCGGTACCGGCGTGCATCGTCTCTACCTGCTCTCGACGGGCGAGACACCGTTCTATGATGTCGCGCTGAAGGCTGAGTACTATGAGGACGCCAACAAGACCAACGAGCCGATGACCTTCACCAACCCGAATTTCAACAGTACGGTGTTCTATGGTCTCGGCTGGCCGACCACCTTCCAGTTCACCATCCCGAACTCCTACGACATGCCGGCCGGCGGAATCAATATCGAACTGAATCTGGTCAATCTCGTCCCGGACGACGCCAACATTATCCAGAGCGGCGGCAAGTACTACTACCGTGCTACGTCCAAGGGCACCAAGACCCTGAATCTGAAGACCTCCGGTTCCCAGACGGCCAGCGTGAGCGTGGAGCTCATCCACGGTGACTTCGTCCCCGTCTCCACGGCACAGACCACGAGGTCCTATGTGACAATTCCAGCGCAAAGTGTCGAGTTTACGGGTACTTATGCATCCAACTATCGTAACAACACGGTAACATGTTATTCTAACAACGCCTACTCTTCGCAGATTGGCAGTTTTACGGGGACGCGTGTTTATAGCAATTGGGCCTATCGCTATTATAACGAGGGATTTACCTTTAGTGCCATCGTGGATGCGACCCAAACCGTGTTTATGAGATATCGTACCAATAACTATGATTATACCGCATCCGCAACTGCTCTTGATATGTACGAAGGAACAAGTTGCGCCGTAACGCGTACGAGAAGGTAATAAAGCAGTGTATCTGGATGACAAAGAATTCGGCTCCGTGCTCCTGCAAAGGCGGGCACGGAGCCGTTATATAAGGCTGCGGGTGACGCCGAAGGGGGAGGTTGTCGTGACGGTGCCGTGGCTGACGCCGTGGAAGGCGGGCATCGCTTTCCTGGAGTCGAAGCGGGAGTGGGTCCGAAGGACGCTGGAGCGGCAGTCCCGGCGGCAGGATGCCTATGCCGCGACGGACCCGCAGGAACCTGTCACGGACGCCTATATCGCCCGGCTGCGGGCCGAAGCGAAGCGGACGCTGCCGCCGCGGCTGGCGGAACTTGCCGCCCGGCATGGATTCGTATATAATAAGGTATTCATTAAGCACAACCGCTCGAACTGGGGGAGCTGCTCCACCCGCGGGAATATCAACCTCAATCTCAACATCGTCCGCCTGCCGGACCGCCTGCGGGATTATATCCTGCTCCATGAGCTGGTCCACCTGCGGGAAATGAACCATGGTCCGCGCTTCCACGCCCTGCTGGAGGAGGTCTGCCCCGATCACCGTGCCCTGCAGCGGGAGATGAAGGGCTGGCGCCTGGTATAGGGGAAGGCTTTTGCCTTCCGTTTTTTTTTGCTAACTTTCGGAGAATATGAAAGCGATACTTATCTACTCCGGCGGGCTCGACAGTACGACCCTGCTGCAAGAATACCGGGACAGCATTGCGCTGGCCGTGACCTTCGATTATGGTTCCAAGCACAATGCGCGGGAGATCGCCTTTGCGGTCGAGAACTGCAAGCGGCTCGGGATCAGACACATGGTGATTCCGCTGGATTTCATCGGGAAGTATTTCCGGAGCGACCTCCTGCTCAGCGGGGGAGAGATTCCGACGGGGGAGTACGCCGAGGACAACATGCGCTCGACGGTCGTGCCCTTCCGCAACGGCATCATGCTCGCCGTGGCGGCGGGCCTCGCCGAGAGCTATGAGCTCGACACGGTCCTGCTGGCGAACCACAGCGGCGACCATTCGATCTATCCCGACTGCCGGCCCGAGTTCATCGACGCCTTCGACAAGGCGGCCGCGGCGGGGACCTACAACGGCGTCCGCATCGTCTCTCCCTACTGCAATCTCACCAAGCGGGACATCGCGCTGCGCGGCCGTTCGCTCGGCATGGATTACTCGCTGACCTACTCCTGCTACAAGGGCGGCGAGAAGCACTGCGGCGTATGCGGAACCTGCCGCGAGCGCAAGGAGGCGCTGGCGGGTTTCGACCCGACCGAATATGAAGCGTAAAGAGTAGCGAAGTATCGGCATTTTTGCTATCTTTGTATGCTTAACCACATATGGCATGATCAACAATCAAGATGAGGCACGCAGGTGCCTGCTCTGCAAGAAACCGTTCTGCTCCCTCAAGGGCTGTCCCGTGCGGACGTCCGTTCCGGAGTGCATGGCGCTTTACCGTGAAGGCCGTCTCGACGAGGCCGGAAAAATACTCTTCGACAACAATCCTCTTTCCGCCGTTACCTCGCAGGTATGTGACTGGAAGCAGTTCTGCTTCGGCCACTGCGTGCTGAACGTCAAGGGAGAGCCGATCCACTGGTACAGTGTCGAGCAGGAGGTGTCGGAGCGGTATCTGTTCCAGTATAAGCTGGAAAGAGATTCCACGGACAAGCCGTGGAATGACGGCATGTCGCTGCAGGCTGGTGACGCTTCGTCACCCCACGGCTTGTCCGTGGGGTCTGTCTGCGGCAAGCGCGTCGCGATCGTGGGGGCCGGGCCGGCGGGCATCGCCGCGGCCGTCTGGCTCTACCGCTCGGGCGCGGACATCGATCTCTATGACGCCAATCCGCGGATGGGCGGCGTGCTGCGCTACGGCATCCCGGCTTTCCGTCTGGATAAGAAATTTGTCGACATCTACGAGAAGATTCTCGACGTGCCCGGCATCCGCTTCTTCGGCGGGAAGGCGCTTGGGAAAGATATCCTGCTGAATGACCTTCGCCGCGACTACGACGCCGTTCTCATCGCCGCCGGTGCGGAAAAGCCCGCGCTGCTGCGCATCCCCGGCGAGGACAAGCCCGGTGTGGTCGAGGCCCTGCATTATCTCAAGGATCCCGGTTCGTATGCCCTCAAGGGCAAGCGGGTCATCGTCATCGGCGGCGGCAATGTCGCCATGGATGCCTGCCGGACAGCGGTCCGCAGCGGCGCCGAGACCTGGGTCTACTACCGCAAGACCTTCGAGAACATGCCCGCTAACCCGATGGAGGTCGAGGAGGCCAAGGCCGACGGCGTGCGCTTCCGCGTCTTCCAGGCACCGATCGAGGTGGGGGACGGCTATGTCATCTTCCGCGACTGCCGGAATGAGACCGATCCCGAGACGGGAAAGCTCGTCACGAAGATCCTGGACGGCACCGACCACGAGGTCCCTTGCGACGTCCTTATGCCCGCCATCAGCGAGAAGCCGGATTTCGGCATCCTCTCCGGCGTGCTCTGGCAGCCGAATGTCTGGGGCTGGCCCGTGACCGACGAGAGCGGCCGGATGGGCTTCCAGGACGATTCTCCCACCAATGTCTGGGTCGCCGGCGACTTTACGCTGGGCCCGAAGACGGTCGTCGAGGCGGTCGGCAGCGCCCGTGCCGCAGTGGACGGCATCCTTTCTTTTTTGAAATAATCAATAACCACATTCTTTTATATGGAACAGAAATTCAGAGTCGAAAGCGACCTTCTCGGCGAGCTCCAGGTCCCGGCCGAGGCCTACTACGGTGTCCAGACGCAGCGCGCGCTGAACAACTACAAGATCTCCAACACCCGCATGTGCGACTATCCGGAGTACATCATCGCCATGGCCTACGTCAAGATGGCCGCCGCTGCCGCCAACACGCAGCTGGGCGTGATGCCGAAGGAAATCGGTGACGCAATCGTGAGGGCCTGCCAGGAGATCGTGGACGGCAAGCTCCACGACCAGTTCCCGGTCGACATGGTCCAGGGCGGCGCCGGCACCTCCGTCAACATGAACGCCAACGAGGTCATCGCCAACCGCGCCCTCGAGCTCATGGGCCACAAGAAGGGCGAGTACCAGTACTGCTCCCCGAACGACCACGTCAACTGCGCCCAGTCGACCAACGATGCCTATCCGTCCGCTTTCCGCTACTGCTTCTACCGCATGAACAAGCACCTCGAGAAGGCCCTCCGCGACCTGATCGTCTCGCTGCGCGCCAAGGGTGAGGAGTTCAAGGATATCATCAAGATGGGCCGTACGCAGCTCCAGGATGCCGTCCCGATGACTTCCGGACAGGAATTCAACGCCTTCGCCAACAACCTCGAGGAAGAGCTCGCGAACCTCGACCGCAACGCCGTCCTCCTCAAGGAGATCAATATGGGCGGTACCGCCATCGGCACCGGCCTCAACGCCGTGCCCGGTTTTGCCGAGCTCTGCACCCGTCTTATGAGCGAGTTCTCCGGCGACAAGTTCGAGAAGGCCCCCGACCTCGTTGAGGCGACGCCCGATACAGGCGCTTATGTCAGCTACTCCGCGGCCCTCAAACGCCTTGCCGTCAAACTCTCCAAGACCTGCAACGACCTCCGCCTGATGGCTTCCGGTCCCCGCTGCGGCCTGCACGAAATCAACCTCCCTCCGATGGCTCCCGGCTCTTCCATCATGCCCGGCAAGGTCAATCCGGTCATCCCCGAGGTGACGAACCAGGTCTGCTTCAAGGTGATCGGCAACGACACCACCGTCTGCTTCGCCGCCGAGGCCGGTCAGCTCCAGCTCAACGTCATGGAACCGATCATCGTCGAGTCCATCCTCGAGAGCCAGACCTGGCTGATCAATGCAATGAACACCCTCCGCACCAAGTGCATCGACGGCATCACGGTCAACGCCGAGCATTGCTATGACATGGTCAAGAACTCCATCGGCATCGTCACGGCCCTCAACCCGTACATCGGCTACAAGGCCTCCACAAAGGTCGCCAAGGAAGCCCTCGAGACCGGCCGCAGCGTCTATGACCTCGTCCTCGAGCACGGCATCATGTCCAAGGAGAAGCTCGACGAGGCCCTCGACCCGAAGGCCATGACCGCCTCCCACGACTTCATCAAATAGGGGATACCCTATATTATTATAAGCAGCGACCCAACCGGTCGCTGCTTTTTTTTGAAAAAAGTGCAAAATAATTTGCAGATTCAAAAAACTGTCGTACCTTTGCAGTGTAATAGCGAACTAATACACTAAAAAGTTATGATACAAATCGACTCTCTCTCCTTTGCTTACGGTAAAAACACCGTGCTGGAGAACATCAATCTGCCCCTCTCCGAAGGCCATGTCTACGGCCTTCTCGGCGAGAACGGTGTCGGCAAAACGACGCTCCTGACCCTCCTGGCCGGCCTTAAGGCCCCGAAGACAGGCTCTGTCACCGTGGACGGCAAGGCTCCGGCCGACCGTCTTCCTTCCCTCCTGGCCGACCAGTTCTACCTTCCGGACGAGGTCCTGTCGCTTCGTCAGAGCGCCGAGAGATTCGGCCGCGAGCATGGCGCCTTCTGGCCCAACTTCCGGATGGACAAGTACTATGATCTCCTGAAGGATTTCGAGGTCGAGCCCGCGCAGCTCATGAACCAGATGTCCGCCGGCCAGCTCAAGAAGACCTGGATCGCCTTCGGTCTGGCCTGCCATGCCAAATATTATTATATGGATGAGCCGACCAACGGTCTCGACATCCCGTCCAAGGCCCAGTTCCGCAAGGCCCTGGCCCGCGAGACGGCAGACGACAGCATCGTCATCCTTTCGACCCACCAGGTCCGTGACCTCGAGGACATCATCGACAGCATCGTCATCCTCGAGGCCCGTGCCGTGGCCGTGAATGCTTCTCTGGATCAGATCAGCCGCGCCTTCCGCTTCGAGACGCTCGATACCGTCTCTCCGGACGCCCTTTACAACGAAATGATTCCCGGCGGCATCGTCCAGGTGCTCCCGAACGACGAAGGCGTCGAGACCAAGGTCAACATCGAAGCCTTCTTCAACGCCCTCCACGCCAGCCGCGAGCGGGTCATCACCCTTCTGTCCAACCGTAAATAATCCGTCACCATGAGCGATACTTTCAACTTCCAGCGCTTCGGCCGCTATTTCCGTTTCGATCTTTCCCGCATGTGGCGGAACAATACCAAGACCGCCATTCTTCTCGGCTGCGGCAGCATCCTCACCGTGATCGTCTGCGGCATCGGCGGACTGCTCTTCACCATGCACTGGTTCCCCGCCACGGACCCCGCCCGTATGCTGGGATTCTTCATCTGCCTCGGTGTTCTCGAACTGCTGATGGCCAAGACCTATGGCTTCATCACCGACCGCAAGGAAGGCTCCGATTTCCTCATGATCCCGGCCTCGACCTTTGAGAAATGGCTCTCCATGATGCTCGTCTGCCTGGTTGTCATCCCGGTGCTCTTCCTGGTCTGCTACGGCCTCATCGACGGCTTTGTCTGCGCCATCCTGCCCGACACCGGCACCCCGCTCTACCAGTGGACCTACGACACCTTCGTCTTCGCGAACGTCAAATTCGACGAGCTCAACGCTGCCCTCGACGCCAGACAGATTCCGCTGCATTACTCCATCGCCAGCCTGATCGGCCCGGTCCTTGTCGGCGCCTGCTTCAACTACCTCTTCTTCCTTCTCTGCGGCCTGCTGTTCAAGCGCCACAAGATTCTCAACGCCATCTTCGTGATGATGGTCGTCAGCAGCCTCTTCGGGATCATCGCCCCTTATATCCTGCCTGATTTCGAGGCTATGGCAGCGGGCATGTCCGAAGCAGAAGCGATCAACTTCAGCGACAGCTTCATGCGCATCACGACCCTCATCACCGGTCTCCTCGCCGCCCTCCTCGCGGCCGGATGCTTCTTCAGACTCCGTAAAATCGCCCATTAATATGAACTTCACCGCCGACAAACCGATCTATCTCCAGATCGCCGACCGCCTCTGCGACCGGATCCTCTCCGGCGAACTCAAAGGCGATGACCGGGTCCCGTCCGTGCGGGAATATGGCGCCGAGATCGGTGTCAACCCCAACACGATGATGCGCTCCTACGACAAACTCCTCAGCGAGGAGATCCTCTACAACAAGCGGGGAATCGGCTACTTTGTCGCCCCCGACGCCCGCGAGAAGGTCCTCTCCGTCCAGCGGGAGGCCTTCCTCCGGGAGGAACTGCCCATAATCCGCCGCCGCATGCAACTGCTCGGCCTTGACGCAAGCATATTCAACCAGTAAGCCATGAAAAAAATCTTCCTTACCATAACGACCGTCCTCCTGTCGCTCAGCCTGTTCGCCCAGGGCGAATCGACCGTCCGCGGCACCGTCCTCGATCCCGACACCCGCGAGGGGGAAGTCGGCGCCATCCTCCAGTTCTATGATTCCGGCCACGAGAAGCCGATCGCCTTCACGACCGTCGCGGCGGACGGCACCTTCTCCCAGCGCCTCAGCGGCAAGGGCGACTACCGTGTCGTCGTGTCGAATCTCGGCCGCAAGGATCTCGAGAAGCATTTCACGATCGAAAAGCCCGGCAGCACCGTCGACCTTGGCACGCTCGTCATGGTCACCGACGCCCAGCAGCTCGAGGCCGCGGCCGTGACGGCGCAGAAAGTCCTCGTCAAGATGGACGTCGACAAGATGACCTACCATGTCTCCGAGGACAACGACGCCAAGGCCTCGACCGTTCTCGACATGCTCCGGAAGGTCCCGATGGTGACCGTGGACGGCCAGGACAACATCACCGTCAACGGCTCCTCGTCCTTCCTCGTCACCGTGGACGGCAAGCCCAACAAGATGCTGTCGCAGAACGCTTCCACGGCCTTCAAGATGATGCCGGCAAGCGCTGTCGAGAGCATCGAGGTCATCACCAATCCCGGTGTCAAGTATGATGCGGAAGGTGTCGGCGGCGTGCTGAACCTCACGACGAGCCGGGCCGCCGGCGGCAGTTCCACCGTCTCCGACGGGCAGTACGGCTCGCTCCGTCTCCAGGCCGGCAACCGTGACAAGGGCGCCGGCGGTATGATCACGATGCAGCGCGGCAAGTTCTCCTTCTCCGTCAACGCGAACGGCGGCTATATGACCCAGAAAGGCCAGGAGTATGAATCGCTCCTTACGGGCGAGGGGTTCAACAACCTGACGGTTACCACGGGCGACATGCGCTCCCCGATGTTCATGGGCGACGCTTCCCTCAGCTATGAGATCGACTCGCTCAACCTCGTTTCCGCCTCCTTCGGCGGGATGTTCTTCGGCATGAAGCAGGATGCGACGGGAGCCTCCTACACCCGCCTTCCCGGCGCGGCCGACTATACACAGCTCTACACCAGCGAGACCGGTATGAAGCAGCCTTTCAACAACTTCCATGCGGATATCGACTGGCAGCGCACCTTCGCCGGGCATCCCGGCCGCATGCTGACTTTCTCCTACCGCATGAACGGCAGCCCGGCCAGCGTCTCCTCCTACAACACCTATGAGCCTGCGGCGGCCATGCCGTCGGAGCGGATGGACGGTAAGACAAGCGCGACGGACCATACTTTCCAGGGCGATTTCACCTTCCCGATCAGCGAGAAGGCCGGCACCCTCTCAACCGGTGTCAAGTTCATCTACCGGAAGAATTCCTCCGCCCAGGATGTCTACATGCGGACCTATCCGTCTGCTGACTATCTCTACAGTCTGGGCCGAAGCACCGACTACGATTATTACAACCGAATCGGAGCGGCTTATGCCGAGTACAGCGGCACTTTCGGCAAGTGGGGTGTCAAGGCCGGCGGCCGCTATGAGCACACCTGGCAGAACGTCGAATGGGAGCAGGGGAACGGGGAGGACTTCTCCACCAACTACGGTGCATTCGTCCCCACTGCAAGCCTGCAGTACAACCTCGGCATGACGCAGAACATAGGTATGTCCTACAACATACGCATCTCCCGCCCGGGCATCACCTACCTCAATCCGTATGTCAGCCAGTCGGATCCCACGCACTGGAGCTTCGGTAATCCCGACATCGACGTCGAGAAGACCCACAACCTCTCCCTCGTCTACAACCTCTATTCGCCCGTCTTCATGCTGAATGCGACGCTGACCCACAGCCGCACCGGAAACGGCATCTCCGATTATAGCTACATGGAGGACAATATCCTGAAGACGACCTATGGCAACATCCTTCAGCAGAGCTCTACCGGAGGCAGCCTCTTCTTCAACGTCAACATCGGCAAGAAGCATCGCGTCTATGCCAACGCCGGCGTCTCGTATACCGACGCGCGCAACGATCAGATGGGGTACAGCTACAATGCCTGGTCCGGCAACATCTTCGCCGGCGGCCAGCAGACCCTCCCGTGGGACCTGCAGTTCTCCGAAGGAATCATCTACAACTCCAAGGATTACAACCTCCAGGGCTGGACTTCCGGCTTTACCGGCTGCTATGCCGCCCTGACGAAGACCTTCCTCGACGACAAGCTCTCCGTTTCGCTCCAGGGCTTCACGCACCTCAGCGGCGGCAGCAAGATGAAGTTCGAACTCTATTCCGCTGGTAACGGCTACGAAAGCATGACCACGGTCCGCGTCCCGGTCCGCCAGCTTACCCTGTCCCTCTCCTGGACCTTCGGCAAGGCCGGTGTCTCCGTCAAGAAAGCGGCCCGCTCCATCGAGAACGAAGACGTCCTCGAAAAGTCCTCCGGCACCGCCACCGGTACCGGCATGGGCACCGGCATGGGAATGTAAAGTACCCGGCAATGAAAAAAGCAGCGGCCTTTCTCGAGGAAGGTCGCTGCTTTTTGGTGGGCGCAGACGGACTCGAACCGCCGACCCCCTGCTTGTAAGGCAGGTGCTCTGAACCAGCTGAGCTATGCGCCCGTAACGGGATTGCAAAGGTATGACTTTTTTCCCAAATGGCAAGCGGTTTACCGATTTTTCGCTATCTTTGTGTTCATGGACAGGAACCGGACCGTGTGGGATCCGCTGCGGCGGAAGCAGGTGGCGCTGACCCCCGAAGAGGAGGTGCGCCAGTGGTTCATCGGCGATGTGCTGCATCAGGGGATGGGCGTGCCGCTCCACATGATGATGTCCGAGGTGTCGCTGCGGTTCGGTGACAAGGCCTTGCGCGCCGACATCGTGGTGTATGGCCGCGACACGAAGCCGCTCGCGGTCGTGGAGTGCAAGCGGCCGGACATCGTCCTCGACCAGGCCGTCGTGGACCAGGCGATCCGCTACAACCGCGTGCTCGACGTCCGTTATATCGTCATCACAAACGGCCCGAAGACCTTTTTCTTCGAGCGCCACGGCGAGCAGTTCGATTTCCTGCCCCGGGCCCCGAAATGGAGTGAAATGGTATGACAAGAACGGAAGGATATTTGGATCATCCCGTGTTCGGGATGGTGTCGGAAACGGCTGCCGAGCTGGGCGTAAGGGCCTTTGTGATCGGCGGTTATGTCCGGGACTGCTTTCTCGGCCGGGCCAATGACGACATCGACATCGTCGTCGAGGGCAGCGGCATCGCGCTCGCGGAGGCGGTAGGGGAGAAGGTGCATGCGCGGGTGAGCGTCTTTCGCAATTTCGGTACGGCGATGCTGAAGTACCAGGGCATCGAACTGGAGTTTGTCGGGGCGCGGCGGGAATCCTACGACCGCGGCTCGCGGAAGCCCTTCGTCGAGGACGGGACGCTCGAAGAGGACCAGGCCCGGCGGGATTTCACCATCAACGCCATGGCATTCAGCCTCCAGAAGGAGGATTTCGGCGCCCTCGTGGACCCGTTCGGCGGGATCCGCGACCTCGCCTCCGGCATTATCCGTACGCCCTTGGACCCGGACACGACCTACAGCGACGACCCGCTGCGGATGCTGCGCGGCATCCGTTTCGCCGCCAAGCTCTCGACGCCGGAGCACCCTTTCCATATCGTCCCCAAATCCATCGAATCCATGCGCCGGAACGCTTCCCGCCTGGAGATCCTCTCGAAGGAACGCATCGCCGAGGAGCTGAACAAGATGCTCGTCACGCCGAGGCCGTCGATGGCTTTCCGCCTGCTCGACGAGGCCGGCCTGCTTCGGACCATTCTCCCGCAGATCGATGCTCTCAAGGGCGTGGAAACGCTCGAAGGCCGCGGTCACAAGGAGAATTTCTCCCATACGCTCGAGGTGCTGGACAATGTCGCCGCCGAGGAAGCGGCCGCCATCGCCGAAGGGCGCCTGCAGGATTTCACCCCGGCGGAGGACGGTGACGGATGGGTCGGAACGCCCCGGACGGCCCCGAATCTGTGGCTGCGCTGGGCGGCGCTCCTCCACGATGTCGGCAAGCCCGCCTCGAAGCGCTTCGCCCCGGGCCAGGGCTGGACTTTCCACGGGCACGAAGTGATCGGCGCGCGGATGGTCCCGAAGATTTTCTCCAGCCTCCGGCTGCCGCAGGATTGGAAGATGAAATATGTCGCCAAGCTTGTCCAACTACACCTCCGCCCTATCGCGCTGGTGGACGATGAAGTGACCGACAGCGCCGTGCGCCGGCTCCTTTTCGACGCCGGGCAGGACATCGACGACCTGATGCTCCTGTGCAACGCCGACATCACATCGAAGAACCCTGTCAAAGTCGCCCGCATCCGCGCGAATTTCGAGAAGGTCATGGCCAAACTCGCCGATGTCGAGGCGCTGGATGCCATCCGCAACTGGAAGAACCCGATAACGGGCGAGTACGTGATGGAGGTTTTCGGCATCGGGCCCTGCAACCTCATCGGACAGATCAAGGAAGCCGTCAAGGAAGCCATCCTCGACGGAAAGATCGAAAGCAGCTTCGAGGCCGCCGACGCCCTGATGCGCGAGGTCGCCGCCGGGCTGGGACTGACGCCTGTCAAATGATAGACCGTTACCTTATATATATAGCGTCCGTGCGGCGCTATTCCCCCCGTACGCAGCAGATCTACCGCTCCGTGCTGGAGTCGTATGCGGATTTCTGCGGCGGCCTGCTGGAGGCGGAAGCGCTGAACGTCCAGCAGATCCGGGCCTATGAGGTGGAGCTGCTCCGGCGCGGCGAATCCCCGCGGACGGTCCATCTGCACCTGTCGGTGCTCAGCGGCTTCTGTCGTTTCCTGATGAAAAACGGCGTGCTGAAAGCCAATCCGGTGCGGCTCGTGACGCGGCCGAAGCTCAGCAGGCGCCTGCCGGAAGTCTACCGAGAAGACTCCCTGGAGGCCTATCTGGCCGGGACGCAGTGCCTGGTCGACGAGCCGGAGGTCTATGCCGATCCGAAGTATTACGACCGCCGGCTGGGGCGCCTGGTCATCAACCTGCTCTACTGCACGGGAATGCGGCGCGCGGAGCTCATCGGACTGAACCGCCGGGACTTCGATCCGCAGCGGCGGACGCTCCGTGTCCATGGAAAAGGCGACAAAATCCGCGAAATTCCGCTCGTTGTTTCGCTTTGTAAAGAAATTTTGCTATATTTACAATCGGTTGAACCGACGGGGAAGGGGGACGTGCCCCTTCTCGTCACGGCCCGGGGAGGCAGGCTCTATCCCGTGCTCGTGGACCGGCTCGTCAAGCGGGAGCTTGGCGGCGTGGAAGGCATCACCGGACGGCGCTCGCCGCACGTGCTGCGCCACACGCTCGCAACGGAGCTCCTCGATGACGGCGCCGACCTCAGCGCCATCAAAGAAATGCTCGGCCACAGTTCCCTCGCCGCGACGCAGGTGTACACCCACAACTCCGTCGAGAAACTGAAGAATGTGTATAACCATGCCCACCCAAGGGCGAAAAATGGAGAAAAACATCATGGCGATTAACATCAAATCCCTGAAGTTCAACGCAGACGAGAAGTTGCTTGCGTACGTGAACAAGAAAGTTGAGAAGCTCGAGAAATTCTTCGACAACATGGGTGACATCGACGTGACGCTGTCCCTGCTCCCCGAGCATGAGAACAAGGCCGTCCAGATCAAGACCCACCTTCCCGGCGAGGACCTCATCATCGAGCGCAACGCCAACACCTTCGAGGAAGCCGTCACCGACGCCGCCGATGCAATGAAGGAGAAAATAGTACGTTTCAAGGAAAAGAAATTCGACAAATAATCGTATCTTTGCGGAGGCCCCGACGGGCCTCCTTTTTTGTGCCGAAGCGAAGGAAGGTGTTTGTTTTCAAACCCATGCCACCCTCGGCAGTGTAAGAGGGAGGGGCCCATTTATGGGAGGGGTCGCGAAGCGACGGTTTGAAAACAAACACCTTCCGCAGCGAAGGAATACGAAGTGGCAGCAAAGAGCTACATAGAGACGGACAGGCAGGTCAAGGGAATCATCGAAGACGTCAAGGGGGGCGTCTTCAAGCCGGTCTATCTGCTGATGGGGGAGGAGCCTTACTATCCAGACCTTGTCTGCGACGCCATTGTGGCCAACTGCCTGCAGGACTGGGAGAAAGATTTCAACGAAATCATCTGCTACGGGGCCGATGTCAATGCCGACACGGTCATTACCGCCGCGCGCCGTTTCCCGATGATGGCCGAGCGCCAGCTCGTCGTCGTCAAGGAAGCCCAGGCCATGAAGGACCTCGAGCAGCTCTCCATCTACTGCGACAAGCCGCTCGACTCGACGGTGCTCGTCCTGCTGATGCACGGCGCCTCCGCCGACAAACGCAAATCCCTCTACAAGAGCGTCCTGAAACAGGGCGTCGTCGTGGATTCCCCGGCGCTGCGGGACTATGAAGTAGCGCGCTGGATCGGCGACTACTATGCCGGGCTGGGCCTGAGCATCGCTCCAGACGCGGCGGCCCTGCTGGCCGAATCGGCCGGCACCGACCTCGGCAAGATCGCCATCGAGACGGAAAAGATGCGGAAGAACCTCCCCGAGGGGACGAAGGACATCTCTGCCGCGGACATCGAGCGGAACGTCGGCATCAGCCGCAGTTTCAGCATCTTCGAGCTGACCCGCGAACTGTCCGCCCGTAACGCCAGGAAGGCCCTTGTCATCGCCGCACGCGTCGCAGAGGCCCCGAAATTCGCCATGCCGATGGCCGTGAGCGCGCTCTATACGCATTTTTACCGCATTCTCAAATACGGCGCCCTGCTCCAGCAGGGCTCCAGCCCCGACCCGGCCGAAAAAGCCCGTATCCTCGGGGTGAATCCCTATTTCTTCCGCGAATACGACACGGCGGTCCGCAACTATCCCGTCCCCCGTGCGATGAACGTGATATCCCTTTTGAATGACTACGACTACAAAGGCAAGGGCGGCGACGTCTCCTCCGAGACCACGCCGAAGGAACTCCTTGTTGAACTGGTCGCCAAGATACTCTGCAGCTGATGGCTATTATTCAAATCAACAATGTAAGCAAGTCCTTCGGGGAGAAGGTTGCGCTCGACAAGGTGAGCCTGGAGATCCCCGAGGGCAAGATTTTCGGTCTGCTGGGCCCGAACGGCGCCGGCAAGACGACCCTGATCCGCATCATCAACCGCATCACCATCCCGACCGCCGGCTCGGTCTTTTTCCAGGGGCGCCCCATCACCGACGAGGATGTCGCCCGCATCGGCTACCTGCCCGAGGAGCGCGGCCTCTACCGCAAGATGAAGGTCGGCGACCAGGCGATGTACCTTGCCCAGCTCAAGGGCATGAAACGCAACGACGCCCTTCGCGAGCTGAAGGCCTGGTTCGAGCGTTTCGGCGCCCAGGACTGGTGGAACAAGAAGGTGGAGGAGCTTTCCAAGGGCATGGCCCAGAAGTTCCAGTTCATCACCACCGTGGTCCACAAGCCCTCGCTGATGATTCTCGACGAGCCCTTCTCCGGCTTCGACCCGGTCAACGCCGAGCTGATCCGCCAGGAGATTCTCCGGCTGAAGGCCGAGGGCGCGACCATCATCCTCTCGACACACAATATGGAGTCCGTCGAGGAACTCTGCGACGAGATCGCCCTGATCAACAAGTCCCACCTCGTCATTACCGGCGGGGTCGATGAGATCCGCCGCCGCTACGGCGAGGACAACGTCGAGATCTCCTATTCGGACGCCTCCCTCCAGCCCAGGACGCTGGTGGTGGCCCGTCCCGAGGTCAACGCGAAGCTCAGCGAGCTGATTTCCGAGGGCGTCACCTTCCATGGCTTCAAGGAAGTGATTCCCCGCATGAACGACATTTTTATCAAACTGGTTACGGAGGGCGTGTAGTATGGATTTCTCGAAACTCAAGATCATCATTGCAAGGGAGTACCTCAACAAGGTCAAGAAGAAAAGCTTCCTCATCATCACCTTCCTGGCACCGGTCCTTTTCGCCGGCGTCTGCCTCCTGCCGTCCCTGATCATGGCCGGCGCCAAGGAGGAGACCAAGAAAGTCGGCGTCGTGGATTACACCGGTTTTGTCGCCGACAGCCTGGTGGACCATCAGACCGTCAAGTATATCTCGCTGGCGGGTGCGGATCTCGGCATGTCCCCGGAACTCAAGCCGGACAGCGGCAAGCTCAACGCGCTCTTCGACCAGTGCGGGGCGGATGCCATCGTCGCCCTTCTTCCGGTTGACTCGCTGGCGACCCAGCTGATCGCCACGGCTTATTCCTACAAGGACCTCGGCATGGAGACGTCCTCGCTGATCCAGAATGACCTCAACCAGGCCGTCGAGAACCACCGGATCGCCAATTACGAGCGTGAAACAGGCGTGAACCTGACCGCCGCGATGGCGGATGTCCGGAGCAACATCAACCTCATCTCGATGAAAGTCAGCGAAGACGGGTCGATCGCCGTTTCCGAGTCCGGCGTGCTCTCGATCCTGTCGATGATCCTCGGCATGGCGCTCTACCTGTTCATCATGATGTTCTGCGGCATGGTCATGTCCAGCGTCATCGAGGAGAAGTCGAGCCGTGTCGTTGAGGTGCTGATTTCCTCGGTGAAGGCTACCGAGCTGATGTTCGGAAAGATCATCGGCGTCGCCCTTGTCGCCATGACCCAGTTCCTGCTGTGGGTGCTGCTGACCGTCGGCATCCTCGCCGCCATCGGCGCCGTCGTCGGCTTCGATTCGCTCTTCGGCATGGCCACGGCCGATCCGACGGGTATGACAGGGGATATGTCCGGCATCGCCGTCATCTTCTCGACCCTCGGCACGCTGAACTATGGCAGTCTGCTGGTCGCCTTCCTCCTCTTCTTTGTCTTCGGCTATCTGCTCTACGCCTCGCTCTATGCGGCGATCGGTTCGGCCGTCGAGTCGGAGGCGGACACCCAGCAGCTCCAGATGCCCATCACCATCCCCCTGATGATCGGCTTCTTCATCTCCATCTACACGATGAAGGCGCCCGACAGCGGCGTGGTCTTCTGGGGCTCCATGATCCCGTTCACCTCACCGATCGTGATGCTCTCCCGCATCCCGTTCGACCCGCCCTTCTGGCAGATCGCCCTGTCGCTGGCCATCCTCATCGGGACCTTTGTCCTGATGGCCTGGTTCTCCGCCAAGATCTACAAGGTGGGTATCCTGATGTTCGGCAAGAAGTCCACGTTCAAGGACCTCTGGAACTGGTTCCGGCAGAAGAATTGATATATCTGGCCCATCTTTTCCCTTCGTTTTCTTTAAGAAACAGTCAAAAGAGATAAGAAAGATAAAAAACTGACGTTCCGGAAACTTTTCTTTACCGGATTTCTCGAAAAATATATATATCATTGCGTCCGGCTTTCCACGGTGGAGGGCCGGACTGATTTATGTCCTATTGTATGATTTGCAAATTGATATATTTTTATATATCTTTGCGGAGGTCGAACAATATGAAACGATACAAAGTTCGTCAGGTTATCAGAATGTTGGAAGACGATGGCTGGGTATTGCACCGCACACGTGGAGATCATCGGCAGTTCAAGCATGGCGTCAAGCCGGGAAAGGTTACCGTCAGCGGGAAAGGAAGTAAAACCATCGACCAGGAGATTCTTAACAGTATTTGGAAACAGGCAGGTTGGAAAACGACAGGAGAATGAAAAAGGGAACAGTAATAATCAAGGTAGACTGGGTGCCGAACAACTATTCGGCTGCGCCCTTGAATGATGCAATTGCTTGTGTCGCCACGGGAGATACGCTGGAGCAGGTGCGGGCGAATATTGTCGATGCCCTTCATTTCCATATCGAAGGGATGATGGAAGATGGGGAAGAAGTACCCATGGAATTCTCTGGAGAATGGACGCCGGAGTTTGTCCTGACTACACGCGCGCAACTCAAATATACCGATAACTATATCTCGAGAAAAGCACTGGCCCGGGAAACCGGTATCGCCGAGCAACAACTCAGCCATTATGCAAATGGACAGCGTCATCCACGCCCGGCCATGCAGGCGCGCATTACAGCAGGAATACGGGCCATCGCCGAACGGCTATATTTAGTGCTGTAGGAGAAGCTTACAGAATGTTCATTGATTGCTCGCGGATCTTCTCGAGCTCGTCTTTCATGCGGACGACGAGCTGCTGGATGCCGGCGTGGTTGGCCTTGGAGCCGGTGGTGTTGATCTCGCGGCCCATTTCCTGGATGATGAAGCCGAGCTTCTTGCCGGGATAGGGCTCGCCGGCGAGCGTCTCCATGAAGTACTTGCAGTGCTGGCGGAGACGGACCTTCTCCTCGTTGATGTCGTACTTCTCGAGATAGTAGATCAGCTCCTGCTCGAAGCGCTCGGGGTTGGGTTTAAGCTGCAGTTCCTCGAGCGATTTGAGGAGTTTGCCGCGGACGGCCTCAATCCGTTCGCCCTCAAGGCTCTCGACCTCGTCATAAAGGCTCAGGATAAGGTTCACGCGCCCGGTGACGTCTTTTTCGAGGGCGGCGCCTTCCGTCAGGCGGTAGTTCTCGATGGCGTCGAGTGCCGCGTCGATGGCTTTCTCTACGACCGGCCAGTTCGCGTCGGTGATGATGTCCGCCTTCTTCGTGTCCGTTACGTCCGGGAAGCGGAGGACGGCGCCGAGAATGGCAGCGTCGATGGCCTCGCCCTTGTGCTCGGAAACGCCTTGTAGCTGCGCGAGATAGTTCTTCACGAGGGCGAGTGGAATCTGCCGTGCGCTGCCATCGGCACTGGCTTCGAAGGTGAAGAAGACATCGATGGTGCCGCGCTGCAGCCGCTCAGCCAGCTTGCGGCGGACGATGAGGTCCTTGTCCTTGGGGAGGAGGGTGGATTTGATATTGATGTCAGCGCTCTTTGCGTTGAGGGAGCGGATTTCGACGGTCAGCTTGCCGTTTTCGAGCTGGGCTTCGGCCTTGCCGTAGCCTGTCATGGAACGAATCATGGTCTCGTTTGATGTTTTTGCAGGGCAAAGATACAAAAAAAGCAGTGAAACGGTAACCTTGTAAATCTAAATATATAATGCTAAATTTGCATTAAACAAGCTAAACGAATTGTGCTTATGAATTCTAATGATACCAAGGATTATCTTTATTCCAGACAGCACGAATACGTAAAACAGATTGAGAATAAGGTAAAGATTGCCTGTGGGGCTTATGTGGCTGCTGCGGTCCTCATTTTAATTCTTCCTATTTTCACCGCTGTTCCAAGAGGCAATACCGAAATGGGATATGTTGAGACCATCAATTGGTGGGCCGCTGGATTTGCCTTGGCAGCGGCAGTCTATGGTTTTATCCAATATACCTTTTTTGATGGTGCGGATAGTTTCAAATACAGCCCCCGATTCACCGGACCAGCAGCTGTGGCGCTCGGGGCGATTCTAATTTTTGCTGGAATATGGTTCATCAAAGGGCCCGAATTGGCCGCGGAGTATGAGGGGACGGATACAGTCTTCGACATGCTAACTACTTCCTATAAGATCAACTATATCGGCCCTTGCACGTACCTTGTGTGTATGGCTGTTGGCGTTATCCTTATGGAGAGAGTGGGTAAAACCATGGATGAACTGATTAAGATTGATCAGATTCTTCAGTCGGGAGAGTAGTCTTTCCGGCTCCGGCAGACAGCCCGGAGTGTCAATTCTTCAATCCATCCACGAAAAGGCTCGTTTTTGTGGATGGGTTGGTGTTTTTGCGGGGGCTGTCCACGAAAAGGCTCGTTTTTGTGGATGGGTTGGTGTTTTTGCGGGGGCTGTCCACGAAAAGGCCTGTTTTTGAGGACAGAGCGGGGTGTGGTGAAAAATGTATTGTCTACTTGCTAAAAATTCGTAACTTTGAAGGATTGAACGAAAAACTGCTATGGAAGAGAATAAAACGCTCGCGGAGGAGCCGCGCAGGCTCAATTTCATTGAAGAAATCATCGAGAAGGACCTCGCGGAGGGAAAGGTCAAGTCCATCATGACCCGTTTCCCGCCGGAGCCGAACGGCTATCTGCACCTTGGCCACGCCAAGAGCATCTGCCTCAATTTCGGCCTCGCTGAGAAGTACGGCGGCAAGACGAACCTCCGCTACGACGATACGAACCCGACAAAGGAGGACACCGAGTATGTCGACTCCATCAAGGAGGATATCAAGTGGCTGGGCTTCCAGTGGGACAAGGAACTCTATGCCTCCGACTACTTCGACCAGCTCTACGAGTGGGCCGAGGACCTCATCAAGCGCGGCCTCGCCTATGTCGACGACCAGACGCAGGAGGAGATCCGCCTCGGCCGCGGCACCGTCGACAAGCCCGGTACGCCGAGTCCCTGGCGCGACCGCAGCGTCGAGGAGAACCTCCGTCTGTTCCGGGAGATGAAGGCTGGCAAATACGCGGAAGGGGAGAAGGTCCTCCGCGCCAAGATCGACATGGCGCACCCGAACATGATGTTCCGCGACCCGCTGCTCTATCGCATCAAATATGCGACCCACCACCGCACGGGCGACAAATGGTGCATCTATCCGATGTACGACTACACCCACGGCCAGTGCGACTCCATCGAGCACATCACCCACTCCATCTGCACGCTCGAGTTCGACGTCCACCGTCCGCTCTACGACTGGTTCATCGAGACGCTCGGCATCTTCCCGAGCCACCAGTACGAGTTCGCCCGGCTGAATCTCACCTATACCCTCATGTCCAAGCGCAAGCTCCTCGAGCTGGTGCAGAAGGGCCTTGTCAGCGGCTGGGACGATCCCCGCATGCCGACGCTCTGCGGTGTGCGCCGCCGCGGCTATACCGCCAAGGCCCTCCGCATGTTCTGCGAGAAGATCGGCGTCAGCAAGCGCGACCAGCTGATGGATATCCAGCTGCTCGAGTGGTGCGTCCGCCAGGACCTCAACGAGCGCGCGAACCGCTACATGGTGGTCCAGGACCCCGTCAAGCTCACCATCACCAACTGGCCGGAAGGCAAGGTGGAGTGGTTCGACTGTCCGCTCAATCCCGCCGAGCCGGAAGGCGCGACCCGCAAGGTCCCCTTCACGGGCGACCTGCTCATCGACCGCGCCGACTTCATGGAAGACGCCCCGAAGAAGTTCTTCCGCCTCAAGCCGGACGGCGAGGTGCGCCTGAAATACACCTACATCGTCAAGTGCAACGAGGTCGTCAAGGATGCGGAAGGCAATGTCGTCGAGCTGAAGTGCACCTATGACCCGTCGACCGAATACCGTCCCGTCAAGGGTACGATCCACTGGGTCAGCCAGGCCCATGCAAAGGAGATCGAGCTGCGCAACTACGACCGTCTCTTCACCCTCGCGGACATGTCCCAGGTGCCTGAGGACAAGGATTACAAGGACTTCCTCAATCCGGAGTCGCTCGTTCTCGGCAAGGGTTACGCCGAGCCGGCCCTTATCGAAGACCAGTCCGGCATCGCCGTTCAGTTCGAGCGCACCGGCTACTACGTCAAGGACAAGGACAGCACGGACGACCACGTGATTTTCAACAAGACGACGGCGCTGAAGGACAGTTATAAACCGGAATAGATTTCTCCACTCGCTTCGCTCGGTCGAAATGACAGTAGAGAACATATCGGAAAGAAGCAGAAGGATCGCACGCAATACGGTCCTTCTCTATTTCCGTATGCTCTTGCTGATGGGCGTCGGGCTCGTGACCTCGCGCGTCGTGCTGCGGAGTCTCGGGACGGACGATTTCGGTATCTACAGCGCTGTGGCTGGGTTTGTGGCCCTTTTTACGGTGCTGACCGCCTCGCTCTCGACCGCCATCAGCCGTTTCCTGACCTTTGAGCTCGGCCGGGGCGAGACGGAGCGGCTCCGGAAAATCTTCGGGACGGCCGTCTGCATCCAGCTGCTGCTGTTTCTGCTGATCGCCGTGCTGGCGGACCCCGCCGGACTCTGGTGGATCTCCCATAAGATGGTGCTTGCGCCGGAGCGGATCCCGGCGGCGCGCCTGGTGCTGCAACTGTCCCTCCTTTCGCTCGGCATCCAGCTTGTCAGCGTGCCGTACAATGCCGCCATCATCGCCCACGAGCGCATGGGCGCCTTCGCCTGGATCAGCCTTTTCGAAGGCTGCGGCAAGCTCGCCGTGGCTTATGCCATCGCCGTTTCCGACGGGGACCGGCTGGTGCTGTATGCCGCGCTGCTGGTGGCCGTCAGCTTCGTTACACGGCTGCTGTACGGCCTTTTCTGCCGCCGGCATTTCCCCGAGGCACATTACCGCCTGTCGCTGGACCGGCCGCTGTTTCGGGAGATGTTCGCCTTTGCGGGCTGGAACTTCATCGGCTCGGGCTCCGGCATCCTCCGGGACCAGGGCGGCAACCAGTTGCTGAACCTCTTCTTCGGCACCGCCGCCAACGCCGCCTGGGGACTGGCCGCACAGGTGAGCGGCGCCGTCCAGAAATTCGTCACCTCCTTTACCACCGCCCTCAACCCGCAGATTACCAAATCCTATGCGGCAGGGGAGCGGGACTATATGTTCCGGCTCGTTTTCCGCGGCTCCCGCATCAGCGTCTGGCTGCTGCTCCTCGTCGTGCTGCCGGTGGAGTTCAACGCGCCGTTTCTCGTGGACCTCTGGCTGACGGAGGTGCCGGCGGGGACCGTGCTCTTTATCCGCCTCGTCCTTATTTACCTTACCGTTGAGGCCGTCTCCTATACGATGGTGACCGCTATGCTGGCAACCGGAAAAATCCGTGATTATCAGCTTCTTGTCGGCGGTCTCCAGCTGCTCAACCTGCCGGTGGACTACCTGCTTCTTCGCGCCGGTGCGCCCGCCCATTGCATCTGGGTTGTCGCCATCGCCATTGCCGTCCTGTGCCTCTGTGCACGCCTCTATATGCTGCGCCGGATGATCGGCCTGCCGGTCGGACGCTTCCTTCGCGACGTGCTCGGCCGGGAGGTGGTGGTCGCCGCCGCGGCCGCCGCCGTGCCCTGGCTGCTGATGGAGGCGCTTCCGCTTGGCTGCTGGTGGGGTTTCCTCGTCCATGCCGGAGCGACCGTCCTCTGGACCGCCGTCTGCATCTTCGCCCTCGGGCTGGATGCCGACGAGCGCCGCCAAATCCTTCGCCGCCGATGATCCGCCTTGCCGACAGAAAAGACTGCTGCGGCTGCGGCGCCTGTGCCGCGGTCTGCCCCCACGGAGCCATTACCATGGTCCCCGACGGCATGGGATTCCGCTATCCCCGCGTCGACATGGACCGCTGCGTGGACTGCCATCGCTGCGAGGATGTCTGTGCCTTCTCCTCCAACCTCCGGGCAAAAGGGCTCAGCGGTCGAAATCTCGTGGGCGAACTTCGTTCCCCCTCCCTCGGTCCTGTGCGGACGGCACGCCCGCTTCACCCTTTTGCCACTCCGGTTTGCGGCGAAGGTGGCGCCGAGGCGATCCGCTTTCCGGCGCTGATGGACCGCAGCCAGAGCGGGGGACTGGCCTTTGCGCTGATGCGAAAGGCGGTGCGCGGCGGAATGGTCGTGTATGGTGCTGCCATTGACGCGGATTTCGCGGTGCGCCACCGGAGGGTGGAGTGCGAAGAGGAACTGGAGCCGCTGCGGCTGAGCAAATATGTCCAGAGCGAGCTGGATCCGCAGCCGGTGCTGGAAGACCTGAAGGCCGGCCGGCGGGTGCTCTTTACGGGAACGCCCTGCCAGTGCGCGGGCGTCGGCAGCCTCTGCCGGAATTACCGCGACCGCCTGTTGCTGGCGGATATCCTCTGTCATGGCGTCCCGGCCCCCAGTGTCTGGCGGGACTATCTTGCCGAGCAGCAGCGGCGTCAGGGAAAGAAGCTGACCCGGGTGCTGTTCCGGGATCCTTCGCTCGGGTGGCACGAGCACAAGGAGGCGCTTTTTTTCGGTGACGAAAAACGCGTCAGCGGTGAGTTCACGGAGCTTTTCTACCGCCACCTCATGCTGCGGCCTTCCTGTACGGTCTGTCCCTATGCCAGCGTGCAGCGCGTGTCGGACCTGACGATGGCGGACTGCTGGGGCGTCGAGAAAGCACTGCCGGGCTTCGCGGACGACAATCGCGGCTGCTCGCTGCTGCTGTGCAATACGCCTGAGGGAAAGGCGTTTGCCGCGGATTTCCCCGCTGAGCGTGTCGAAAGGCGGCCGGTCGCGCTGGAAAAGGTGATGCAAGCGAATTTTCTTGCGCCTTCTACTCCAAAGGATGGTGCGGATTTGTTTGAAAATACGTATCTTCGCAGAGGTTACTCCGTCGCCCTTCGGCGCTGCCGGCCTGGCGCCATCGGCATCCGTCTGCGGCGATGGGCCCGCAAAGCAGGAATCAAGCTATGAAAATCGGTATTCTGACTTTCCACTATCCCTGGAACTACGGGGCTGTGCTGCAGGCTTATGCCAGCGTGCAGATTCTCAAGGAAATGGGGCACGAGCCCGTTGTCCTTGACTATCGCAATCCGACCGTCGAGCGTAACGGCCGCGTCCTCTACTGGGATGCGAACCGTTTCCGCCACGAGAAACTGTATGTCCTGAAGTTCCTGCCGCTTTGCATCCGGCGCGCCGCCCGCGCCATCCGTTTCCGCTGGTTCCGCCGGCATTATCTGCCGCTGCGGCCGTTCGGCGAGAAGGTCGACGCCTATCTCGTCGGCTCCGACCAGGTCTGGAACGCCGGGCAGACCGGTGGCATGGACCCTGTCTATACGGGTCTGAAGCTCCCCAAGGGCGTTCCGGTGATTTCGTGGGTGGCCAGTGCCGGCCCGTCGACGCTTTCGGAAGAGGCGGTCGCCGCCATCAAGGAGCGTTTTACCGCCATCAGCGTGCGTGAAAAGCCGCTGCAGGACCTTTTCCCGGGCAGCACCCTGCTGCCGGATCCGACCCTGATGGCCCCGCCGCAGACCTGGGAGCCGCTGCTTAAACGCGCCCGCCGGCGTCGCTATATCCTGGCCTATCCGATGATCCGCGAGCATGAGGTCCTCGATTCCGCCCGCTGGAAAGCCGCCAAGATGCAGCTGCCGCTCAAGATCCTCTCCAACCGTCCGAGTCTCTATCTCCGCCGCCATATCGCCGCGAGTCCCCGAAAGGTGCTGACAATGCTGCACGGCGCCGAGCATATCGTGACTTCTTCCTTCCACGGCGCCGTTTTCGCCGGCGTTTTCCAGCGGCCCCTGACACTCGTTTCGGACCCGCTCGACCCCCGTTTTGACGCGCTGAAGGCGGACCCGGAGCAGGGCCTGGCCGATGCGAAGCAGTTCCTTGAAAAGGCGCTGAAGGGATGAGTCTCCGCGTCCTTTATATCACCAACGAGGACCGCCAGATCGGCGGTTCGTCCCTGTCGCTGGAGACGCTTCTTTCCTGCGTGGGGGACGCGGTGGAGCCGATCCTGCTCTTCCGGGAGGCCGGCCCCGTCCGGGACCGTTTCGCGGCGCTCGGCTACCGCTGCCTGGTCGTTCCATACTATCGCGCCAGTTTCCAGGCTAAGGGGCTAAGCCGCGTTCTTCGCTGGCTGCCGCACTTTTTTGCCCGTGCCGTCACCCAGCGGCGCTGCGTCCGCCGGGTCCGCCGCCAGGTCGGGAAGGTGGATCTCGTGCATTCCAATTCCGCGACGGTCGACATCGGCCCCCGCATCGCAAAGGCCCTCGGCGTGCCGCACGTCTGGCACATCCGCGAATACCCCGACACAGGCCTCGGTTTGCGCTTTTTCCCTTCCGCAGGAGCCTGGCGCCGCAAATTGCTCTCTTCCGACGCTGTCGTCGCCATTACCCCGGGGCTCTTGGGGCATTTGGGTTTGCCTGCCGCGCTGTGCATCCCCGATGCGGTGCTGCCGGCTTCTGCGGCGGTCCTCGTGCTTCCGAAGGCCCCGGAGGTGGTTTTCCTTGCCGGGACGCTGGCGCCGCACAAGCGGCCGGACGAGGCCATTGAGATTTTCGCCCGGGCTGCGCTGCCGGAGCCGTATAAGTTGGTGCTGGCAGGGGAGGTGGAAGACGGCTATCGCCGGAAGCTGCTGGCGCTGGCGGAGGCACTCGGCGCCTCGGAACGCGTTGAATTCCGGCCGTTTACGGCGGATGTGCGTGCGCTTCTGAGCCGCGCCGCTGCCGTTCTTGTCTGCACGGCCTATGAGGGCATGGGGCGTGTCGCCGTCGAAGCGCTGTTCTATGGATGCCCGGTCATTGCCCGCGGTTCCGGCGGCTCGCGCGATGTGCTCGCGGAGGGCCTCCACGGCAGCCTCTATGATACACCTGAGCAGGCGGCAGCCGCCCTCAGGGCCGTCGTGAGCGATTTCCCGGAGGCGCAGGTGCGCGCTGCGGCGGATTATGCGGCCGCGACTTTCTCTACGGATACATACGGAGCCCGCATCCTCTCTCTCTACCGCTCCCTCTCTCCTTCAAAATAGGCGGAGAGGCAGCATTTTCCGGCTTTTTTGCGCCTTCTCTCCTTCGAAATCGGGAGAGAGGGAATTACCGTCGGGCCCGGAGGCCGTAGAGGCCGATGAGCACGAAGCAGGCGAAGGGCAGCAGGTAGGAGACGTTGACGGCGGGATGCCCGGCGACGGTGCCGAGGTCGATGATCATGCCCTGCAGCGGCGGCATCAGCGCTCCGCCCACGATGGCCATGACAAGAAACGCGGCGCCGAGACTCGTGTCCTCGGGATCCACCGTTTCCAAGGCGATACCATAGATGGTCGGGAACATCAGCGACATGAAAAAGCTGATCCCGACAAGGCACCAAAGGCCCGCCACCCCCACGATGCAGACGGCTCCGAGCGAGCACAGGCCCGCGCCTAAGGCGAAGAAGGTCAAGAGCCTCCGCGAATCCACAAAGCGCATCAGGCCCGTTGCGAGGAAGCGGGCGCAGAGGAAGAGGACCATGGCGACGATGTTGTAGCGCTGGGCCGTGGCCTTGTCGATGCCGAGGTTGTCGGCGTACTGGATGATGAAGGTCCACACCATGATCTGCGCGGCCACATAGAAAAGCTGCGCCACGACGCCCTCGCGGTAGAGGCGGTTGCGGCGGAGGTTCCCGAGCGTCTGCCGCATCGGGCGGCGGCCGGTCTCGCCCTGCACCCGGGGCATCGGCGTCAGGGCGATGACAAGGAGCACGGCGAGCACCACGATGCCGATAATGACGTAAGGGTCGCGGATGACGGCGAGGTCATGGAGCCGGATGTCGGCCTTCTCCGCATCGGACAGCGAGCTGAAAACGACCTGTCCCGCGGCGTCGCGCCGGTCGGAAAGCAGGTTCGGCAGCACGAGGAACGAGGCCACGGCCATGCCGCAGAGCGAGCCGAGGGGGTTGAACGCCTGGGCGAGATTGAGCCGGCGCGTCGAACTCTCCTTGTCGCCGAGCGAGAGGATGAATGGATTGGCCGTCGTCTCGAGGAAGGCCAGGCCGAAGGTCAGGATGTAGAGCGAGAGGCAGAAGAAACCGAACTGCTGGTAGGCCGCGGCCGGGATGAATAGGAAGGCGCCGGTGGCATAGAGGCCGAGCCCGAGGAGGATGGCGCTCTTGTAGGAGTACCTCCGCACGAATAGGGCCGCGGGGATGGCCATGGTGGCGTAACCGCCGTAGAAGGCGAACTGGATCAGCGCCGCCTTGGCCGCGGAGATCTCCATCATCGTCTGGAACGCCGCCACCATGGGGTTGGTGATGTCGTTTGCAAAGCCCCACAGCGCAAAGAGGGAGGTGATGACGATAAAGGGCAGGAGATACTTTTCCCCGATCAGCTTTTTGTCTCTCATAGGACCAAGGTAGTGATATTTTCTGCAAAATCCAATTATCCTTTGTATATTTGTATACTTATGAAGGTACTGGTCATCATCCTCAATTATTTCGGCGCACCCTGGATCGAAAAGGTGAGCGGGGCGCTCCGAAGTGCGGAGCAGGAGCTGCGGGATCAGCGCCTCATCGAGCATCTGGACCTCTATATCTTCAACAACGCCCCGGAAGAGGACCGGGGCTGGATGGCCTGGCAGCAGCTCTGGCCGCTTGCCGTCATCGAGAGCAACCCAAAGAACATCGGTTTTGCCGAGGGCAACAACGCCGGCTTCCGCTATGCCCTGGAGCACGGATACGACTATGTATATCTGCTGAACCAGGACGCCTGGCCCTGCCCCGGCATGCTGACGCAGCTGCTCGGCGCGATGAAGCGCTTGCCCGGTTATGCGGTGCTGAGCCCGCTGCAGATGAGCGGCGACGGGGAACATTACGACCCTGCCTTCGCCCGCGACGTCCTCCCGAAAGGCCGTCCGGATCCGCAGGGTACCGTCCGTCAGGTGCCGCGGGTGATGGCCGCCCACTGGCTCGTCAGCTGCGAGGCGCTCCGCAAGGTCGGCCTCTTCGAGCCGCTCCTGCCCCTCTACGGGCAGGACGACAACTGGTGCGACCGCGCCGCCTGTCACGGCTACAAGATCGGCTACGTCACTGCGGCCCGGGGCATCCACGACCGGGCCGGGCGCCGGGAGCCGAAAGACAGACTGATCTATCGCAATTATTATATGGGCTCGCTGGTGCGCCTGCTGGACATCCGCCGCCCGCTGTGGGAGCGCCGCCTCTACGTGCTGCTCTTCACCCTGGTCAAAACCCTGAAATACGGCTCCCTGCAGCCGCTGAAGTATCATCGCTCCCTGCGCCGGCAGATGAAGGAAGTCCGTGCCGCCCGGGAGACGACCCGAAAACCTGCCGCCTATGTCTGAACTGGCCCCCCTTCTGTCTGACCTTGCGCTGATCCTGATCTGCGCCGGTCTGATGACCCTCGTATTCAAAAAACTCAAGCAGCCCCTCGTGCTCGGCTACATCGTGGCCGGCTTCCTCGCCAGCCCGCATTTCTCCTTCCTGCCCTCGGTGACGGACGGAGCTAACGTCCACCTCTGGGCGGACATCGGCGTGATCTTCCTCCTCTTCGCGCTGGGGCTCGAGTTCAGCATCAAGAAGATCCTCAAGGTCGGCGGCCCCGCCATCATCGCGGCGCTGACCATCATCATCGGCATGATCTTCCTCGGATTTACGGTCGGAAAGGCCTCCGGCTGGTCCCGGATGGACTCCATCTTCCTCGGCGGCATGATCGCCATGTCCTCGACGACCATTATCTACAAGGCCTTCGACGACCTGGGGCTGCGGCAGAAGAAATTCACTGGCCTGGTGCTCAGCATCCTGATCCTGGAAGACATTCTCGCCGTCGTGCTCATGGTCCTCCTGTCGACGATGGCCGTGTCGAACAGCCTCGAGGGAGGGGAGATGCTCCGCAGCATCCTCAAGCTCGCCTTCTTCCTCGTGCTGTGGTTCTCGGTGGGCCTTTTCCTGATTCCGCTGATCCTGAAGCACACCCGCAAGCTGATGAACGACGAGACCCTGCTGATCGTCGCCCTCGGCCTCTGCTTCGGCATGGTCGTGGTCGCCGCCAAGACGGGCTTTTCCGCGGCCTTCGGCGCCTTCATCATGGGTTCGATTCTCGCGGAAACGGTCGAGGCGGAGCATATTGACCACCTCGTCAAGCCGGTCAAGGACCTTTTCGGCGCGATCTTCTTCGTCTCCGTCGGCATGATGGTGGACCCGGCCATGATCGCCGCCTACTGGCTCCCGATCCTCGTCATCACGCTGACGGTCATCGTCGGCCAGGCGACTTTCGCGACCCTCGGCGTGCTGCTCTCCGGCCAGCCGCTGAAGACGGCCCTCCAGTGCGGCTTCTCCCTGACGCAGATCGGCGAATTCGCCTTCATCATCGCCTCGCTCGGCGTCAGCCTCGGGGTTACGAGCGACTTCCTCTACCCGGTCGTGGTGGCGGTGTCGGTCATCACCATCTTCCTGACCCCCTACATGATCCGTCTCGCCGAGCCTGCCTACGCCTGGCTGGACCGCCACCTGCCCGAGAAGACCAAGGCCTTCCTCAACCGCTACAACACCGGTTCCGCCCTGGTCGGCAGCGACAGCAGCGACTGGAAGAAATACCTTCTCGACATCATCAAGACGACGGTCGTCAACCTCATCCTCGTCGTCGCCATCATCACCCTCAGCTACCGTTTCCTCGTGCCGGTGATCCTCGATATCCCCGGCGTCTGGGGACGTCTGCTCTCCGCTGCGGCGGTGATTCTGCTGATCGCGCCGTTCCTTCGGACCATGATGATCCACGGCCTGCGTTCGCTGCCGTTCATGCGCCTGTGGCATGAGAACCGCGTCAACCGCGCCCCGCTCGTGGCTTCGGTCGTGATCCGGATCGCCATCGGCCTGGGCTTCATCGTGGCCGTGCTGGGCCACTTCTTCCATTTCTCCGGCTTCCTTGTGTCGGTGCTGGCCCTGTCGCTGGTCGCCCTCATCCTGACGAACCGTTTCCTCCATCGCCAGTCCAAGCGCATCGAGGAAACATTCAACGCCAACATGCGCGCCCGGGAGGAAAATGCCGGAGAGCGCCGCTCCGTCGTCGAGAGCCGGCTCCTGTCGAAGGACCTGCACCTGGCGGACTTCGACCTGCCCGGCGATACGCCTCTTGCCGGCAAGACGCTGATGGAGCTCGGCTTCGGCCAGAAATACGGCGTCCATGTCGTCTCCATCCACCGCGGCGACGTCCGCATCCGCATCCCTTCCGCCCACGACTGCCTCTATCCGCAGGACCATATCCGCGTGATCGGCAACGACGCCGAGCTGGAGGCCTTTGCGGCTGCGCTGGAGGGTCACCATGCCCATACCGTTTCGCCCGATGCGGACGAGGAGGTCACCCTGTCGCTGGTAAAGATCGGAGCGGCCTCGCCGTTCCTCGGCCAGACCGTGCGTGACGCCGGTTTCCGCGCCAACTACCACTGCCTCATTGCCGGCGTCGAGGGCCCCGACGGCGCGCTCCGTGTGCCTGACCCGAACGTCCCCTTCGCGAAAGGCGACATTCTCTGGGTGGTCGGTGCCAAGCCCGACGTCGAGCGGATTTCCGCGCTGTAATCAGTAGAGTTCCAGGAAAATTTCCTTCGGGCTGCGCCGGGTGAACAGGGCGTAGCGGCGGACGTTGCGCGCCGAGGCGTGCAGGATGGCGGCGCGGGACCCCCGATCGGGGTCGGGGGTGACGGGCTTGCGCGTCAGGCGCAGCGTAAGCCACCATTTCAGCTGACGGAAGGATTCCACCAGATAGATGAACGAGGCCATCAGGAAGCGGCGGAGGCGGCTGCCGCGGCTGTACAGCAGCAGGGCGCCGCGGACGCGGACGGGCTTGATGACGGGCTCCCAGCGCGATACCGTGCCGCCGGCAAGGTGGGTGATTTCCACATCGGAGTCCGCCCAGACCGTATAACCCATCTCATTGAGCTTCTGCCCGAGGGCGATGTCCTCGGGGGTGAAGGTATAGGTCTCGTCGAACCAGCCGGCCTCGCGGAAAACGTCCGTGCGGATCAGGAAACAGGCGCCGTTGAGGGTCCAGGTCCGGAAGAGGCCTTCCTGCATGGACCATTTCGTCGGACGGGTCTCGTCGACAAGGTGGAGATAGTGCCGCAGGTAGCGGCAGGCCGTCCAGGGGGCGCGGCCGAGCGTCTGGATCCGCCCGTCCGGGAAAACGATTTTCGGGGAGATGGCGGCGGCGCTTTCCGGCAGCCGGGAGAAGTCCTCGAGCAGGCTGTCGATCAGCGGCATGCGGATGCGGGTGTCGTCGTTGACGACGAGGCAGTAGCGGCCGCTTGCCTGGCGGAGGGCCAGGTTGTTGTTCTCGGAGAAACCGCGCAGCTCCGGGCTCTCCACGACCTTGACCTCCGGATACTTCGATCGGAGGTCAGCCAGATTCTCCGGGGTATAGCGATACGCCACCACGAAGACTTCCAGCGTGGCGGCGGTGGTGGCGAACAGGTCGTCCAGGCACGGATACAGGAGGTCCGGCCGGTTCATGGAAACGATGATGACGCTGACCTGCGGCATCAGAGAATGTCCAGCATCTTGCTGCGGGCGATGAGGCAGTCGCCGACGGGAGCGGCCTTGGGACCCAGCTTGGTGAAGACGATGGTCGTGTCCTTGGCGACGAAATTCTGCGCGAGGCGGCGGACGGTGCTCTTGATGGGGAGCATCAGGTAGTCGCCGCCGACGGCCAGCCGGCCGCCGATGACCACGACTTCGGGATTGAAGATGTTGATCAAGCCGGCGAGGGCGCGGCCGAGGGTCGCTCCGATCTCCTCGACGACCTCGATGGCGAGCACGTCCTCTTCCTTGACGGCCTGGAGGATGTCCACGAGGGAGATTTTGCCTTCCTTCTTGAACTTCGGCGTCAGCGAGGAGGCGCGGCCTTCCTTGAGGCGCTCGATGACCATGCGGTAGAGGGCGGAGCCGGAAGCGCCCGTCTCGAGGCAGCCGATCTTGCCGCAGCGGCAGATGATGTCGTTGTCCATGTAAGGGAAGTGACCGACTTCGCCGGAGAAGCCGGACTTGCCGTAGAAGAGGCGCTTGTTGAGGACCAGACCCATTCCGAGACCCCAGCTGATGTTGATGAAGAGCATGTTCTGCTCGTTCTTGCGGTTGCTGAGGTACTCGCCGTAGGTCATGGCGCGGGAGTCGTTTTCGATATAGACCGGGAATCCCAGGTCGTCGGCGAGGAGCCTGTCAATGCGGACCTTCTCGTCGAAGGAGTAGGAGTAGCTGTATCCGGTCGTCGGATTGACGCGGCCCGTGAAACTGATGCCGCAGCCGAGGGCGCTGGACCAGTCGAGGCCGTTCTGGAGGAAGAACTTGCGGATGGAGTCGGCGATGCGGTGGTGATTCTCCTCCTTGGCTTCCATCTCGAAGGGGATGTCTTCCTTGTAGGAGATGAGCTCGCCCTTGAAATCCGTGACCGCGACGCTGGCGGCGTGGGTGCCGACGTCCACACCGATGAAATAGCCGGCGGAAGGGTTCAGTCCGTAGATGCTCGGGCGGCGGCCGCCGCTGGTGCCCAGCTTGCCGAGGTCGACGATAAAGCCTTCCTCGATGAGTTCCCCGATAAGCTTGGTCACGGTCGGGACGCTGGTGCCGGTGTGCTTGCTCAGCTCGGCGATACTGTATCTCCCGTCCTCAACGCACAGGCTGAGGATCTTTTTTTTCAAAGCGGTGTTCTTTCCCTCTTTCCGGGTCAGGAAATTTCCTCTCATGGTCGGTCTTAGTTATGTTTTTTGTTTTAGGTTCGCAAAATTAATAAAATTTTTTCTTAATGCAAGTGTATTTTTAAAAAATTTGAGAATTTGCTTTTTCGAGGAATATATATTACTTTTGTAAGTTATAAAAAAGAGTTGACCATGTTTCTGAAACGTTGGATACGCAAGCGGAAAGGCGCGAAGCTTTCCATCCGTACGAAGCTGACCCTCAGCCTCCTGTCGGTTGCGGCCATCCTCCTCATATCCAGTTGCATAACCTTCCTGCAGTACCGCAGCATGAGCAACTACGTCTCCACGCTCATCGCGGACAACCTCCGCAACGTCAACCTCCTGGAGCGTCTGGGGGACGATATCCATTCCTATAACGCCCAGGTCATGTCTGTCCTCTGGGACGAGGCCAGGGCCGAGGCTCCCGCGCTCGATGCGCGGAAGGACCGGGCCTATATCGATTCCCTCCGCGTCAGCTCCAGCCGCGCCGCGACCCGCAGCCGCGCCGACAGCCTCATCGTCAGTTTCGACGCCTTCGCCCGGAAGTCCCGCCAGCTGCCCGCCGTCATCGCCTCGCCGCTGAATACCCGCGACTGGTACCACGCCGAGATGAAGCCCCTCTACGACAAGTTCCGCGAGGACAATTTCGAGCTGATGAGCCTCATCTACGAGGACCTCGAGGCCAATTCCGCCACCTTCGACCGCGGTTTCTACCGCAGCGTCATCCCCGGAGCCGTCGCCATCGCCGTCGGCCTGCTGCTGGTCCTGCTGCTGCTCCTGTTCGCGTCGATGTACTACATCACGCCTCTTTACAAGATGCTCCGGAACCTAGACGACTACCGTCTCCGCGGCAAGAAATACACCTACACCTTCGATGGCGATGACGAACTGGTCCGCCTCAACGAAGGCATCACCGAAGTGACCGGCGAGAACGGCCAGCTCCGCAAGCGCGTCTCCTACCTCAAGGAGAGCATCGGCCGGCTGACCGCAGAAACGGGAGACCAGCAATGAACCTGAAAGCCATATCGCGGAACGTCGGCTACGCCCTCCTCGTGAGTGCGCTGTTCATGTTCCTGTCGATCGTCGTCTCGATCCTCAACGGCCGGGACAGCGCCCTGGCGGCCCTGATCATCAGTTTCCTGATCACGGCCATCGTCGGCGCCTTCCCCTTCATCTTCGTCCGCAAGTCGACGGCCCTGACGATGAAGGACGGCTATATGACCATCTTCCTGTCCTGGCTCCTGTCCTTTGTCTTCGGCATGCTCCCGTATGCCCTCTGGGGCGGTCCGTTCACGGTCGTAAACGCCTGGTTCGAAAGCGTTTCCGGCTTCACGACAACCGGTGCGACAATCCTGACGGAGGTGGAGGCCCTGCCCAGGAGCCTGCTGTTCTGGCGCGCCTCGACGCATTTCATCGGCGGCCTCGGTGTCGTCGTCTTCCTCCTGCTGGTGATTCCGAACTCGTCGCCGGTGCGCCTGCGCCTGACGAACATGGAACTCTCCTCGCTTTCCCGCGACACCTACGGCTCCCGTGCCAACAAGACGGTCACCATCTTCGCCTCGGTCTATATCGGCCTGATGCTCAGCGCCTTTATCAGTTATGCGCTCGCTGGGATGCCGCTTTTTGACGCCCTCTGCCACGCCTTCAGCGTCGGTGCGACGGGCGGCTTCAGCACGAGGACGGCCTCCATCGGCGCCTACGGGTCGGACCTTATCAACATCATCACCATCGTCTTCATGTTCCTCGGTTCGGTCCACTACGGCATCATCTTCATGGTCTTCGCCGGGCGGACCCTCCGTCCGCTGAAGAACCCGGTGCTGAAGTATTACGTGGTGACCCTCCTGATCATGATCGTGACGACGGTCCTGTCCCTCAAGTTCCAGGGCCCGGCGATGACATGGGGCCGCGCCGCCATCGACGGCACCTTCCAGATTGTCAGCTACGCCTCGACGACCGGATTCGCCACGGCCGACAACGCCGTCTGGCCCATGCTTCCGTGCTTCCTGCTCGTGATCATGAGCGTCCAGTGCGGCTGCGCGGGCTCGACCACCGGCGGTATCAAGTGCGACCGCTTCCTGATGCTGTGGAAGTCCATCGGCCGCCATATCAACCATACGCTCCACCCGTCCACCATCAAGGAAATCCGCATCGGGAAGAGCGCCATCCGCGACGAGGACCTCTTCCCGTCGATCCTCTACATCTCGATGTATTTCCTCGTGATGATCGTCTCCGTGGTGGTGTGCCTGATCGTCGGCGACAATTCCTCCAACGCCCTGACCGGAACGCTGTCCTGCCTCGGCAATGTCGGTCCGGCCCTCGGCGACATCGGCTCGATGGGCAATTTCGACCACCTCACCGGCACGACGAAGATGATGTTCACCCTCGACATGTTTATGGGCCGCGTGGAAATCTACCCGCTGCTTGCCGCCGTCTCCCTGATTTTCAGACCGAAAGGGAGGTAGGCCATGGACGCGCGGAGCCGTTTCCTCTATGACGAATTCCTCAAGCGGACGCCCTTCGACCCGACCCCGGACCAGGACGCCCTCTACCGCGACATCGCCGCCTTCATGACCGGCGACGACGGGGACATCCTCGTCGTGAACGGCTATGCGGGAACGGGCAAGACCAGTGCCCTGGCGGCGGTCGTGGGCACCTGCGTGGCGCACCGGTCGCCCTGCGTGCTGCTCGCGCCGACGGGCCGCAGCGCCAAGGTCCTGTCTTCCTATACGGGTCGCCCGGCCTATACGGTCCACAAGCATATCTACCGCCAGAAA
The DNA here is from genome assembly GCA_902768665.1 of uncultured Bacteroidia bacterium. Taxonomy (GTDB): domain Bacteria; phylum Bacteroidota; class Bacteroidia; order Bacteroidales; family UBA932; genus Cryptobacteroides. The sequence continues at coordinate 6,953 of CACXMA010000009.1, read as the reverse complement.
TCCCACGGCGACGACGGCTTCGGCCAGTTCTCGCTGAGCCCGAACAAGGCCAAGGGAACGCTCTACATTGTCGACGAGGTGTCGCTGATCGGCATCGACGCCGCGGCGAAGGAGTCCTCGACGCTCTTCGGCTCCGGCAACTTGCTGGAGGACCTGATCCAGTATGTCCGCAGCGGCGGCGAGAACCGCCTCATCCTCGTCGGCGACGCCGCGCAGCTGCCCCCCATCGGCCTGGAACTGTCCCCGGCGCTGAGCCCCGATTTCATGGCCGGCTTCGGCGGGGTGCGTTTCTCGACGCTAAAGGAGGTGGTCCGGCAGGGGAGCGAAAGCGGCATCCTGCTGGGGGCGACGCATCTTCGCAAGCGCATCATGGAGACGGCTCCCGACGAGGCCATCGACCCGTCGACGCTGGAGCTGCCATGCACCGGACTGCCTGATTTCCAGCGCATTTCCGGCGGGGAGCTGCTCGAGACGCTCTCGGACGCCTATGGCCGCTACGGGGAGGACGAGACCATCGTCCTCTGCCGTTCGAACAAGCGTGCCATCCGCTACAACGCCGGCATCCGCGCCCAGGTCCTCTTCCGCGAGGAGCGGCTGGTGCGGGACGACAAACTGATGGTGGTCAAGAACTGCTACCAGTTCGTGGAGCATCTCGAGGGCATCCCCTATATCGCCAACGGCGACATCGTCAAGCTTGTGCGCATCCGCAACTACGAGGACCGCTACGGCCTCCATTTCGCCGACGCGACGCTGCGGCTGCCCGATTACGGCGACCAGGAGTTCACGGCGAAGGTCGTGCTGGACACGCTCGAGTCGGAGAGCCCGTCGCTGACCTGGGAGCAGGCGAACGGCCTCTACCGCGGCGTGGATGCGGATTACGGGCACATCAGCTCGAAGAAGAAACGCTACGACGCCGTGCGGGAGGACCCTTATTTCAACGCCCTCCAGCTCAAGTACGCCGCCGCCATCACGGGGCACAAGTCCCAGGGCGGCCAGTGGAAGTGCGTCTTCATCGACAATCCGTTCTGGCAGGACATGCTAACGCCGGACGACCTCAAGTGGCTCTACACCGCGATTACCCGCGGCGTCGAAAAAGTATATCTCGTCAATTTCAAAGATCAGTGGTTTGCATCATGAAACGATATCTTCTCTCCTCGCTGGCCTTCCTGGCCCTGGCTTTCTGCAGTTATGCGCAGCTTGTCCCCGATGACTGTCAGTGGATGGATGGCGGCCGCGTCGCCTTCCTCGAAAACGGCAGCTATACGCTGGCCGCCGATGTCCGCACCGGCAAGGTGTCTCCGCTCGAATCAAACTATGAAATCGTCGGCGGAAAGCCGGTCGCCTATGCCGACCCGACCCTCCAGAACTGGACGGATTCGCCTGACGGCGTCTGGGCGGCCTACACCCGCGACGGCAATCTCTGGACCTGCCGCCACGACGGGGGTGAGCTGATTCAGCGCACCTTCGACGGCTCCGAGACGGTCTACAACGGCTGGGCTTCCTGGGTCTACTACGAGGAAATTTTCGGCCGCCCGTCGCGCTACAAGGCCTTCTGGTGGTCGCCGGACAGCCGGAAGCTGGCTTTCTACCGCTTCGACGATACGGAGGTCCCGATGTTTCCGATCTACTCACCCTTCGGGCAGGACGGCTCGCTGCGTCAGACGCGTTACCCCAAGGCAGGGGAGCGGAATCCTCAGGTGCGCATCGGCATTCTCGATCTGGAGTCCGGCGAGATTGTCTGGGCGGACTTCGACCCGGCGGAGGACCAGTATTTCGGTACGCCTTTCTGGCGTGACGACAGCTCCGTCCTCTATGTCCCGTGGGAGCCGCGCATCCAGAACACGCTGGAACTCTATGCCGTGAGCCCCGCCGACGGCTCGAAAAAGTCCATCTACCACGAGGAGGTCGAGACCTGGCTCAACTGGCCGGAGGATATGCTCTTCACCGACAAGGGCCTTTACATGGTCCGGGACTTCGAGACGGGGTGGCAGCAGATCTACTTCCTCTCCTATGACGGGAAGACACTCCGCCGCCTGACCGACGGCGACAACTGGCGCATCCGCCTGCTGCGCGCCGAGAAGGACGGCACGGTCTACTTCACGGCCGAGCGGAACTCCCACGTGCGTTCTACCTTATATAAGGTGTCCTCCAGCGGCAAGATCAGCGCCCTGACGGACCCTTCGCTGCATGTCGGGAACGTCAGTTTCTCCCCGGACGGGAAACATTTCGCCGTCTGGCTGTCTTCGCTGGCCGTTCCGCCGCAGGTGTGGGTCGCCGAGACCCGCCGCGGGCAGCAGGGGAAGGGGGCCTTCCGTGTCGCCGGGGATGCGCCGGAGGATTATGACGGCCTCGCCCTCGGGCAGATTGTGACCATCACCACCGAGGACGGCCTGGAGCTCCCGGGCGTCATCTATTTCCCGGAGGATTTCGACCCGTCGAAGCAGTATCCCGTCCATGTCGACATCTACGGCGGTCCCGACACGCCGATGGTCTATGACCGCTGGGTGTCGCCGCGCCGCTACGCCTGGTTCACCTCCCATGGCATCATCGAGCTGGTCGCCGACTGCCGCGCCGCCGGCCACAACGGCCGCGAGGGCCTCGACCGCATCTACAAGCACCTCAATACCGTCGAAGTGGAGGATTTCATCGCCTGGGCGAAGTATCTCCAGAGCCTTCCCTTTGTCAAGGGCGACAAGATCGGCGTCGAGGGCTTCTCCTTCGGCGGCACGATGACGGCGATGCTCCTGCTGACGGCCTCCGACTACTACCATTACGGCATCGCCGGGGGCGGTGTATACGACTGGATGCTCTATGATTCGCACTATACCGAGCGCTTCATGTCGACGCCGCAGGACAACCCCGAGGGCTATGCCGACTCGCAGGTCCTTGCCCACGTCGACCAGTATCCCGTGACGCCCCGCAGCGAACGCGACGGCTCCGTCATGCTGAAACTGACCCACGGCACCGGCGACGACAACGTCCACTTCCAGAACACGCTCCAGCTCATCGACGCCCTCCAGCAGAGGGCCGCCTTCTTCGAGCTGATGATCTACCCGGACGGCATGCACGGCTACCGGGGCTACCAGGCGATGCATTCGGCCTTTACGGATTACGATTTCTGGACAAAGTATCTCCTCGGCGAATAAAGAATAAGCGTGGGACCTTTCCGGTTCCACGCTTTTTCTTTGAGAGCGGAATGCGAGGTTCGAACTCGTGACCTGCGGCTTGGGAAGCCGCCGCTCTACCAACTGAGCTAATTCCGCATTTCCCGCTCTGCTGCGGGATGGCAAAGTTACGACTTTATTTTAAATTCGCAAAACCTACCGGAGGCAGATGGACTCGATATAGGAGGTCTGCGGGGTGCAGTTTGCGAATTTGACGGCTTCGAGAAGGTCAGCGAGGGCTTTTCGGGCGGTCTCTATGTCCGGGCGGGCGTCGCGGATCTCGGCAAAGGTGCCGCGCGGGGCCTCGGCGAAGGCCTGGATGCGATCCCAGTTTTCCGGGGCCGTGTAGCCGACCATGCACGAGCTGTCGATCTTCTTGTAGGGCCAGAAGGTCCAGCCGATGCCGTTCGCGGCCATGGTCTCGCAGAAACGGCGCTGCCACTCGTCGGTGTTGTGGCCGAGTTCGCCCATGTACATCGGAAGTCCGGTCCTGTCGCGGAAATCGATGAAGCTGCGGATTGCCTCGGGGGTCGGATCGCCGCCGTAGCGGTGGCAGGTATACATGATCCTGTCGTCGAAGGACCAGTCCGAGAAGGGTTCGAAATTGCTGTTCCACTGGGCGCCGCCAAGGAGAATGATGTGGTTCGGATCGGCCTCCCGGATGGCTGCAACGGCCCTTTTGTAGAGCGGTTCGAGTTTTGCGTTCAGCTCGGGGACGTTGTCGAAGTAGGGGGCGATGGGCTCGTTCATGAGCTCGTAGCCGAGAATGACGGGCTCGTTGGCGTAGTGCGCGGCGATGTCTTTCCAGATGGCGCAGAAGAGCTCCTGGGCGGGCTCGCTGTCGAAGAGGAACGGATAGCCGCGGCTGTCGTCGATGTTGTCACCGGTCTGGCCGCCGGGGGCGTCGTGCATGTCGAGGATGAGGAAGAGGCCGTATTTCCGGCACCACTCCACGACCTGGTCGATGCGGGCGAATCCGTCCTGGGCCGCCGTCAGTCCCATGTAGTCCTCGTCGGTGAAGAGCTTGTAGTGGAAGGGGAGGCGGATGGTGTTGGCGCCGCATCCGGCGATGAAGGCGATGTCGTCCTCGGTGATGTAGTTGTCCTTGAAGGCTTTCCAGAACGCCGCGGCCTCGTCGGGGCCGACCAGCTGGCAGATAAGGTCGTTGATCATGCCGGCGGAATTGGGCCTGTGGAAGCCGAACATATATCCTTCCGGATTGAGCCAGTTGCCGAGGTTGGTCCCCTTGATGAGAAAGGGCGTACCGTCCGGCGCGACGAGGGAAGTCCCGTCGATGGTGACGAAGCTTTGCGGCGTAGAAGAAGGGCTTTTGGGGGCCTTGCAGGCGACGAGGAGCAGGGCCGTCAGCAGGATCGGAAGGATCTTTTTCATGCGGTAAAGGGGCTTTGGTTTCGTACAAAGGACGAATATACGCAAAAAAATCAAAAAAAGATTTGTCAATTCAAAAAATCTCCTTACCTTTGCAATCCCATTACGGGACAACACGGGGTATTAGCTCAGTTGGTAGAGCGTTTGAATGGCATTCTCCTATGCTCCACGGAACAGACTGAAAATCAGTCACTTAAGGCACTTACGCATAAATTTACGCATAAAACTTGCTGAATTTATGCGTAATTTCTTTTACTATCCTCCCCTATACTTTGATTGCTTTTGGGCGGGTCCGACCGGTGAACTATCCGGGAACCCGCCACGCCATACGTCTGGAAATACACAAAAAAATCCTGCCCCCCGAAAGGAAGGCAGGAAATCTTTTTGTCCCCTCGCCCGTTAAAAGGGCAAGAATTGAGGATGGCCTTTGATTAGGCCCCCGGAGTCCACTTGCACTCCGCCAGCATGGTGCCGGACTTCTCGCCGGTGCTGGAGTTGACGTAGTAGTAGCGGAAGAAAATCTTCGGCGCTGCGGCGCTGGGAGCACCGTTCTTGGCCACGTAGTCGGCACGGATGTCGATGGCGACCGCGGTGGGCTCTTCCACCATCTTGATGGCAACGGCCTTGCTGTGGGCGCGGCTTACGCCATTGGACTGACCTTCGGTGGCTTCGATGACCAGGAAGATGCCGCCGTTATCAGCGAGAGCCTGGTCCAGCTTGAAGGTAAAGGTATTGCCCTGGCACACGATGGTGGCGCTGGACGGGTTCTCCACGCCCAGGAGCGTGGGAGGGGTCACCTCGGGCTGGCCGCCGCAAGCGACGATCCAGTAATTGAGGCGGGTGAACAGGTTGGAGCCGGAGATCTTGGCGCCGGTTCCCCCGGTTCCCAGGACAGAACGGCCCTGCTGGCTCAGGGCAAGCTTGTTCCACGCGAGGATCTGCTCGTTGGTGAGCGTTTTCCACATCGTGGTCAGGCGCTTGAAAATGCCCTTGACCTTGGCCTGGTCGGAAGTGCGGACGCTGCCGCCGTACCCGCGGTTGCGGATGTACTTCCGGTTCTTCATCTTTGCGGCCGTAACGCCCTTGGCGCTGCCGCTCATCTCCTCGAAGGCGATGGAAGGAATGTACTTCATAGTCAGAAGAGTTTAAGGTTGATAAATTGAGTAATAAGGAAATAAAGTCCAATCAAAATCACAGCAAAGAAACAGAAGCCCCCTACCCTCAGCTTAGCCTGCTGCCAGCCGGTCAACTTGCGCTCCACTTCAACCGTCACGGTCTGCACCCGGTCTCTATATATTAAGGAATCCCGATACACAATCTCTTTGTCAACAACCGCCGGCATCTTCACGGGCTTCGTCTCCAGGCTGTGCTTCAGGACTCCGCCGGAAACCACGGCCGATGAAGCCGCATAGGCGTTCTCCAGATGTGACACCGTATCCAGGACTGCGACCCGCTCCACAACAAGCGGCAGCTCCACAAAGACAGTATCCTTCTGGAACACCGTCTCCGTCCGAACCTCCACCTTGGTACTGTCCGTCGATGGAAGCTGGCGGACAGTACTGCAGGCAGAAGCGAGCACGAGGAAAAGCAGTGGCAGAACGTATCTCATAGGTAGGTTTAGGAATTCAGTTTCTTTTCGTTTTCTATTACATCCCGGAGCTCCGCTTCGAACTTCCGGAACTTGACATCGTAAGAGGCCTTGACGCCCAGGATCGCACCGCAGAGGACCAGCAGCTCGCTCACAATCGAAATGGCCGAAGAAGCAATCTCTCCCAGGGGCGGAATGAAGAACAGGCACACGGCCGCGATAATCACCCCGCTGCTGAAGCTGGCCACAGCGATGATGCCCTGAAGGCGAGTGAGTTCTATTTTCTTCTTCTGCGTCATGGCCCTTACTCATTATTATCTCTTACAAGGAAGGCATACACAAACGGGTCGTGGCCAGTGTCCCAGAATCCCATCACACGGCGCTGGTTGCTGAACACCCGGTTCTCGATGTGGGCTTCTGCCATTCCATCGCACTCGGGGTGGAACTGGTTGCCACCTCCGCAAATAGGGACATCTGCCGTGATGTCTGCAGGCAGCTCTTCCAGGGTTGCCTCCCAGAGAGATTCCCTGTAAGCATAGGTGCATCCGGAAATCAACATGTGGATGAACGCCCAGTGTTCGAACACCACCACAAAGGTCTCGTATCCAAAACGGAGGTAATCTCCTTCCGTCGTTACTGTCAGACGCTGTTGGGTTCCCTTGATGGTGTTGACCCCCTGGTTCAGCTGCGGGTAGAGCGTCAGGATGTAGATAATGAGAGGACCGTTCTGGTCAAACCAGGGCTGCTTCTCAATCACGATGGTATTCTTGTCCTTCACCCAAGACTTGAGGATAGAGCCTCCGTCATAGACG
>CACXMA010000008.1 GCA_902768665.1 uncultured Bacteroidia bacterium | reverse complement strand
GAATCGAAAAAAATGAAGGATACCGAAATATCTCGATATCCTTCGATTGTCTTAATTGTCAGAGGCCTTCTGGTTAGGCACCTTTTTCAGTGCCCTCCCCGCAACCGGGACGGCCTTTGGTGTTCTGTCGGGAAGGGATTACTCTGCAGACTCGGCAGGGGTTTCCTCCACTTCTTCGGCCTCTTCCGGCTCCTCGGCGGGCTCAGCCTCCTCGGCGGGGGCTTCCTGACCGGCCTTCACCAGCTCGGAAACGCTGAGTTCGAAAACGAGCGCCTCGTTGGGGAAGATCGTGTAGGTGCCGCTCCACCACTGGTAGCTGCCCTGCTCGCCGTAACCGAGCTCGCCCGGGATGACGACGGTCACCTTGTCGCCCTCGTGCATGAGGAGGAGCGTCTCGGTGAAGCCCTTGATGAGGCCCTGGTCGCTGAAGTTGCTGACCGGGAAGTCGCCCTCGTCGAAGGTGCTTTCGTCGATGTGCATGCCCTTGTAGGTCACCTTGAAGTTGTCACCGTAACCGACCTGAGCGCCGCTTCCCTTGGTGTCGAAGCGGTAGTAGATCTTCGAAGTGGCGGTGGAGTCGGTGCCGGGAAGAACATAGGAGACGGACTTGGGCTCGAAATTCTTGACCTTGGCAGCCTTCTGGACGAAGGTCTTGCTCTGGACCTCGATATTCTTCATCTTGGCCTGCTGCTTGGCCTGGTTGAACTGCTGGAACAGGGAATTGAACAGCTGCGGGTCGATTTCGAACTTGGCGGCGTAGTCGACATAGGTACTGTCGGCAAAACGGCCGTTGGCATATTCCATGAACTTGCCTTCGGTGTCGATGGCGACAAAGTCCTTCATGCCCTTGAGGGCGCGGTCGGTGTCAAAACCGAAGTCGGCGAGGCGGAAACCGCAGAGCACACCGTAGATGTAGCTCATCGAGTCGCGCAGGCTCTCGGGGATGACCTCTTCCTCCGGGTAGGAGGAGACCTTCTGGGCGAGCTCGGGGAGGAGCTTCGGATCGATCTCGAACTTGTCGGCGTCGGCGTATTCTTCCATGAAGTTGGTCTGGGCGGCCTTGTTGAAGGCTTCGCGGTCGACACTCATGAAGTCGTTGATGGCCTTGTTGCAACGGTCGATGTCAAGACCCTTGAACTCATAAACGGCGGGAATGGCGTTCTGGACACCGGCGAGATAGGCGAGGGAATCCTTCATACCATCGCTCGGGAGAAGGGCTTTGGCCTCAGCGCAATAGTTATCTTCCTCGAGGCTGACGAAAGGAAGATTCTTTTCCTTGCAGGAAGTAAGCGTCGCGACGGCGGCGGCTGCAATCAGAAAAAGTCTTGTTTTCATGTTTCGGTTATGTTTATATAATCAATTTCACTTTTTGAAATCCTGCAAATGTACGAATTTCTCCGTATATTTGCACAATTATTCGTCAGAAATGGACAAACAGGACCTGGAAATCATGGCTCCCGCCGGGAGTTTCGAATGCCTGACCGCCGCGATCGAAGGCGGTGCGGATTCCGTGTACTTCGGGGTGGGGCATCTCAATATGCGTTCGCGAAGCGCCGCGAACTTCACGCCCGAGGACCTGCCGGAGGTAGTCCGCATCTGCCGCGCCTATGGCGTAAAGTCCTATCTGACGCTGAATATCACCCTTTTCGGGGAAGACATCGAGCCGGCGCACCGGACCCTCGACATGGCGAAGGCCGCCGGGGTCGACGCCGTCATCGCCTCGGATATCGCCGCGATCCAGTACTGCCGCAGCATCGGCATGGAGGTGCATATCTCGACGCAGCTGAGCATCTCCAACGTGGAGGCGCTGCGCTTCTATGCCCAGTTCGCCGACGTGGTGGTGCTGGCGCGGGAACTGCGCCTGGAGCAGGTGAAGGCCATCCATGAGGCCATCGAGCGGGAGCACATCACCGGCCCGTCCGGGCAGTTGGTGCGCATCGAGATGTTCGCCCATGGAGCGCTCTGCATGGCCATTTCCGGCAAGTGCTACCTCTCGCTGCAGACGATGGGTTCGTCCGCGAACCGGGGCGCCTGCATGCAGGTGTGCCGCCGCGGCTATGAGGTCACCGACCTCGAGACGGGGGAGCAGCTGAACATCGACAACCAGTATATCATGTCGCCGAAGGACCTGTGCACGGTCGCTTTCATTGACAAGATCGCCGATGCCGGCGTACGTGTATTCAAGATAGAAGGACGCGCCCGGAGCGCCGATTATGTGCGGAGGACCGTCTCCTGCTACCGCCGGGCGGCGGATGCCGTGGCTGACGGGACCTTCTCGCCGGAGCTCGGGGCCGAGCTGACCGAACAGCTGCGTGAGGTGTTCAACCGCGGCTTCTGGGACGGCTACTACCAGGGCGCCCGTCTGGGCGAATGGAGCGCCGTCTACGGCAGCCAGGCGACGCGCCGCAAGGAATATGTCGGCAAGGTGACGAACTGGTTCGACCGCATCGGCGTCGCCGAGGTCCAGGTCGAGTCCGGCATGATCCGCCGGGGCGAACGCCTGCTGATCCAGGGACCGACGACCGGCTGCATCGAATTCGACGTGGACGACATGCGGGTGGAGCTCAAGAGCGCCGATGAGGCGCCGAAGGGCTGCCGCTGCTCGATCGCCGTGCCGCTCGACGGCCAGCCGGAGGACCGGATCAACGCCCACCCGGCCATGGCGCCGCAGGAGCGGATCCACCCCCGCCGCGGTGACAAAGTGTATGTGTGGGTCCTTCAGGCATAAAAATTGCGCGAAGGCCCGCGGACAAAAAATGATGATGAACATGCGTAAACATATCCTTGCCGCCCTGGCGGCCCTTATCCTTCTGCCCTTTATCGCTTCCGCCCAGAACGGCCGTTTCCGCATCGGCAAGTGGGTCGAGATCCATAACGCCATCCTGACGGAGCTCAACCGCTCCTATGTCGACACCCTGCCGCTCAGCCGCATGGAATCCGCCGCGGCGCACGCGATGCTGGAGGCGCTGGACCCCTACACGGTCTATATTCCGGAAGAGGAGCGCGAGGACATGGACATGGTCCTCAACAAGGTCTACGGCGGCATCGGCGCCATCATCGCCAAGCCCGACGTGGACGGCAATGTCATCATCAACGAACCTTACGAGAATTCTCCGGCCGCGCTGGCGGGGCTCCGCTGCGGCGACGAGATCCTCACCATCGACGGCGTCTCGACCCACGGCCTGACGAGCGCCGAATCCAGCGAAAGAATGCGCGGAGAGCCCGGTACGACGGTGGTTTTCCGCGTCAAACGGATCCATAAAGGTCCCTCCTGGAAGGCCGGCGACATCATGGAAATCAAGATCGTCCGTAAGCGCATCCACCTTCCTGACGTCGAATACGCCGGCATGCTCGAGGACGGTACGACAGGCTATCTGCTCCTGTCCGGCTTCACGGAAGGGGCGGCCGAGGCCGTGAAATCTTCCTTCCTGCGGCTGCGCGACCAGGGCATGAAGAAATTCGTCCTGGACCTTCGCGGCAACGGCGGCGGGCGGCTCAACGAAGCGGTCGACATCGTCTCCCTCTTTGTCCCGAGAGGCTCCATCGTCGTAACCTCCAAGGGGCGGGTCGCCGGCTCGGAGTATGAATACAAGACGTCCAAACAGCCCTGCGACCTGACGATGCCGCTGGTCGTTCTCGTCGACGGCGGTTCGGCCTCCGCCTCGGAAATCGTTTCCGGCGCGCTCCAGGACTATGACCGGGCGACCATCATCGGCACCCGCACCTATGGCAAGGGCCTTGTCCAGAGCATCCGTCCGCTCCCGTACGACGGCCAGCTCAAGGTCACCACGGCCAAATACTACACCCCCAGCGGACGCTGCGTCCAGGCCATCGACTACGCCAAGCGCGGCGAGGACGGCAGCGTGAGTCCGATCCCCGATTCGCTGACCCATGCCTTCACGACCGCCCATGGCCGGACGGTGCGCGACGGCGGCGGCATTACGCCCGACCATATCGTCAAGCCCAAGCGCTACTCCCGCCTGGCCTACGCGCTCGTTCTCGGCGGCATCGTCGACCAGTATGCCCTGAAATATGCGCAGGAGCATGCCTCGATTCCGCCCCTGAAGGACTTCCATTTCACGGATTACGACGATTTCGTCGCCTTCGCCAAGGAGAAGGAATTCGACTACCGCTCCGGCGCCATGGCGATTTTCGACCAGCTCAAGGCCGAGCTGAAAGAGGACGGACTGGAAGAAGTCGCCTCCGAGCAGCTTGCGGCTCTCGGAGCCGTCCTGGAGATGGACAAGGAGCGTTTCCTGCGGCTCCAGAAGGACGAGATCCTTCCCTTCATAGAGGAAGAAATCGCCGTCCGTTATTATTACCAGCGGGGCGGCGTCCTGATGAACATGCGGTATGACACGCAGCTGCAGCAGGCGCTGACGCTCCCTCTAATCAATATTGAACAATGAGAAAACTGATATTTGCCTCAGGCAATCCCCATAAAGTAGAGGAGGCGGCCGCCGTGCTCGGCGACGCTTTCCGCATCATCACCCCGGCCGAGGCCGGCCTGAGCGGGGAAATCCCCGAAACGGGCAACACGCTGCGGTCCAATTCCCTGCAGAAAGCCCGTTACATCTACGAACATACCGGCGCGGACTGCTTTGCCGACGATACCGGCCTCGAGGTCGACATCCTCGGCGGCGAGCCCGGCGTCTTCACGGCCCGTTATGCGGGCGAGGCCTGCGATCCCGAGGCCAACATGCAGAAACTGCTGCTCGAAATGTCCCGTCGCGAATATGCCGCCTCGGTGGCCCGTGAAGCCGGTCTCTCGACCCCGTACGCAACCCGCCGCGCCCGTTTCCGCACCTGCGTGACCCTCATCCTCGACGGGCAGCCGCATTATTTCGACGGCATCCTCGAGGGCCAGATCGCCCGGGAGAAATCCGGCGTCCGCGGCTTCGGCTACGACCCGGTCTTCATCCCCGACGACTATCCCGACCGGACCCTCGCCGAGCTCCCGCCCGAGGTCAAGAACGCCATTTCCCACCGCGGAAAGGCTGTCCGGGCGATGGCCGAATACCTCAAGGGGCTGAAGTAGGATGGCGGCCGAGAACATCCGTCTTATCGTCCTCGCGCACACAAAGTTCGGGGAGAACGCCCTGGCCCTGCAGACGCTCAGCGAGGCGTACGGCCGGCGGAGTTTCCTCGTTCGTGTCGGGCCGAAGACGCCGATGGCCCTCTTCCTGCCGCTGAACATCCTCGAAGCCGACATTGTCCCCAATCCGAAGTCGGACCTCTGGGCCGCGCGAAATTTCCGGCCGCTGGCGCCCCTGTCCGGCATCCGGGACAATTATTACAAGAATACCATTTCCCTCTTTATGAGCGAAGTGCTCCTGAGGACCCTCCACGACGGTGTCCGGGAGGAGGGACTCTATGCCTGGTGCGAGCGTCAGGTGCTGACCCTGGATGCGCTGGATGCCGATTTCAGCAACTACCCGATCCGCTTCCTGCTCGAGTTCGCCGTCGCCCTCGGCTTCCAGCCCGGGGAGGAGGACCTGCTGCCCCTGGCCGGGGAGCATTATCGTGTTCTCGCGGATTTTCTCCGCAGCGATTTTTCCCATTCGATGCTCATTCCCCTCGGCGGCGCCCAGCGGAACGCCATCGCGGAACTGCTTATCCGCTACCTCGAAATCCACACCGAGGCCACCATCAACGTCCGTTCCCTCGCCGTGCTGCGGGAGATTTACCAATAGGGACTATTCTTGTCCTGTAAGTCGAAAGGGTAGCGATTGTCCGAAAAAGTTGTTATCTTTGTATGATACAAGGATAATCCGCTTTTTATGTCCCAGCTTACAGGAACCATATCCCAGATCGTCGGACCGGTCGTGGACGTTCATTTCGAACTTTCCCCGGAGGCCCACGACGAACTCCCGCAGATCCATTCCAGCCTGGAAATCACCCGCGACAACGGCCGCGTGCTCGTGACCGAGGTGCAGCAGCACATCGGCGAGGACACGGTGCGGACCGTGGCCATGGACTCGACGGACGGCCTCCGCCGCGGCATGAAGGCCGTGGCTACAGGCGCGCCCATCACCATGCCCGTCGGCGGGCAGATCCGCGGCCGCGTCATGAACGTCGTCGGCGAGACCATCGACGGCCTCGGCGCCCTGACCCGCGACAATGCCCTCCCGATCCACCGCGAAGCGCCTAAATTCGAGGAGCTTACGACCTCCCAGGAAGTGCTGTTCACCGGCATCAAGGTCATCGACCTGCTGGAGCCGTACCTCAAGGGCGGCAAGATCGGCCTTTTCGGCGGCGCCGGTGTCGGCAAGACTGTGCTCATCAAGGAGCTCATCAACAACATCGCCAAGGCGCACAACGGTTTCTCCGTGTTCGCCGGTGTGGGAGAGCGTACCCGCGAGGGCAACGACCTGCTCCGCGAGATGATCGAATCGAACGTCATCCGCTACGGCGAAGCCTTTAACAAAGCCATGGAGGAAGGGAAATGGGACCTCTCCCTCGTGGACCACGCCGAGCTGGAGAAATCGCAGGTATCCATGGTGTTCGGGCAGATGAACGAGCCGCCGGGAGCCCGCCAGAGCGTGGCCCTGAGCGGCCTGACCCTTGCCGAATCCTTCCGCGACAGCGGCAGCGGCGAGGGCCCGCGCGATATCCTCTTCTTCATCGACAACATCTTCCGCTTCACCCAGGCGGGTTCCGAGGTGTCCGCCCTTCTCGGGCGCATGCCTTCCGCCGTCGGTTACCAGCCGACCCTCGCGACGGAGATGGGCCAGATGCAGGAGCGCATCACTTCGACCAAGAACGGTTCCATCACCTCCGTCCAGGCGGTCTATGTTCCTGCCGACGACCTCACGGACCCGGCCCCGGCGACGACCTTCTCGCACCTTGATGCGACGACGGTCCTCAGCCGAAAGATTACGGCCCTCGGCATCTACCCGGCCGTCGATCCGCTCGAATCGACTTCCCGCATCCTCGACCCGAACATCGTCGGGGAGGCCCATTACAATACCGCCCAGCGCGTCAAGCAGATCCTCCAGCGCAACCAGGAGCTCCAGGACATCATCGCCATCCTCGGTATGGACGAGCTCTCCGACGAGGACAAGACGACGGTCAACCGCGCCCGCCGCGTGCAGCGATTCCTGTCGCAGCCTTTCCATGTCGCCGAGCAGTTTACCGGCGTTCCGGGCGTGATGGTTTCCATCGAGGACACCATCAAGGGCTTCAACATGATCCTCGACGGCGAGGTGGACTACCTCCCCGAGCAGGCCTTCCTGAACGTCGGCACCATCGAAGAAGCCATCAAAAAAGGCGAGGCCATCCTCGCCGCCGCGAAATAGATTTCTCGACTTGCTACGCTCGCTCGAAATGACAGACTTGCACCTACATATCGTTTCGCCGGAAGGCACGCTCGCAGACGCCCGTGTCAGTGCGGTGTATCTCCCCGGTGCCGAGGCGCCTTTCGAGGTGCTTCCCGGCCATGCCGGCATCATCTCCCCGCTGCTTGCGGGGGAGGTCCGCTATGTAGCGGAGGAGGGAATGCAGATGCTCGCCATCCGCGGCGGCTTTGTCAGAGTCGCCGATGACCAGGTAGAACTTGCCGTCGAAGCATGAAACGTCTCGCCCTCATACTGCTGTCGATCGTTGCTCTGTTTTTTGTTGCGGAGCAGATCTCTCCATGCGCTTCGCTTGGTCGAGATGACAATGAAGAAGCGCTTGGCCGAGATGACAGCCCTGTCATTTCGGGCGAAGCCGAAGGCGAAGTCGGGAAATCTGCCGACATCGATGTCGTCGAAGTGATTTTCGACCACATCGGCGACGCGTATGACTGGCACATCACGACCGTGAACGGGCATCACATCTCGATTCCGCTGCCGGTGATCGTCTACAGCCGGACGGAGGGTTTCCACCTCTTCCTGTCCGACAAGCTGGCGCATGGCCACAGCTATGCCGGCTTTGTCATCGGTCCGGACGGAAAGGTCGTGGAGGCGGCCACGGGCGCGCGTCCGCTGCTGGATATCTCCATCACAAAGAACGTCCTGGCGCTGCTGATCAGCTGCGGCATCCTGCTCTGGATCATCCTCGCCACGGCCAGGTGGTACCGCCGGCACGACGTGCTGAAGGAAAAGCCGACGGGCATAGCCGCGCTGATGGAGCCGCTGATCATGATGGTCCATGACATGGCCCGCGAGAACATCGGCGAACGCGACTACCGCAGGTTCTCGCCTTACCTGTGCATGGCCTTCTTCTTCATCCTGCTGAACAACTTCCTCGGTATCGTGCCGTTCTTCCCGGGGGGCGCGAACCTGACGGGCAATATCGCCGTGACGCTTGTGCTGGCGCTCTTTACCTTCTTTACGGTCAACATCTTCGGCTCGAAGCACTACTACAAGGAAATCTTCAATCCGGAGGTGCCGGTTTTCCTCAAGCCGATCATGCCGGTCATCGAAGTCTTCTCGGCCCTGATGAAGCCGGTCTCGCTGACCATCCGACTCTTCGCCAACATGATGGCGGGGCATATCATGATCCTGAGCATGGTCTGCGTCATCTTCATCGTCGCGAAATACGGTTCGGTGATCCTCGGCTCGATGAGCGTCGTGTCGGTGGTCTTCGGCGTGTTCCTCGATGCCCTCGAGTGCCTGGTGGCGTTCATCCAGGCCTATGTTTTTACGATGCTGTCGTCGATCTACATCGGATTGGCGAGAGCCCACGGAGACGAATAACTTTTTAAATATATACTGTTATGATGACACTTATTCCCCTTGCTTCCGCTCTCGGTACCGTCGGTGCCGCGTTCGGTGCCGCCATCGCCGCCCTTGCAGCGGCCATCGGCATCGGTAAGATCGGCAAGTCCACGATGGAGTCCACGGCCCGCCAGCCGGATTCCGCGAACAACCTCCGTACGTCCATGATCATCGCCGCCGGTATGATCGAAGGTGCCGCCCTGTTCGCCATCATCGTCTGTCTGCTGGCCATCTTCATGTAGTCTGCCATGTCCCTGATTACTCCGGATTTCGGCCTTCTCTTCTGGATGGTCCTCATCTTCGGCGTGGTGTTTTTCATCCTCGCCAAGGCCGGCTTCCCGGTGATTACCGGGATGGTCGACAAGCGCAGTGAGGCCATTGCGAAGTCCCTGAAGGATGCCCGGGAAATCGAAGAAAAGATGACCCGGATGAACCAGGAGTGTCGGGAAATCATGGACCAGGCCCGCCGGGAGCAGAACGCCCTCATCACCGAGGCCACGGAAACGAAAAAGCACATCATCGAGCAGGCGAAGGAGCAGGCCCGGGAGGAGGCGCAGAAAATCGTCTCCGACGCGCGGCTCCAGATCAGCGCCGAGAAGGAATCGGCCCTCCGGGATGTCCGGAAGGAGGTTTCCATGCTCTCGGTCGCCATCGCCGAAAAGATTCTCCGCCGGGAACTCTCCTCGGACAGGGACCTGGAGGAGTATGTCTCGACGCTGCTTGACGAAGCCGACAAGATGAGCATAACCCCGCCCGTAGAAGAATAAATATGGACATCGGAATCATCGCTTCGAGGTACGCCCGGGCGCTGCTGAAATATGTGGCCGAGACCGGGGAAGGCGAGGTCGTCTGCGCGCAGGCGGCCGTGCTGGAGCGTGCCCTGACGGAGGTTCCGGAGCTCTCGGAACTGCTTGACAATCCCGAGACGGTCACCGCCGAAATGAAGATGAAGGTCTTCGAGACGGCGCTTGGGAAAGAAAAGATGGCGGACGGGATGGCGCGTTTTATCCGGATGGTCCTGGCAAACGGCCGGATCGCGTATCTCAGGCTGATGCTCCATGATTTTATCGACTACTACCACAGGTCGCAGCATCTGTTGCATGCCCGCCTGACGACGGTTATTCCTCCCGGCGAGGCCATCCTGGCCCGTCTGAGGAACATGATCCGGCGCAAGACCGGCTACGATGTCGTCATCTCCACCTTTACCGACCCGACCCTGATCGGCGGATTCGTTTTCGAGATCGAAGATCACACCCTGGACGCCAGCGCGGCCCATCAGCTGAGGCGGATCCGCCGGCAGTTCATTGAACAAAACAGAAGAATCGTTTGAGTATGAATAACAGCAACCTCAAGGCCAGCGAACTTTCGGAAGTGCTTCTCGGACAGCTCCGGGACATGTCCGCACAGCTCCACATGGAAGAGACCGGCAAGGTCCTGCAGGTCAGTGACGGCGTGGTCCGGCTCTATGGCCTGAGCGGCGCCGAAGCGGGCGAGCTCCTCGAGTTCGAGGAGAGCGGCATCATGGCCGTGGCGATGAACCTCGAGCCGGAAAATGTCGGTGCCGTCCTCATGGGCCCGACCGAAAAGATCCGCGAGGGCATGACCGCCCGCCGGACCCGCCGCATCGCTTCCATCCCCGTGTGCGAGCAGATGCTCGGCCGCGTCGTGGATCCGCTCGGCAATCCGCTGGACGGCCAGGGCGTGATTCCGGGAGAGAAGGTGGACATGCCGCTGGAGCGGAAAGCGCCCGGCGTCATCTACCGCCAGCCCGTTTCGGAGCCGCTGCAGACGGGCCTCAAGGCCATCGACGCGATGATTCCGATCGGCCGCGGCCAGCGCGAGCTCATCATCGGCGACCGCCAGACCGGAAAGACCGCCATCGCCATCGACACGATCATCAACCAGCGCGCGAACTACCTCGCCGGGGATCCGGTCTACTGCATCTATGTCGCCGTGGGCCAGAAAGGTTCGACCGTTGCCAGCATCGTGGAGACCCTCCGGGCCAAGGGCGCCATGGACTACACGGTCGTCGTGGCCGCCACAGCCGCCGATCCCGCCGCCATGCAGTATTACGCGCCTTTCGCGGGTGCCGCCATCGGCGAATACTTCCGCGACACCGGCCGCCACGCACTGGTCGTGTACGACGACCTCTCCAAGCAGGCCGTGGCCTACCGCGAGGTGTCCCTGATCCTCCGCCGTCCTTCCGGCCGCGAGGCTTATCCGGGCGATATCTTCTATCTCCACAGCCGCCTTCTCGAGCGTGCGGCCAAGATCATTGGCCAGCAGGAAGTCGCCGAGCAGATGAACGACCTGCCCGAGGCGCTTCGCGGAAAGGTCCGCGGCGGCGGTTCCCTGACCGCCCTGCCGATTATCGAGACGCAGGCCGGTGACGTCGCCGCCTATATCCCGACGAACGTCATTTCCATCACCGACGGCCAGATCTACCTCGAGTCCGGCCTCTTCAACCAGGGCGTCCGCCCTGCCATCAATGTCGGTATCTCCGTTTCCCGCGTCGGCGGCAGCGCCCAGGTCAAGTCCATGAAGAAAGTGGCGGGCACGCTGAAAATCGACCAGGCCCAGTATGCTGAGCTGGAAGCCTTCTCGAAGTTCTCCTCCGACATGGACAAGGTTACCGAGATGGCTCTCGACAAGGGGCGCAAGAACAGCCGCCTCCTCGTCCAGCCGCAGTACAGCCCGATGCCGGTCGGCGAGCAGGTCGCCATCCTCTATTGCGGTACGAACGGCCTGATGCGGGACATCCCGCTATCCGCCGTTCCCGCCTTCCAGGACGCCTTCCTCGAGCGTATGCGTTCGCTCCACGCCAAGGATGTCCTCGAGCCCCTTGCCGCCGGAAAGCTGACCGACGAAATCACAGAAATTCTCCGCCAGAGCGCCGCGGATGTAGTGTCAAGCCTGTAGAATGCCCTCGTTAAAGGAAATAAAAGGCCGCATCGGCTCCGTCAAGAGCACGCTGAAGATCACTTCGGCGATGAAACTTGTCGCCTCCGCCAAGCTGCGGAAGGCGCAGGTGGCCGTGGAGAACATGCGCCCTTACCGCCAGCGTCTCGACGGCATCCTCGCGGACCTCAAGGCGGAAATCGCCGCCCGGCAGGAGCGGGAAGAGCCGGTAGGGGAGATATCGACCCTCTACACGGCCCCGCGCCAGGAGAAGCGTAGCGTGGCCATCGTCGCCATGGCCTCGAATTCCTCCCTCTGCGGCGGCTTCAACGCCAACGCCGTCCGCCTGACGCTCGAAACGGTGGAGCATTACCGGCGGGAAGGCGTGACGGACATCACCGTTTTCAGCATCGGCCGCAAGATGGCCGACGCGATGAAAAAGTGCGGTTTCCCTTCCCCGGAGGACTTTACGAAGCTGGCTGAACAGCCTGCCTATGAGGGTGTTTCCGCCCTGGGCGCATCCCTGATGGAAGCGTATGCCGAGGGCCGTTTCGACCGCATCGACATCGTCCACAACCACTTCGTCTCCTCCGCCTCCCAGAAGCCCGTCTGCGAGCCCTTCCTTCCGGCCGCTCCCGTCGCTCCGGACGAGGCCGGGAAGCCGGCTTCCGGCCGCGGCTTTCTCGTCGAACCGTCCCCCGAGGAGGCCTGGAACCAGCTTCTTCCGCTGGTCATCCGCCTTTCCCTCTACGCGGCCCTTCTCGACAGCATCGCTGCCGAGCATGCCGCCCGCACCATCGCCATGCAGACGGCTACGGACAACGGCG
The DNA here is from genome assembly GCA_902768665.1 of uncultured Bacteroidia bacterium. Taxonomy (GTDB): domain Bacteria; phylum Bacteroidota; class Bacteroidia; order Bacteroidales; family UBA932; genus Cryptobacteroides. Next base: position 79,760 of record CACXMA010000008.1, on the reverse strand, counting down.
AGGACCTTCTCGACGACCTCACGCTCGAATACAACAAGGGCCGTCAGCAGAAGATCACCTCCGAGATTCTCGACCTCGTCGGCGGCTCCTTGCAATAACCTTTTACTCTTTTATAGAAGGTATAAATGATGTCGAAGGTCCAATGAGTGGACCTTCGAAGACATTATAATAGCAGCTTATTTGAATAAATCATCCAAAATGGCCATTGAAAAATCTACATTGAAGTAGAAAATGAAGGCACTTCCGTTCTCCATCCGAACCTTCATCATATCGATGTCGTGGCCATCATGATAGATCAAGCTCTGCGATGAAAGACTTTCCATCCCATATAGCCCCATGATGACGTACTCGTCACTAACGTCAGTAACCCACATTGCACAGTCAGGAGATTTGGCGTTTCCTGTTCCTTGGAGCATTCTTAAAAGCATGGATACACGCGTATAGTAGGGCAAATACTCTTTATTGAGATACTCACCCAAACTGGCTGTTTTCATCAACAGGTCCAACGAGAAAGCATCCTTGCTATTTACCAGTTCTTTCCCGCGCTGGTAAGCTTCTTCATATTCCTTCTCGTTGATCAACTTCCGAACATCACCTTGATTCAAGCTCCTGCTATATCCGGCAAAGGGTGCTGCGAAATACAGTGTAGCCAGTTCATCATCAGTAAGGCTCTCGTCCGCATCTATGAATCGTTTCAACAACGCTTCATATTCCTTTGCATTCTTACGGGCATACTTCTTCATCTCCTTGATATCAATAGAACGATATTGGCGATTCATTTCCTCCCGAAGTTGTAAGATGGAATTGCCCGCCCATTCCAAATCATCCGGATCTTGAGAATGCTCCTGGATGTATAAGAACATATCCAGGGCTTCCTGACGGCGATTTATTGATGAATACAGATAGGCTAGATTACCGGCCACCAACATGTCTTCCGGGTCCTGCTCCAATGCCTGCCTGGCGTATTGAATAGCTTCGTCAAACTGCCAGTCCAAGGAAAGGAGGGCTGACTTGTCTGACAAGAAGTATACGCTATGGGGATTATAATCTAAAACTGAGTCAACCAGTTTCATCAACTGCACATTTGTCGCACCGCCTTCTATAAACTCGGAGAAATACTGTTGGAGGGTTTCCGTCATCATATTCTCCTTTGCTGGCTCATTCTGCGAGCCAAGCCAATGCTCTCCGTTAAGCCGTGCACGATCCAGTACTCTTTCCAGTGTCGAGATGGCACCATCAAAATCCTTCGCTTCTTCATAAGTTTTTACAAGTCCGAACCACAGATCGATACGGTCCGGGAATCTTGACGTTCCTTCTTCCAGTACATCGTAGATCTTCTGCATCCAAACGGGATTATAATCCATTTCACCATAAAAGTAACCTACAACTTCATCCGGATTGTCAGGTGACTTGATGATCAAGCTCTGGTTGCCGACTTCGGGCGCTTCCGGTGAAAGGACAATCTTTTCTTCCCGAGCCTTCAAAAGATAATAATTCGACGCCACGACATAAAAATCTGGATCATCTCGGTCCCAATCCTGCATCAATTCATAGATGGCGGTTGTATCCTTGGCCTCAGCCAATTGAAGAAACTGATCATACTTGTCATTCTGTGCAAATGCAGGCAAGAATGCGATAATCGTCAATAATGAGGTAATGACTCTTTTCATATCAGTATATGTAAATGTATTCATTCGCCATCAGAGACAAAGAGTCTATTTCTTCCGGGATTTGCCGGAGCGGAAGCGGCGGTTATCGCCTTCCTGGCGGTAGGGTTCGCCGTCGGAGGTGCGGGAAGGGCGGTCTTCCGGCGCGGCGATGCGATCTTCGATGAGCTCGTAGTCGAGCAGGCGCTGCTCGAGGTTGCTTTCCTTGACGCGGATACGGACAGGGTCTCCGAGACGGAAGACATGGCCGGTGCGGCGGCCGCGGACGAGATAGCGGTCCGGGTCGAAGTCGTAGAAGTCGGAACGGATGGTCCGCAGCGGAATCATGCCCTCGATGTGGGTGTCTTCCAGTTCTACATACATTCCCCACTCGGTCAGACTGGAGATGGTTCCGTTAAATTCCATGCCGACCTTGTCCTGCATGAACTCGATGACCTTGTACTTGATGCTCTCGCGTTCGGCCTCGGCGGCGACGACTTCGCGCTCGGAGGCGTGGCGGCACTGCTCGGTGTAGTAGTCCTTGTTCTGGGAATCCGCCCCTTCGAGGTACATGGCCAGCAGGCGGTGGACCATCATGTCGGGATAGCGGCGGATCGGGGAAGTGAAGTGCGTGTAGAACTGGAATGCGAGACCGTAATGGCCGATGTTGTCGGTGCTGTAGCAGGCCTTTGCCATGGCGCGGAGGGCCAGCAGCTCGAGGGCGTTGAAAGCCGGGCTGTCCTTGGCCCCGTCGAGGAGGGCGTTGACGCTGCGGGCGGTCTGGCGGCCGGAGCCCGTCTCGCCCATCTTGAGGCCGAAATTGCCGGCAAACTCACGCAGACGGCCGATTTTCTCGCCGTTGGGCTCGTCATGGACACGGTAGACGAAGGTCTTGGCGGCCTTGAGGGCCTTGCCGCCGAACTTCCCGCCCGTGGCGACAAACTCCGCGACGTTGCGGTTCGCCAGGAGCATAAACTCCTCGATGAGCCAGTTGGCTTCTTTGGAAATGCGCTGGTGCACGCCGACGGGCTTGCCGTTTTCGTCGATGTCGACCTTCATTTCCGGGCGCTCGAAATTGATGGCGCCGGCGGCGAAACGCTTGCGGCGGAGCTTGAGGGCCAGGTCGTTGAGGGTCAGGACGGCTTCCTTGACGTCGGCGGGGACGAGGCCGCATTCGCTGCCTTCTCCGAAATCCTTCTGCATGGCCTCGGGGCCCGCGTCGATGATCTCCTGCGCGAGCTCATAGGCAAACCGGTAGTCGGAGATGATTTCCGTCCGGCCGAACCAGGGGTTGATGACCTTGGCCTGGGGCGTGATTTCGAAAACGGCGGAGAAGCAGAGTTTTTCTTCATGCGGACGCAGCGAGCAGAGCTTGTTGGAAAGCTTCTCCGGGAGCATCGGAACAGTGCGGTCCACGAGGTAGACGGAGGTGCCGCGGGCCTGGGCTTCCTTGTCGACGGCGGAGTTCGGCTTGACGTAATAACTGACATCGGCGATGTGGACGCCGACTTCAAAGTTGCCGTTCGGGAGCTTGCGGAAGGACAGGGCGTCGTCAAAATCCTTGGCGTCGGCAGGGTCGATGGTGAAGGTCAGCGTTTTGCGGAAATCGCGGCGGCCGGCGCGGTCCTTGTCGGTGATCTCGTCCGAAATTTTGTCCGCAGCCCGTTCCACATAAGGTTCGAAGCGGTACGGGAGGCCGAATTCGGCGAGGATGGCGTGCATCTCGGTCTCATTCTCCCCGGGCATGCCGAGGATGTCGACGATGTGCCCGTGGGGACACGACGCACCGCGCTCCCAGCCGTCCACGACGGCGGCGACCTTCATGCCGCGCTTGATCTCGCCCTCCGGAATCGGGACCTCGATGTCATAGGGCATGGTCCGCGAAGACATCAGCACCCAGGCCTGGCGGCCGACGGGGTGGTAGATGCCGACCATGGGGCGGTCGTTGCGCTGGACGATGGAGAATATCTCGCCTTCGAGGCCATGGCGGACGCTGCTGCGATGCGTCACGGCAACACGGACGCGGTCTCCGTTGAGGGCGCCGCGCGTGCGGCCGGCCTTGACGAAGATTTCTTCCTCCAGTTCCTCTACCTTGACATAGATATGGCCCTCCCGGTTCATCCGGGCGATGCCTTCGAACTCATGATAATGCACCGGCGCCTTCTTCTGGAGGCGGGGCTTGCGCTCGTTTCTGCGGCTGACTTTTTGCGCTCTTTTCGACATGCGACGCGAAGATTCTGTTGGTTTGGACAAATTTACAAAAATTTTCGCTCTCTTCCCCGTTTTGGCACGATAATCGCTAATTATATGTCGAAAGCATTCTTAAACATAAATATTGATACCTTACCATAATTCCGGAACCGGTCGCGAGGACCCGTTCCGGAATTTCTTTCATACTTGCGTCAAAATCAGAACGAACGGCCGACGAGGCGGTCGGCGAAGGTCTTGAGGCGGGCGACGGCTTCGGGAGGGAGCTGGCCCTGGACGTGGGCGAGGGCGGCTGTGCTGAGGCGGGCGATTTCGGTGCGGGCGTCGGCCGGGACGGCGGATGCGTCGTAGATGGCCTTGACGGCGGCGATCTTTGCCTTCCGCTCCTCCGGCGTCACGGCGGGGCGGTTGAGGTCGGCCTCGATCGCGGCGCCTTTTTCCATGGCGCGGACGGTCAGCCAGCTCTTCTTGCCGTTGAGGATGTCGCCTCCGATGGGCTTTCCGAAGACTTTTTCCTCTCCGTAGGCATCCAGATAGTCGTCGGCGACCTGGAAGGCCAGGCCGAGATCGTATCCATATTTATATAAGGCCTCGCAGACCTCGGCGGGAGCGCCGGCGATGAGTGCGCCCATTTTCGCCGCGCAGGCGATCAGGACGCCGGTCTTGAGGCCGATCATCTGCATGTACTGCTCCATGGAGACCGCATCGAGATGCTCGAAATCCATGTCGTACTGCTGCCCGTCGCAGACTTCGGCGGCCGTTCTGGAGAAGAGCTCCATCACCTGCGGAAGGACGGCGGCGGGGGCCTTGGCGATGCGCTTGTAGCTGTCGATGCACATCACGTCGCCGGAGAGGATGGCCGTGTCGGGGGACCATTTCTTCCAGACGGTCTCATGCCCGCGGCGAAGAGGGGAGCGGTCCATGATGTCGTCGTGGATCAGCGTGAAGGTGTGGAATACCTCCAGGGCCGCGGCAGGCTCGAGAACCTCAGGGGTAAAACCGTCCCGGAACAGGCTGTAAGTCAGCAGGCAGAGGCGCGGACGCAGGCGCTTTCCGCCGATGGCGATCATATAGCGCAGCGGGTCGTAGAGGTCCGCCGGCTCCTGCGTGAAACGGATGCCGTCGAACAGGTCCCGGACGGTTTTTTCGAGAAGCTCTTCAGAAATCATGGTTTCGGTCGTTTGATGCATACAAAGATACAAGATTTCTCCGTATCTTTGCACAGTTATGGAGAAAGAAAGGACAGCGACTGTGGTCAAGAACGCCGGGAGCCATTACCTGCTCTCGGAGCTGCCGGAGTGGAAACTCTTTCCGGCGGTGCTGCGCGGCAGGATCCGCCTCAAGGGCAGCGGGATTACCAATCCCGTCGCCGTGGGGGATGTCGTCCGCTACGAGGCGGGTGATCCGACCGCCGTCATTACGGAGGTCCTGCCCCGGCGGAACTATGTCATCCGCCGCTCGACGAACCTGTCCCGCCAGGCCCATATCATCGCAGCGAACGTCGACAGGGCCTATCTGGTCGTCTCGCTGTATTTTCCCGAGCTCTCCCTTCCGTTTCTCGACCGCATCCTCGTGACCTGCGAGGTCTACGGCATCCCTGCGACCATCGTCCTGACGAAAACGAACCTCTACCGCGCCGAGGCCGCCGACGAGATCACCCGTTTCCGCGCTCTTTATGAGAAAGCGGGTTATCCCGTTATCGAGACATCCGTCCGCACCGGCGAGAACATCGACGCCCTCCGGGAGGCCTGCAGGGGCAAAATCAATCTTTTCTCCGGCGAATCCGGTGTCGGCAAGTCCAGCCTCATCAAGGCCTTGGACCCGGCCCTGGATCCGAAGATCGGCACCATCTCCCTGACGCACCTCCAGGGCAAGCACACCACGTCCCTCTATGAGATGTACCCGCTCTCGACCGGCGGCTACGTCATCGACAGCCCGGGGCTTCGCGGCTTCGGCCTGGTGGACCTCGAGAAGGAAGAGATATCCCGCTATTTCCCGGAGATGCTGAGGGTCGCGGACCGGTGCCGTTTCGTGCCCTGCACGCATACCCACGAGCCCGGCTGCGCGGTCAAGGCCGCCGTCGAGGCAGGGGAGATCAGCCCCGAACGCTATACGTCCTATCTCGGCATGCTCGAAGAGGACAAAAAGTTCCGGTAGGGGTGTCTCCATTTGAAGAATTATTGCGATATTTGTACTCGCTATGATGAAAAAGACAGCAACATATCCGCTCCTTCTTGCCGCAGCCCTTCTGGCAGTGCTGTTCTCCTGCCGCTCGCCGAAGGCCCGGCCGGAAGATACCTACTCCGAGGAGGCCCGCCGGCTCCTGCCGAGCGCCAGCCTCACGGACTCGGTCAGTTACCTGCTCGGTGTCAATTTCGCCGCCATGATCAATTACGGCGGCGGCGGATCCGACGGCGACGACTTCGGCGAGATCGACATGCAGCGGGTCAAGGAAGGCATCGACGACTTCTTCGCCGCCGATACCGACGGACGCTATCTGGCGTTCCTTCGCTCGGGTTTTGCCGGCGAAGACTATGTGGATTTCAGGGAGAAGTTCGACATCGATCCCGCGCTGGCGGAGGAGATCATCGGCCACTATCTGGAGGCCCGCCTGAACGCCCGCGGCAGGGACAATGAAGAGAAAGCCGAAAAGTTTTTCGAGAAGAACCGCGAGAACGGCGAAATCACGGAAGTGAAGGTAAAATACAGGAATCCAAAAGGCGTAGACAGCCTTTCCTCTTTTGTCCAGTATCAGATCCTGACCCCCGGCGAGGGCGCGCCTGTTGCTATCGGCGACAGTCTGGTTCTTTCCTATCGGGGAAAGCGCCTCGGCGGGAAGCAGTTCGATGCCGTGGATTCGCTTTTCGTCCCTTCCTTTGCGGACAGCCTGTTCCTGCCGGGCTTCTCAGCCGGGCTGCGGCAGCTTCGAAAGGGCGATGTAGCAACGATCTGGATCCCCGCGGAGATGGGTTTCGGCGACGGCCGTTCGCCCAAGGGGCAGCCTTTCTTCAGCCCCTATGCCGCGCTGGTCTTCGAGGTGACGCTTTTTGATGACGCAAAGAAGGTGGATCCGGAGGAAGAACCGGAAGAAGTAATTGAAAATGAAGAAGCCGGAGAGGCTGACGAATCTTTAACAGACGAATAGATTATGACGAATTTGGAGTTGGAAGGACGGATCGTACAGAAAATGGCCGTACAGTCCGGACAGTCTGCCCGGGGGGCTTGGGCCCGCCAGGACTTTGTTGTCGAATACCAGGACGGGAATTTCCCGACCTCGGTCTGCTTCTCCGCCTGGGGACAGGACAAGGTGCAGGAACTGGACAAGTATCAGGTGGGGGACAGCGTGAAGGTCTCCTTCAACGTCAAGGGCCGCGAGTATAACGGCCGCTGGTACAACGACCTCCGTGTCTGGCGCATCTCGCCGGCCGGAGCCGCTCCTGCCGCCGCTCCCGCTGCAGCCCCGGCTTATGCCGCTCCGGCTGCCCCGGCCTATTCCGCCCCCGCCCCGACGGTGGAGGATATGCCCGCTGACTTCGGCGCGTCGCAAGGCGCGGAAGAGGATTTTCCTTTCTAGAAGAAAATGAAAACATATGCATTCAAAGTGACCCTCGCCGGCCTCAAAGGCTTTGAGAGGGTATACCATATCGGCGCAAAGATGACCCTTTACGCCTTCCACAAGCAGATGCGTGCGGACCTCGAGTTCCCGCAGGACCAGATGATCCTGTTCAAGGCTTTCGACGCCGCCGGGAACGTGGCTGCGCGCTATGGCCTGATCGATCTCGGCCAGGGTACGGTCGATGCCGTCAGCATCGACACGGTGGTCGCCGCCGGCATCGTCCGCTTCACGTATTTCTATGACGTGACGAACAAAAAGAGCGTCGAAATCGCCTTCCAGGGCGAAGCGGAGCCCGGTCCGGACGAGAACGGCGCCCCGGTCATCGTCTTCTCCAAGGGTCCGAACCCCATCGCTTTCGAGAACGGGTATGTGGCCTATGAAGACCTCCCCGAGGAGCAGAAGCACATCCACCGCCCGTCTTCGGCGCTGTTCGGTGACGACGAGGACGAAGACTTCGACGACGAGGATGAGGATGATGAGGAGCCGGAGGACGACGACGACGAGGACGGCAAGGAGATCTACGACGGGAGCGACCCGATCTAGTCTTCCCGAGAGATGCGCCGTCTGACCGTCATACTGGGCCCGACCGCCGTCGGAAAGACGGACTACAGCATCGCGCAGGCGCTCCGGGCCGGCTCGCCGGTCATTTCCTGTGATTCCCGCCAGATCTTCCGCGAAATGCGGATCGGAACGGCCGTACCTTCGGACGAGCAGCTCGCCGCGGTGCCGCATTACTTCATCCGGACCCGTTCCGTAACGGAGGATTATACGGCCGGCATGTATGAGATGGACGCCCTCGCCCTGATCCGGCGCCTGTTCGCCGAGGGACATGAGCAGCTCATCGCCACGGGCGGTTCCATGTTCTATATCGAGGCCCTGTGCCACGGCATAGACGACATCCCGTCGGCGCCCCCGGAGCTCCGGGAGGAACTGACCCGCCGTGCCCTGACCGAAGGGACGGCCGCCCTCGCGGAGGAATTGAAAAAGCTGGACCCCGAGACCTGCGAGGAAATCGACCTCCAGAACCGCCAGCGGGTGGTCCGGGCCCTGGAAGTCTGCCTGACGACCGGCCGGCCTTTCTCCTCCTTCAAGCAGCGGGAAGCGAAGCGGCGTGAGTTCGAGATCCGGAAAATCGGACTCCAGCGCCCCCGGGAGGAACTCTACGAGCGCATCAACCGCCGTGTGGACGCGATGATGGCCGAGGGGCTGGAAGCGGAAGTGCGGAGCCTCCTGCCGCTGCGGAACTGTCCCGCCCTGCGGACGGTGGGCTATCAGGAACTTTTCGACTGCTTCGACGGGAAAATCACCCGCGAAGAGGCCGTTGAACAGATTAAACGCAACACCCGGAACTACGCCAAGCGCCAGATGACCTGGTGGCGGCGGGATCCGGACATTGAATGGCTGACGAAGTGGCAATAGAGCAGACAGATACCTACCGCTCCATCGAAGCGGCATCCGAGGGCCTGTTCAAGGACAACGGCTCCCGCTTCATCGCGTTGGCCTATCCTGTCGAGACGGAGGAGCAGGTCAAGGACATCGTCGCCGGCCTCAAGAAGGAGTACCACGACGCCCGCCACCATTGCTACGCCTACCGTCTGGGGCACCTGGGAGACCGTTTTCGGGCCAATGACGACGGCGAGCCCTCCGGCAGCGCCGGCCGGCCCATCCTCGGGCAGATCGACTCGGCGGGCCTCAGCGACATCCTCGTGGTGGTGGTCCGCTATTTCGGTGGCATCAAGCTCGGCATCCCGGGTCTGATCCGCGCCTACAAGACTTCGACGGCGGATGCCCTCGCAAGCGCGAAGGTAACTGAGAAGGTTGCCGGCCTTTCCTTCCGCGTCCGCTATGACTATCTGGACATGAATGCCGTGATGAAGGTGCTCAAGGACCTGTCCCTGCCCGTCTCCGGCCAGATTTTTGATACGCAGTGCTCGGTCGACGTCCGCGTCCGCCTGACCCTCGTGGAGGCGTTCCGGGAGAGGATGGGACAGATCGGCAGCTGCCAATTGGAAGAATTATGAGAAAGAAACTATTGCTGATGGCCGTCCTGGCCCTTTTTGCCGCCGTGACGGCCGCCGCCCAGGCAACCATTACCACGAAGAAATACAAGCTTGCGGACTTCTCCGCCAAGACGCTCAAGGTCGTGCTCTCCGGCAGCGACTGGCTGGACGCCCTTCTCCGCGAGGAGGTGCAGCACAGCTGGACGCTGTCCCCGTACGAGTTCTGCACCACGGAAGACTTCGACGCGCTCCACGCCAGCGACCAGTATTATTTCCTGATGATCGTCTCCGGCCGTTTCCGCAAGGAAAAGACGCCCGGCATCGACATGCTGACCGTCCTCAAGGGAGGGGACCCAGAAATCGACCGGATGCTCGAGGTGGTCTCGCTGCCGTTCGGCCCCGACGAGGGCTTTTCCGGCCGCGAGAGCACCTTCCTCGGTCCGCTGCTCAAGATCGTCCAGCGTCGCGTGGAACTGGCCATGGAGAGCGACCTGAAGGGCTATCTCGGCATCCCGTCGACCATCATGCTCGGGCGCGAATCCAAGCACAAGACCATCCTTTTCGCCGAGGAGGACATCGCCCTCAGCGTAACGGAAATCGACCGGATGAAATACTTCGACGAGAACATCCAGGCCGTCGACGCGGATGATGCCGACGAGGCCATGGAAGAGGGCAGCTGGATGACCCTGGTCAGCTATGTCGTCGCCCCTGAGAACCCCGTGAACGGTTCCTACTGCTACAAGATGCTCTTCGACGCTTCCAGCGGCGAGCTGGTCTATTTCCGCCGCCATAAGATTTCCTCCCGCCGCCCGGCCGGCTTCCTGACGGAGGATCTCAAACGCATCGTCGCCGTCCGATGAGATGCGGAGTAGCAGAGAGCGGACTCCGCTATGCGGTGCTCCGCAGCGGCTCCGCGGCCGGCTGGTGCGCCCTGACCTGCGGGACCGGCACGCGCGATGAAGGTGCATTCCCCGCCGGCATCGCCCATTTCACCGAACATACCCTTTTCAAGGGGACGCGGCACAAAAGCGCCTCGGCCGTCAACAGCTGCCTCGAGCGGCTCGGCGGCGAGCTGAACGCCTTCACGACCAAGGAGGAAATCGTTCTCCATGCTACCGTCCTCAGGGAAGACATCCGCAAGGCCGCGTCGCTGCTGCTCGAGCTGGCGACCGAGGCCGTGTTCCCCGATGCCGCCATCGATACGGAGCGGGGCGTGGTCATCGACGAGATCGTTTCCGCCAAGGATTCGCCCGCGGACGACGTCTACGACCGTTTCGAGGAAGAACTCTTCCGGGGCCATCCCCTGGGGCGCAGCATCCTCGGCACGGCGGCCGCAATCCGGAAAACGACTCCGGAGCAGCTCCGCCGCTTCTATGCCGAGGGCTTCAGGCCCGACCGTATGGCACTGACGCTGGTAGCGGATCTCGATGAGGGACGGATGGAAGCGATGGTCCGGACGCTCTCGGCGCGCTTTTTCCCAGGGGAAACGCCGGCCGCCCCGGAGCGTTCGCTCGCCGCGCCGCTTCTTTCCGCGCCCTTCTGCAAAACCATCGACAAGCGGAACCACGAAGTCAACGCCGTCCTCGGCGGTTTCGCCCCCGGCCTCTATGACGGCGACAAGCGCGTGGAGACCATCCTGCTGTGCAACCTCCTCGGCGGTCCGGCCTCCAACTCCCTGCTGAACAGCCTTCTGCGGGAGCGCTACGGCTGGGTCTACGGCGTGGAATGCAGCTACACCCAGTACGCCGACAGCGGCATCGCGACCGTCTCCTTCGGCTGTGAACGGCCGAACCTCGACCGCTGCCTGCGCAAAATCGACGAGGTGCTCCTGCGCTGCTGCGAGACCGTCCTGTCGGAGGCCCGTCTCAAGGCGGCGAAAAAGCAGCTTCTCGGCCAGCTGCTGATTTCCTCGGCCAGCGGCGAGGCCCAGGCCCTGTCCATGGGCAAGAGCCTCGTGGTGTTCGGAAAGGTGGAGTCCCAGGCCCGCACCCGTGAGCGCATCGAATCCGTTACAGCGGAAGGGCTGCTCGAGCGGGCGCGGGAAGTATTCGATCCCGCCCGTGTGTCCCGCCTCGTTTTCCTGTAGGTTTTCCGCGGGGAATTTGTTATATTTGCGGATGTACTGACCTGCCGTCTTATGAAACTTACATACAACTGCACTATCCCCAATACCTTCGGCCTGCCGGTGCATGCCGCCTGTCTGCTGGAATACGACAGCGCCGCCGAGCTGCGGGCCCTTCTCGTGGACGGACGCTTCTCCGCCGAGCTCCCGCTTCCGCTGCTGCATATCGGCTCCGGCAGCAACCTGCTTTTTACCGGCGACTTCCCGGGCACCGTCCTCCACAGCCGCATCGGCGGTATCGAGGAGATGCCTTTCCATGACGAGAAGCAGGCCGTTGTCCGCGTCGGCTCCGGCGTGGTGTGGGATCAGTTCTGCCTCTGGGCGGCGCAGCAGGGCTATTGGGGCCCCGAGAACCTGGCCGCCATCCCCGGCGAGGTCGGTGCGGCGGCCGTGCAGAACATCGGCGCCTACGGCCGGGAGGTCAAGGATATTGTCGAATGTGTCGAATGTCTTGACCTGCAGGAGCTTACAATGGTGACGATCCCGGGCTCCGACTGCGGCTACGGCTATCGCGAGTCCCGCTTCAAGAACGAGTGGAAGGGCCGCTATGTCGTCATCGCCGTGCAGTTCCGTCTCCGGAAAGACGAATGGACCGAGCTCGACTACGGCCATGTCCGTCAGGCGCTGATCGCCCGCTATGGCGGAGATATCGGCCTGTCGCCGATGGAGGTCCGCCAGGTCATCGTCGACATCCGCGCCGGGAAGCTGCCTTCTCCGACGGAAATCGGCAGCGCCGGCAGTTTCTTCCGCAATCCCTTCATCCTTCCCGAGCAGTACGCCCGCATCGCCGCGATCGCCGAGAAAGACGGTCTCGGTCCGGTGCCGCATTTCATGAATGAAGACGGTACCGTCAAGGTCCCAGCGGCCTGGCTCATCGAAAAATGCGGCTGGAAAGGCTACCGGGACGGCAATGCCGGCGTCTATGAAAAGCAGCCGCTCGTGCTGATCAACGCCACCGGTCGCGCCACCCCCGACGAAATCGTCGCCCTGAAAGACAAAATCATCGACTCGGTGAGGACCCGTTTCGGCGTTCTCCTGCGTCCCGAAGTAGAAATCATATGAGTTCCTTTTCCATTGAAGGCGGCCACCGCCTTTCCGGCAGCATCACCCCGCAGGGCGCCAAGAACGAGGCGCTGCAGATCCTGAGCGCCGTCCTGCTGACCGATAAACCGGTACGGGTGTCCAATGTTCCAGAGATTCTGGATATCAAGAATCTGATCGGCCTTCTTGAAGAGATGGGCGTCAAGGTTACCCGCCACGAAAAAGGCGAGTACAGCTTCCAGGCGGACAGCATCAACCGCGACTATGTGGGGAGTGCTGAGTTTGTCAGCAAATGCGCGGCGCTCCGGGGTTCGGTCATGCTCTCGGGTCCGATGCTCGCCCGCTTCGGCGAGACCTATTTCCCGAAACCGGGCGGTGACAAGATCGGACGCCGCAGGGTCGATACCCACATTGAAGGTTTTGTCAAGCTCGGTGCCTCCTATGCGTACGAAAAGGAGCGTCGCGCCTACCATCTGACCGCGCCGAAGGGACTCTGCGGGACCTATATGCTTCTGGACGAGGCATCCGTGACGGGTACCGCCAACATTGTCATGGCCGCGACCCTCGCCACCGGCGATACGACCATCTACAACGCCGCCTGCGAGCCTTACCTCCAGCAGCTTTGCAAGCTCCTCAATGCCATGGGAGCCAATATCGAAGGCATCGGCAGCAACCTGCTGACCATCCATGGCGTCAAGAAGCTCCACGGCGCGAGCCACTGCATCCTCCCGGATATGATCGAGGTCGGATCGTTCATCGGCCTGGCCGCCATCACCCAGAGCGAAATAACGATCAAGAACGTCTCCTACCCGGATCTGGGCATCATCCCCGAGGCCTTCCGCCGCATCGGTGTCAAGCTCGAGCAGCGCGACGACGACATCTTCGTCCCGGCGCAGGAATCCTATGAAATTGAATCCTTCATCGACGGTTCCATCATGACCATCGCCGACGCCCCCTGGCCGGGTCTGACCCCGGACTTGCTGAGCGTGTTGCTGGTCGTCGCAACCCAGTGCAAGGGCAGCGTGCTGATCCACCAGAAGATGTTCGAGAGCCGTCTGTTCTTTACTGATAAGCTGATTGACATGGGGGCGCAGATCATCCTCTGCGATCCGCACAGGGCCGTCGTCATCGGCCACGACCACAAGTTCCATCTCCGCGCGAACCGCATGACCTCACCGGATATCCGTGCCGGTATAGCGATGCTGCTGGCGGCGATGAGTGCGAGGGGAACTTCTGTGATTGACAATATCGAGCAGATCGACCGCGGTTACGAAGACATCGACGGCCGTCTCAACGCCCTTGGCGCCTCCATCACGAGAATCTAGTCGTCATTCCACGGCTCGTCCGTGGAATCTTTATATATCCAGCAGATGCATCAGCGACCGCAGGACGACCGTATGGTCGCCCGTGAGGAGGATGTGGTGGTTGCCGATGGGCTTGCGGAGGAAGTACTCCGGAATGGACTGGGAGCCTTCCTGCAGACGGATGATCACCTGCGTGCGGCAGAGATTGGTGCTGTAGGTGTTGCGGACAAGGTCTGCCCTTTCGATGAAAGCGCGGTCCAGCGAGCCGGAGAGCTTGAACAGCGTCACCGGACCGGTCGGGAGTTCGCCGTGGATGCCGACGCCGATGCCGGACTCGAAGTGCGTGTCGAAGTTGTAGGCCCTGGCCATGTTCAGCGGCAGCGTGCAGTGCGCGAGATACATCTCCCGCGTGACGGGGTCGAGGCGGGAAGGATTGCACTGGAAGCCGCTCTGGCCGGTGACGGCGCGGGCGAATACCATGGACAGCATGGCGGGGATGTCGCCCTCGCAGGTCGCGACGATGCCTTCGGCGTTGAGGCGGGCCAGGGCGAGGCAGCCGGTGTTGCCGAGGGTCGACAGCAATTCGAAGCAGCGGAGCGTCAGGCCGTCGAGATGCTCCTCTTCGGCAAGGGCCTTGAGGGCGCGGTAGATCCTTTCGGCATCCGGCAGGGAGGCACGGACCTTTTCCTCCATTCCTTCCCGGCAGGGGACCTTCAGCAGACTGTCGACGGCGTCCGGGTCGACGGCCGTCTTCTCGAAATTCGCGATGAGGCGCTCGATCGGCAGGTCGACGATCTCGATGCCCATCTTTTCCCATACCTTTTCGCGGTCGCAGCCGCTCGCGATCAGCCAGTCGGACGGGGCGCCGACGATGCCGAGGCGCTGGCCGTGAAGGGCCTGGGAGGCGATCAGGGTTCTTTCCAGGACGCTGATCCGGTCATGGACCCACTCGTGGCTGCCGTGGAGGATCTCTCCGCGGAGGCCCTTCTGGTTGAGGTAGGCGAGGATTTCCATCGAAGCCGCGAGGGAGTTGCTCCTTCCCGAGGTCAGCAGGAAGAAGGGACGGTCCTGGCGGAGCGTCGGCAGCAGCTGGCGGAAGATGCCTTCCGTGCCGCCCGTGCGCACATAGATGAGGTCGAGCCCCTCCTTTCCGTAGGCGGAGAAATCCGCGCCGCGGAACGTGTACTTGATGTGGAGACTGTCGAGGAATTCCTGGGTCAGGATGTCGATCCGTTCGGCATCGTGGAGGGATGAGGTCAGGGTATAGATGGAAATCATGGTAATGCGCTTTTTGCAATAGACAAAGATAAGGAATTTTTTCCTATCTTTGTAATCTATGAGCCAGTATATCGTTTCAGCCAGGAAGTACAGGCCGGACTCCTTCGAATCCCTCATCGGCCAGGACACCATCGCCAGGACCCTCTCGAACTCCATCAAGCGGGGCCAGCTCGCGCACGCCTATCTCTTCTGCGGCCCCCGCGGCGTCGGCAAGACGACGACCGCCCGCATCTTCGCGAAGATGATCAACTGCGCCAATCCGGGCCCGGACATGGAGCCCTGCGGAGAGTGCGAGTCCTGCATCTCCTTCCAGGAAGGCCGTTCCTACTGCATCCACGAGATGGACGCCGCTTCGAACAACAGCGTCGACGATATCAAGGCCCTGATGGACCAGGTGCAGGTCCCCCCGCAGGTCGGCAAGTACAGCGTCTACATCATCGATGAGGTCCACATGCTCTCGCAGTCGGCCTTCAACGCCTTCCTCAAGACGCTCGAGGAGCCGCCGGCACACGCCATCTTCATCCTCGCGACGACGGAAAAGCACAAGATCCTCCCGACGATCCTGTCCCGCTGCCAGACCTACGACTTCAACCGCATCAGCATCCCCGACATCGTCCGCAACCTCCGCGACATCGCCGCCAAGGAAGGCGTGACGATCGACGACGAGTCCCTCCACGTCATTGCCATGAAGGCCGACGGGGCCATGCGCGACGCCCTGACCATCTTCGACCAGACGGTCGCCTTCTGCGGCACGGCGGTCCAGTACGAGGACGTCATCCGCAACCTCAACGTCCTCGACTACGAATACAGCTTCTCCCTGGTGGACGATTTCCTCGCCGGGGACTACGGGAAGGCCCTTCTGACCTTCGACGAGGTGCTTTCCAAGGGCTTCAACGCCCTCCATTTCGTCGCCGCGCTGAGCGCCCATCTGAGAGACCTCGTCGTTGCCCGGACGGCCGGGTTGGAGGCCCTCCTCGAGCTGCCCGAGTCGCTGAAGAAACGCTACCAGGAGCAGGCCTCCCGCGCCTCGCTTCCTTTCCTTTTCGAAGCCCTCGGCATCACGACCGCCTGCGAGGCCGGCTACCGCACCGCCGTGAACCCCCGCCTCCACATCGAATTCGCCCTGATGCGTCTGGCCTATGCCAATGCCCGGAAAGACCAGCCTGCCGTTGCTGCTCCTGCCGCTCCTGCTTCTCCAGTAAAGGCGCAGAAACCCCAGACTGCTCCGGCACCTATTAAACCGGCAGTTGCCGCTGCATCCGGTGGCGGTGTGGTCTCTGTCGAAGGCCTGTCCACCCCCGGACAGGGGCAGGGGGAGGGGCCCGCTGATGACAAGTTATCGGCAACGCCGATGACGCAGGCAGCAGTGGGAGGGGCCGGAGCGACGCGAAGCGGAGCGGAGTCCTTCGACGGAGACCATACCGGCGCCGCAGCGGCGACTGCGCCTGCTGGCAGAAGGCGGGCGGCAAAGACCGGCGCGTCGCTGTCGATCAATTCGCTGCTGCAGGAAAAGGAAGAGGCGGCGAAAGTGGCCGAGGAGGCCGCCAGGGCCGATGAGGCGCCTTCCGACGAGCGCATCCGTGAGGTCTGGGCCACGCTTCCGGAGGTCTACAAGTCCCGTCCGCGTCTGGCCAGCATGCTCTCCGGCGTGAAGATGAATATCGAGACGGAGGATGGCGACGTCAAGGTCCTCTGCTTCGATGTCGCCAGCGTGGCGCAGCAGGACTGGATCGAGAAGAATCTCCGCAGCGATATCGAAGGGACGCTTGCCCGGTCGCTCAATTATGGCCGCGTCAAGATCCGTGTCGGTCTGCTGCCGCAGGAGGAGCAGCCGAAGAAGGCCTATCTCCCGGAGGAAAAGGCCCGGGAACTGATCGGATCGAATCCGGAACTGAGAAAGCTTGTGGACGAGCTTAGCCTCGACGTTAAATAAGAGAACGAAAGAAGAAGATGAAACTACGCTGCGAAAATCTCGTCAAGAAATATGGCGTCCGGACAGTTGTCAAGGGCGTATCCATGGAAGTGAACCAGGGCGAAATCGTCGGTTTCCTCGGGCCGAACGGCGCCGGCAAGACGACCAGCTTCTATATGATTACGGGTCAGGTCGTTCCGAACGAAGGCCGCATCTTCCTCGAGGACGAGGACATCACCGGCCTGCCGATGTTCAAGCGCTCCCAGAAAGGCATCGGCTATCTCCCGCAGGAAGCCTCCGTCTTCCGCAAGATGAGCGTCGAGGACAACATCATGTCCGTCATGGAAATGGTCAACATCCCCAAGAAAGTCCGCCGGGAGCGGCTGGAGGAACTGATCGACGAATTCAACCTCTCGAAGGTCCGCAGGAGCAAGGGCATCCAGCTCTCTGGCGGTGAGCGCCGCCGCTGCGAAATTGCCCGTGCGCTGGCCGTGGACCCGAAATTCATCCTCCTGGACGAGCCTTTCGCGGGGGTCGACCCGATTGCCGTCGAGGACATCCAGTTTATTATCGCCAAGCTGAAATACCGCAACATCGGCGTCATCATCACCGACCACAACGTCGGCGAGACGCTCGCCATCACCGACCGCGACTATCTGCTCTACGAGGGAACCATCCTCATGTCGGGCACGCCCGAGGAACTGGCGGCCGACGACGATGTCCGCACGAAATACCTCGGCTCAGGCTTCATTCTCAAGAAGTCCAAAGCCGTCGAACGTGCGCAGGCGGAAGCCGCAGCCCGGGCCGCGGCGGAGGCTCCTGCAACTCAGAATACGTAATCTTTGACGTCCTGCGCGGAGACGGGATTCCCGCCGAGAATCAGCAGGCGTTCCACCACATTGCGAAGCTCGCGGATGTTGCCGGTCCAGGACTTGGCGACCAGCAGGTCGATGGCCTCCTGCGAGAATTCCTTGCGGGGCATGGCCGTCGAGGCGCTGATCTGATCGAGGAAATAGTTGACCAGCAGGGGAATGTCGTCCTTGCGCTCGTCGAGTGTCGGGACGCGGAAAACGATGACGCTGAGACGGTGGTAGAGGTCCTCGCGGAAGTTGCCCTTGGCGATCTCCTCGGCGAGGTTCTTGTTGGTCGCCGCGACGACGCGGACATTGACTTCGATGCTCTTGTCGCCGCCCACGGGCGTAAGTTTCCGCTCCTGCAGGACGCGGAGGACCTTGGCCTGGGCCGCCAGGGACATGTCGCCGATCTCGTCGAGGAAGAGGGTGCCGCCGTCGGCCTGCTCGAACTTGCCCTTGTGGTCCCGGATGGCGGATGTGAAGGAGCCTTTCTTGTGGCCGAAGAGCTCGCTCTCAATCAGTTCCGAGGGAATGGCGGCGCAGTTGACCTCGATGTAGGGCATCATAGAGCGGTTGGAGAGCTGGTGGAGACTGCGGGCGACGAGCTCCTTGCCGGAGCCGTTGTCGCCGGTGATCAGCACGCTGGCGTCGGTGGGGGCGACCTTGGCGATCATCTCGCGGATGTGGCGGATGGACTCCGACTCGCCGATCATTTCCTGTCCGTAAATCTTCTTCTTGAGGACCTTCGTCTCGGCCTGGAGCGTGGCTTTGTCGGTGGCGTTCTTGATGGTGATCAGGACGCGGTTGAGGTCGAGCGGCTTTTCGATGAAGTCGAAGGCGCCCTTCTTGATGCAGTCCACGGCCGTCGAGATGTCGCCGTGGCCGGAAATCATCACGATCGGGGTCTCGACGCCGCGCTCGATAAGCGTCGTCAGCACCTCGATGCCGTCGATGCCGGGCATCTTGATGTCGCAGAAGATGGTGTCGAACTTTTCCTTGTCGGCCTTTTCGAGGGCCTCGGTGCCGTTCTCGGCCGTATCCACCTGGTATTCCTCCATCTCAAGGATCTCCTTCAGGGAGTTCCGGATGGCTTTTTCGTCGTCAACAATGAGTATTTTCATAGCGCAAATATCGGATAAATTTACCATACTTTGCACAATTTTTTCTATTTTTGTAATCTTGAAACGTGTACCATGAAAATACCTGACATCATCATAGCGATCGACGGCTGCTCCTCCACCGGGAAGAGCACTTTCGCGAAACTGGCGGCTTCCCGCTTCGCTTTCCTCTATCTGGATTCCGGTGCGATGTACCGCGGCGTGACGCTTGCCGGTATGGAAAAGGGCATCGTCCGCGACGGGCAGATCGACCTCCCGGCGCTGCAGGCGCTGCTCGACGGCGGTCTCGACCTCCACTTCCGTCACGAGGACGGGAAGACCCTCCTGTATCTCGGTGATCGGCTGATCGAGTCCGAAATCCGGACCCTCGCCGTTTCCGGCAATGTCAGCCCCGTTTCCGCCGTGCCTTTTGTGCGCCGTTTCGTCGACGACAAGCTCCACGCCTTCAGCAAGGGCGGTCGCGTCATCATGGACGGCCGGGACATCGGCACGACCGTGTTCCCGAACGCCGAGCTGAAGATTTTCATGACCGCCGCGCCGGAGATCCGTGCCCAGCGCCGCTACGACGAGCTCGTCGCCAAGGGTGATCATCCGACTTTCGACGAGGTGATGAAAAACCTCCAGGAACGGGACTATATCGATTCCCACCGCGAGACTTCGCCGCTGACGCAGCCCGCCGACGCCTTCGTGCTCGACAATTCGCACATGAGTCTCGATGAGGAGCTCGTATGGCTCCAGGGCCTGATCCAGGGCCGTTTCCAGATCCTCCAGTAGCGCAATGCCCATCACCGTTGAAATAGACCGCAACTCGGGTTTCTGCCGGGGAGTTATCCGCGCCATCACCAAGGCGGAGGAATACCTCTCCGAGGCAGGCGGCCCCCGGCGACTCTATTCCCTCGGTGCCATCGTCCACAATGAAGCCGAGCTCGAGCGCCTCGGCGCCAAGGGACTCGTCGCCATCGACAAGGAGGACCTCTTCGAAATGACGCCTTCCGCCGCGACCGGGGAGACGCTCCTGATCCGGGCCCACGGCGAACCGCCGTCCACCTATGCCCTGGCTGCCGAACGCGGGTTTCATGTCATCGACTGCACCTGCCCCGTCGTGCTCCAGCTCCAGAACCGCATCCGCGAGGCCTATAACCGCCTCCACGAGAACGGCCGCAACGGCCAGCTGCTGATTTTCGGAAAGATCGGCCACGCCGAAGTGCTCGGCCTGCTCGGCCAGGTCGGCGGCGACGCCCTCGTCATCGAGAACAAGGCCATGCTGCTGGAGGCTATCGAGGACGGCCGCTTCGACCTCACCCGCCCGGTCGAGATCTTCTCCCAGACGACAAAAAGCCCTTCCGAGTTCCAGGAAATCTGCTCTTTCATCGAAGTCAAGATGGCCCGCGAGTTCGGCATGGACGTCCACCGTTTCCGCGGCGCCGGCCGTGTGACGGTCCACAATACCATCTGCTCGCAGGTGGCTTCCCGGCACTCCAAGCTCATCAATTTCTCCCTGGCGCACGACATCATCATCTTCGTGTCCGGGAAGTCCAGCTCCAACGGCCGGGTCCTCTGCGACCTGTGCAAGAGCGTCAATATCCGCACCTACCTTGTCGGCAATGCCGCCGACATCCGCCTCGAATGGTTCCGCCCCGAGGACAGGGTCGGTGTCTGCGGCGCGACGTCCACGCCCAGCTGGCTGCTTGAGGAAGTAGCCTCCCGCGTGGCGACGCTTTCGCGCGGCATCGACGAGCGTCACGCCCACCTGAGCGCGACCGTCGGCTAACAAAATTTGCAGATATTGGGACAAATCCGTAAATTTGTCCGATTAATCGCGATTATTTAATCAAAACAAGATAACTATGGCAACAACCGCTGACTTCAAGAACGGTCTTTACATCAGCTTCAACGGCAAGCCCTGCTCTGTCGTTTATTTCCAGCACGTCAAACCCGGAAAGGGCCCCGCTTTCGTCAAGACGAAACTCCGCAACCTGGAGAACGGCCGCATCCTCGAGAACACTTTCACCGCCGGCGCCAAGATCGACCTCATCACCGTCGAACGCCGCCCCTATCAGTTCCTGTATGATGACGGCGAGAACTTCAACTTCATGCACGAGGAGACCTACGAGCAGATCATGCTCCCGCACGACGTCGTGGAGAACTCCGACCTCATGAAAGAGGGCCAGCACGTTGAGATGATGTTCCTTACCGAGCCCGAGGAGCGCTGCCTTACCTGCGAGCTTCCGACCTACGTCACCCTCGAGGTCACGTACTCCGAGCCCGCCGTCAAGGGCAACACCGCCAGCACTTCCGCCCTGAAGGAGGTCACCCTCGAGACCGGTGCCAAGATCATGGTTCCGCTCTTTATCGAGACCGGCGAGATCATCACCGTCAACACGACCGACCGCACCTACGGCCAGAGAGTGAAGTAAGACCTTTCCTTTTTTGGGAAATGAAATCCGACCCGCGATCCGGGCCGGATTTTTTATTTCTTCGGGTACTGCACCGTGAAGCAGGCGCCGCCGAGGGCGAATGACTTCGAGTAAGCGATCGTGCCGCCGCAGCGCTCGACGATGTTGCGGCAGATGGCAAGGCCGAGGCCCGTGCCGCGGTTCTTGGTGGTGAAATTCGGGGTGAAGAGTTTATCCTGGTGCTCTTCCTTGACGCCGGGGCCGTTGTCCTCCACGACGATGTCGTAGAATCCGTCGCGGCTGGAAACGCGCAGGGATACGAGCACCCGCCCGTCCTGTTGTCCTTCGACGGCCTGGATGGCGTTGGTCAGCAGGTTGACCAGTACGCGGGTGAGCTGCGGTTTCGGACCGGTGATCCGGGTCCCTTCCAGTCCGAAGTAGGAGAAGCGGATGTTCTCGCGGGTGTCGAACATGGAGATCTCTTCCTGGATCATGTTGTCGAGGTCGAACTCGACAGGGTCCTCCGAATAGAGTTTTGCGAAGGTGGAGAACTGGCTCGCGGTGTCGGCGAGGATGTCGATGTGCTCGAGGACCACGCCCGCCACCTCGTCGAATCTTTCCGTCCAGGCCGGGTTGCCGGACTCCTTCATGCGGATGAGCATCTGGAGCCGGAGCTTGATCGGCGTCAGCGGGTTCTTGATCTCGTGGGCTACCTGGCGGGCCATTTCGCTCCAGGCCCGGTCGCGCTCGGCCTGCGCGAGCTTCCGGGTCGAGTCGGAAAGGACCGACACCATGCGGTTGTAGGCCGTCACCAGCGTGGAAATCTCGTCGTCCCGTTCATAGACCAGCGGCTCGAGGTGGTTGATATCGGTCTCGTCCATCTTCGTTCCGAGCTCCACGATCGGGGTGAACATCCTGTCGAGGAAGCGCTGGAGGAAATAACGGACGATCAGCAGCAGAAAAAGGAAGATGCTGAGGATGGAGACGAGATAGTTGACCGAATCCGCCGGCAGGCGCGACTGGGATGAGGCGAAGGGAACGCTGACGAAACCGATCAGCTCGCCGCCGGCATTGAAGACCGGGCCGTAGGTGGCGTCGAACTTGCGTCCGCGGATGCTTTCCGTGACGATGTAGTGCGGCTCATGGTCCTTTCGGATGGCACGGTAGGCTACGTCGTTGACGCGGGAGCCGAGCAGCATCTGGCGGTAGAGGTCCAGGGCTGTCGACCGGAGCATCTTGCCCTCCGGCGAATAGAGGGTGAGGTCGCTGCGGGTCGCGTTGCTCACCTCCTCCAGCACGGAAGCAAGGTCCGCCGTGGAGATGTCGGACAGGGAAGGGGAATAGCGGAGGTGGTCCTGGAGCTGCTCGCGGATGGTGCCGATCCGGGCGGCCATCCGGGCCCGGGACTCGTTGTAGGAGCGGCTTCCGACAAAGTAGGCGCTGAAACCGGCGACCACGAAGATGAACAGGACCAGCGAAGAGTAAAGGACTGTCTGGATGCGGGAGTTGAAGTAATTCTTCTCCAGGCCCGGGTTGCGGCGGCGCAGGGGGCGGATCAGCACCTGCACGGTGGTCAGCAGCAGGGCCAGCAGGAAGACGGCGAAGATATAATTCAGCAGGGCGACCTTCTTGCGGGAGATGATGACCGTGTCGTCGGGCGACACGCAGTTGACAAAGTGGGTCGTCCCGCCTTTTGCCTCTACGAAGTTGGTTCCCTCGCCGGTCCGTTTGGCATAGCGCTCCGGCAGGACGGTCGGATAGGTCACGGGGCCGCTCTGGGTTACCAGCTCGCCGAAGCGGTAGCGGGCATAGGAGAAGATGGGCGGCAGGGCGACGGCACCCTGCGAGGGGATGCCGAGCAGGCTCAGGTAGCCGCGGTCCTCGCGGTTTCCCTTCGATTCGATGCAGACGATCAGGCGGGTGTCCCCGAGTGTCTCGGACGGATAGTCGAACACGCCGGCATAGCGGGCGCGACCGCGGCCGTCCGTGCTGAAGAGGAAGGAGGAAGCGGGAGCGATGGGCTCTCCCACGCTGACCCATTCGTCCAGGATGCGGCGGGTCGCGGGATCGACGGGCTCATAGCTGTTGACGCGGAAAAAGCCGATATCGTAGTTCTGCGCGATCATCCGCAGCAGATAGTCCTGCAGGCGCAGGGTGATGGCCTCGCTGTTGTCCCCCTTGCCATAGACGAGCGCGGTCAGGACGGCGTCGCGGCGGATATTCCGTTCCATCCGCAGCAGGCGCGGCTCCAGCGAGATGTCGCGGTCCATCACCAGGCGCCCGGCCCAGGTCCCGACCATCATCTGTTCCTTCTGCTGCCCGACAACGGACGCCGTCACTACAAAGTAGGCCGCGGCCAGCACGGAGAAGACAATCCGCGGAATCCGCTTGAGCGAATCCATGCGCCAGCGGAAGTAATAGCGCATCGCCGGCCGCAGGAACTGTGCCAGCAGCGGAATGGTCAGCACCAGCGAAAGGTAGGATGCGTAGACCAGCCAGGAGAGGGCGGAAAGGGTCTGGAACTTCGGCAGTTCGAGGAAGATGCCGGAGTTGACGAGGATGTCGGTGAAGGATCGGTGGATATGCCCGCACAGCAGGACCATGGCGGCCAGGGACGCCGTTCCCACGAGGGCGGTCCGGAAAGCGGCGTTTCTTCGGAAACACCAGCGGAAGACCGACCGGCGGATCATGTAGGTCAGGGCGCCGGCAAGCAGGATATAGAGATGGACAATCAGCAGGATGCCGAGCGAATAGAAGACCTTTCCGCCGGCATAGGTTACCGGGGCGAAGAGCTGCATCGGGTCCCGGACGTCCCGGCAGAGACTCCAGATGAGCAGCAGGATGATACTCTGCCCCGCGATGACGATGAGGTAACGGCGGAAGGTCCGGCGGTGCGCCAGAAAGAGGATCGAACCGAGCACGTTGAGGGCCAGGGCGAGCCAGAGCGGCCAGGAAAGCAGGCTCTGCGAGGAGGATTCCGAGGCGGGAACCAGGCTCAGCACCGGCGTGTCCCCGATACGGATCTCATAGCCGGAACCATAGTCCAGCGGCTCCAGCGTGAAGCTGCCGTTACGGTAGAGACGGTCGGAGATGCCCCCGTCCGCACCCTGGAGCAGGTCCCTGACCAGAAGGCCGCCGATGACCGTCCGGCTGCCGTCGCTGACGGAGCGGACGATATACCACTTGGGACCGAAATTGGTGAACTGAGGCTCGTCGGTGATTCCCGCGAGCGGATAATAAGGGGAGCGGCGCAGGCGCGTCGATGCGGCGAGCGAGAAGGATTCGCCCTCGCGGATATTGTCGTTGAAGACGGGGAACTGGTTCCGCCAGTCGAGCAGGGTGTCGTTGCGGTAGGAATAGAGGACCATGTCCTCAGCGAATTCCTCGCCGGGCTCTCCGGTGGAAAGCATTTCGTGCATCGACTCTTCCAGCTTTTCCATCCGGCTTTCCATCGATTCGGTGAAGCGGCGGGCGGTCCGCTCGTAATTCTCCGGGAGGTTCCGCAGCAGCAGGCTCGTGCCGAGAACCAGCAGCGCGAGGACCATGAGCGCGACGCTCAGCCAGTCCAGCCGGGGATGCCGGACGGAATGAAGGAGGGAAAAACGGCGGCTACTCATGGTGATACGGTTCGTTTTTCAGGATGGTAAAGGCGCGGTAGAGCTGTTCTGCAAAAATCGTGCGGACCATCTGGTGGGAGAACGTCATCTTCGACAGGGAAATCTTCCCGTCGGCACGGACATAAACTTCGTCCGAGAAGCCGTAGGCTCCGCCGATAACGAAAACGAGGTCCCTTCCGCCGCGGCTCATGCGCTCGCCGATAAAGGCGGCGAAGTCCAGCGAACGGAATTCCCGGCCGTGCTCGTCCAGCAGCCACACCTCGTCGGAGGGACGGATGGCGGCCAGGATCAGCTTTCCTTCCTTTTCCTTGATCTGCGCCTGTGTGAGGGCGGATACGCCCTTGAGCTCCGGCATCTCCTGCAGCGAGAAGGGCACATAATGCCGGAGGCGGGAACTGTATAGGTCCAGCCCTTCCCGTACCCATTTCACGTCGGTCTTCCCGACTGTCAGGAGCGTCATTTTCATTGCCTTCGTCATTCCACGGCTGTCCGTGGAATCCATGCAAATATAGTCAGCTGGCGCGAATTTTGCAAAGAAATAGCCCGTGCAATACCCGGAAAACCGATGAAAAGATTCCTCTCCCTTCTTGCTGCGATGCTTCTGCTGCTGCCTGCCGGCCTGTCCGCACAGTCTTCTGTCGACGGCAACGCCCTTTTCAAGCCCATCGCCCGTTACCTCGGGAGCGGCGACACCGGGCGTCTCAGCATGTGGATGGCCCCCTATGTGGATATATCCGTCGGCTCCTCCCTCAATATCACGAGCCGGGCCCACGCCGTCCGCATCCTCGACGATTTCTTCGCCTCCCATACTCCCGCCGGTCTCCAGATTACCCATACGGCTTCCCAGCCCAATCTCAAATATGCCGTCGGAACGCTCTCTGCGGGTGGTGAAAAGTTCAGCGTTACGCTCTTTGTCGTCTATACGGAAAAGGACGGATTCAAGATCCAGCAGATAAAAATCGACCGCTCTACCTCCATTTTCTGAGTTTGGCACGGTAATTGGATATTCCAAAGCGGTTGTTTAGTTAGTTAATAATAAGGTATGACAAAGGGACGCGCCGTGAGGCACGTCCCTTTTCATCATTTTCCGCCTGCGCTCGCGAATTATTTCCCTCTCATGAAAATCTGTAGCGGGCAGCCCTCGAAGTCGAAGTGCTCGCGGAGTTTGTTCTCGAGGAAGCGCTTGTAGGGATCCTTGACCCACTGCGGCAGGTTGCAGAAGAAGGCGAAGGACGGGAAGCGGGTCGGGAGCTGGGTGACGTATTTGATCTTGATGTACTTTCCCTTCCATGCCGGCGGCGGATAGTTTTCGATTTCCGGAAGCATGGCTTCGTTGAGCCGGGCCGTGGAGATGCGCTGCTGCATGCATTCTGCCACATGGGCGGCGGCGCTCAGCACATCGAGGATGCGCTGCTTGTTCAGCACGGAGGTGAAGATGATCGGGACGTCGTCGAAGGGGGCGATGCGGGACTTCAGGGCCTCCACATAGCGTTTCATGGTGTTGCTCTCCTTCTCGAAGAGGTCCCATTTGTTGACCACGATGACGCAGCCCTTGCGGTTCTTGAGGATCAGGTTGAAGATGTTCATGTCCTGGGACTCCATGCCGGCGTTGGCGTCGATCATGAGGATGCAGACGTCGGAGTGTTCGATGGCGCGGATGGAGCGCATGACGGAGTAGAACTCGAGGTCTTCGCTCACCTTGGCCTTGCGGCGGATGCCGGCGGTGTCGACGAGCATGAACTCGTGGCCGAACTTGTTGTAATAGGTCTCGATGGAGTCGCGGGTCGTGCCGGCGACGGGGGTGACGATGTTGCGCTCCTCGCCGAGCAGGGCGTTGGTCATCGAGGACTTGCCGACGTTCGGGCGGCCGACGATGGCGATGCGGGGGAGGTCTGCATGGACATCCTCGCGGGCTTCTTCCTCGGGCAGGACCTTCACAAGGGCGTCGAGAAGGTCGCCGGTGCCGGATCCGTTGGCGGCGGAGATGCTCCAGATCTCGCCGAGGCCGAGGGAGTAGAACTGGTAGCTGTCGTAGATCTTCTCGCCGCTGTCGACCTTGTTGACGGCAAGAAGGACGGGCTTACGGCTGCGGCGGAGGATGTCGGCGATCTCGGCGTCGTAGTCGGTGATGCCGGTCGCGGCCTCGACAAGGAACAGGACCACGTCCGCTTCCTCGATGGCGAGCGCCACCTGGCGGCGGATCGCCTCCTCGAAGACGTCGTCGGAATTCGTCGTATAGCCGCCGGTGTCGACGACGGAGAACTCGGTGCCGCACCATTCGCATTTGCCGTAATGGCGGTCGCGGGTCACGCCGGCGGTCTCGTCGACGATGGCCTGGCGCATGCCGACCAGGCGGTTGAACAGGGTGGATTTGCCGACATTCGGCCGGCCTACGATTGCTACTAATGCCATACTCAATGTTTATTATATAAGCTGCAGGACGCACAGGCGTCGCTGTAGTTGCCGTCACAGCCGGCGGGACGTTCGCCTTCCGGTTTCCTGCTCCAGAGCTCGATCTCTTCCTGTTTCGCGCACTTGATGCCGAGTTTCCGCATGGCAGGGTTGGACTCGATCTCCGTGTCCGGGAAACGGCCGTTCTTCCGGAAAAAGATGTTGAATCCGAGCCCGAGGACACAAAGGCCTACGAAAATGACGGCGGCGAGGAAGACTTTCATGAGCTGCTACATGATGAATTCGGAGCTGATCGGCTGGTAGTTATACACTTTCAGGATCATCTTGGCGAAGGTGTGGGCCATGGAGACGACCTTGATCTTTTCGAGGTACTGCTGCTTGTCGGGGTCCTTCGTGAGCGGGCGCGTGTCGGTGACGTAGACCTCCTCGAGGGCGGAATTGTGGATCCGCTCGAGGGCCGGACCGGAAAGCACGGCGTGGGTCGCGAAGGCGCGGACGCTGTTGGCGCCCCGCTTGAAGAGCTCGTTGGCGGCGGCGGTGAGGGTGCCGGCGGTGTCGATGATGTCGTCGACGATGATGATGTCACGGCCTTCGACCTCGCCGATGGGCTGGATCTTCTCGACGACATTGGCGCGGGCGCGGGTCTTGTGGCAGATGACGACCGGGCAGTGGAGGGCCTTGGCGTAGATGTTGGCGCGCTTCGCTCCGCCCATGTCCGGGGCGGCGATGGTGAGCGTGTCGCGGTACTTGCGCTGGAGTTTCTTCAGGATGTCGAGGAAGTCCATCGAAGAATAAAGATGATTCACCGGGAAGTCGAAGAAGCCCTGGATCTGGTCTGCGTGGAGGTCGCAGGTCATCAGGCTGTCCGTACCGACGGCGCGGAACATGTTGGCGACGACCTTGGCGCCGATGGACACGCGCGGCTTGTCCTTTCTGTCCTGGCGGGCCCATCCGAAATAGGGGACCACGGCGATGACCTTGTTGGCGGAGGCGCGCTTTGCGGCGTCGATGGTCAGGAGCAGTTCCATCAGGTTGTCGGCCGGCGGGAACGACGACTGGATGATGAAGCAAGTGGCGCCGCGGACGCTCTCGGAGAACGAGGGCTGGAACTCGCCGTCGCTGAACTGGGCGACTTCGAGGGGGCCCAGGGTAATCTCAGGATCATCGGGGTCCTTGAGCTTGTTCATTTCATCTACGACTTTCTGTGCGAAGTCCAGCGAGGCCCTGCAGGAGAAAATCGCCATTCTGTGCTTGTGTACGTCGTTCAACATGATGAATAGGTTTATAAGGTTTCCAGAATTTCACCGATGTAATTGAGAATCTCTTCGCGCCCGAGGCCGGTCTCGGCCGAGCTGACGAGCATCTCCGGGAACTCCTCCCATTCGCGGGAGAGGATTTCCTGGTCGCGGGCGATCTGTTCGGCACGGGCGACGGGGCCCAGCTTGTCGCCTTTGGTGAAGATGATGGCGAAGGGGACGCCGTTCTCGCCGAGCTCGGCGAGGAAGTCGAGGTCCACCTTGCCGATGTCGTGCCGGCAGTCGATAAGGACGAAGAGCATCACGAGCTCCCCGGAATTGAAAATATAGTCGCTGACCACCTGCTGGAGCTCCTTACGGGCCTTGTCGGGGAGTTTGGCGTAGCCGTAGCCCGGCAGGTCCACCAGGTACCAGCTGTCGTTGATCAGGAAATGATTGACAATCTTGGTCTTGCCCGGGGTCTGCGAGGTCATCGCCAGCTTGCGCTGGCCGGTGAGCATGTTGATGAGGGAGGACTTGCCTACGTTGGACCGGCCGATGAAAGCGAACTCCGGCAGTCTCCTGGCCGGTTTTCCGGCGGTCCGGGCACTCGAGCCCGCAAAGGTGGCGGAGGTGATTTTCATCGCTGTGTCGGTTAAGGCAATGCAAAGATAAGAAAAGTTTTGATTAGATTGCTATAGTGGGAGCGAGAAGAATTCTGCCGGGGTGTAGACCGGCACCGGGGACTTCCCGGCGGGGAAGTCTTTTTTGTTCCTGGTGACGAGGGCATCACATTGTCCTTTCTCGGCACAGCTGAGCTGGAGATTGTCCTCAAAATCTTTCCCCTTAGAATAGATGGCGTCCTGAATCATCATCCCGTCCATCGGCAGGACTTCTACAAGGGCGCTCAGGTACTTGATATTGGACACGGCCAGCGCGTGGCCGACTGTCTTGCGATAGACGTAGGCGATATTGACCATGGACAGGACGGATGTGCTGAGTTGAATCTTCCCCTCGTCCTGCCGGGAAAACAAGTCAATGGAATCCTCAAAGCCATCCCGCTCGAGCAGAAGGTCCAGAATAATGTTCGTATCCAGAAAAACTCTCATTTCGAAAGGATGTAAAGAAGTCTGTCATCGTCGATTTCCGCAATGCTGCGGTCTTTTGGAATGGCCGATCCGAGCAAACGAAGCACGCCGGGGTTAAGTTCCCGTTGCCGGAGCCTTATGCCGGCCGCTTCCTGATCCAAAAGATTCTCTATATATCTTTTTAGGGATATGTTTTTGCGGGCTGCTTCCTGCTGTAAAGCCTCAAAAGCCGGTGTCTGAATGTCTATCAGTTTCCTGTGCGTGGTAACGGATTCCATATATACTATTTTTTTGCAAAGATATATACTTTGGCGAAAAAAACAAAACAAATCTGTAACAGGCGAGACATCTATTATTTCTTTGGGTTTCATCCGAAATAATTGTTATATTTGTACACTTAGCGGACGGCGAGAGATATGGCCCGGGACTACATGGATTTGCTGGAGCTCCAGCGGCTCATCAAGGCAGGCATCCAGGATGCCTTCCCGGGGAAGATGTGGGTCAAGGCAGAGATCGCCCAGTGGAGTCCGCGCGCGAACGGCCACTGCTATCTGAGTCTCACGCAAAGCAGCGGCGGCAAGGCCGTCGCGGAGGCCCGGGCGATGATCTGGAAGTGGAACTATCCGCAGCTCAAGGCCTTTTTCGAGCAGACGGCCGGGCAGGAGCTCCGCGCCGGGATTTCGGTTCTCGTGCGCGTGCAGGTCAGCTACAGCGAGCTCTACGGAGTCAGCCTTTTCATCGATGACATCGATCCGGCCTTCACCCTCGGCGAAGCGGCGCTCGAGCGCAAAAAAGCGATCGAGAAGCTGACGGCCGGGGGCTATATGGACATGCAGAAGGAGCTGGCGCTGCCGCGGCTGCCCTACCGGCTGGCGGTAATCTCGTCGAAGACGGCCGCCGGGTATGGCGATTTCCGCCGCCACCTGCTCGAGAACGAGGCCGGGTATGTCTTCGAGGCGGACCTCTTTGAAGCGCTGATGCAGGGCGAATCGGCCCCGGCGTCCATGATTTCCGCCATCGTCGAAGTGACGGAGCGGGGCGGCTACGACGCCCTGCTGATCCTTCGCGGCGGCGGCAGCGAGCTGGATCTCGCCTGTTTCGACGACTACGACCTCGCCGTCGCCATTGCCACATGCCCGATCCCCGTGGTGACCGCCATCGGCCATGACCGCGACTTCCACATCGCCGACATGGTGGCGGGCCGCTACGTCAAGACCCCGACCGCGCTGGCGGACCTTTTCCTCGATGCATACGCCGGGGAGGATGCCGCCCTGGACGGGCTGGAAGGGCGGATCCGGCAAGCCGCGGACCGGCGGATTTCGGCCTTGGAAATGAGACTCCAGGGCTACGATAACCGCATCGGGCGGGCCGTGCAGGGCCGTCTGGCCACGATGGAGCAGCGGGCGGAGCGGCTCGTCGGCCGGATCAGCCGGGCGCTCGAGCGGCTCTATGGAGAGACCGCCCGCCGCCGCGACGCCGTGCTGCACCGGCTCCGTTTCGCCGCGGAGTCCCGCCTCGGACAGGAAGTGTCCCGCCTGGCGCTGCAGGAGGCGATGATCGGGGCTTCGGACCCCCGCAAGATTCTCGGCCTCGGCTATGTCCTCGTGACCGGCCGGGACCGCAAAGTGCTCAAAACCGTGCGACGCGTCACGACCGGCGACCGCATCGGCGTCCGTTTCTCGGACGGCTCGCTGACGGCCCGTGTCGACGAGGTGTTCGCGGAGGATATACCCGGGAAGGTGCAAACCGCATAGATTATGGAAGAACAATTTGATTACGCAAAGGCGATCGCCAGGCTGGAAGAAATCGCCGCCAAAGTGGAGAACCCCGAAACGAAACTCGACGACATCGACTCGCTCGTCGGGGAGAGCAAGCAGCTGCTCAAGGCCTGCCGCGAGTACCTTCGCTCCGTCCGGGAAAAGATCGACAGCATCGACAAAGATTAAACCACATAATATCCATGAAAAAAATCTACCAGACAGACCCGTGGCTCGCGCCTTTCAAAGAGGCCATTGACGCCCGTCAGGCCCGGATTCTCGGCATGAAGAAGCACATCGCGGGGGATGGAAAGCTCTCCGATGCGGTGAATAACCACCTCTTTTACGGTCTCCATCGCTGCGCCGACGGCTCATGGGTGTTCCGGGAGTGGGCGCCGAACGCGACGAAGATCTATCTCATCGGCGACTGCAACAACTGGAAAAAGACCGAGGCCTATGCCCTGAAGCCCATCGGAAACGGCAACTGGCAGCTTACGATCCCGGAGATGTTCCTCAACCACGGGGAACTCTACAAACTCTGGATCGAGTGGCCGGGCGGAGCAGGGGAGCGCCTTCCTTCCTACGTGACCCGCGTGGTGCAGGACGAGGTGACCAAGCTCTTCTCCGCGCAGGTCTGGGCCCCCGCCGAGCCCTATGTCTGGAAGCACGGCCATGCCGGAAAACGGCCCCATCCGCTGATCTATGAATGCCATATCGGCATGAGCTCGGAGAAGGAGTGCGTGGCCTCTTTCGAGGATTTCCGCCGGGACGTCCTGCCGCAGGTCAAGGAACTGGGTTATGACACCATCCAGATCATGGCCCTGCAGGAGCACCCGTACTATGGTTCCTTCGGCTACCAGGTGTCCAATTTCTACGCGCTGAGCTCCCGTTTCGGCACGCCCGAGGAGTTCAAGCGCCTTGTCGACGACGCCCACGGAAAGGGCATCGCGGTGGTGATGGACATCGTCCACAGCCACAGTGTCGACAACGAGGCGGAAGGTCTCTCGCGCTTCGACGGCCGCGAGGACCTCTACTTCTACAACGGTCCGCAGGGACGCCATCCGGCCTGGGGATCCCGCTGCTTCGACTACGGCAAGGACGAGACGAAATACTTCCTCCTGTCGAATGTCAAATACTGGATGGAAGAGTATCACATCGACGGTTTCCGCTTCGACGGCGTGACCTCGATGCTCTACTGGGACCACGGTCTCGGCAAGGATTTCGGCAACTATTCGCTCTATTTCGACAGCGGCGTGGACGAGAATGCGGTGACCTATCTCGGCCTTGCCAACATCCTCGTCCATGAGATGAACCCGAACGGATTCACCATCGCCGAGGACGTCTCGGGCATGGCCGGTCTGGCCGCCCCGCTCTCCGCCGGCGGTGTCGGCTTCGACTTCCGCATGGCGATGGGCGTAGCCGACCACTGGATCAAATGGATCAAGGAAAAGAGCGACGAGCAGTGGTCGATGGGCGAAATCTGGTGGGAGCTGACCAACAAGCGCGCCGACGAAAAGACCGTTTCCTATGCCGAGTGCCACGACCAGGCCCTCGTGGGCGACAAGACCCTGATCTTCCGCCTGGCCGACAAGGAGATGTACTTCTGCATGGACAATGCCTCCCAGAACGGCATCATCGACCGGGCTATCGCCCTCCACAAGATGATCCGCCTCGCCACCGCCGCGACGGCCGGGGACGGCTATCTGACCTTCATGGGCAACGAGTTCGGCCATCCGGAATGGATTGATTTCCCGCGCGAAGGAAACGGCTGGTCGTTCAAGTATGCGCGCCGCCAGTGGTCGCTCGCCAGGAACGGTCTCCTTCGCTACGGCAAGCTCCGTGCTTTCGACGCCGCGATGGTCCATCTCCTCCGCAAGGAGGAGGTTCTCTCGGACCGTCCCGAGGCCCTTGTCATCGACGAGGAGAAGAAAATCTTGATTTTCAGGCGAAGAAACTGTATCTTTGCACTCAATTTCAACGCCGTTGGTTCTTTTGCCGACTACGGATTCGCCGCACCGGACGGCGTCTGGGAGACCGTACTGAGCTCAGACGCTGCCGCGTTCGACGGCTTCGACCGTGTCAAGGAGGGTGAGAAACACCTCATGCTCAAGCAGAAGTCCCCCAACGGACCGGATAAATACAAGCACGCGCTGATGCTTTACCTGCCGGCCCGTACGGCGGTTGTCCTGAAGAAAGTGGACTAGAAACGAAATTAGTACTAAATATCGCGATATGGCTTTTTTGAAATTCAACAAGTCTGAACTCGTCAACCTGTCTTATTCCCTCAAGCGGGAAATCATTCTCGCGAACAAGACGGGTGCGTATTGCAACACGTCCATCGTGACCTGCAATACCCGACGCTATCACGGCCTCCTCGGAGTCCCGATCGACCGGTTCGGCGGCGAGAAGTATCTCCTGTTGTCGTCCCTGGACGAGAGCCTCGTCCTCGGCGGACGCCAGTTCAACCTCGGCATCCACTGCTACGGAGACATCTACGAGCCCCGCGGGCACAAGTACATCGTCGACTTCGACGCGGACCCGGTGCCCCAGGTGACCTACAAGATCGGCGAGATGGTCTTCGTCAAGAGCATCGTCCTCGTTCCGGACACTGATCAGGTCCTGATCAAGTACGAGCTCGTCAAATCCCCCCGCAAGGTCACGCTGAACCTCAAGCCTTTCCTGGCTTTCCGCAGCGTGCACGCCCTGACCTCCCAGAACACCCAGGCGAACACCGTGGGCTGGGACATCCCGGGCGGCGTGGCCTACAACCTTTACGAAGGGTTCCCGGACCTCCACCTCCAGCTCAGCGGCAAGGCGGTGTTCAAGTCCTCCCCTGCATGGTACAACGGCATCACCTACTCCGACGAGTACCGCCGCGGCTTCGACTGCCGTGAGGACCTCTTCGTCCCCGGTCAGTTCTCGCTCGAGCTCAAGGAAGGCGAGTCGGTCGTCTTCTCCGCGTCCGTCGAGGAGGCTGCTCCCGCCGGTCTGAAGCGCAAGTTCGCCTCCGCCGTCGCCAAGGAGGGCAACATCACCTCCTTCCGCGACCAGCTCGTGCACTGCGCCGACCTGCTGGTGCGCAACCGCGCCGGCCGCAAGCAGATTACCGCCGGTTTCTCCTGGCTGTATACCGGTCTTCTCCGCGAGACGCTGAACGCCCTCGCCGGCCTGACCCTCTACGCCAAGGATGACCCGAAGGAGTTCGAGGAGATCCTCGACAACCTCATCCACGACGAGCAGGAACGCCTGTTCCGCCGCACGACGCAGGTCGAGTCCCCGCTCTTCATGACCGTCGCCCTCCAGCAGTACATCGCCTACACGGGCGCCGAGAAGCACGTCTGGGAGAAGTACGGCGAGACCCTCAAGGCGATCATCGCCAGCTATGCCCCCGGCCATCGCCGTGAGGTGGCGATGCAGCCGAACGGCCTGCTCTGGGCCCAGATGGACGGCGTCGCCCTGACCTGGATGAACGCATACATCAACGGCCGCGCCGTGACCGAGCGCGCCGGCTATCAGGTCGAGACGAATGCCATGTGGTACAACGCCATCTGCTTCGCCCTCGAGATGGAAGCGAAGTACGGCGACCCGAAGTGCGAGTTCGTCCGCCGCTGGACTCCGGTCCGCAAGGCCATCCTCGAAAGCTTCCAGCCGACGTTCTGGAACGCCGACGCCGGCTATCTCGCCGACTACGTCGACAATTACGGACAGAACCTGGCCCTTCGTCCGAATCAGCTCTGGGCTGTGTCTCTGGACTATTCGGCCGTTTCGGACGAGGTCGTCAGCAGCGTCATGCGCGTGATCAACGCCGAGCTGGTGACCCGCCGCGGCATCCGTTCCCTGTCCCCGCGCGATCCGGGCTACAAGGGTGTCTACGAAGGTTCCCAGACCGAGCGCGACCTCGCCTACCACAACGGCTGCGCCTTCCCGGACCTTCTCGCCCAGTACGCCTATGTCAGTTTCCGCATGATGGGCAAGAACTTCATCAAACGGGCCGAGTGGCTGACAGAGGGCTTCTATGAGGACCTCTCCAAGCACGGTGTCGGCGCCTTCTCCGAGCTTTATGACGGAGACCCGCCCCACGAGCCGCACGGCGCCATCTCTTCCGCGATGGCGACGGCCACCCTGCTGAACATCAACTGGCTGATCGACAAATACAAGGAGGAATAGACCATGAGAGTGCTTATGTTCGGATGGGAGTTTCCTCCCCATATCGCAGGCGGTCTGGGTACGGCCTGCGAAGGCATCGTCAAGGGCCTGGCCTACAACGGCGTCGAGACCCTCTTCGTGATGCCCTCCGCATCGGGTGACGAGGATCAGACCTACACCCGCATCATCAACGCCAGCGACGTCGCCGTCGACACCGAGTCGTCGACCGTCGACGAGTTCCTTGGCAAAGTCAAGTTCGTCCACATCGGCACGAACATGATTCCTTACGCGGACCCGGAAGAGTTCTCCCGCCTCGTGGAGGAGGACCGCAAGCGCCAGATCCGCGACTTCAAGGTATCCTACGGACAGAAATACAAATTCTCCGGCAAGTACGGCGCGAACCTGATGGAAGAAGTCGCCCGCTATGCGATGGTCGGCGGCACGATCGCCATGCAGCACAAGGACGAGTTCGACGTCATCCACGCCCACGACTGGCTGACCTACTACGCCGGTATCGCCGCGAAGGAACTTACCGGGAAGCCCCTGGTGATCCATGTCCACGCGACTTCCTTCGACCGCGGCAGCGCCGACAACATTGACACCCGTGTGTTCAACATCGAGAAGCGCGGCATGCTCGCGGCCGACCGCGTGATCACCGTCAGCGACCTCACCCGCGGCATCGTCATCAACAAGTACGGCATCGATCCGGCGAAGGTCGTGACCGTCCACAACGCCGTCGACTTCAGCGGCCGCGAGAATCTCGAGGTCCAGCGCGGCGTCAAGGAAAAGGTCGTCACCTTCCTCGGCCGTATCACCTACCAGAAAGGCCCCGAGTACTTCATCGAGGCGGCCGCCAAGGTCCTGAAGAGGACCAAGAACGTCCGCTTCGTGATGGCCGGCAGCGGCGACATGATGAACCGCTGCATCCGCCACGCGGCGCGCCTCGGCATCTCCGACAGGTTCCACTTCACGGGCTTCCTCCGTGGCGTGGACGTCCAGAAGATGTTCGCCCTGTCGGATGTCTACATCATGCCGTCCATCTCCGAGCCTTTCGGCATCTCCCCGCTCGAGGCGATGCGCACGGGCGTGCCTTCGATCATCTCGAAGCAGTCCGGCGCCGCCGAGATCCTCAAGTATGCCTTCAAGGTGGACTTCTGGGATGTCGATGCCATGGCGGACGACATCTACGCCCTTCTCCACTACCCGGCGCTCGCCGACTTCTCCGCCAAGGAGGGATTCGACGAGGTCAACGCCCTCAAGTGGAACGGCGCTACCGCCAAGATGAAAAAAGTTTATGAATCCGTAGTTAAGTAACACACAGCATATGGCCAACAAGAGTATTTGCCTGTATTTCCAGGTACACCAGCCGACCCGGCTCAGACTCTATAGATTCTTTGAAATAGGAAAGGACTCGCATTACTATGACGACTTTTCCAACCGCACCATCCTCCGCCGCATCGCGCAGAAGTGCTATCTTCCGATGAACGCCCAGCTCCTCGAGCTGATCCGCGCGAACAAGGGCGCCTTCAAGGTGGCGTTCTCCATCTCCGGCTCCGCCCTCGAGCAGTTCGAGCGCTACGCCCCCGAGGTGCTCGACTCCTTCAAGGCCCTCGCCGCGACGGGAAAGGTCGAATTCCTCTGCGAGACCTACAACCACTCCCTGGCTTCCGTCGCCTCGGTTTCCGAGTTCCAGCACCAGGTCCTCAAGCACAAGGCCGCCGTCGAGCGCATCTTCGGCGTGACCCCGACCGCCTTCCGCAACACGGAGCTCATCTACTCCGACGGCATCGGCGAGCAGGTCTATGACCTCGGTTTCAAGACCATGCTGACCGAAGGCGCCCGCCACATCATGGGTTGGCGCAGCCCGAACTTCGTCTACACGAACCCGATCCAGCCGAAGCTCCGCCTCCTCCTACGCAACTACAACCTCTCCGACGACATCGCCTTCCGTTTCTCCAACAAGGGTTGGGAGATGTGGCCCCTGACCGCCGAGAAGTATGTGGGCTGGCTGAAGGATTCCGCCGTCAACGACGACATCGTCAACCTGTTCATGGACTACGAGACCTTCGGCGAGCACCAGAGCGAGGCCAGCGGCATCTTCGACTTCATGAAGGCCCTTCCGGGCGCCGTCCTTGCCGACGGAACCTTCTCCTTCGTGACCCCGTCCGAGGCCGTCAAGAAGCACAAACCCGTCGGTGACCTCGCCGTCGAGGATCCCATTTCCTGGGCCGACGAAGAGCGCGACCTGACCGCCTGGCTCGGCAACGAGCTCCAGCACGAGGCCTTCCAGAAGGTCTACGCCATGACCGAGAAGCTCTCCATCGTCAACGACGCCGAGCTCTGGGAGGACTTCGGTCACCTGCAGGAAAGCGACCATTTCTACTACATGAGTACGAAGTTCTTCTCCGACGGAGAGGTACACAAGTACTTTAACCCCTATGACACGCCGTACGAGGCGTTCATCAACTACATGAACGTCATTTCCGACTTCCAGATCCGCCTCGACGAGAAGCGTGCCGCCCTCGATGTGAAGGAGACCGCCGTCAGCGAGCTGGGCGCCGCTCCCGTGAAGAAAGCTCCCGTGAAGAAGGCTCCGGCAAAAAAGGCCCCGGCGAAAAAACCGGCCGCTGCGAAGAAGCCGGCTGTGAAGAAGAAATAGTATGGCAGACAAAAAAGCATTGACGAACCCGGATTATCTGTTTGAAGTAAGCTGGGAGGTCTGTAACAAGGTCGGCGGAATCTATACCGTCATCGCCACCAAGGCCCTCCACCTCAAGACCCAGCTCGGTCGCCACCACATCCTGATCGGTCCCGATGTGTGGATGCACCGTGCGAGCAATCCGGATTTTCTCGAAGACAACAATCTTTATCAGGGATGGAGGCTGGCGGCCGCGGAAAGCGGCCTCCGCTTCCGTGTAGGCCGTTGGAACATCCCGGGAAAGCCGATCGCGATCCTCGTGGACTACAAGCACCTGCTGCCGCAGTGCAACGACGTCCTCACGCAGTTCTGGGAGGACTACGGCGTGGATTCCATCAGCGGCGACTGGGACTACAAGGAATCGGCCCTGTTCGGCTATGTGGCCGGCCGCGTGATCGAGAGCTTCTGGGACTACAACCTCAGCGAGGCCGACAAGGTCGTCGCCCAGTTCCATGAATGGCAGACCGGCGCCGGTATCCTCTACCTCCGCAAGTGCCGCGTCCCCATTGCGACGGTGTTCACGACCCACGCCACCGTGATGGGCCGCTGCATCGCCGGTAACGGCCTGCCCCTCTACGACAACCTCTCCTCCTACGACGGTGACGAAATGGCCCGCCGCTTTGGCAACATGGCCCGCCATTCCCTCGAGAAGGCCTCGGCCCGCAACGCCGACGTGTTCACGACCGTTTCGGACATCACCGCCCGGGAATGCGCCCAGTTCGAGGGCCGTCCGGTCGATATCGTGACCCCGAACGGATTCGAGAACAGCTTCACCCCCGCCAGTGACGAGGAGTATGTCCGTCTCCATGACCAGGCCCGCGAGCGTCTCGTGCGCGTCGCCCGCGCCATGTCCGGCGACGAGGTTCCCGCGGACGCCATCTTCATCGGCATCGGCGGCCGCTACGAGTACCGCAACAAGGGCATCGACGTGTTCGTGGACTCCCTGGAAAAACTCTCCCGCAGCGGCTATGACGGCCGGCCGATCCTCGCGTTCATCATGATTCCGGGCGGACACCACGGCCCTGTGCCGGCCCTTCCGGAGAAGGTCGCGGCAGACAAGGCCGATCCGTCTTTCCGGACGCAGGTCTCGCATGTCCTGATGGATCCGGAGAACGACACCATCACCCGCTGCCTGCGCGAAAAGGGCCTCACCAACGAGCCCGGCAGCAAGGTGAAGGTATTCCTTATCCCTTCCTATCTCAACGGAAACGACGGCGTGTTCAACATGCCGTACTACGACATCCTCTGCGGCCTGGATCTCGCCCTGTTCCCGTCCTACTATGAGCCCTGGGGCTACACCCCGCTGGAAGCCCTTGCCTTCCGCATCCCCACGCTCACGACGACCCTCGCCGGCTTCGGCCTCTGGGTCCGGGACCACTACAAGAAGGCCCATCCCGGCATCACGGTTCTCGAGCGCACCGACGCCTCCTATCACGAGGTGGTCGACGGTGTGGTCGAACGCATCCGCGAAATCGCTTCCCTCGACCGTGAGGCCCGGGACCGCTATCGCGACAATGCCCGTGAGGTCGCCCAGATCGCCCTCTGGGACAATCAGATTATCTATTATCAGGAAGCTTATGCGCGCGCCGTCGAGAAGGTCCGCGCATCGGCAGATTCCTACAAAGTCAAAGACAAGACTATGCAATACACCCAACCCATCGTCAACAACCCGAGTTGGAAGACCGTCCTCGTGACCCGCCACCTTCCGGAGAAGCTCGCCCGTCTGGAGAAGCTCTCCAAGAACCTCTGGTGGTGCTGGAACGAAAGCGCCAAGGAGCTTTTCAAATCCATCGACCCCGATGTCTGGCACGCCAGCGGTCACAACCCTCTCGTGGTTCTTGACACGGTCAGTATCAAGCGTTTCCAGCAGCTGTCCGAAGATCCCGCCTTCCTCGGCAAGATGAAGCAGGTCCTCGACGAGTTCGACGCCTACATGGCGGAAAAGGCCAAACGGACCTCCCCGTCCATCGCCTATTTCTGCATGGAATACGGTCTCGATACTTCCCTGAAGATTTATTCCGGCGGTCTCGGCATCCTCGCGGGTGACTACCTCAAGGAGACCTCCGACATGAACGTCAACCTCGTCGCCGTCGGTCTTCTCTACCGCTACGGCTACTTCACCCAGGTCATTTCCGGCCAGGGCTATCAGGTGGCAAGCTATGATGCTCAGGACTTTACGAAGATTCCGGCGACGCCGGTGTTCGACAAGGACGGCAACTGGCTTACGACCATGGTCGCCTTCCCGGGCCGCAACCTCAGCGCCCGCGTCTGGAAGGTCGAGGTCGGCCGCACCGATCTCTACCTCCTCGACACCGACTATGAGGCCAACCGCCCCGAAGACCGCGAGGTTACCTACCACCTCTACGGCGGCAACTGGGAGAACCGTCTGAAACAGGAGCTTCTCCTCGGCGTCGGCGGTATCCGCGCCCTCCGCAAGCTCGGCATTGACACGCAGGTCTACCACTGCAACGAAGGCCACGCCGCCTTCATCGGCCTGGAGCGCCTCCGCGAGTACATCGAGAAGGACAACCTCGACTTCAACGAAGCCCTCGAGGTGGTCCGTGCGACCTCCCTCTTCACGACCCACACCCCGGTTCCGGCCGGCCACGACGCCTTCGATGAAGGTCTCCTGCGCCAGTATATCGGCCACTATCCGGAGCGCCTCAAGGTCGACTGGGAGACCCTCATGTCCCTCGGCAAGGACAACCCGCTGAATGTGAACGAGAAGTTCTCCATGTCCAACCTCGCCGCCAACATTTCGCAGAACGTCAACGGCGTTTCCATGCTCCACGGCAAGGTCAGCCAGGAAATTTTCGCCCACATGTATCCGGGTTATCTGCCGGAGGAACTCTTCGTCAGCTACGTCACCAACGGTGTCCATTACCCGACCTGGACAGCTCCCGAGTGGAAGCCCGTCCACGCCCGGGTCTTTGGTCCGGAATTCGCGACGCACCACTATGACAAGCGCTGCTTCGAGGGGATCTACAACGTCTCCGACG
Organism: uncultured Bacteroidia bacterium; assembly: GCA_902768665.1. GTDB lineage: Bacteria > Bacteroidota > Bacteroidia > Bacteroidales > UBA932 > Cryptobacteroides. The sequence continues at coordinate 38,313 of CACXMA010000008.1, read as the reverse complement.
AAGAAGTCTGGAATACCAAGAAGACGCTCAAGCGCAAGCTCATCGCCTTCCTGAAGGAACGTCTCCAGGACAAGAGCATTTCCCAGCACTATTCCCCGTCCGAGATCGTGACCATCACCGAGACGCTCCGCGACGACGTGCTGACCATAGGGTTTGCCCGCCGTTTTGCGACCTACAAGCGCGCCACGCTGCTGTTCCGCGACCTCGACCGCCTCGACAAGATCGTCAACAATCCCGCCCAGCCTGTGCAGTTCTTCTTCGCTGGCAAGGCCCACCCTGCCGACAAGGCCGGCCAGGACCTCATCAAGCAGATTGTCGACATCTCCAAGAAGCCGCAGTTCATCGGCAAGATCGTCTTCATCCCCGGCTACGACATCACCCTCGCCAAGCGTATGGTCCAGGGCGTCGATGTCTGGATGAACAACCCGACCCGTCCGCAGGAAGCCTCCGGTACCTCCGGCGAGAAGGCCGCCATGAACGGTACCATGCACTTCTCCGTCCTCGACGGCTGGTGGGTCGAAGGCTACAAGCCGGGCGCCGGCTGGGCCCTTCCGATCGAGCAGGCCTACGAAGACAACAACTACCAGAACGAGCTCGATGCCGCGACGATCTACACGATCCTCGAGAACGACATCGCTCCGGCCTACTACAACATCGACCGCCAGACGTCCCGCAGCGCCGAGTGGGTGAGCTACATCAAGAACACCATCGCCCACGTCGCCTGCGACTTCACGACCAACCGCATGCTGACGGACTACCTCAACCAGTACTATATCCCTCAGGGCGAGCGCGGCATCTCCGTCAAGGAAGATAAGTTCGCACTGGCCCGCAAAATTGCCGCCTGGAAGAAGCACGTCCGCCGCGAATGGGACAACGTCCGTCTCGTGTCGCGTTCCCAGCCGCAGACCTCCTATGACCTGACCGAGAAGGATCCGCTCCGCAGCGAGATCGTCCTCAGCCTCGGTGACCTCCAGCCGGAGGACATCGGCGTCGAGCTGATCTTCGCCCAGACCGACAAGCACGGTGCGCTGCATATCTCCACGGTCGAGCAGCTCCAGGTCGCCGAGAGCAACGACGCGACGGCCACCTACCGCAGCGAGGTCATGCCCGAGAAGACCGGTTCCTACCAGGTCGGTATCCGCATCTTCGCGAAGAACCCGCTCCTGCCTCACCGTCAGGACTTTGAGTGCGTCAAGTGGCTGTAGTAACCACCGGCTTTTTCGACGGCGTCCATCTCGGCCACCGTCATGTCCTCGAGACCCTGGTCTCCTCTGCCCGTGAAAGGGGAGAGGAGGCCTTGGTCGTTACGTTCTGGCCACATCCGAGGGCCGTCCTGCAGCAGGACGCCCGCGATTTCCGCCTGCTGACCTCGCTGGAGGAGAAAAAGGCGCTGCTGCTCGGTCTGGGTATCGACCGCGTGGAGGTGATCCCGTTTACCCGGTCCTTCGCCGCGATGACGGCAGAGCAGTACCTGCGGCTGCTGAAGCAGCGCTATGGCGCCTCTCTTGCCGTCATGGGCTACGACAACCGCATCGGCTCGGACCGGAAAACGAGTCTGGAACTGGCATCGGGCACGGAATTGCCCGTTTTCGTGCCCGGCCCGGCCGTTTTGGCTCCATCGGGCACGGAAATGCCCGATTTCGTGCCCGGTCAGGCCGTTTCTTCCACCCTGATCCGCAAAGCGCTGTCGCTTGGCGACATCCCGGCCGCGAACGCCATGCTGGGATATGGATACGGCCTTCTGGGCGTTGTCGTGGCGGGGAACCGGCTCGGCCGCACGATCGGCTTCCCGACGGCGAACATGCAGCTCTACGAGCCGCTGAAGCTGGTGCCCGGGAACGGCGTCTATGCCGTGGAGGTGGAAGTGCTGGGCCGGAAATACCGGGGAATGACGAACATCGGAACGCGCCCTACGGTCGGCGGCACGTCCCGCACCATCGAGACGCATATCCTCGATTTCGACCAGGATATCTACGGCCTTCCGCTGGAAATCCGTTTCCTGCGCCGCATCCGTTCCGAGATCCATTTCCCCTCTCTGGACGCCCTTCGCACGCAGCTGGAGAAGGACCGGGAAACAGCCCGTTTCTGACCCCACAACAAATAATGTTACCTATGTTTTGGCTAAATTATTATAAAACAATGATTTAGCTAAATAATTTGTTACGTTATTGTCTTTGATTGGGATAAAAGATTCACTATCTTTGCCTAAATTGCAAAACATTTTTTCCATGAATCGTCATTGCATGCTTTTTCTGTTGTCTGTTTTTTGCGCGCCTTTTGCTACGGCACAAGGACAGGACAGCCTCGCGGTGGAGAGGATGATATGGGATGCGACTGAATTGCTCAAAACCTCGACGCCCGGGGTGGTCGTGGCTTCGTCAGCTGCGGAGCCCGGAATGGTACCGAGTGTTTATATCGAGGGTGCCTCTTTGAGCCAATGGCAGCAGCCCGTGTATATCATTAATGGAATCCGGATGCTGGATGTCTCATCCCTGGCGGCGGAGGATATTGCTGAAATCCGGGTTTTAATGGGAGCGGAAGCGATAGCGGCATATGGCCACGATGCCATGGCCGGCGCCGTCGTCATCAGGACGAAGCGGGCCGAAGAACAAGGATTTCACGCTCGTTATTCGTTTCTTGGCGGTCCACAGTGGGTGAGTTCTTTGCCGGATTCGAATGGCTCTCCGCAGTGGAATTGTAAGCCTGAAGACTTTCTGGAAACGGCTTTTCAGCAGCAGCATCACGTTGAAGCCCAGTATGCGCGGGACAGAATCCAGGCCCGGGCATCCTTTTCGAGTTCCCGAGGCAGCGGCCCCTTCGAAGCGAAGACTGACCGTTATATCCGTCATTCTCTGCAAGCCGCCATTTCTGTGCAGATTCTTCCCTGGCTGACGGTGGAGAGCGCGGCGGAGTCTTCTTCCTTTGAAAAAGCGGATGCTCCTTATCAATGGTTAATGAAAAAAGCGGGGACAGCGCCACCGTCTTATCCAGCCAGTCAGTACAAAGGGAAGGATGGTTATGAGGATTGGGCACAGCTTCGTCTATCGGCGTCTCCTCTTGAAATGCTGGAAATCAACGCTTTTATGGATTATCGGGATGACATGAAGTATGATAAGAGCGTGCTTTGGGGCCTAAATGGAAGGCCGGAAGATTACACCTATAAAATGTCCTATTCCGAGAGAGACCTGCAACGGGGCGATATAGGCGTTGATGCTCTTTGGAAGTATCTGTTTGGGAAAGATCATATGCTCTCGGCCGCCGCCCTGCTTCAATGGAATAAGTTCTTTGCGCTCCATAAATACTACACGGGTTCCGGCAAGGTGAACTATATGAATTTCCAGCCTCTTGACAACAAGGCTGTCTTGGACAGGTACAAAGATCTTACCGGTATTCATTACGCTGACTATTATACGGATAAGCCCAATGAGTCCTGGTGGGAGACCCGCTTGAAGGCGGAATATGCCTGGAAACATAATAGCTCAGATGTCGGTGACACCTGGTTCACCCTCAATGGTGGTTTCCATCTGATATGGGCTTTGGGAGATGTAGAGACTACAAAGACGGTCCTTTCTCCCTTTGTTTCGGTTGTGGCCGGATGGCACCTCGATTCTCAATGGATTCCACGCTTGCAGATTGCGCTGGATTGGGCCGAAGCGGGGAAGGCTTCCATAGAACAAGTCTTTGAGGCTGCTTTATCCGAGGCTGGCTATTATTCGATGGTCAATGACGCCGTCATGAACACATTCGACCCTCTTTGTTTGAGCGCAGGCGGGGTCCGTCGCAGTGTCGGCTTATCCCTGGATTGGCAAAACAAGACGTCACTCGGGATCCGGTATTATCGGAACCGGGATAATATCGAGACATATCAGACTTTTTCCACTCCCCGCATCCGTCCTTCCTCCGTCCGCAACGAAGGTCTGTCCTTTAGCGGAAAGAGGGGGGGGAACTTCGGAGATTGGAAGTGGGAGGTCTCCGGTCATTATTCCCTGATGAGAAACCGCTTCCTGAGCGAGGATCCTTTTTATTACACGAAGAACAGCCGTCTTATCAATGGATTGCCGCTAGGCCAGGCTCGTCTCGACAAAGACGGTGTCCCCGTATATAAAGGAGAAGACGGCGTCATGCCTCGCGCCGTGTACGGCCTGAGAACGGCTCTTCGCTGGAAGAATTGTTGGGGGCTGTCCATTCAGGGCTATGGATGGGGAGGAAACCGTATCTATTGTGCGGAAAATTGGTACAAGGCCCAATACTATCAGGACGCAGAAGCGGAAATCTATCCGCGTGTGCGCTTTTTCCGGCTCAGTCAGGTTGCATTTGATTACCGGATCCCGGAATCCATCATTTCCCGGGCATATCTACGCGGGGCGCGGTTGTGGATTTCCCTGGAAGATATAGCTCTCTTTACTAACTACCGTGGACTCGATCCGGAGGCGGCTTTGTTTATAGACTCCCTGGGGCAGGAAATAGGGAAGTACCCCGTTATGGCAAGAGCGGTATTCGGTATCTCCCTGAATCTCTAGGTTCCTTTCAGAGAATCCGGTGACTCCTTGCAAAAGGTTGGATTTTAGAATAAAAATTTCTACCTTTGCATCAAACAGGATGGGTACTGCCGACAGCGGGCAGTACTCTCCTTTTTACTGATACCTACTTATACCTATTAATTATAAGACATGGCTCTTGAATACATGACCAAGGCGGGGTATGAAGCCCTCAAGAAGGAGCTCGCCGACTCGCTCGCGCAGCGCCCCGTCATTTCCGCAGCGATTGCGGAAGCCCGGGAGAAGGGAGACCTCTCCGAAAACGCTGAATACGACGCTGCGCGCGATGCGCAGGGTCTGCTGGAGGTGAAGATAGCCCGCCTCAAGGACAAACTGTCGAACGCCCGCGTACTGGACGAGTCCCAGCTCACGACCGACAGTGTCCAGCTTCTCAGCAAGGTGAAGGTGGAGAACATGGCCAACAAGATGGTGATGCAGTTCACCATCGTCGGCGAGACCGAGGCCGATTTCTCCAAGGGCAAGCTCGCCGTCACGACCCCGATCGGCAAGGCCCTCGTCGGCCACGCTGTCGGTGAGGTCGTCGAGGCCCAGGTCCCCCAGGGCGTAATGAAGTTCAAAATCCTCGAAATCAGCCTCTAAAAGCGTATGGCAACGATTTTTACCAAAATTGCGGCAGGGGAGATTCCTTCCTTCAAGTGCGCCGAGAACGAAGACTTCTATGCCTTCCTCGACATTGCTCCGCTGACCAAGGGCCACACCCTCGTCATCCCCAGGCATGTGGAGGACGACTATATCTTCCATCTCGATGAGAAGACCTACGCCGGTCTGACCGCTTTCGCCCGCAAGGTCGCCATCGCCCTGAAGGCCGCCGTGCCCTGCAAGCGGGTCGGTGTAGCCGTCCTCGGCATGGAGGTTCCGCATACCCACATCCACCTTGTTCCGCTGCAGACAGAGGGTGACCTCGATTTCCGTAAGGAAAAGCTCTCTCTCCCGAAGGAGGAGATGCAGCAGATCGCCGACGCCATTTTCGCCGAATATGAAAAGCTTTAGCCGTATCCTTTTCGCCGCCCTGGCCGGCGCCCTGCTCGTTCTCTCCTGCGGCCGCAGCAAGGCTCCTGCCGGAGAGTCCTTCTCCGATGAGGATCTCGCCCTGATGGAGGAGGTCCGGGCCCGCCACGACGCTTTCGTCGACAGCCTGCAGGCCCTGACGGATATCATGGATCAGAACGCGCTGTATATCAAGTACAACCGCGAATGCCGCGTCTTCATCGCCAAGCATCCGGACTCGAAGGCGCTGGTGGATGTCCTGCTTCAGGTCATGCCCGACGGCGAGACGCCCGTGTTCTTCGACATCAAGGACGCCATCATGTTTGGCAACGTCTACGACCATCTTTCCGAACTCTATCCGGATTCCGAGCATGTCAGGAAGCTGGGGGACGTCGCCGCCCTCCGCAAGGAGCAGCTGGAGTTCCAGTATAAGCTGGACAATGCCCGGCAGATCGGTTACATCGACATTGCCCTGAAGGATGACGATTCGAAGGTGGTCCGTCTCAGCGAGGTGGAAGGCCGTCTGGTGATGGTCTATTTCTGGACCATGAGTGACAGCCGCCAGCTGATGTACAGCCGCAACGTGCTCCTTCCTGTTTATGAGAAATACCACTCCCGCGGTTTCGAGATCTATTCCGTGTCGCTGGACATGGATCGCGTGTCATGGGCAAAGGATGTCTATGAGCAGAAGTATCCGTGGGTGCAGGTAAACGACCCGGCGGGTCCGGCCTCGAGCTATGTGGGCTACTACAACATCCAGTCCCTGCCCTGGGCCGTGTTCATCAAGGACGGCGAAATCGTCCGGGCCCAGATCGGAGATCAGGCTTCGCTGGAGAAGTTTATCGCCTCGCAGCTTTAGAAGAGATTCTTGCGGCTGACGGTCGCGATGAAATCCTTGAGATAGAAAGGTTCGAAGTACGCTACGTCTTCGAATCTTTTTTCGTTGTAGGCGGCGGCTGCGGGAGCGGAGAGGGCGGAGGCTTTCGGGCAGCACTGGGCGAAGACGGCATTGGGGTGATTCCCAAGGACTGCCCGGCATTTTTCCGCGCCGTCGCCGATGAAAAGAACGGGTGTGCCGTCGGCGAGGATGTCCGCGAAACTGTCCTCCGTGACGATGGTAGGGGCGACCTCTGTGAGCCGCTGCCCTTCCGGCGTGAACACGGCGCTGTAGACTTCCATCCGGCGGGCGTCGATCATGGGGACGATGTGGCGGCAGCCGGCGGGGATAAGACCTGCTGCAGCGGCCTGTGCGACAAGTACTTCCGGCGTCCCGACACCGATCAGGGGAAGGCCGGCGCCGAAACAGAGACCCTTGGCCGTGGAGACGCCGACCCGCAGTCCCGTATAGGAGCCGGGGCCCTTGCTGATGGCGACGGCGTCGCAGTCCGTGACCTTCAGGCCAGCGGCTTCGAGGATGTCCCGGATCAGGACGGCGGCAAGGGAGGAATGGACGTTCCGTCCCTCGGCTTCCCGGTACTGCAGCAGGCGGCCGTCTTCCGAAAGGGCGGCGCTGCAGAGGGCGGTGGATGTTTCAAGCTGGATGATGCGCATGGGGGGCTACTTCGGGATCGCGCCGGTAATCATTTCACCGGCCGCGGGGATAATCTTGTGGATATAGGGGAAGGCGGTCGCGGCAAGGTTCTGGAGCCGGTAATAGAACCAGGATTCCTCCAGATACTGCCGTTCGACGAGGAAGGTTGTCGTGTTCAACGCGTCGAACATGATGGCGACAAGGCCCAGGACGAGGAGCGTCGTGCCGAGGGCGAAAACGCCGCCGAGGAGTCTGTCCACCCACTCGAGAAGGGCGAATTGCAGGATGGTTTTCAGCGCCTGTCCGAGAACGGCCAGCAGGGCCCAGATGGCGAGCAGGCTGACGGCGAAAACGATGATGTTGCCCGCGCTGACGGAGATACTCAGGGCCGAGGCCAGTTCCGCACCGCTCTTGACGGTGATGTAGTAGGCCGTGTAGGTGCCGAGGAAAAGGGCGATGAAGGAAACGGCCTGGGAAATGAACCCCTTTGATATGCCGCCGATAATCGCCGGAATCAGGACGACCAGGATGACTATATCGATGAGGTTCATTGTTACTTGTCTAAAATTTAGTATCTTTGCAAAATCTTCGAAACAGACCGAAAGGCTTTTTTCGGAGACAAAAATAGGAAAAAATATGCGATTTAACGAATATAAGGGACTGAATCTTGTGTCGGTTGGCGACGGCATTCTCGAGAGCTGGAAGAAGGAAGGCGCGTTCGAGCGCTCCATCGCGCTCCGTGAGGGTGCGCCCGAGTTCATTTTCTTCGAAGGTCCGCCGTCTGCGAACGGCATGCCGGGCATCCACCACGTCATGGCCCGTTCCATCAAGGACGCCATCTGCCGTTATAAGACGCAGACGGGCTTCCAGGTGCGCCGCCGTGCCGGTTGGGACACCCACGGACTGCCCGTGGAACTCGGTGTCGAGAAGAAGCTCGGCATCACCAAAGCCGACATCGGCACGAAGATCTCCGTCGCCGAGTACAACGCCGCCTGCCGCAAGGAAGTTATGAAATATACCCGGGAGTGGGTGAACATGACCGAGCGCGTAGGCTACTGGGTGGACATGAACGACCCTTATATCACCTACGACAACCGCTATATCGAGACGCTGTGGTACCTTCTCCGGAAGATCTACGACAAGGGGCTCCTCTATAAGGGTTATACGATCCAGCCTTATTCCCCGACCGACGGTACGGGCCTGAGTTCGCACGAGCTCAACCAGCCCGGCTGCTACAAGGACGTTTCCGACACGACGGCTACCGTCCAGTTCGAGATTATCAAGGACGGCCTTTCCCAGCCCCTCTACGGCACGGAGTCCTGCCCGGCCTATTTCCTGGCCTGGACGACGACTCCCTGGACCCTCCCGTCCAACACCGCCCTCTGCGTCGGCCCGGACATCGAGTACATCCGCGTCCTGTCGTTCAACCCTTACAGCGGCCAGATGGCCGTCTATGTCCTCGCCAAGGCCCTTCTCGGCGCCTGGTTCAACCCGAAAGGCGAGCAGATTCCCCTCGACAGCTACCAGCCCGGTGACAAGATTATTCCTTACCGCGTGCTGAGCGGCTCCTTCAAGGGTAGCGAGCTCGTCGGTATCCGTTACCACCAGCTCATTCCGTGGTTCAAGCCGCAGGGAGACGCTTTCCGCGTCATTTCCGGCGATTACGTCACCACGGAAGACGGTACCGGTATCGTCCATATCGCCCCGACCTTCGGCGCCGACGACAAGCGTGTCGCCGAGGCAGCCGGCATCGTCGGCATCATGCCCGTCGACCGCGACGGCAATCCGCAGGCGCAGGTGGACCGCCAGGGCCGCTTCTGCCGCATCGAGGATCTCGACCCGGCCTATGTCGCCGAGAACGTGGATCCTTCCTATAAGGAGTATTCCGGCCGCTACGTCAAAGCCGGCTACAAGCAGTATTTCGAGCACGTCGAGGAAGAAGGCACGCTCGATATCGACCTCTGCGTCATGATGAAGGCCGACGGCCGCGCCTTCCGCGTCCAGAAGCACGTCCACAGCTATCCCCACAGCTGGCGGACGGATCTTCCGGTACTCTATTATCCGCTGGATTCCTGGTTTATCCGGGCGACGGCGGTGCGTGACGAGATGGTCGCGCTGAACAAGCAGATCCGCTGGAAGCCCGAGTCGACCGGCACCGGCCGTTTCGGCGTCTGGCTGGAGAATATCCAGGACTGGAACCTCTCCCGCAGCCGTTTCTGGGGCACGCCGCTCCCGATCTGGCGCACGGAAGACGGTAAGGAGGAGAAGTGCATCGGCTCCGTCGCCGAGCTCTTCGCCGAGCTGGACAAGGCCGTCGCCGCCGGCGTCATGGCCTCCAACCCGCTCCGCGACAAGGGCTTCGATCCGGCCGACATGTCCCTGGAGAATTATGACAGGATCGATCTCCACCGCCCGTATGTCGACGACATGTTCCTTGTGTCCGACAGCGGGAAGAAGATGGTCCGCGAGAGCGACCTCATCGATGTCTGGTTCGATTCCGGCGCCATGCCCTACGCCCAGGAAGGCCTTCGCGGCCTCTCCGGCAAGGGATTCGGCGCAACGGCCGACTTCATCGCCGAGGGCGTGGACCAGACTCGCGGCTGGTTCTACACGCTGCACGCCATCCATACGATGGTGAGCGGTACGCCGGCCTTCAAGCGTGTCATTTCCAACGGTCTCGTTCTCGACAAGAACGGCAACAAGATGTCCAAACGCCTCGGCAATGCCGTGGATCCGTTCATGGCCCTCGATACCTACGGCGCCGACGCGCTGCGCTGGTATATGCTGACGAACGCCGAGCCGTGGGACAACCTCAAGTTCGACGAGGCGGGTGTCACCGAAGTTCGCAACAAGTTCTTCGGCACCCTCTATAATACCTATTCCTTCTTTGCCCGTTACGCCAATATCGACGGCTGGGAGAGGGCAGGCGCCGCCGCTGGCGAGCGTCCCGAGTTCGACCGCTGGATGCGTTCCTGCCTCAATGTCCTGATCCGGGACGTTCGCGCCGCCTATGAGGACTACGACGTCAAGACCGCCGGCCGCCTGATCCAGGATTTCGTCTGCGACCAGCTCTCGAACTGGTATGTCCGGCTGAACCGTTCCCGTTTCTGGGCCGGTGAGATGACGCAGGACAAGCGCTCCGCCTATGAGACGCTCTACGACGTTCTCCGCACGGTCGCCGTCCTCGGTGCCCCGATAGCCCCGTTCTATATGGACCGTCTCTACCGCGACCTGACCGGACGGGAAGATTCCGTGCACTTCGTGCTCATGCCCGATGCGGACCTTTCCGCCATTGACGAGGCGCTGGATGTCCGTATGGACCTTGCACAGCGCGCGACCTCCATGGTCCTCGGTCTCCGCAAGAAGAGCGCGATCCCGGTCAAGCAGCCGCTTGCCAAGATGCTCGTCCCGGTGATTTCCGAGGCCGTCCGCGGGCAGCTGGAGGCTGTCAAGGACATCGTTCTCGGCGAGGTCAACGTCAAGGAAATGGAATTCATCGCCGACACGAGCGGTCTTGTCACGCTGAAGATCAAGCCCAATTTCAAGACCCTCGGCAAGGTCTACGGCGCCCGCATGAAAGAGATTGCCGCTGCGTTCGGCAGTCTGGAGCAGCCGGTGATTTCGGCGATCCAGCGTGCTGAAACGGCCGCTGAGGCCTATACGCTCGCTCTTCCGGGCGGCGAAGTTGTGCTGAATCCCGGCGACTACCAGATTGCCTCCGAGGATATGCAGGGCTGGCTCGTCGCGACGGAAGGCAACCTGACCATCGCCCTGGATATCGCCATTACCCCCGAGCTGCGCAAGGAGGGTCTTTCCAGGGAACTGGTGAACCGTATCCAGAACCTTCGCAAGGCCAGCGGCTTCGAGGTGACCGACCGCATCCGTGCCGCCGTCTATGCCTCCGGCGAGGCGCTGACCGATCTTCGGGACGCGGTCGCCGCTTTCGGTGAAAATGTCCAGGCGCAGACCCTGGCGCTTTCCCTGGCCGTCTGTCCGCTGGAGGAGGCTCCCGAGGCCGCCGCGCAGGTGGACTGGGAGAAGGACGAGGTCCGCATCCATGTTGTGAAATCCAATAATTAATACGATAAGAACTGTGCGTTATGGAAAACAGCGATTTTACCCCTACCCGTTATTCTGATGAGGAGCTGGAAGAGTTCCGCGCCATCATCATGGAGAAACTCGAGGCTGCCCGTGCCGAGTACAACACCCTCCGCAAGGTGGTGATGTCCAGCGGCAGCAACGACATCGAGGACACCGCCCCGACCTTCAAGACGGTTGAGGATGACGGTGCCTATCAGCGCTCCAAGGAGGAGGCCAGCCAGCTGGCCCAGCACCAGTACAAGTTCATCAAGAACCTGGAGGCTGCCCTCGTCCGTATCGAAAACAAGACCTACGGCGTCTGCCGCGTGACCGGGAAACTGATCCCGAAGGAGCGCCTCCGTCTCGTGCCGCATGCAACCCTGACCGTCGAGGCCAAGGAAATGCTGGCCAAACAGGGGAAGAACTAACATTTTTCCCCGTTATGCCCGCCAGCCGTTTCGGAAAAGGAAAGCAGCTGCTGATCCTCGGGATTGCCCTTGTGATCATTGACCAGATCATCAAGATCCTGGTCAAGACCAACATGACGATCGGCAGCGGCGGAGAGATCCGCGTTTTCGAGTGGTTCCGCATTCTCTTTGTCGAGAACAAGGGAATGGCTTTCGGGATGGCTTTCGGCGGCAACTTCGGCAAGATTCTCCTGTCCCTGTTCCGCATCGCCCTTTCCGGGGTGCTGATCTGGTGGATCGCCAAGCTGCTCAAGCGGAAGGACCCTGTTCCCGGAGGAGTGCTGATTTGCCTGACGCTCATCGCAGCCGGAGCGGTAGGAAATCTGATCGACTGCCTGTTTTACGGCATGCTCTTCTCCGAATCCACGGTGTCGACCGTTGCATCGTTCGGCGGCAGTTATGCCCCGCCGCTTCTCGGCATGGTCGTGGATATGTTCTATTTCCCGCTGTGGGTGTGGCCGGACTGGGTACCGTTTCTCGGCGGCCACGTCTTCTTCGAGCCCGTGTTTAATTTTGCCGACAGCTGTGTTACTGTCGGTGCCATTTACCTGATTTTCTTCCAGTGGCGCTTTTTTGCCGGAGAGGAAAACAAAAGGAAATCAGTTAAACAGTAATCCTGTTCGCACAGTTCTATCCGATGCCGTCCCGGTTCCAGCCAGGGCGGCAATTTTTTGTCTGTCGGTTGCCAAACAGGCTATAAACACCTGCTCAAGCAATTGAGGGCGTGATTATTTATAAAACAGAAATTTTTCCATTTTGTAAAAAATAATTTTGTTTTTAGAAAAAAAGCATTACCTTTGCGGCAGATACACTAAAATGACCGATTATGACACGCCATTTTATCGACGCGCTTGCAGCATTCTTCCTCCTTGCCGTTACGACGGCTTGCGTGAGCCTTGAGGACAGCACGGAATTGCCGCCTGAGACATCCCGGCAGTATGGTTTCGACATTACCGTTACCCGCGACGGGAAGGAGATTCCGCAGGAGCGCTACGGCGTCATGACAAAGGGTGGGGACGAGTCCTTCGATCAGTTTTCCACCATGGATCCCGACCGTTCTTTCGGCCTGATCGGCGTCAATGCCGAGACGGGAGAGATGGTTATTGACAACCAGCAGATCTTCAGCATGGGCTCCGGCTATAGCTGGGTGAGCGACAATGTATGGGATGACCCGATGCTCCTGAGCGCCTATTATCCTTATAAGAAGACGGTCACCTATAAGCCCGAGGACCGCGCCTATACCATCCGCTTCTCCACGGATGATACGGACGCCGGCCCGCTGGTGTCCAATACGATGCGGCAGGCGATCGACAAGATCAACCGCATCCCCCTCGAGTTCCAGCATATCACCAACGACCTCGGTTTCAAGGTCTGTGACGTGACGCCGACCGAAGTCCTTCAGGGTCTGATTCACCTTCGCAAGGTCATCGCGCACAATGTCGCTTCCGCCGGTTTCTTCGTCAATGAGCTGGAGCGCAGTTCCGGTTCCTGGCAGAGTGTGGGTTACTATCGCGACGTGGTGGTCTTTGAGGGCGACGTGAAGGTCGGTGTCGGTTCCGAGAACGAAAAGTTCATCGGCTATGACACGCTGGAGGACCGTCTCGCCGACAGCCACCGTTTCTATGCCGTGCCCGACGAGATCCGTCTCGGTACGCAGTATGTCGAGGTCGTCTATGACGTGGAGCCTTTTACCATCGAAGGTTTTACCTATCCGCCGGTGAAGAATCACGTTTCCAAGTTTGCCCTGTATGGCCTCCTGCCGGACAATGTCTTCGTCTACGGAAAGCAGTATACCTTCCATATCGGACTGGATCTGAGCACCCTCTATCATGAGATTACCTTTGCTCCTACCGTAAGCGACTGGGAGACCAAGATCTACGAGAACAACGAGGACTTCTGATGAGCGCCACGGCCTCCATCATATTCTCGATGGGCATCTGTGCCCTGTGGGCTGTCATCCTTGCGGTGGCGGCCTACAGCGTACCTAACTGGCGTCCTGTCCGTCGCCTGCTGCTTGTCCTGGCGCTTTTCCTTCTGGCCAAGGACCTCGTGGCTTATCTGGCCCGGGAAGCGGACTGGCTGCCCGGCTCCGAAAGCCGTCCGCCGGTGTTTGAGCTATACCGGATCCTGACGGCGGTTTCCGGTGCCGGCGTGCTCCTTTATCTGCTGCTGCGTGTCCGCCGGAAAGCGGAACCGTCCGCCAAAGCGGAAAAGCCGGCTCCCCAGGAGATGCCGGTCGACCCGCCCCATGTCGTTCTGGCAGATGTGGCTGAGGACGACAGCCTGCTGTCCCGTTTCCAGAGTCTGCTGCTCGAGCAGGAACTCTTCCTCCGCCCCCAGCTGACGCTTCCGGAAGTGGCAGAGCTGCTCCATACGAACAAAACCTACCTGTCCAAGGTCGTCAACGACCACTATAAAATCAGTTTTCCGGAACTGATCAATACGCTGCGCATCGACTATGCCGAGCAGTACATCCTCGCTCACAGGGAGGCCAGGCAGGAGGAAATCGCCCGCGCCTGCGGCTTCAGCAGCGCCTCTTCCTTCAATATCATCTTCAAGAAAGTGGCCGGGATGCCCCCGAAACAGTGGGTGACCAACTGGGATGCCAGCCACAGGGACTGAATCCCTTTGCACCTTAATAATTATTTGCTAACTTGCATTTTTAATCGATATGCTGAAACGAATACTGATTCTGACAGGCCTGCTTCTTGCGACGGCGCTTTCCGCACCGGCGCAGAACAATCCGTATGAGCTGGATGACGAGTGCTACGCCCTGTTCCGCCAGTGCGAGCAGCTGGCCGGAACCGAGGGTTTTCCGTCTGTTGCCGAAGCGCTGCTGGCAAAGGCGAAAGAAAAGAACGACACCAAAGCCGAGGTCCTCTATTATATCGAGATCCTCAAGCATGAGACAAAGCTCGTCCCGAACCAGACCCTGACGACGGAGGAGCAGGACGAAAAGGTTCTCCGGCTCCATGAAACGACCAAGCAGAAGGCGGACGAGCTGGGCTATACCCAGTATTTCTACTATTCCTACGAACTGGTGCAGAATTATTTCTTCAACCACAAGAAGGAAGCCCGGACCAAGGCAATCTCCCATGAGATGCAGGAAATCGCCCTCCAGCGCAAGGACGCCTACGGCCTGTGGATGAGCTACCGTTATATGGTCGCCCTCTATATCTCCCAGAGTGATTATCTCTCAGCGAAACCTTATATCAACAAGGCGCTGGAACTCTACTACACGACGACGGACGAGGCTGTCACCCGTCAGAGCGTAACACGCCTGTACTGCGACCTTGCCGATACATACACGGTCGGTTCGGATTCCCTCAGCATCAACATCGAAAAGGCTGTCGCCGCCCGCAAGACTCACCTCGACTCACTCCGCTGCGAGTATTATCTGGCCAAGATTGCCGCCTATTACAACGACCGGGAGGCGTACCAGCGCCACAGGGATTTTTGTATCGACGACCCCAGTCTTTACATCATCAACCACACCACGCCGAAGTTTTTCCACATTCTCGATGCCATCCTGGACAAGACCTTCACGATCTCGATGATCAATACGTCCGAGGTCTCCCATGTCCGCGAAATGAAATTTATCGCCAACATCGCGGAGAACCATGGATTCAAGGACGAGGCCTTCTATGTGGAGAAACTGCTCGTGAAGTGGTATGAGCAACTTTTCGCTTCCTCGAACCGGGAGCATATCAGCGAGTTCGATTCGCAACTCGGCAACTACCTCCTCCATGTCGAACTCGACAACAAGGACCGCGAGCTGGCCCATATTTACCGGCGGATGTCGTATCTGCTCATCGCCGTCCTGGGCGCGGCCGTGCTGTTCCTGCTGATCCACCAGATTTCGCTGATCCGGCACAACCGCCGTCTGAAGGAAGCCAACCAGCAAGTGATGATGGCCAATGCCGCCAAGACCCGTTTTGTCCAGAACATGAGCCACGAGGTCCGTACACCACTCAACGCCATCGTCGGATTCTCCCAGCTCCTGTCCCTGCCCGACGGAACCTTCACCGATCAGGAGAAGGAGGAATTCTCCGGGCACATCATCAACAACTCCAAGATGCTGACCATGCTCCTGGACGATATCCTGAACGCTTCCGCGATGGATTCGAACCAGTACAAGATCACGCTGGAGGACAGCGAACTCCATTTCATCTGCCAGTCGGCCATTTCCAGCACGGAGCACCGTCTCCAGCCGGGCGTGACCATGACCTACGAGCCCGAATCGGCCGCGCCGTTCAATTTCCGGACCGACCCCCGGCGTGTCCAGCAGATCCTCATCAACCTGCTGACCAACGCCTGCAAGCACACCCAGTCGGGTTCCATCGTGCTGAGCACCTCGCTTACGGCAGAGCCCGGCTATGTCACTTTCGCCGTGACGGACACGGGCACCGGTGTTCCTCCGGAGCAGGCCGAAAAGATTTTCGAGCGCTTTACCAAGCTCAACGATTTCGTGCAGGGAACCGGCCTCGGACTGAGCATCTGCCGGGACATCGCCGGACTGCTGGGCGCCAAGGTCTATCTCGACACGACTTGGGAAGGCCCCGGATCCCGCTTTATCCTCAGTGTCCCCGTCAATCCTTCTGCTGAAACAAATCAACAATAGATATGACCCCTTTCTACGCGCAAGACCACGATTATTCCCAGTTCAACGTACTGGCCGTGGATGACATTCCGCTGAACCTGCTGCTGGTCCAGAAAATGCTTGCCAAGTTCAATTTTACGCTTCGCACCGCCGCAAACGGCCAGCAGGCGCTCGATGCCGTCGCCGCCCAGAAGCCCGACCTGATCCTGCTGGATCTCATGATGCCGGGCATCGACGGCTTCGAGGTGATCCGCCGTCTCCGCGCCGATGCCGCCACCGCTGACATCCAGATCGTTATCCTGTCCGCCCTGAACTCCAACGAGGACGTTGTCAAGGGATTCAATCTCGGTGCCAACGACTTTATCATGAAACCGATCATCATGGAGAAACTCCTCAGCTGCGTGAACACCCAGATGCAGCTGGTGGCGAGCAAGCGCGCAAAGTGATGTCCGGCATCCGGATCAGGGCGGCCGTCGTGGCCGCATTGCTGCTGCTTCCGCTTGTCGGGTCGGCCCAGATCGTGAACCGCCTCCAGGTGGATCCCGATCTGTTTGACCGCTATGCCTACGGCCGGATGCAGCTTTTCAATGCGAAGAATCTCCCTTTGGCCGATTCGCTCTATCAGGTTGGGGAAAGCCGCCGGGACGACCGTCTCAAGTGCCTGGCCCTCTCGCTGGAGTTCCCGGTCTATTTCGCCGAGGGCGAGTATGACCGGATGGACGGGGCTGTATCGGAAATCAAGCAGCTTCTTGCCGACAAGCCCAAATACAAACCCTTCCTCTATTCCGTCGTCCACGAATACTGCCAGTACCTGATGCACGCCGGCAGGGTCTCCGACGCCATGCTGGAGGCGCGCGCCCTCGAAAGGGACGCTACCGAAGCGGGCAATGCGCTGGGCAAGATGTATTCCTACCGCATCGTCGGCCTGATCCAGAGCTACCGGAGCAACTCCCACCTCGCCATCCAGAACTATCTCAACGCCGCCCGCTTCTGCAAGGAGGCGCGCGCCGAGCAGGAACTGCCCAACCTCTATATCCTGATCGCCCAGGAATATATCCAGCAGGGCGAATTCGACAAGGCCGTGGCCTATTGCGACAACGCCGAGGAGTACCAGGAGTATTTTCCGACGCTGCGGCTGAAGGTCCAGATGACCCGCGGCTATCTCTACAATGCCGAAGGGGATTACGAGGCGCTGCGCCAGTGCTATGAGACCATCGTCGCCAACCCTCTGTATACCGTGCAGGTGGAAGCCGACGACCGCTATGAGCTGGATGTGTGCTACCTGCGTTCCCGCCGGCTGTTCGAGCAGGCCCTGGCCGCGGCGGATTCCATCTCCGTTCCCCGCACCCGCCATACCCTCAAGCAGGGCATCTATGCCGACCGCCATGCCTGGGACGCCGCCTACAGCGAGCTCAACCGGCTGATGGACGTCAAGGATTCCATTTATATTAAGGTGCAGAACGAGGATATGGCCATCCTCGACGCGGAAATGAACAATGCCGAGCTGCGGGCTGAAGCGGAGCGGCAGGAAGCGCGTCACCGTGAGGCGGCCGAGCGCCTGCGCCACCAGCACCAGTATACCATCCTGCTCAGCTTCCTGGCCATGTTCGCCGTCGCTTTCTTCTCCATCCTGATTTCCCAGTGGCATCTGCGCGAGACCCTCGAGGCCCTCAAGCAGCAGAACAACCAGAGCGTTCTGCACCGCCAGGCCTATCAGCGGGCCCTGGATGCCAAGGAAGCGGAAAATGCCATGAAGGTCAAGATCCTCCAGAACCGCAAATCGTCAACCATCAAACTCTGATACCCGTCCCATGAAACTGAATGTCAAAACGCTGTTCAAATACCATAAGAACGAACTCATCGCCCTGCTGCTGTTCTTCGTGGGCGGTACCCTCGGCATGCTGGGCCTGATCCAGCTGGTGCCCTTCATTCTCGGCGTTGCAGGCATCCTCCTTATCGCATCCGGCATGTTTTATTTCTGCCTGGGCCTTTCCTCGGAGAAGGTCTATAAGGATTATTACAAGGACTGCTATGAGATTGAGCACGATGCCATCGAAGACGAAATCCGCAAATCCATGGTGTACCACCGCTATCAGGAAGCCGTTATCAACCGCTACGAGAGCGCCTGCAGAGACCTGGGTCTGAGCGAGGAGCAGAAGGACTGGCTGCTGGTGCTGCTGATGAACGAAAAGCAGCGGGTGGACGACGAACTCAAGGCCGAGGGGGGCGGTCACATTTAAGAAAAGTTTCCGGAGCATAAGAAAGAGAAAAACTTTCGGAATGTTTCTTAAGTCCCGGCGGATTTTTCCGCCGGGCTTTTTATCTTTGGCAAAAACGAGCGTATGAAAATAGCGGAGATGTTCCCCGAGGAGCGGCCGAGGGAAAAAGCGAAAAAGTTCGGAACGCAGGTGCTGACGCTGGCGGAGCTGCTGGCGATCCTGCTCAGGACCGGAACAGGGAAGGCCAGCGCCCTGGAAGTGGCGCGGCAGCTGGTTGAGAAGGCGGAAGGATCCCTGACCCGGCTGCTCGGTATGTCCGCCGAGCGGATCGGAGAGATCGACGGCATCGGCCCCGCCAAGGCCATCACCCTGAAAGCGGCCCTGGAGCTGGGCCGGCGGATGTTTCTGGAGGATATGACGCGACCTGACGAGGCAGTTGTCGGCCCGGACGCCGTCTTCCGGCGCATGTTCCCGCGGCTGCGCGGGCTGGATCACGAGCAGTGCTGGGCTGTCTTCCTGAATCGCAACAAACGCATCATCGGCGAGGAGCTCCTTTCCCGCGGAGGGATGTCAGAGACGACGCTGGATATTCCGGCCCTTGTCCGCCTGACGCTCGAGAAGAAGGCCTATGCCGTCATCCTCGTCCACAATCACCCCTCCGGCGATCCTCATCCCGGGAAGGCCGATCTCGAACTGACCCGCAGGGCACAGCTCTCCCTCAAACTGATGGGGCTGGTCCTGCTGGATCATGTGATTATTGCGGATGCGGCTTATTTCAGCCTGGAAAGCGAGACGCTCTACTGCACGAATGCAATGATTTCGCCCTTCTCCAACATGTCGCCCTGTTTGCCGAGCACGGCCACGATGCGGCCGTCGACGGCGGAGACGACCTCCTCCATGCCGTAGTATGCCTGGACATAGCCGATGACCTCGCCGGCCTTGACGGCCTTGCCGACAGCCGGGGCGGTGGAGGCGTCATCGACATCGACTTCCCAGAGCAGCTGCCCCTTGACAGGAACCTGCACCGGAACGGCGTTCGGATAGCGGGTGGCGTATTCTTCGGCGCTGAACTTCGGCATCTCCACGACGGGGCGGGTGATGACGATCGGGGCGCCGGCCTTGGCCTTGAGCTCTTCGAGTTCTTTGTTGAAACGCTCTTTGGCGACGCCGCTCTTGTAGTCGCGGTACTGGCGCTCGAACATGGCCATGTTGAGGAGCTCCTCGTCGTCCTCGCCGCAGTCCCAGCCTTCTTCCTGCATCATCTGACGGAACTTCGGAAGCTCGTCGGGGTACATGTCCTTCGGATTGCCGGTGTAGAACTCCATGCCTTTTTCCTTGGCCAGCGCAACGATCTCCGGGTCGAGCTCGCCGGGCAGTTTGCCCATCTTGCCGAGGATCATGCCCCAGGTGTCCTTGTCGATGGAGGTCCAGCGCGGCTTGTCGTTGAGCATGTTGAAGAGGTTCATCAGGGCCGTGTTCTTGACGTACTGGCTGAACGGGGTCACGAGCGGCGGATAGCCGAGGCGCGGCCATACATATTCAACCTCGTCGAAGAGTTTGACCATCAGCGTGTCGAGGGACATCTCGGGACGGCCGTGGGCGCGCTGGGCGGCGTTGATGGCGCTCTGGAAGCCCTTGAGGTCGGCCATCATGGAACCCATCATGCCGCCGGGCAGGCCGCAGCCGACCAGCAGGGAGGTCATCTGGGAGTTGGTCGGGTTGATCCAGTAGCCGAGGAAGTCGTCGATGAACTCCTGCGTCAGGCGGCGGACCTCCATGTAGGCGTCCATGTTGATGTCCTTGACCTGGAAGCCGTCGGCCTTCATCATCTTCTGGATGGTAATGACGTCAGGGTGGACCTTGCCCCAGGCGAGCGGCTCCACGGCGACGTCGAGGTAGTCGGCGCCGGCACGGGCGACTTCCAGCATCGAGGCGGGGGAGAAGCCCGGGCCGCTGTGGCCGTGGTACTGGACCTTGATTTCGGGGTGGGCCTTCTTGATGCCGGCGACGATCTGACCCAGCTCCGTCGGACGGCCGATACCGGCCATGTCCTTGAGGCAGATCTCATCGGTGCCGTAGTCGACCAGTTTGTCCACCAGGCTGAGATAATACTCGACCGTATGCACGGGAGAGTGGGTGATAGACAGGGCTGCCTGGGAAATCATGCCGCCCTTTTTCGCCAGCTCGATGGAGGTCTTGAGGTTGCGGTGGTCGTTGAGGCCGCAGAAGGAACGGGCGATGTCGGTGCCCTGTTTCTTCTTGACCTTGAACATCAGTTCGCGCACGTCCGCCGGGACGGGATACATACGGATGGCGTTGAGACCGCGCTCCAGCATGTGGGTCTGGATGCCCGCCTTGTGGAAGGGCGCCGTCCATTTGCGCACGGAGACATTGGGGTTCTCGCCGTAGAGGAGATTCACCTGCTCGAAGGCGCCGCCGTTGGTCTCGACGCGGTCGAAGCAGCCCATATCGACGATCGCGGGGGCTACCCGTACCAGCTGGTCGACGCGCGGCTGATACTTGCCGGAGCTCTGCCACATGTCCCTGTACACCAGGGAGAACTTGATTTCTCTTTTTGCCATATCGTTTGTTCTTTTTTGTCCAATCATACAAAGATACACAAAAATGTGGGATGAACGGATTCTTTTCGTCTTTTTGAACAAGATTTGGTATATTTGCAGGCTAATAAAAGTAACGATAACGAGATGGAGAATATCAAGTGCCTTGTTCTCGGAGCCGGTCCGGCCGGCTATACGACCGCCATCTATGCCTCGCGGGCGGGGATCCCGACCGTGCTGTACGAGGGTATGGAGCCCGGCGGCCAGCTCACGACCACGACCATCGTGGAGAACTATCCCGGTTTCTCCGGCGGTGTCGACGCCAATACGCTGATGGCCGAGATGAAGGCCCAGGCGCAGCGCTTCGGGGCCCAGGTCCGCCGGGGCAGCGCCGTCAAGGCCAACCTCAGCCGGCGTCCGTTCCATATTACCATCGATGACGGTACGGAGCTCCTTGCCGAGACCCTCGTCATCGCGACGGGCGCTACGGCCAAATACCTCGGCCTCCCTTCCGAGACGCAGTACCGCGGCATGGGCGTTTCCGCCTGTGCGACCTGCGACGGTTTCTTCTACCGCAAGAAGGTCGTCGCCGTGGTCGGTGGCGGCGACACCGCCTGCGAAGAGGCCGTGTATCTCGCCGGTCTTGCCCGCAAGGTCTACATGATCGTCCGCCGCGACGTCTTCCGTGCCTCCAAGGCCATGCAGGAAAAGGTCTTTGCAACGGAGAACATCGAGATCCTGTGGAACTGCAACACCCAGGAAGTCCTCGGCGACGGAAGCGGCGTCACCGGCGCCCGCCTTCTGCGCAAGGATGGTACTGTTTTTGATATAGAGGTCGACGGATTTTTCCTCGCGATCGGGCACCATCCCAACGCGGAGATCTTCGCCCCGGCGGTGGCCCTCGACGAGAACGGCTACATCCTCACCGAAGGCAAGAGTTCGCGCACGAGCGTCCCGGGCGTTTTCGCCGCCGGCGATGTCCAGGACCCGTCCTACCGCCAGGCCGTGACCGCCGCCGCATCGGGCTGCAAGGCCGCCATCGACGTGAGGGATTTCCTTCTCGAAAACAAGTAGAAAGAGCAAATGAAAAAAAGCCTTCTTCTCCTCCTTGTCGGCCTGATCGTGCTGATGCTCATGCCCGCCTGCCGCTCGCAGTACGAGGCGCTGCTGTCCAGCAACGATGCCGACGCGAAATACCAGGCAGCCTTCGAGCTGTTCAACGCCCGCAAGTACACCAAGTCCGCCGCCATGTTCGAGTCCATGATGTTCCTCGTCAACGGCACCGAGCGCGAGGACACCGTGCGCTACTACTGGGGCCTGAGCAACTACCGGGCAAAGGATTTTTACACGGCGGAGACCAACTTCGCCGGTTTTATCGAGAAGTTCCCCGTGAGCCCGTTCACGGCCGAGGCCGCTTTCCTGCGGCTCGACTGCATGTACCGCGCGACCTACCGCTGGGAGCTCGACCAGACGCCGACCAAGGCCTGCATGCAGGCCATCCGCCAGTACCTCAAGGAGCGTCCCGACACGGACTACACCGAGGCCTGCGAACTCATGCTGAAGGACCTCCAGGAGCGTCTCGACAAGAAAGCCCTCGAGGAAGGAAAGCTCTATTACCGGCAGGAATACTACAAATCCGCCCACGTCGACTTCAAGAACATCCTCAAGAACAACGCCGACAACGTCTACCGCGAAGAGATTCTCTACTATACGGCAATGTCCTCCTATAAATACGCCCAGCTCAGCGTCACGGCAAAGCAGCGCGAGCGCTATCTTGTCTTCGTCGACGACTATCTGGCCTTCATAGGAGAGTACCCCGAGTCTTCTTTCCGCTCCGAGCTCGACGTGCTCTACCGCCGTGCCCAGCGGGCGCTTGGCCGCGGTGTCGCCGAGGACGCCGAAGAGCAGCCGGAGGCGTAATCCGCCGTTTCAAAAATTTTTGAAACCTTCCGGAAAACGGGCCGGTACTTTATATAGATAACAATAAAAGCAAGATATGGAAAACAAAGCGAAAGTCCCGACCAACACCATCACCCGGGACGTGAAAGACCTCGCCGAACCGACCGGCAACATCTACAAATCCGTCGTTATCCTCTATAAGAGAGCCAACCAGATTGCCCTCGCCGAGAAGAAGGAACTGACCAAGAAACTCGAGGATTTCAAGAACGACCGCGACACGATGGAAGAGGTCTTCGAGAACAAGGAGCAGATCGAAATCTCCAAATACTACGAGCGTCAGCCGAAGCCGGACCTCGTCGCCATCTCCGAATTCGAGAACGGCGAGATCGCCTACCGCACGGCCGGCGAGAACGAGGAGCAGAACCAGTAATTCTTCTCCCCATCTATGCTCCGCTCCCTCCACGTCGAGCATTATGTCCTGATAGACTCTCTGGAAATCCGTTTTCCGGAGGGTTTCATCGTTCTTACGGGACAGACCGGCGCCGGCAAGAGCATCCTTCTCGGTGCGCTTTCCCTCCTGATGGGGGCGAAGGCCGATGCGGGGATGATTTCCGACGGCGCGGACAGCTGTGTCGTGGAAGGAGAGTTCGACGGCAGGGGAGACGCCGCCCTGGAGGCCGCCGTCAAGGCGGAAGACCTCGACTGGGCGGACGGGCAGCTCCTAATCCGCCGCGTGGTGAGCCGCTCCGGGCGTTCCCGGGCTTTCCTCAATGACGAGCCCGTGTCCCTGCCCGTGCTGACCGCCCTTTCCGCCCGCCTCGTGGATATCCATTCCCAGCACCAGACCCTCCTGCTGACCGACCGCAAGACCCAGCTCTCGATGCTGGATTTCTTCGCCGGCGACGCGGAGACACTGGCCGCCTATCGCCAGTGCTGGCGGGCGCTGCAGGAACGCCGGGCGGAGCTGAACCGGGTCCGGGAGGAGGCCGCGCGCCTCAGGGAGGAACAGGATTTCCTGCGTTCCCGCTACGAGACGCTATCGGCAGCGAAGCTCCGGGAGGGCGAACTCGCGGAGCTCGAGGCCGAGCAGCAGTTGCTCGCCAACGCCGAGCAGATCAAGGAATCCCTCTGCCGGGCCGAATCCCTGTTCACGCCCGTTGAGGAGGACCGTGCGTCCCTCTCCGCGACCCTCAAGGACATCGTCGCGCAGCTAGAAAAGGCCGGCCGGTATATCCCTTCCCTTCTGCCCCTGGCGGAGCGGACGGCATCCGCCCGGCTGGAGCTTGACGACATCGCGGATGAGCTTTCCGCTGTCAATGCCCGCACGGATGTCTCTACGGACCGCCTGACCCAGGTTGAGGACCGCATCGGGACGCTCTACGAGCTCATGCGCCGCTTCTCGGCGGCCGGTGAGGCGGAACTCATCGCCGAACGGGACCGACTGGCGGGACTGCTGGAGGGCTGCGAGACCGCTTCCGACCGGCAGGCCGCCCTCGAAAAGGAAGTGGCTGCTCTGGAGAAAGAACTCGCGAAGCAGGGGAGTGCCCTGTCAAAGGCCCGCGAAGGCGCCGCAAAGCCTTTTGCCGCCGAAGTCAAGTCCCTGCTGAAGGGACTGGAGCTCGACAAGGCCGCCTTCCTCGTGGAGATCGCCCCGGCCGCCCCGGGCCCTGACGGCGCCGATGCCGTGACCTTCCGCTTCTCCGCGACAGGGACGGCTCCCGTCGAGCTCGCCCGCTGCGCTTCCGGTGGCGAACTCTCCCGCATCATGCTCTGCCTCAAGGCCCTGATGGCCCGCTATACGAAGATGCCGACCCTGCTGTTCGACGAGATCGACACCGGCGTTTCCGGCAGCGTCGCCGACAAGATGGGCGCCATGCTTTCCCGCATGGGCGGGGACATGCAGGTGTTCGCCATCACCCACCTTCCGCAGGTCGCCGTCCGCGGCAGCGCCCACTATCTCGTCGAGAAAGCGGTGGCCGCCAGCGGCGCCGCCGTTACCTCCATCCATCCGCTGGATGCCGATGCACGCATCCGCGAAACCGCCCGCCTGCTGAGCGGCGCGGCCATCACTCCCGCCGCCCTGGCCAATGCAAAAGCCCTCCTCAGCGAGGCACAATCCCGATAGACTATGGAAAGAAGAACCCGCGTACGTTTCGCTCCGTCCCCGACCGGTCCGCTCCACATGGGCGGCGTCCGGACGGCCTTGTATAACTATCTTTTCGCCAAGCAGCACGGCGGCGACTTTATCCTCCGCATCGAGGATACCGACTCGAACCGTTTCGTGCCCGGCGCTGAAAAGTACATCATCGAATCCCTCGCCTGGTGCGGTATCTATCCCGATGAGGGAGTGGACGCCGAGGGCCATGTCGTGGAGGTCGCTTCCGCGAAGCATCCCCACGCCCCGTACCGCCAGAGCCAGCGCCGTCCGATCTACCGGCAGTATGCCGAGCAGCTGGTCGCCGCCGGCTGGGCCTACTACGCCTTCGACTCCGCCGAGGATCTCAACGAGCGCCGCGCCGCCGCCGAGGCCGCCGGGGATACCTTTATTTATAATCAGACGACCCGCCGCTCCCTGCGCAATTCCCTGACCCTCCCCGAAGAGGAGGTCAAGCGCCTGCTGGAGACCACCACCGACTGGACTATCCGCTTCAAGATGCCGGAAAGCCGCATCGTGGAGATGGACGATCTCATCCGCGGCCACATCGAGGTCAACACCGACACCCTCGACGACAAGGTGCTGTGGAAACGCGCCGACGAGCTGCCGACCTACCACCTCGCCAACATCGTGGACGACCACCTGATGGAGATCACCGAGGTCATCCGCGGCGAGGAGTGGCTCCCGTCGCTGCCGCTGCACTATCTGCTGTATGAGGCATTCGGCTGGATGGATACCATGCCCCGCTTCGCCCACCTCCCGCTGCTGCTCAAGCCCGTGGGAAACGGCAAGCTATCCAAGCGCGACGGCGACAAGATGGGCTTCCCCGTGTTCCCGCTCCGCTGGGTCCCCGAGGAGGGCGATCCTTCCCGCGGCTACCGTGAGGATGGCTATTTCCCCGAGGCCTTCGTCAACCTGCTCGCCATGCTCGGCTGGAATCCCGGCACGGAGCAGGAAATCTTCTCCCTGGACGAGCTGGTGCAGGCTTTCTCCCTCGACAAGGTGGGAAAGAGCGGCGCCAAGTTCAACCCCGAGAAGGCGAAGTGGTACAACAAGGAGTACCTGCGTATGAAGTCCGACGAGGAGCTGACGGACCTCTTCATTCCGGTGCTCGAGGCCCACGGCATCCAGGTGGTCGACTGCCCGAAATGCGCCCTGACGGCCGGCAGCGAACTGACGCCCGGGGGAACGGATTTTGGCAGCCATATCTTTACCCGCGAGTATGTGCTCGGCGTGGTGTCGCTCATCAAGGAGCGGGCGACCTTCGTCAAGGACTTCTGGGACATCGCATCGTATCTGTTCATCGCCCCGGCCGAATTTGAAGCCTTCGGCGTCAAGGCCGGTGCTGCGGTGCAGACCAAGCCGGCGGATCCGAACCGTCCGGTCGATCCTCGCGCCAAGGTCTATGACGACAGCCTTACGGCCCCGTTCCTCGCCAAGGACGCCGACAAGTTCTGGACGGCCGAAAACGCCGCCCTGGCCCGGCAGGCCTGCGATTATCTGGTCAAAGAGTATGCAGGCCCCTTCGGCCCGGCAGCCATCGCCGAGGCCCTCGAGGCCCATATCAAGGCCAACGAGTGGCCGATGGGGAAGGTGATGAACGCCCTCCGTCTCGCCCTGACCGGCGCCGCTTCCGGTCTCGGCATCGCCGACATCGTCGCCCGCATCGGACGGGCGGAAACGGGAAAGCGCCTCGAGTATATCTCCGGGCGCCTCGCCTGAAACGAGTAAACCCCGCGAAAAACTCGCGGGGTTTACTGTCTTCGGAGGGTCCGATTAGATCGTGCCCTGCTCGAGCATGGCCTGGGCGACCTTCATGAAGCCGGCGATGTTGGCGCCCTTCACGTAGTCGACGTGGCCGTCCGGCTGGGTGCCGAACTTGACGCACTGCTCGTGGATGCTCTTCATGATGAAGTGGAGCTTGTCATCCACTTCCTTGGCGTCCCAGCTGATGTGCTCGGCGTTCTGGGTCATCTCGAGACCGGAAGTGGCGACACCACCGGCGTTGACGGCCTTGCCCGGAGCGAAGAGGATGCCGTTGTTCTGGAAGAAGTGGATGGCACCGGGCTGGCAGCCCATGTTGGAGACCTCGCAGCAGCACCAGCAGCCGTTGGCCTTCAGTTCCTTGGCGTCATCCTCGGAAAGCTCGTTCTGGAAGGCGCAAGGCAGAGCGATGTCCACAGGGATGCTCCATGCCTTCTTGCCGGCGGTGAAGAGGGCCTTGCCCGGGAACTTCGTCGCCATGTCCTCGACCTTGTTGCGGTTGGAGGCGCGCATTTCGAGCATGTAGTCGATCATCTCCTTGGTGATGCCTTCGGGGATGTGGCAGACACCGTCCGGACCGGAGATCGCGACGACCTTGGCGCCGAGCTCGGTGGCCTTGGTGGCAGCGCCCCAGGCGACATTGCCGAAGCCGGAGAGGGCGACTTTCTTGCCCTTGATGTCCTTGCCGGCCTTCTGGAGAAGGTGCTGGGTGAAGTAGAGGGCGCCGAAGCCGGTAGCCTCCGGACGGAGGATGGAACCGCCCCAGGTGCCGCCCTTGCCGGTCAGGACACCGGTATTGTACTGGCGGGCCAGTTTCTTGTACATGCCATAGAGGTAGCCGATCTCACGGCCGCCGACACCGACGTCACCGGCGGGGATATCCTGGTCGGGACCGATGCAGTTCCACAGCTCAAGCATGAAGGCCTGGCAGAAACGCATGATTTCGTCGTTGGACTTGCCGACCGGGTCGAAGTCGGAACCACCCTTTGCACCGCCCATCGGGAGGGTCGTGAGGGCGTTCTTGAAGGTCTGCTCGAAACCGAGGAACTTCAGCATGGACGGAGTGACCGCCTTGTGGAAACGGAGGCCGCCCTTGTAGGGACCGATGGCGCTGTTGAACTGGATGCGGTAGCCGAGGTTCGTCTGGACCTCGCCCTTGTCGTCAATCCAGGTTACGCGGAAAGTGAAGATACGGTCCGGCTCGACCATTCTCTCGACGATCTTGGCCTTCTCGAACTCGGGATGCTGGTTGTAGACATCCTCGATGGACTCAAGCACTTCCTGCACAGCCTGCAGATACTCCTTCTCAAGCGGATATTTCGCCTGGAGGCGGGCCATAATTTCCTGTGTTTTCATGACAGTTTGGGTTAGTTGTGTGTTATTAATTAAAAAAATTAGGAATTCACTTTTATTCCGTTACAAATGTAAAGAATAAAAAGGGAATTCCCAATAAAAATCGAAGATTCTCCCTAGCGGACGGTGCGGATCGTGAAGTCCTTGTCGTAGATGACGCGGCGGGTGCCGTTGTTCTCGTAGGAGTCGTTGCGGCTGCGCTTGAAGTCGAAGCGCAGCTGGGTCATCGTCTCGGGGATCTGGAGGAGGCTCTCCTTCCAGGCGTCGCCGTAGCGGGCGATGCGCCGCAGCAGGTAGCTGGCGATATCATAGCCCTGGAAGGCGTAGGGCCCCGGCTCGGTCTGGCAGAAGGCGCGGTATTCCATCAGGAAGCGGTGCACCTCCTCGTTCGTATAATCTATATGGTATGCCGAACTGACGTGGAGCCGGACCGAATGGAAGGCCTCCACCTCGATGGTCTCGA
The DNA here is from genome assembly GCA_902768665.1 of uncultured Bacteroidia bacterium. Taxonomy (GTDB): domain Bacteria; phylum Bacteroidota; class Bacteroidia; order Bacteroidales; family UBA932; genus Cryptobacteroides. Next base: position 9,678 of record CACXMA010000008.1, on the reverse strand, counting down.
AGCTGCGGAATTTGGCAGGGCCGTAGACCTCGATCGGGTAGTCCTTGTGCGTCAGGACGTTGAGGTTGCGGATCACGTCGTTGACGAAGGCCTCGTTCTCCGAAGCGATCAGGATGCGGTTGGTGCGCTCCTTCGAGAGCATCTCCGTCAGGCTGCCGGTGATGTTGCGGCCCTGGAGGATGCCGTAGGAGAAGACCTTGTAGGGCAGGCCCGAGTGCGCGAGGCGGGCGCTGATGCGGGTCGAATAATCCGTTGCAGCGGCCTCTTTCTCGCTGATCAGCAGGATCTTCTCACCGACGCTGTAGTCTTCCTGCAGCCACTGGATGAGGTCGGCGTATTGCATGTCGTTGGAGGCGGGAACCTGGATCAGGTCTTCGGCGGAAGACAGCAGGGAGCTGACTTTCGGATCCAGCGGAGATACGACGGGGATGTCGTTGTCGGGGCGCAGGCCGAGGACCTTGGAAACGGCCTCGCGGGAGACCGGACCGAGGATGAAATCGACACCCCGGAGCTGGGAGGCGCTGGAGAGTTCCTCCATGTCATAGACCCGGAGATCGGCGTTGATACCCTCGCGGAGCGACATTTCGCGGACGGCCATCAGCACGCCGCTGTAGAAGTCGACGTTGTTGTCGCTGACTTTGGTGCCCTTCTGGAAGGGAAGGACGAGGGCGAAGGGAATCTCCGTGCGGACATAACCGGTCCTGTCGTAAAAGTTCTCCTGCCAGAGGGATGCCGTCGATGCAGTGTCGGCCGTCTCCACGCTTGCTTCTGCCGGCAGGATGACGGTCAGCGGGGGTTCCTCTTCCCTGTGGGGTGTCTCTGCGGGCGCAGTCGCCGCCGCGGCGGCCTGCTGGGCGGCGAAAGTCTCGGGCGTCGGGATGCGGAGCACCTGGCGCTTTTTGATCTTGGTGTCCGTCAGGCCGTTGGCCTTCTGGATGCTCTCCACGGTCACGCCGAACTTCTCGGCGATGCTGTAGAGAGTATCGTTCCACTTGACGATGTATTCCGTGTATCCCGACTCGGGAAGCTGCTCACCGGGCGTTTCCGCTTTCTTCTCCGGTTCCGGCACGCTCGGGGCCGGCTCAGCCTCTACCGGCTTCTGATAGCCTTTGGCGGAGGTGTCCGGGATGAGGATGATGGCGTTCTTCTTGAGGACGGTCAGGTCCGGATTGGCGTCGTAGATTTCCTGCACGGTCACCCCGTAGGCCTGGGCGATCGAATAGAGCGTCTGGCGCTCCAGCACGACGTGGGAGTAGTAGGTCTTTCCCTTGAACTTGACCTTGTCCTTGGAGATCGTGACGGGGGTCGGGACATAGTCCTGCGCCAGCGCCGTCGTGACGGGCCCCGCAAGAAGCAGGGCGGTGAGCAGGGATGTCAGAACGCGTTTCATCATTTCGTCTTTTCGGTCTTAAGCGCTCCGGCGAAGTCGGTCAGGTTGCGGCAGAAGCTGCTCCACGAAAGCCGCTGCTTTTCCAGGCGCATGGCTTCGACGAGACTCCCTCGCAGTGCAGGGTCTGCGAAATAAGCCTCGATCGCTTCCCGGATCTCTCCGGAGTCAGGGTGTTTCACTACAATACTTGTGCCCCGGTCGCCCAGCGTGCTGCGGAGCCCGCCGACATCGGTCACGACCATCGGCACCTCGAAATGGCAGGCGATGGAGCTGATGCCGCTCTGGGTCGCGCTGCGGTAGGGGAGAACCACGAGATCCGCCGCACCGAAAAAGTCCTTGACCTCGGCGTCGTCGATATACCGCGGGAAAGCCTTGATGCGGTCCCTGCCGGGCAGGGCGGCCATCTGCTTCTCATACTTGTCGAACGGACCGTACGGCTCACCGGCGATCAGCAGCTGGTAGTCCTCCGGCAGCTGTCCAAAAGCGTCGATGAGGATGTCGAGGCCCTTGTAGTCGCGGATCAGGCCGAAGAAAAGGAGGGTTTTCTTCTCCGGATCCAGGCCCAAGCGGCGGAGCGCCTCCGTCCGGTCCGGCTTTATGCCGAAATGGTCGTACAGCGGATGGGGCAGGAGGATGTTCGGAGCGTCGGGGCGCAGGGCGAGAAGGTCGTCCCGCACCGTGTCGGACAGCGCGACGAATCCGTCGCAGCTGCGGAGGAAGTACCGGGTCAGCGGCTTGTCGAAAAAGCGCTGCTCGTGGGGAATGACGTTGTCGAGGACCGTGATGACCTTGCAGCCCTTTTTCCGGAGCCGGCGGGCGACATAGCCCAGCGAGGGCGCGAACCAGGACATCCAGTACTTCATCACGAGGATATCCGGCTCCCAGGCGGCGATGCGGCGGGCCGTCCGGCACCAGCTGCCGGGGCAGATCGTGTCGAGCGTGCGGTCGGTCTCGATCGGCGCTGCGTCATCCTCCGGCGTGACATACTGCGTCTTGCCGGGGAAGAGGATGCCGGGATACTGCCGCTTGAAATTCCATGCCCGTACAGTGTGGGTTTTGCCCAGTTCTCCGTACATGGCGGCATTGAACTGGGCAATCCCTCCCCGAAGGGGGTAGAAACTGGACAGGAAGGCGATTTTCACAGCGGAGCCTCCTGCTCTTTACTTGGAAGCGGCGTAGGCTTGGTTGAGGCCGTCGATTATGTCCTGGGTGATGTTCATGCCCGGATCGGCCAGGGCCACGGGGATGGAAAGGAGGCCGGTCTGGTTGGTCAGGATGAGGCGGAAGCCGCGGGTCTCGTTGTAGGTCTTGAGGAACTCGGCGATGTCGTTCATGACATTGTTGTTGATGACCTGCTGTTTCTGGGCGAGCTCATCCTGCTTCTTGGCATACTCCTGGTTGAACTTCTCCTGGCGGGCCTGGATGTCCTGGGCCTGCTTTTCGGCGGAAGACTGGAGGATCAGTCCCTTCTGGGAGTTCTCGACGAGCTTCTGGTAGTCGGACTGGATCTGCTTTCCCTTGCGCTCGAGGTTGCTGATCTCCTTGTTGGCCTCGTTCTCGAACTCGCTCATCAGGTCGGAAGCGCGGTCATAGCCGCTGACGACCTCGTCGAGGTTGAAGTAGGCGATGTCACCGGCGGGGACGGGGGTTACGGTAGCGAGGGAATCAGCAGGAGCGGAGGCATTGTTCTCCGTGTTGTTGGACGCCGTGCAGGCGGAAAGCATCAGGACCGAAGCGGCAAGGCTGAGGATCCCGGTGTGAAGCATGTTCATTTTCATTTCTGTATCGTTGTTTTTTTATTTGCGCGTGAACTGCAAAGTTAAGCATTTATTTTGACTTTGGAAAGATAGGCCTTCACCGTTGCCTCCAAACCCATGTAGAGGGCGTCGCTGATCAGGGCGTGGCCGATCGAAACCTCGTCCGTCCAGGGAATGGTGCGGATGAAGAAGGCGAGGTTCTCGAGGTTGAGGTCGTGCCCGGCGTTGAGGCCGAGTCCGACGCGGCGGGCCTCCTTCGCGGCGGCGAGATACGGGGCGATGGCCTTCTCCGCTCCGGCGGAGTACTGCTCCGCATAGGCGGCGGTGTAGAGTTCCACGCGGTCGGCGCCGCAGGCCTTCGCGCCGGCGACCATTTCGGGAACAGGGTCCACGAAAACGGACGTACGGATGCCCTGGGCCTTGAAACGGGCGATCACCTCCGTCAGGAACTCCCGGTGCCGGAGGGTGTCCCAGCCGGCATTGGAGGTGATGGCGTCAGGGGCGTCGGGAACGAGGGTCACCTGGTCCGGCACGACCTCGCTCACCAGGTCGATGAACGAAGGGATCGGGTTGCCTTCGATATTGAATTCAGTCTTCAAGAGCGGGCGGATTTCCCGGACATCCGAATAGCGGATATGGCGCTCGTCGGGACGGGGATGGACGGTAATGCCTTCCGCGCCGAATCGCTCGATGTCGAGGGCGGCCTTCGTCACGTCGGGCAGATTCCCGCCGCGGGCGTTGCGGATGGTTGCGATTTTGTTGATATTAACGCTTAAACGGGTCATGATTGTTCGATTTAGCAGACAAAAATAGTCATATTTGTTAAATAATGCTTAATTTTGAAGTCTGAATTGTGAACATACAGAACGTAAAATGAAAATAGGCGTATTCATCAGGCGGAAGTCGCTCCGGGAAAAAACCGAGTACAAGGACATGGTCAAGCAGCTTCTCGACGCTTCCTATGAGCTTTACGATATCGAATCCAAGGCCGACATCCGTCCGGACACGGACCTCGTGCTGAGCGTCGGCGGCGACGGCACCTTCCTTTCCGCCGCGCATGTGGTCTCCGACGTGGGCCTGCCGATCCTCGGCGTGAACTTCGGCCGCATCGGTTTCCTCTGCGAAAATCGCCCCGGCGAGGTTCTCGACGCCCTGATGCAGGGGGATTTCCGCATCGAGTACCGGACCGTGCTGAACGCGACCATCAAGGGCCCCAATGCCCGCAAGCAGATCGGTTTCCTGCCGTATGCCGTCAACGAAGTCTCGCTCCACCGTATCGGCAGCGCCGTGCTCGGCATCGACGTCGCCATCAACGGCGAGATGCTCCCGACTTACTGGGCCGACGGCCTGATCATCGCTACGAGTTCCGGCTCCACGGCCTATTCCCTCAGCGTCGGCGGCCCGATCTGCCTTCCCGACACGAAGGTCCTCATCATCGCCCCGATCGCCCCGCACAACCTCAACGTCCGTCCGCTGGTGGTTCCCGAGGGCACCAAACTCGACATATCCTTCCGCAGCCGCGACGGCAAGGCGACCATGACCATGGACAACACCTCCGTCGAAATCGAGCCCGACTGGGCCGTTCATATCGAAATGGCACAGTTTTCGCTCAAGCGAGTCAAGCTCCCGAAGTCCGAGTTCGTGGCGGCGCTCACGAGCCGGCTCTTCTGGGGTGAAGACCGCAGAAACAACGGATTAGCTTAGGAATATGGATATCAACAAGATACCGACCCACGTCTCCATCATCATGGATGGCAACGGACGCTGGGCCAAGGAAAGGGGACAGGAACGCACATTCGGCCATTTTGAGGGCGTGGAAAGCGTCCGTGCCTGCACGGAAGCCGCCGTCGAGGCCGGTGTGAAGTACCTTTCCCTTTTCGCATTCTCCGAGGAAAACTGGGCCCGCCCGGCCTCAGAGGTCAATACCCTGATGGAACTGATGATGAAATCGATGAAGGGCGAGTTCGAGACCTTCATGCGCAACGGCATCCGTTTCATGGTCCTCGGCAACCGGGCGCAGCTCTCCGACGCGCTCAACGCCGAGATCGACGACATCATGGAAAAAACATCCCGGAACGAGACCCTGACGCTGATTCTCTTCCTGAGCTACAGCGGCAAGTGGGACATCCTCCAGGCCGCGAAGAAGATGGCCGCCGTGATGGCCGCGCACCCGGGGACGGAGTTCTCCGCTTCCGATTTCAGCCGCCTGCTTGTGACGGCCGACATCCCGGATCCGGACCTGCTGATCCGCACTTCCGGCGAGCAGCGCATTTCCAACTATCTGCTCTGGCAGACAGCCTATTCCGAGTTTTACTTTACCCCGACCCTCTGGCCCGATTTCCGGAAGGAAGCCTTCCGGGAGGCGCTGGCGGAATACGCCCGCAGGGACAGAAGATACGGAAAAGTCAAATAATCTTGCTATATTTGCAGGTTTGAATATTTGTGAATGAAGATCCGCCGCATCATACTCCTTGCCGCTTTCGCGCTGACGGGCCTTGCCGCCCGGGCGCAGAATGACGACATTACCGTCGACTACAACGCCCCGAAGACCTATGTCATCGGCGGTGTCCGCGTCGCCGGCAACCAGTATGTCCGGGCCGACCAGATCGTGCAGATCTCCGGTCTTCGCGAAGGCATGCGCCTCAAGCTCCCGGGCGACGAGATTTCCGCCATCCACCGCCGCCTGTGGCAGCAGCGCTACCTCGAGGACATCGCCATCAGCATCGACTCGCTGAGCAGCGCCCGCGATACGGCGTGGATCCGCATCGACATCACGGAGCGGCCGCGTATGTCCAAGTGGGACTTCACCGGCATCCGCAGCGGCGAGAAGAAGGACCTCAACGAGCGGCTCCATTTCCGCCGCGGCGGCGAGTTCTCCGATTATGTCGAGAGTACGTCCGTCGACATCATCAAGCGCTATTTCAAGGAAAAGGGCTTCCTCAAGGTCAATGTCGACGTGGATGTGCGGCGCGACACCGTCGTCCGCAGCGCCATCCGGGTCAATTTCAACATCAACAAGGGCCCCCGCGTCCGCATGAAGCATATCAACTTCTCCGGCAACCAAAACGTCTCCGACTACAAGCTCTCCCGGGCGATGAAGAAGACGAAGTCCGTCCGCTGGTACAACTTCTTCTACGGCAAGAAGTTCAAGGAGAAGGAGTACGCCAACGACCGCCGCACGGTGATGGAGGCCTTCAACGAGCGCGGCTACCGCGACGCCCGCCTCATCCGCGACAGCATCTACTACGTCAAGCCGAACCGCCTCGCCATCGACATGGACTTCGAGGAGGGCAAGTGCTACTACTTCCGCAACGTGACCTGGACTGGCAATTCGGTCTATTCGGCCGACGTGCTCAACAGCATCCTCCAGATCAAGAAGGGCGATGTCTATGACGTCGTCACGATGAACCACCGGCTTCTCGGCGGCGGCAAGCAGAACGAATATTCCGTCCGCAGCCTCTACACCGACAACGGTTACCTCTTCTTCAACGTCACGCCTGTGGAGGTCAATATCGTCAAGGACTCCGTCGATGTCGAGATGCGCATCGTCGAGGGCAAGCAGGCGACCCTGAACGAGATCATCATCAACGGCAACGACCTGACCAACGAGCGCGTCGTCCGCCGCCAGATATTCACCCGCCCGGGCGAGCTCTACAGCCAGTCCGACTTCGAGCGGTCCATCCGTGAAATCGCCTCCCTGGGCCAGTTCAACCCGGAAAGCATCATGGATCCGTCGAAGGGCTTCTCCGTCCTGCCGAACCAGGCCAACAACACGGTCGACCTCGTCTACAACGTCGAGGAGAAACCCTCCTCGCAGCTGGAACTCTCCGGCGGCTGGGGCGGCAACACCTTCGTCCTGACGGCCGGCGTGAGCTTCAACAACTTCTCGACGCGCCGCATGTTCGAGAAGGGCGCCTGGCGGCCGGTTCCGCTCGGCGACGCCCAGAACCTCGCCTTCCGTTTCCAGACGAACGGTACCTATTATACATCCCTGTCCGCCAGCTTCACGGAGCCCTGGCTCTTCGGCAAGAAGCCGACGTCCCTGTCGCTCTCGGGCTACTATTCGAGAATGACCGACTCGTATCTGGCGATCGGCATCCTCTCCAAGGACAAGGTGTTCGAGGTCTTCGGCTTCACGGCCGGTCTCGGCAACCGCCTCAAATGGCCGGACAACTATTTCGTCCTCTACAACAACCTGAGCTGGCAGACCTACCGCCTGACGAACTGGACCTCCAGTTACTTCATGTTCAACGACGGTGTCTCCCACAATATCAGCTATACGCTCGGCCTATCTCGTAACTCCACGGACCAGATGATCTATCCGCGTTCCGGTTCCGAGTTCTCCGCCACCCTCCAGCTGACTCCGCCGTTCTCCCTCTTCCGCAAGCACAGCTACGATGCGGACGGGAACCGGATCGACGTGCGCTCCTGGAAGGACGTCAACTACGACAACTGGACCTCCGAGCAGCGCTACAAGTGGATCGAGTACCACAAGTGGAAACTGAGCGGCGCCGTCTATACGAAACTGATCGGCGACCTCGTGCTGATGTCCCGCGCCCAGTTCGGCTATCTCGGTTACTACAACCGCAACTGGGGCTATTCCCCGTTCGAGGGCTTCCAGGTCGGCGGCGACGGCATGTCGGGCTACAATATGTACGGCAGTGACATCATCGCCATGCGCGGCTACGAGAACTACTCCCTGACCCCGTACATCGCGACGCCTTACTCCCAGAGCGGATACAGCTACGCCGGTAATGTCTACGACAAGTTCACGGTCGAGCTCCGTTACCCGGTCATCCTCCAGCCGCAGTCCACGATCTTCGTGCTGGGCTTCCTCGAGGGCGGTAACTGCTGGTCCGACATCCGCGACTTCAACCCGTTCCAGATCAAGCGTTCCGCCGGCTTCGGCGTGCGCGTGTTCCTCCCGATGATCGGCCTGCTCGGTGTCGACTGGGGCTACGGCTTCGACGACCCTGTCAACGGCGGCAGCCAGTTCCACTTCATGATCGGTCAGCAATTCTAGAACAATAAATAAAACCATAGCATTATGAAAAAGATTATCCTTATCGCTGCAGCAGCACTCCTTTCCATCGCCGCCTCCGCGCAGGTGAAGATCGGATACGTCAACTTCTCCGAGCTCGTCCAGCTCATGCCGGAAGCCGACCAGGCCCGCACCACTTTCGCCGCCCTCCAGAAGGACGCCGAGGAGACCTACCAGACCATGGTCGCCGAGTATCAGACCAAGGCCCAGGCCTACCAGCAGAAGAGCGGCACCTGGACAGCCGCCATCAAGGAAAGCAAGGAGAACGAGCTCCAGCGCATCGCCCAGAGCATCCAGGAGTATGAGCAGAGCGTTTCCGCCGAGCTCCAGCAGAAGCAGAACGAGCTGATGGCTCCTATCTACCAGAAGGCCCAGGAGACCGTCAAGAGCCTCGCCAAGGAGCAGGGTCTGACCGTCCTTTTCGACGCCGGTTCCGCCCTCTATTTCGATGAGGCCAGCGCCGTCGACCTGACCGCCGCCGCCCGCAAGGCCCTCGGCATCCCCGCCGACCGCACGCTCGAGTCCCTCCAGGCCGAGCTCGCCGCCCAGGCCCAGGCTGCTCAGCAGCAGTAAACCCTTCTGCATTGCGAAACAAAAGGCAGGACCCGCCGGGCCCTGCCTTTTTGTATGCTCCAGCCCTGCCGCTGCGCCGGCCGCCCCGCATCATGCGAAACGCCTGGCCGTCATCCCCGACCTGATCCGGGACTGATCGGGTAGCTGAGGCGTTGAATGGAAGTGATTGAATAGCAGTGGATTATCTGATTTGCTACCTCCTAAAACAGTAGGTAGGCAATAGCTTAATTAGCCATGAATCAATCGTTTCCATTCAACGCCCTTCTTTGGCTAAACATGAGTGGCCCCTTGAGCGTAGTTATTTCCTCCATCTGGCCTTAAGGCTGTCCGGCTATTGGGGACAGCCTTTTGTCGCTCTTCGCTGCGTCGGCCATTGCCATTTCGAGGACTCCGCGTCGCTGGAGCACCCCGCAAATCCAAGATTTGCGGGGACCCCGCATCAAGCGCCGCTCCGGCCCCTCCCATTGTCTACTTCGTCATCGCTTCGCGATAACTCGTATCCAACGGGCCCCTCCCCCTGCCCGTGTGATGTGCACCCCAAAAGTTGGACGGTTAATAATAGATATTTACATGTGCTGAGTCCGGTATTGCACCGGACTCAGTCCGTTTAACCGTAGTTTGATACGTTTATTGTTGTAGTAGTCGACATACTCCCGGAGCGCTGCTTTGAACTGCTCCATGTTATCCCACTTGTTCAAATATAGCAACTCCGATTTCATTATTCCAAAAAAGTTTTCCATCATAGCATTGTCAAGACAGTTCCCTTTCCTTGACATACTTTGTATTATCCCATTGTCCTTCAGGAGTTTTTGATAGTATTTATGCTGATAATGCCATCCTTGGTCAGAGTGTATCATACAGCCCTCGGGGATGCTTATCTCCCGAAGAGCTTGGCTCATCATATCGGTTACCATATG
>CACXMA010000007.1 GCA_902768665.1 uncultured Bacteroidia bacterium | reverse complement strand
GTGCATGTTGAGTTCCGGACCGACGACGATGACCGAACGGGCGGAATAGTCGACACGCTTACCGAGGAGGTTCTGGCGGAAGCGGCCCTGCTTGCCCTTGAGGGAGTCGGACAGGGACTTGAGGGCCCGGTTGGACTCGCTCTTGACGGCAGAGGACTTCTTGGAGTTGTCGAAGAGGGAGTCGACGGCTTCCTGGAGCATGCGCTTCTCGTTGCGGAGAATCACTTCCGGAGCGTGGATCTCGACCAGCTTCTTCAGACGGTTGTTGCGGATAATGAGTCGACGGTAGAGGTCGTTGATGTCGGAGGTCGCGAAACGGCCGCCATCGAGCGGGACGAGCGGGCGGAGATCCGGCGGAGTCACCGGGATCACGCTCATGATCATCCATTCGGGGCGGTTGACGTCCTTGGACTCGACAAACCACTTGACGACATTGAGGCGCTTGAGGATTTCAGTCTTGCGCTGCTGGGAGCTTTCCTGGACCATGCGGGCACGGAGCTCCTTGGACAGGGCCTCGACGTCGATCTCCTTGAGGAGGTCGTAGAGACCCTCGGCACCCATCTTGGCGATGAACTTGTCCGGATCGTCGGCGGGGAGATTCTCGTTGCCGGGAATGCGGGCGAGCACGTCGATGTACTCATCCTCGGAGAGGAGGTCCATCTTCTGGCAGCCGCTGGCGCCTTCCTTGACGACGATGTACTTCTCGTAGTAGATCACGGATTCCAGCTTCTTCGCCGGGATGCCAAGCAGGGCGCTGATCTTGTTCGGGGCGCTCTTGAAGTACCAGATATGGGCGACAGGAACGGTCAGTTCGATGTGGCCCATCCGCTCGCGGCGGACTTTCTTCTCGGTCACTTCGACGCCGCAGCGGTCGCAGACGATGCCGCGGTAGCGGATCCTCTTGTACTTGCCGCAGTAGCACTCATAGTCCCGGGTCGGACCGAAGATCTTCTCGCAGAAGAGGCCGTCACGCTCGGGCTTGTAGGTCCGGTAGTTGACGGTTTCCGGCTTGAGGACCTCGCCGCACGAACGGGCGGTGATGTCCTCGGGGGAAGCCAGCGAGATCGAAATCTTCTGGAAATTGGTCTTTACCTTATTCTCTTTATTATTGAATGTAGGCATATGCTTAACTTTCGATAGGGTCTATGAATTAATCCAAAGTGACTTTGAGGCCGAGGCCGCGGAGCTCGTGGAGGAGGACGTTGAGGGATTCCGGAATGCCGGGGGTCGGCATCGGGTCACCCTTGACGATGGCCTCGTAGGTCTTGGAGCGTCCGGCGACGTCATCGGACTTGACGGTCAGGATTTCCTGGAGCACGTTCGCGGCACCGAAGGCCTCGAGGGCCCAGACTTCCATCTCACCGAAACGCTGGCCACCGAACTGGGCCTTACCGCCGAGCGGCTGCTGGGTGATGAGGGAGTAGGGACCGATCGAACGGGCGTGCATCTTATCGTCGACCATGTGGCCGAGCTTGATCATGTAGATGACACCCACGGTGGCGGGCTGGTCGAACCATTCACCCGTGCCGCCGTCGCGAAGGCGCGTCTTACCGAAACGGGGCACACCGGCCTTGTCGGTATAGGCGCAGATCTCGTCGATGGAGGCACCGTCGAAAATCGGCGTGGAGAACTTCAGGCCGAGGCGGGCACCGGCCCAACCGAGCACGGTCTCGTAGATCTGGCCGAGGTTCATACGGGAAGGCACACCCAGCGGGTTCAGCACGATGTCCACCGGCGTACCGTCCTCGAGGAACGGCATGTCTTCCTGGCGGACGATCTTCGCGACGATACCCTTGTTACCGTGGCGGCCGGCCATCTTGTCACCGACAGTGATCTTGCGCTTCTTGGCGATGTAGACCTTGGCGATCTTCATGACGCCGTTCGGCAGCTCGTCACCGACCTTGATCAGATCCTGCTCGCGACGGTTGCGGGTCTCGGCTTCCTTCAGCGTGATGCAGTAGTTGCCGATCAGGTCGCGGACCATCTCGTTGGTCTTCTTGTCGGACGTCCACTTGGCGGTGTTGATGTTGGGATACTCGATGCCGCGGAGGACCTCCGGATCGAAGGCCTTGCCCTTGGCGATGATCTCGACACCGTAGAGGTCGCTGATACCGGCGCTCTTCTTGCCCTCCAGCAGGGTCGTCAGCTTGCCGATGAACTCAGCCTTGAGCTTCTCGGCGTAGCGGTCGAACTCTTCCTGCTTCTTTTCGATGCGGGCCTTGAGGTCGGTCTTGGCGCTCTTGTGGTTGTCCTTGACGGCCTTGGAATAGAGGGCGGTCTTGATGACGGTACCGCTCAGGGACGGGTTGGCCTTGAGGGAGGCGTCCTTGACATCGCCGGCCTTGTCGCCGAAGATGGCCTTGAGGAGCTTCTCTTCCGGAGAAGGATCGCTCTCGCCCTTCGGGGTGATCTTACCGATCATGATGTCACCGGGCTCGATGTGGGCGCCGATGCGGATGATACCTTCCTTGTCGAGGTCGCGGGTCGCATCCTCGCTGACGTTCGGGATATCGGAGGTGAGCTCCTCGGGACCGCGCTTGGTTTCGCGGACCTCGGTGAGGTACTCGTCGACATGGACGGAGGTCAGGATGTCCCACTTGACCATCTCCTCGCTGAGGACGATGGCATCCTCGTAGTTGTAACCCTTCCAAGGCATGAACGCGACCATGAGGTTGCGGCCGAGGGCGAGTTCGCCGCCTTCGGTGGCGTAGCCCTGGGTCAGCACCTGGCCCTTGGAGACCTTGTCGCCCTTGCGGACGATAGGCTTGAGCATCACGGTCGTGCTCTGGTTGGTGCGGCGGTAGTTCGGGAGCTTGTAGACGGTCACGTCCGGCTCGAAGCTGACGAACTTCTCGTCTTCGGTGCGGTTGTATCTGACATGAATCTCGTTGGCGTCGACATAGACGACCTCACCCGCGCGGTCAGCGATGATCTGCGTACGGGAGTCGATGCAGACGCGCTCTTCCAGACCGGTACCGACGATCGGAGCCTCGGGGCTCAGCAGCGGAACGGCCTGGCGCATCATGTTCGCACCCATGAGGGCGCGGTGGGCGTCGTCGTGCTCGAGGAACGGGATCAGGGACGCGGCCACGGAAGCCATCTGGTTCGGGGCGACGTCCATGTAGTCGACCTCTTCCTTCGTAACGACCGGGAAGTCGGCCTCGAGGCGGCACTGGATGCGGTCTTCCTCGATGGTGCCGTCGTCGGAGAGACGGACGTTGGCGAGGGAAACCTTCTTGCTTTCCTCCTCCTCGGCGCTCATGTACTTCCAGCCCTTGTCGCTGAGATCCACCTTGCCCTCATGCACCTCGCGGTACGGGGTCTCGATGAAACCGAGGCCGTTGATGCGGGCATAGACGCACAGGGAGCTGATCAGACCGATGTTCGGGCCTTCCGGAGACTCGATCGGGCAGAGACGGCCGTAGTGCGTGTAGTGGACGTCGCGGACCTCGAAGCCGGCACGGTCACGGGAAAGACCGCCGGGGCCGAGGGCGGAGAGACGGCGCTTGTGGGTGATTTCGGCGAGCGGGTTCGTCTGGTCCATGAACTGGGATAGCTGGCTCGTGCCGAAGAAGGAATTGATCACCGAGCTGAGCGTCTTGGCGTTGATCAGGTCGATCGGGTTGAACTGCTCGCTGTCGCGGACGTTCATCCGCTCGCGGATGGTTCTCGCCATACGGCTCAGACCCACGCTGAACTGGTTTGCGAGCTGCTCGCCGACCGTGCGGACACGGCGGTTGGAGAGGTGGTCGATATCGTCGACCGTGGCGCGGGAGTTGATCAGCTGGATCAGGTACTTGATGATCTCGATGATGTCGGTGTTCGTCAGAACGCGGATGTCCGGGCTCGTGGAGAGTCCGAGCTTCTTGTTGAGACGGTAGCGGCCCACGATACCAAGGTCGTAGCGCTTCTCGGAGAAGAAGAGCTTGTCGATAACGTCGCGGGCGGTCGTCTCATCCGGCGGTTCGGAATTGCGGAGCTGCTTGTAGATGTGGTTGACAGCCTCGATTTCCGTATTGGTCGGGTCCTTCTGCAGGGAGTTGTAGATGATGGCGTATTCCTTGGAACCGGTCTCATCCTTCTGCAGGAGAATGGTCTTCGCGTCGGTGTCCAGAATGCGGGCGATGGTGTCCTCATTCAGGATGTCGCCACGGTCGACGATGGAGCGGGAACGCTCGACGGGGATGACCTCGCCGGTGTCCTCGTCCTCGAAGTCTTCCGTCCAGGTCTGGAGAACCTTGGCGGCGAGCTTGCGTCCCTCGTTGGCCTTCAGGGCCTCCTCGGTGGCGGGAATCTCGTCGGCGAGACCGAAGATGTCGATGATATCCTTGTCACTGTTGTATCCGATGGCACGGAGCAGCGTGGTGACAGGCAGTTTCTTCTTGCGGTCGATGTAGGCGTACATGACGTTGTTGATGTCAGTCGCGAACTCGATCCAGGATCCCTTGAACGGGATAATGCGGGCAGAGTAAAGTTTCGTGCCGTTCGAGTGCATGCTCTGGTCGAAGAAAACGCCCGGGGAGCGATGCAGCTGGGAGACGATGATGCGCTCGGAACCGTTGATGACGAAGGTGCCGGCAGGCGTCATGTAAGGGATATTGCCGAGGTACACGTCCTGCACTCTCGTGTCAAAATCCTCGTGCTCCGGGTCGGTGCACGAAAGGCGGAGTTTCGCCTTCAGCGGGACATTGTATGTCAGTCCCCTGTCCAGACACTCCTCGATGGAATACTGCGGCGGGTCGATGAAGTAATCGATGAACTCCAGCTTGTAGCTGTTCCGCGTATCCTCGATCGGGAATATCTCCTGGAATACCTGGTAGAGGCCCTCATTGCGTCGGCTGTCGGGCGTCGTTTCGAGCTGGAAGAAGTCCTTGAACGACTTGATCTGCACCTCGAGAAGGTCAGGATAGTCCAGAATTTTGGAGGTTGCGAAGTTGATTCGCTTATTGGTTTTGTTTGACATATTCTGCCTTGAAATGGAGAAAATTTTTAAGACGGAAAAAAGGTTTAGAGCCTATTATCCCGGCTCTAAACCTGAATTTGTCCCCTTCCAGGGGAAGCGGCGGAGTTACTTAATCTCAACCTCGGCGCCGGCTTCCTCGAGAGCGGCCTTGAGGGCTTCAGCCTCGGCCTTGGAAACCTTCTCCTTGACGGCGACAGGGGCCTTGTCAACAAGCTCCTTAGCCTCCTTCAGGCCGAGACCGGCATTCTCCTTGACGGCCTTGATGACCTGGAGCTTAGCCTGACCGGCGCTGGTCAGCATAACGTCGAATTCGGTCTGCTCGGCGGCAGCGGCGGCGCCACCCTCGGCGGGAGCAGCAGCGACTGCGACAGCAGCGGCGGCGGGCTCGATACCGTATTCTTCCTTGAGGACCTGAGCGAGTTCCTGAACGTCTTTCACAGTAAGGTTAACCAACTCTTCTGCGAGTTTCTTGATGTCTGCCATAATAGTGTTTATTTTTTAAATTGTTATTGTTTGTTTTTCTTATTTCTTTTCTTCGATGGCTTTCACGAGGCCTGCAACAGTCTGAGGACCGCCGTTCTGGAGAGCGGAGATGACATTGCGCATCGGGCTCTGGAGGAGAGCGATGATGTCACCGATGAGTTCCTCACGGGACTTGATGTGGACGAGCTCGTCAAGCTTGTCGCCACCGACGAAGGCGCATTCCTGTACGTAGGCGCCCTTGAGAGCCGGCTTCTCGCTGCCGGCCTTGTTGAACTTCTTGATCAACTTGGCGGGCGCGTTCGGGGACTCGCAGTACATGATGGCAGTGTTGCCTTCAAGCGTAGGGAAAAGGAGTTCAAGCTCGGCGTTGCCCTTGTCGGCGAGGACCTTCTTGAAGAGGGTGTTCTTGACGACGGTAAGCTTGATGTTCTCCTGGAAGCACTCCTTGCGGAGAGCATACGTATCTTCAGCGTTCAGACCGGCGATATCGGTGATGTAGAAGTTGGGGTACTTCTCGAGCTGGGCTGAGATGGTCTCGATGACCTGAGTTTTCAGTTCCTTCTTCATGATCTTTCACGTATTATTTCTCAGCACCGGTGGTGAATGCCTTGATGTCCAGTTTGATGCTCGGGCTCATGGTCGTGCAGATGTGCGCGCCCTTGAGGTAGGTACCCTTGAGAGCCTGAGGTTTGAGTTTAAGGATGGCGCTCATCATAGCACGGGCGTTCTCGGCGATCTGCTCCGGAGTGAAGGAGACCTTGCCGATGGCGGCGTGGATGATACCGGTCTTGTCGACCTTGAAGTCGATCTTACCGGCCTTGACTTCCTTGACGGCGTTGCCGATCTCCATGGTCACGGTGCCGGTCTTGGGGTTCGGCATGAGACCGCGGGGACCGAGGATACGGCCGATGGCACCGACCTTGGCCATGACGGAAGGAGTACAGATGATGACATCAACATCCGTCCAGCCGTTCTTGATCTGGTCGATGTAGTTGTCGAGACCGACGTAGTCGGCACCGGCTTCCTTGGCTTCGTTCTCCTTGTCCGGGGTGCAGAGCACGAGGACGCGGGTCACTTTACCCGTTCCGTTCGGAAGGGTGACAACGCCACGGATCATCTGGTTGGCCTTACGGGGGTCGACACCGAGGTTGGTGTGGAGTTCGACGGAAGCGTCAAACTTGGTATAGGTGATGTCCTTCAAAAGTTCGCAAGCCTCTGCGAGCCCATAAGCCTTGGTCGAATCGTACTTCGCCTCGACGGCCTTCTGATTTTTGGTCAATTTGCTCATATCGGTTGTGAATTTTAAAGGTTCTCAGGGAAGGTACCCTCAACTTTGATACCCATACTTCTAGCGGTACCTGCGACCATGGTCATAGCGGAACGCAGGGTGAAAGCGTTGAGGTCCGGCATCTTGGACTGGGCGATCTCCTTGACCTGATCCCAGGTGACGCTGGCGACTTTCTTGCGGTTGGGTTCTCCGGAAGCCTTGCTGATCTTGGCAGCCTCCTTCAGGGAGACGGCCACCGGCGGCTGCTTGACCTCGAACGAGAAGGACTTGTCGCTGAAGACCGTGATGACGACGGGAAGGACTTTCCCGGCCTGGTCCTGCGTGCGAGCATTGAACTGCTTGCAGAAGTCCATGATGTTGAGGCCCTTGGAACCGAGAGCCGGTCCCACCGGAGGTGCGGGATTGGCAGCTCCGCCCTTGATTTGGAGCTTGATAAACCCGGTAACTTCTTTTGCCATAATAAATACCTATTCTTTAGTTACTTGTGTAAAGCTGAGTTCGAGCAGGGTCTTCCTGCCAAAGATCACAACTACCACCTTGAGTTTGCTGCGGTCTTCTATGATTTCTTCGACATTGCCGCTGAATCCGCTGAACGGACCGTCGGTAATCTTGACGGACTCGCCGATCTCGAAGTTGACTTCGACGTCGGCGGCGCGGACCGCGTTCTCGTCCTGCTGGCCGAGGATGCGCTGCGCCTCTTCGTCACGAATCGGCACAGGGATACGCTCGGTTGCATTGGCGCCGGTCTTTTCCGTCAGGAATCCGGATACGTTCGGGATGTTGTTGCGGATGATGTATTCCAGTTCAGGGGAAAGCTCCGCGTGAATGAAGACATAGCCCGGGAAAAGAAGTCTGTCAACTTCCTTTCTCTTGCCATTCTTCGTAACGATTTCTTTCTTTACCGGGACAAGGACCTGATCGACGATAGCCTGGAGGTCAGCGCTGCGCTCGACCTCTTTATCCAGATATTCTTTCGCTTTCTTTTCCTTGCTTCCGGCCGTCCTGAGGACATACCACTTCTTGTCGCCCATAGAAAAAAACTAGTGTTTTAAGCTGTAAACGGCCTTCATGATAGTCTGGAAGACCCAGTCAACGCCGAAGATCACGGCTGCCAGGGCGACCGTCGTACCCAAAACGAGCAGGGCGGATGCCTGGAGCTTCTGCCAAGTCGGCCAGGTGGTCTTCTGCGTCAGCTCAACTGCACACTCCTTAAGATAGTTTACGAACTTTCTCATCTTTTCTTTTAATGGACATCGGATAATTGGAAGCAGTTCCGTTGTCTGTTAAACTTTTACCAAATCGTAACCAAATCGTAACCTTTGATATTGGCAGGGGAAGCAGGATTCGAACCCACATCGACGGTTTTGGAGACCGCTGAACTACCCTTGTTCTATTCCCCTGTGAAGCAGGGCCTTTCCCCGGAGGGAAGCGACCCTGCTATTGGCTTTACGAGTTCTCTTACTCGATGACCTTGATCACCTGACCGGCACCGACCGTACGGCCACCTTCGCGGATAGCGAACTGGAGACCTTCGTTCATAGCGACCGGAGTGATGAGCTTCACAGTGATCTCGACGTTGTCACCAGGCATAACCATCTCGACGCCGTCCGGGAGCATGATCTCACCGGTAACATCCAGGGTGCGGATGAAGAACTGCGGACGATAGTGGTTGTGGAACGGGGTGTGACGACCGCCTTCCTCTTTCTTGAGGACGTAGATCTGAGCCTTGAACTCGGTGTGCGGAGTGATGGACTTCGGCTTGGCGACGACCTCACCACGCTTGACTTCCTTCTTGTCGACACCACGGAGGAGGAGACCGACGTTGTCACCAGCCTCACCCTGAGGGAGGAGCTTGCGGAACATCTCGACACCGGTAACGACGGAGGTGCGAGGTTCATCGCCGAAACCGACGAGCTCGACCGGGTCGTTGACGTGGATGGTACCGGACTCGATACGGCCGGTAACGACGGTACCACGACCAGTGATGGAGAAGATGTCCTCGATAGGCATCAGGAAGTCCTTGTCAACAAGACGCTCCGGAAGCGGAATGTACTCGTCAACTGCATTCATGAGATCCATGACCTTGTCTTCCCACTGCTTCTCACCGTTGAGGGCGCCAAGGGCGGAGCCACGGATGATCGGGCAGTCCTCATCGAACTTGTAGAAAGCGAGGAGGTCGCGGATTTCCATCTCGACGAGGTCGAGCATTTCCTCATCATCAACAAGGTCAACCTTGTTCATGAAAACGAGGATCTTCGGAACGTTGACCTGACGGGCGAGCAGGATGTGCTCACGGGTCTGGGGCATCGGACCGTCGGTGGCAGCGACGACAAGGATAGCACCGTCCATCTGGGCAGCACCGGTAACCATGTTCTTCACGTAGTCAGCGTGACCGGGGCAGTCCACGTGCGCATAGTGGCGGGTCTCGGTCTCGTACTCAACGTGAGCGGTGTTGATGGTGATACCACGCTCCTTCTCTTCCGGGGCGTTGTCGATCTGGTCAAAGGACTTGATCTTGTCGGCGTTACCGGAAACTCTCTCGGCGAGCACCTTCGTGATCGCAGCGGTGAGGGTGGTCTTACCGTGGTCAACATGGCCGATAGTACCGATGTTGACATGCGGCTTGGTTCTCTGGAATGTTTCTTTTGCCATAATATTATGTTTGTTAAAGTGTTAACTTATTGTCTTTACACTAAAAATTGAGCCGGTGATGGGAATTGAACTCATGACCTCATCCTTACCAAGGATGCGCTCTACCCCTGAGCTACACCGGCTTTTTATGTTCGGAGCGGAAAACGAGGTTCGAACTCGCGACCCTCAGCTTGGAAGGCTGATGCTCTACCAACTGAGCTACTTCCGCAAATCTTGGTGGGGAGAGCAGGATTCGAACCTACGAAGGCATCGCCAGCAGATTTACAGTCTGCCCCAGTTGGCCACTTTGGTATCTCCCCAAGCGTTAAACTCTTGCGCCGAAAATCAGTCGAGCCGATAGAGGGATTCGAACCCACGACCCCGAGATTACAAATCACGTGCTCTGGCCAACTGAGCTATATCGGCGGTATTTCAAAAGAGCTTTTCCTCAAAAAGGACTGCAAAGTTAGGTATTATTTCGGAATCACCAAAACTTTTTTATCGATTTTTAAGAATATCTTCAATTTTCCTTTCAATCCCTTCCCTGTCTATTCCGCAGACGGCGCGCTGACGGCTCTGGGGGGCCGCTTCGATGAAACGGTCCGGAATGCCGAGCCCGTGGACGGGGACCTGCCGGCCGATCGCCTCGGCGACCGCGCCGTAAAGTCCGCCGGCAAGGCAGCCGTCCTCCACGGTCAGCACCGCCTCGAAGGAAGCCGCCTCCGCGAGCATCGCCGGATCCAGCGGTTTGAGGTAGCGGACATCCCATACGGCCGCGCCAAGGGACCTTGCCGCCTCGACCGCCGCGTTGGCGCACGGACCGAGGGCCAGCACGGCCAGGCGCTTTCCGTCCAGGAGCTTCTCTCCCCTTCCCTGCGGCAGCAGGGCATAGGGTTCGTCCTTCCAGGCCACTCCCTCCCCGCAGCCGCGCGGATAGCGGATGATGAAGGGACCGCTTTCGGCATGGAGCGCCGTGTACATGAGGTTTTTCAGTTCCAGCTCGTTTCGCGGAGCGGCGACGACGGCGTTCGGGATGCTGCGGTAGGCAGCGAGGTCGAAACTGCCGTGGTGCGTCGCGCCGTCCTCCCCGACAAGACCGGCCCGGTCGAAGCAAAGGACGACGGGAAGGTGCTGCAGGGCGACGTCGTGGATGATCTGGTCGTATGCGCGCTGGGAAAAGGCGGAGTAGATGTTGCAGAACGGTTTCATGCCGCCGGCGGCCAGGCCTGCCGCGAAGGTCACGGCGTGCTCCTCCTCGATGCCGACGTCGAAAAAGCGCTCGGGCATCGCCTCGGCCAGGCGGTTCATGCCGCAGCCGGTCGCCATCGCGGGCGTGATGCCGACGAGCTTTTCGTCGCGGCGGGCCAGGTCGACGAGGACCTCGCCGAAGACGTCCTGATAGCGGTCTGCCTTGTGGGCGCCGCTGATGCGCTCGCCCGTCTCGGGGTTGAAACGGCCCGGGGCGTGCCAGACGGTCGGATTCTCCATCGCGGGCCCGTAACCCATGCCCTTCTGGGTGATGACATGGAGGATGCGGGGGCCTTTGAGGTCGTGGAGAGAGCGGAGGGTCCGGATGACTTCCTGGACATTGTTGCCGTCGACGGGACCGAAGTAGCGGAAGCCGAGCGACTCGAAGACCGAACCGCCCGAGCGGCGGACGAGATTCGATTTCGTGCCCCGGACCTTTCGCTGGATCCAGCTGCGCAGGCGGCTTTCGCCCATGACGTTCCAGACCTTGTGCTTGACGCGGTTGTAGGTCCGGCTCGTCGTAATCCGCAGCAGGTAGTTGTGGACGGCGCCGAGGTTCCTGTCGATGGAGATGTTGTTGTCGTTGAGGATGACGAGGATGTCGGCGTTGCCGGAGCCGGCGTTGTTGAGGCCTTCCCAGGCCAGGCCGCCGGTCATGGCACCGTCGCCGATCACGGCCACGGCCTTGTCCTGCCGGCCCTGCATCCGGGCGCTCACGGCAAGGCCCAGGGCGGCGGAGATGGAGGTCGAGCTGTGGCCGACGCCGAAAGCGTCGTAGGGGCTCTCGTCCCGGCGCGGGAAGCCGCTGATGCCGCCTTCCGTGCGCTGGGTCCGGAAAGCATCCTTGCGGCCGGTCAGGATCTTGTGGGCGTAGGCCTGGTGCCCGACGTCGAAGACAATCTTGTCCGCGGGCGTATTATATATATAATGTAGGCCGACGATGAGCTCGACGGCGCCGAGGCTGGAGCCCAGGTGTCCCGGGTTCTCCGCGCAGCAGTGGACCATGTAGTCGCGGATTTCCGCGCAGAGCTCCGCCAGGTCGCTGGCGGGCAGGGCGCGAAGGTCATCCGGAGTCTGGATCTTGTCGAGCAGTTTGTACATTCTCCTGTCAAAATAGCTTTGCAAGTTACTACTTTTTCCGCGAAAATGTGAAAAATTTGTGGCTTTGTCGGAGGTTTTTACTAATTTAGCCATTCCGTTTGACAATCATAAAACAACAGTCATATGGCAGATTTAACAAAAAAAACGCTTAGAGATTCCGCCGGAATGCGATGGACAGCCCTCCTGCTGCTCGCCCTGGCGATGTTCTGCGCTTACATTTTCATGGACATCCTTTCGCCGGTACAGGACATGGTTCAGTCCCAGCTCGGATGGACCAAGACCCACTTCGGCGCCATGCAGGGATCGGAGACCTTCCTCAATGTCTTCATCTTCTTCCTGATTTTCGCCGGCATCATCCTCGACAAGATGGGCGTCCGCTTCACGGCCGTCCTCTCCGGCGGGGTCATGCTCGTCGGCGCCCTGATCAAATGGTACGCCGTTTCCGCGTCCTTCGTGGGCAGCGGCCTGGAGCAGTGGTTCACCGACAACCTTAATTATATCCCGGGATTCGAGGAGATCGGTGTGGCGCCGTTCACGCGGGGCATGCCCGCTTCGGCCAAGCTCGCCGCCCTCGGCTTCATGATCTTCGGCTGCGGCGCGGAAATGGCCGGCATCACGGTCAGCCGCGGTATCGTCAAGTGGTTCAAGGGGAAGGACACGGCCCTCGCCATGGGCTCCGAAATGGCCCTTGCCCGCCTCGGCGTCGCGACCTGCATGCTCTTCTCGCCCATGTTCGCCAAGATGGGCGGCGTGGTGGACGTCTCCCGTTCGGTCGCCTTCGGCGTCGTCCTTCTTGCCATCGCCCTGATCATGTTCATCATCTACTTCTTCATGGACAAGAAGCTCGACGAGCAGACCGGCGAGGCAGAGGAGAAAGACGATCCCTTCAAGATCTCCGATATCGGCAGCATCCTCAAGGACCAGGGATTCTGGCTGGTCGCCATCCTCTGCGTGCTCTACTATTCCGCCATCTTCCCGTTCCAGAAGTATGCGGTCAACATGATCCAGTGCAACCTCACCCTAACGGCGCCTCAGGCCGGTTCCTTCTGGGCCGGTACGGGCGTCACCGCCATCCAGTACGTGATCATGCTCATCGTCGCCGGCAGCGCCTTCGCCAGCAACTTCGTCAAGAACAAGAGCCTCAAGATCGGCCTTCTCGCCACCGCCATCGTAGCCCTCGTCTCCTACTGCGTGATGGGCTACATGCGCCAGTCCGCCGAGGCCATCTTCGCCGTGTTCCCGCTGCTGGCCGTCGGTATCACCCCGATCCTCGGCAACTATGTGGGCAACAAGGGCAAGGCCGCCAGCATGCTGGTGCTCGGCTCCCTCCTCCTGATCGCCTGCCACCTCACCTTCGCCTTCGTCCTGCCGCTGTTCAAGGGCAACACAGTCGGTGGCGTATTTGTCGCTTACCTGACCATCCTCGTGCTGGGCGCTTCCTTCTCGCTGGTGCCCGCCGCCCTGTGGCCGAGCGTCCCGAAGTTGGTCAACCAGAAAGTGATCGGTTCCGCCTACGCCCTGATCTTCTGGATCCAGAACATCGGCCTGTGGCTCTTCCCGCTGATGATCGGCAAGGTGCTGGACGCCACCAACGGCGACGTCATCGCCAAGGTCGGCGCCGGTGAGATGTCCGAGGAAGTGGCCGCCGTATCCTACGACTACACCTGGGCCCTCGTGATGCTGGCTTCGCTCGGCGTCTGCGCCCTCCTCGTCGGCCTCTACCTCCGGATCGTGGACGGCAAGAAAAACCTCGGTCTCGAGAAGCCGTTCAACGAAGACGCTGCTGCAGCCGCGGCCGAATAAAACGATAATCCGTGAACAAAAAGTGCTGCTTTTTGTTCACGGATTGGTCAAAACGGATAACTCGTGAACAAAAACAGGTGCTTTTTGTTCACGAGTTTTTTGTAACAGCTACTAGAACGGAAAGTCGTCCTCGGGGCCCTGCTGGGCGGCGGGAGCGGACGGGCTGAAACCGCCCTGCGGGGCGGGATAGCCGGCGCCCTGGACGGGCTGGGCCGGCTGCGGCTGATAAGCCTGCGGAGCCGGAGCGCCTTCCTGGCCGGGGTTGTCCGTGCGCTTGCCGAGGAGCTGGAAGTTGTCCACGATCACCTCGGTCGTGTAGCGTTTGTTGCCGCTCTGGTCCGTCCAGTTGCGGGTGCGGAGACGGCCCTCGATATAGAGCTGCGTGCCTTTCTTGACAAAACGTTCGATGACGTCGGCGTTGCCGCGCCAGGCGACGATGTTGTGCCATTCGGTGTTCTCCTGCCGGTTGCCGGCGCGGTCGGTGTAGCGCTCGGACGTCGCCAGGGGGAAGGTCGCGACCTTCGCGGCGTTGGCAGGATTCTGGGGATTCTGATCAAGGTAACGTACTTCGGGGTCTTTGCCAACGTTACCGATAAGCATGACTTTGTTGAGGGACATAGCGTTTGGTTATTAAAAGATCGTTCCGCAAGATACGGAATTTTTCGGAAACCGCGAAGAAAACTTTCAGGCCTTCGCCAGGGCCTCGAGGTCGCAGGGTTCGCCGGTCATGAGACTGTAGCCCGCGGCCGCTTGGAAGAGGTGCCAGCGCGTACCGGGGATATAGCGGGCGCCGCCGTTTTCCACCATCGCCAGATAGCTGCCGGTAAAGGAAGGGTTCTTGTAGGAGGCCTCTACGAGGAGTTTGTCCGGCCACCCGCCGGGATTCTCGCCGGCGAAATCGTCCGCACAGAGGGTGTCGAGGGCCGGGATCGGCTCCGGAATGGTCCAGATGACGAGGTCGCATTCGCGAAGGGAGGCCTTCAGGTCGGAGAAAGGGACGCAGAGGAAGCCGTATTCGGGAAGGCCGTCGGCAAAGGCCTGCGCCTTTTCGGGCGTGCGGTTCATCAGCGCGGTCTCGAAGCCCATCTCCGCGGCGGCGACGGCGGCGGCCCGGCCCGCTCCCCCGCAGCCGACCACGAGGGCCTGCGGCGCGTCGGGGAACAGTTCGCGGAGGTTCTGCCGGACGAACTGGTGGACCTTGATATGGGCCCGGGAACCGAATTCGCGGTAGCAGGCGGCGACAACGCCCGGGAAATAGCCTTCCGCGACGCTCAGGATTACGCCGCTGAAATCGCTGTTATGGGCCGACAGGCCTTCGGGGGTCTTGACGATGAGATTCGTCGCGCCGATTCTGAGCACGGGCCCGTCGATGGCGCCGCCGGAGGCGAGCACCCGCTCATAAGCGAGCTGCTTGAAGGGAGCGGTGACGTTGATGGCACGGTAGTCTTCACTGAGAAATCGGTTCCACGCCACTTCGAAATCGGCCTCCTCGAGAAGGTCGTAGGCATACTTGCCGTTATAGGCCGCGGTGAAAAGGCGGGGGCTGCGGGAGCCCTGCAGGGGGCAGCCGATGAGTCCGAATCTAGGCATGGCGCTGGCGGACGGCTTCAAAAAGGAGGATGGCTGCCGACACGGAGACATTGAGGCTGTCGAGGCGGCCGAGCATCGGGATGCGGATATGGGCGTCGGCGGCGATGCGCCAAGCCTGCGTGAGGCCCGTCGATTCGGTCCCCATCACGAGGGCGGTGGGGCCGGTCATGGGCGTTTCATAGTACCACTCGCTGTCCTGCAGCTGCGCCGTCAGGATGCGGATGCCGCGCGTCTTGAGCCAGGGAATGACCTCGGCGGAAGGGGCGGCAATGGTCGGAACCGTAAAGACGGCGCCGATGGAGGCGCGGATCAGATTGGGATTCCACAGATCCGTCAGCGGATCGCAGACGATGACCGCATCGGCCCCGGCCGCATCGGCGCTGCGCAGCACCGCGCCGAGATTCCCCGGCTTCTCGACCGACTCCAGCACCACGATGAGCGGATTGTCCGGCAGCTCCAGCTCCCCGAGCCGGCGCTCCTTCACCCGAACCTCCGCGACAATGCCCTCCGTACTCCCCCGCACCGCAATCTTCTCATACAGCGCCAGCGGTACCTCGATGACGTTGGCGCTGCCGCAAGCCGGAGTGGCAGAGGTACCCAAAAGCCCTGCCGTCCGCCGAGGACCGATTTGCCCCGGCAAATCGATCGGGCTTTTGGGTGCCTCTGCCCGGAGGCTGGAGGCAGCATCGCCATAGAGGCTGGAGGCAACTTCCGGGCAGACGAAGACGGTGTGGATGTCGAAACCGGCCTCGATGCAGTGCTCGAGCTCACGACGGCCTTCGACCACGAAAAGGCCCTGCTCCTTTCTCGCCTTGGACTTTTCCTGGAGAAGGAGCAGATTCCGGATCTTCGGGTTCTGGGCCGATGTAATGGACTCGAAATGCATAACAGATTCCCCGGACAAGCCGGGGAATGACGTTTGGATCAGAATTTCTCGGGACGCATGGTCGGGAAGAAGAGCACATCCTGGATGGTCTCCTGACCGGTCATGAACATGGTGAGGCGGTCGATGCCGATGCCGATGCCGGAGGTCGGCGGCATGCCGTACTCGAGGGCGCGGACGAAGTCGTAGTCGATGTACATCGCCTCGTCGTCGCCCTTCGACTTGAGGGCGGCCTGCTCCTCGAAACGCGCCAGCTGGTCGATCGGGTCGTTCAGCTCGGAATAGGCGTTCG
Source organism: uncultured Bacteroidia bacterium (assembly GCA_902768665.1). Taxonomy (GTDB): domain Bacteria; phylum Bacteroidota; class Bacteroidia; order Bacteroidales; family UBA932; genus Cryptobacteroides. The sequence continues at coordinate 93,827 of CACXMA010000007.1, read as the reverse complement.
CCAGCTCCTTGCCGTTGACGAAGAGCTCGAAACGCTCGGTCAGCGTGTCGTCGTAGCGGCAGCGCTTGGTCAGCGGGGACATCTCGACGGGATAGTCGATGATGAAGGTCGGCTGGATGAGGTTCTTCTCGCAGTATTCGCCGAAGATGGCGTCGATGAGCTTGCCGACGCCCATGGTCTTGTCGACCTCGACGTTCAGCTTCTTGCAGGTCTCGCGCAGCTCGTCCTCGCCCATGCCCTTGACATCCACGCCGGCGTATTCCTTGATGGCCTCGAGGATCGGCAGACGGCGGTAGGGGCCCTTGAAGGAGATCTCGTTGCCGCCGATGGTCTTCACGAGGCCGCCGGTCGCCTCGGCCACCTTCTCGAGCATCTTCTCGGTGAAATCCATCATCCAGAAGTAGTCCTTGTAGGCGGCATAGAGCTCGACGCAGGTAAATTCGGGGTTGTGGGTGCGGTCCATGCCCTCGTTGCGGAAGTTCTTGGCGAACTCGTAGACCCCGTCGTAGCCGCCCACAATCAGGCGCTTGAGGTAGAGTTCGTTGGCGATACGCATGTACATGTCGACATCGAGGGCGTTGTGGTGCGTGATGAACGGACGGGCCGTCGCGCCGCCCGGGATGGGCTGGAGGATCGGAGTCTCAACCTCGAGGCAGCCGGCGGCGTTGAAGTATTCGCGCATCGTGGCGATGATCTTCGCGCGCTTGATGAAGGTCTCCTTGACCTGCGGGTTGACGATGAGGTCGACATAGCGCTGGCGGTAGCGGAGCTCCGGGTCCTCGAAGCTGTCGTGGACGGTGCCGTCGGCGTCGGTCTTGACGATCGGGAGCACGCGGAGGGACTTGCTGAGGACGGTCAGTTCCTTGGCGTGGACCGACAGCTGGCCCGTCTGGGTGATGAAGGCAAAGCCCTTGATACCGATGATGTCGCCGATGTCGAGGAGTTTCTTGAAGACGGTGTTGTACATCGTCTTGTCCTCGTCGGGGCAGATCTCGTCGCGCTTGACGTAGACCTGGATGCGGCCCTTGGCGTCCTGCAGCTCCATGAAGGAGGCGGCGCCCATGATGCGGCGGCTCATGATGCGGCCGGCGATGCACACATCCGCGAAATTGCCCTTCTCCGGGTCGAAGCCCGCGGCGATCTCGGCCGTATCGGTATTGACCGGATACAGCGGTGCCGGATAGGGATTGATGCCCAGTTCGCGCAGCTTGTTCAGCGATTCTCTTCTACCGAGCTCCTGCTCGTTCAGTTCATTGACGTTTGCCATATATCGTTATTCTTCTTAAAAGCGTGCAAAGATACGAAAAAAATCAGAGGACGGAAATAATGATTTCGTCGGCGAGGGCTTCCGGTGCGGCGCCGTCCGTGTCGAGGGTGACGTGGGCCGCGGCGGCATAGAGCGATGCTCGCGCTTCCAGCAAGGCGGCCCAGTCTCCGGCCAGCGGACGGTCCTTGGCACCCGACAGACGTGCCAGCGCCTCAGCCTCAGAGACTTGCAGCCAGACACAGGTCGTCTGCTCCTGCAGCAGCTTCACGGCACCGGGGACGGTTACCGTACCGCCGCCGAGGGCCAGCACAGCCGTCGTCTGCGCATATTTCTTCACGGTCTCCTTCAGCACCTTCCCCTCCAGCAGGCGGAACGCCGCTTCCCCTTCGGTGGCAAAGATCTCGGGAATCCCCTTCCCCGCCTTCCGGGCGATGAGTTCATCCAAATCAAGAAACGGACACCCGAAGGCATCCGCTACCAGGCGGCCGACCGTCGTCTTGCCGCTTCCCATCATTCCTGTCAGCGCGAGTATCATCTGTTTTTCCGTTAGACACAAAGATACATACTTTTTGCGATATCAATGCAAATGCCTATCTTTACAAAAAAATATTCTGCCATGAAATGTCCTAATGGTCACGAAGTTGCGGACGGATCCCGTTTCTGCAACATCTGCGGAGCTCCGATTCCGCAACCCAGCGTCTGCCCCAACGGCCACGTCAATCCCGAAGGCTCCCGTTTCTGCAACGTTTGCGGCAGCCCCATCGGAGCCACTGCACCAGCACCGCAGCAGCAGCCACAATCTGCCTCGGCGACAGCATCCGTCACTTCTTCCAAGAAAGGCATTAAGAATTTTCTGAAAGTACTGATCCTCCTGGGAGGTACAGTCATGATTTATTCGTTACTGGCAACGGGAATCTATTATACCAGCGTTTGGCACACCTATCATGATATTGGTTCGAACGTCACCACGACGGACGAAATGATGGGTATATATTCAGAGAAGATATACTTCCATGACGGAGATAGCGACCTATACTTAACCGCGAAATGCGAGGCAAAGTATAAATCAAAGGTCTGGATTTTCATAGCCCTGTCAACGATGCTGGTAAGCGGCGCCGCCGTCAGCCTCTACTCCATCAACAAGAAAGAGAAGCAAAACAAGCAAACTACTTAACCCCACGCCGGCGCTCCTGCAGGAGAAAACCCTCTGCATCTATCTCAAAGCTAGCTTGGAGACCCTGGCGCCTCGCCGGAAACCCTCGCCGACGAAATCATTATTTCTATTCTGTAAATCCTTATTTGAATTCGATTTCCGGGGAGTTTTCCTTGGAAGACTTGCGGCGGAAGGATATCCGGATGCGGCGCAGGCGAGGAGCTCGTTTTTCCAGGAAGGTTTGGATGTGGCGCTCCTTCTTCTCGTCATAGATGTCGTTGAAACCGATCATGAGGCCGGTTTCGATGGCATCGGACAGTTCGTCGTTGATGGCCGATCCGAAGATCTTCATCGATGAAGAGGTGTTGATGTAGGAATTGACGAGGGGCGGAATACCCGTTCCGAGCTTGCGCAGGGCGTCTTTCAGGCAGCGGAGGTCCTGCTTCAGGCCGTCTTCGCACAGGATCAGGTCAATGAGCCGCGGATCACTGGCCGGGGAAATGGGTTTGTACGGGCGTACGAGTTCGTCCCGGTCGGGGAAATGCTTCTGCAGAAAGTGGAGGATGAGCTCGCGGGCGGCATGGTCGTAGGACCGGTAGATAGTCATTTTCCCGAAGAAGTATTCCGTACCGGGATGACTGAGCAGAACCCCGGCAATGCCGTCCCAGAGGTTGTCCATGGTAAAAAGCGCCTTGGCGCCCGCCTTGGAGCTCTGGTACTCAGGCGCCACGAAGGAGCGGCCGAGTTCCATGGATTTGGGGAGATAGTCGCGGATGAACTTCGGTGAGAACCGGTAGAGGTGGGAAGCGGTGACGTTGGGCTGGCCATCTTCCCGGAATGAGACGTCCTTGCCCAAAATGAAACGGTAGCCGCCGATGATAGCATGGGCGTCGGGGTCCCAGACGATGAGCTGGGAGTACGGCTTGTCCATGGTATCGTATTCGTCGAGGTCGAGCGCGTTCCCGGAGCATCCGCCGGCTTCGCGGTAGGCGGTCTCCCGCAGGCGGCCGATTTCCCGGAGGGTGTTCGGCGCGTTGTGGCAGTCGACTACATAGAGTTCGTTGCCGCCTTTATTGGTGTCCATCAGTTTGCGGGCTGGGGTCAGTTCTGCCTCAATCAGTTCTACCGCCACGGGATCAATGATCTTTTCCATCGGTTTCAGTTCGTTTGTGCAAAGATATGTTTTTTATGTGGAAGTAGTTATCATTCAAGCTAAAAAAGTATCATTCTTCAAGGAATCTTATAGGAAATCGATTGCAATTCCGGATTCTTTTTCTTATATTTGTATGCTATGACCGTGTCTGACCGCAAATGGATTGTCAAGGAAGCCGCCGACCAGGAAAAGGTCGGCCGCCTGGCCGTCGAGCTCGGCATTGACCGGGTGCTCGCGGATCTCCTTGTCAAGCGCGGTGTCGAGACTTTCGAGGACGCCCGGGCTTTCTTCCGCCCGACGCTCCAGCAGCTCCACGATCCCTTCCTGATGAAGGACATGGATAAGGCCGTTGAAAGGCTGCACAAGGCCATCGAAGACGGCGAGAAGATCCTCGTCTACGGCGACTACGATGTCGACGGGACGACGGCCGTGGCGCTGGTCTATTCCTTCGTCCGCCGCTTTACGACGCAGGTCGGCTACTATATCCCCGACCGCTATGACGAGGGCTACGGCGTGTCCTACAAGGGCATCGACTGGGCCTCTGACAACGGCTACAACCTTCTGATCACGCTCGACTGCGGCATCAAGGCCATCGACAAGGTCAAGTATGCCGCCGGCAAGGGCATCGACGTCATCATCTGCGACCACCACCTCCCCGAGGAGACGCTCCCCGAGGCCGTCGCGGTGCTGGACCCGAAACGGGAGGACTGCCACTATCCGTTCGACGATCTGTGCGGCTGCGGCGTGGGCTTCAAGCTCGTGCAGGCATACGCCCAGCAGTACGGCATTCCGTTCGAGGAGCTGGAGCCGCTGCTGGACCTGCAGGTCGTCAGCATCGCCTCGGACCTCGTGAGCATGGTCGGCGAGAACCGCATCCTTGCGCACTACGGCCTCAAGCGCCTCAATGAGAACCCCCGCAAGGGCCTGCTGGCGATGATCAACCTCGCCAAGCTCGACCCGGGACACCTCACCATCGACGACATCGTCTTCAAGATCGGTCCCCGCATCAACGCCGCCGGGCGTATGGAAAGCGGCCGTCTGGCCGTCGAGCTGCTGACCGCGACCGACGACAAGAAGGCCCTCGAGATGGGCAACAAGATCAACGACAACAACAACGAGCGCAAGAATATCGACCGCGAGATCACGCAGGAGGCCATCGAGATGGTCCTGGACGGCCGGGCGCTCGAGACGGAGAACGTGACGATCGTCTACAACCCGACCTGGAACAAGGGCGTCGTCGGCATCGTCGCTTCGCGTCTGGTCGAGGCCTACTACAAGCCGACGGTGGTGCTGACCAAGTCCAACGGTTTCGTCACGGGATCGGCCCGCAGCGTCCATGGATTCGACCTTTACGGCGCTATCGAGAACTGCGCCGACCTGATGGAGAACTTCGGCGGCCATGTCTACGCCGCCGGCCTGACGCTGAAGGAGGAGAACCTGCCGGAGTTCTGCAAGCGGATGAACGCGTTCGTCGCCGGGAAGATCACCCCCGAGATGCTGACGCCGATTGTGGAGATCGACTCCCGCCTCGATTTCGCGCAGATTACCCCGAAGTTCCTCCGCATCCTCAAGCAGTTCCAGCCTTTCGGTCCCGGCAACGCCAATCCGGTGTTCCTGACCGAGGATGTCTATGACGCGGGCGGCGGCCGCAAGGTCGGTGCCGGCGGCGTCCACCTCAAGCTCGACCTCATGCAGGAGACGCACCCGTACCACCAGATTGCCGCCATCGGCTTCAACATGGCCGACAACTACGACTACATCAAGGCCGGCAACCCGATCGACGTCTGCTACAGCGTCGTCGAGAACTTCTACCGCGGCTCTTCCACCATCCAGCTCCGCCTCAAGGACATGCGCGAGCGGGAGGACATGATCTAGCTTTCTACTCCAGAACTGTCCCCGCGGCATTTTGCCGTTGATAAAAGCAGTTACGTCCCTTATGAAAAAAGTGTTTCCCTGGATTGTCACGCTGTTTGTGGTGGTGCTGACCGGCGGCATCATTGCGGCCTGCCTGTTCCTGGCAGTCCCCTACTGGCTGATTGCGGTCACGGCGACGATTGTGGGTATCTGCGGGATTTACCTGCTGGTGCGGCTGCTGGTGACGTATATCCAGCATGATTACGGCGGCTTCTCCCGCCTGATATGGACAGTGCGCCGGGTACAGGACGGGAAGAAAACCTTCAACGACGAGGAGGCCGGTAAGGTGGAGGAATCGCTGCTGCACTGGGCTGAGAAGCATCCCGAACTGGAGGCGGAAGCCTGCCGCTATGCCGGCGATCTCCGCTTTGCGCGGGAGGATAGCCGGGGCGCGGAAAGCTTCTACCAAAGGGCCCTGAGGACGGCCGTGCCGGACAGTGAAAACGAGCTCTACCTCCAGCACAGGCTGGCGCTCTGCCATTTCCGGGGAGGCAAAGACAGGGATGCTTTCCGCGAATTCGAAGCGCTGGCCGCCAGAAGTCCGTTCTTTAGCATCGGCCATGCCGCCATGGTAGAATTCGGCTGGTGCACGGACCCCGATCCGGAAAAGGCCCGGGAACTGTATTGGCAGAGCTATCTGGCCGGGAACGAGTCAGCCATGGCCAATATCATGGAGCTGGAATGGTTCCTGGAGCATGGGGCGGACAAAACCGCCCGGATGGAGTATGAGGGATACATGCGCTGCTGCCACAACGGACGGGGCCTCCGGGCCGGCGTCCCTTCCCTACGGCGGGCCGCCCAGGCCGGCTATGTCCCCGCGCAGTTCGAGCTCGGCACCCTCTACATGGAGGGTCAGGCCGGCGACAGCCTCCGCCAGCGCCGCACCGACGGCATGGAATGGCTCCGGAAAGCCGCGAATGCCGGCTATGCCCCGGCCCTGTACAACCTCGGCACCTACAGCCAGGTCCTCTGCATCCATCCCGAAACGGGCAAATCCTGCCAGCCCGTCATTCCGGGGACACGACTATACAAAAACGAGGATCGGAAGAACTGCGCCCTGGAGGGGCATAGGCTCATCCAGAAGGCCGCTGAGGCCGGATACATCCCCGCCATGCTCAGTCTCGGCAACCGCTATCTGATCGGAGACGGCTACGGCCGGAAAGAGATCTTCCGGCCGGATCGCGTAATGGCCAGAATCTGGTTCTCCCGGGCCGCCGAAGCCGGCAGCCCGAAAGCCGTAGAAATCCTGAAAAAACTAGGTTAGAACAGCGTCCACTCAGTGGGCTCTTCGTCGGAAGGGGTGTCCTTAGGGGCATCCTGGAGCATCTGCGCCGCTTCGCCGCCCTGCGGGGCCGCGGGGACGGAGAGGATGTCGATGGGTTCCTCGTCGGGAGATTCCTTCGCTTCGCTCGGAATGACAGTGTCGGGAATGTCGACGTCAGGCTCGACGAAGCGCACGTCCTTGAGGTCGTAGGCGTGGCACTTCTTGCCCTTGGCGGAGAGGCCCTTCTTGGCGATGAACGGCTCGGCCTCGATGACCTCGGGCTCGCGGTGGGCGTACTTGCCGCCGAAGACCACCTCGAAGCGGGGATAGACATCCTCCGACAGGCCGACAAGGCGGGAGCCGCGTCCCTCGGCGATGAAGAGAACGGGCGTATTGTCGCTCTCGGTAAAGCTGAAACGCTTGACATAGAAGGCCTTGACACCGGCATCCCAGTAGAGGGCCGTGAAGGTCTTGTCCGTGTCGAGCTTCTCGATGAGGAGGACGTCGCCCTGGTATTTGTTGACCACGTCGTAGCTCGTCGTGTAGTAGGTACCGTCCTTGAAGACCGCAAGGACCTTGTCGTCGCCGCTGAACTGGCCGAGGTGTTCGCCGCGGCCGTCCTCGTTGAGGCGCTGGATGTCCGGGTCGTACCAGATGTCCTTGCCGCCGATGGTGGAGATGCCCTTGGACTTCATGACGATCTTCTGGATGGAATTCTTCGACACGAGGTTGCCGCGGGTCGTCTTGCCCTTGATGGCGAGGGTCGAGAAATCGTACTCGAGCTGCGTCTTCTTGAGCTTCGGCTTCGGGCGGAGGTAGATGCGGACGGTCTCGGCCTCGCCGTTGTGGTTGACGGTGAACCAGAGGATGGCGGAGCCGGGCGTGCCGGTCGTGATGTCGTACTCCTTGTCGCGGGTCACGGAGGTGATGGCGAAGCGCTTGGCGTAGTAGACCGGGCTCTTGCCGTCGCGGTAGATGACGTTGTAGATGGTCCGCTCGTCGCCGCGGTTGAACACGCCCACATACAGGAGGTTCGGGCCGAAGAAGGCCTTGTCGCTGACCTTGGTGATGCGGTACTTGCCGTTCTTGCCGATGACGATGATCTCGGAGAGGTCGGAGCATTCGCCGATGAGCACGCCGCCGTCGGATGCCTTCAGGCCGATGCCGACAAAGCCCTCCTCCATGTTGGCGTAGAGCTTGGCGTTGTTGTTGACCACCTTTGTCGCGGCGATGGTCTCGAGGGAGGTGATTTCGGTCTGGCGCGGGAATTCCTTGCCGTATTTCTTCTTCAGGGCCTTGAACCACTCGACGGTGTAGTCGGTGATGTGGTCCAGCTGGTCCCGGATGGTCTTCATCTGGGCCTCGATGGCGTAAATCTTCTCGTCGAGGGCCTTGGTGTCGAACTTGGAGATCTTGCGGACCGGCTTCTCCACGAGGCGGTTGATGTCGTCCATCGTGATCGGGCGGTGCAGCAGGTCCTCGTACTGCTTCATCTGCGAGAAGATGTCGTCGAGCTGCTGCTCCCAGGTGCGCTGGTTCTGCTCGAGGACCTTGTAGATGCGGTTCTCGAAGAAGATGCGCTCGAGCGAATCCCAGTGCCACTCGTCCTCCAACTCGCCGAGCTTGATTTCGAGCTCGCGGCGCAGGATGTCGCGGGTGTGGTAGGTGTCGTACTCGAGGATGTCGTTCACGGAGAGGAACTGCGGCTTGCCGTCCTTGATGACGCAGGCGTTCGGGGCGATGGTGGTCTCGCAGTCCGTGAAGGCGTAGAGGGCGTCGATGGTCTTGTCCGGGGATACGTCGTTGGGGAGGTGGATCACGATCTCGACCTTCTCCGTGGTCATGTCCTCGATCTTCTTGATCTTGATCTTGCCCTTTTCGCGGGCCTTCAGGATGGAGTCGATCAGCATGTGGGAGGTCTTTCCGTAAGGGATTTCCGTGATGTTGATCGTGTTCTTGTCGACCTTCTCGATCTTGGCGCGGACCTTGACGATGCCGCCGCGCTTGCCGGCGTTGTACTTGCTGCAGTCGGCGTAGCCGCCGGTCGGGAAGTCGGGATAGAGCTCGTAGGGCTGCTCCCGCAGGATGGCGATGGAGGCGTCGAGAAGCTCGTTGAAGTTGTGCGGGAGAATCTTGGAAGCCATACCGACGGCGATGCCTTCCGTGCCCTGCGCGAGCAGGAGCGGGAAACGCACCGGGAGCTCGGTCGGCTCCTGGTTGCGGCCGTCGTAGGAGGTCATCCAGCTGGTGACCTTCGGGTCGAAGACCACTTCCTTGGCGAATTTCGACAGGCGGGCCTCGATGTAACGCGGGGCGGCGTTGGAGTCGCCGGTCAGGATGTTACCCCAGTTACCCTGGCAGTCCACCAGGAGGCCCTTCTGGCCGATGGTGACGAGGGCGCCGAGGATGGAGGCGTCGCCGTGGGGGTGGTACTGCATCGCCTGGCCGACGATGTTCGCGACCTTGGTGTAGTTGCCGTCGTCCATCTTGTACATGGCGTGCAGCACGCGGCGCTGGACCGGCTTGAGGCCGTCCACGATGTGCGGCACCGCACGGTAGAGGATGACGTAGGAAGAGTAATCCAGGAACCAGTCCTTGAACATGCCGGAGAGCTTGTACTTCCGGCTGTCGCTGCTCAGCAGCTTGGCGAACTTTCCGCTGGGGACGGCCGCACCCTCGTCCAGGGGCATCTCCTCCTCAACGGGCATCCCTTCTTCGTTTTCCTCTTCCTGGGGAATGTTATCCCACTCCTGACTCATATCTCTGTTCTCCTTTTTATTCTTCATATCCGAACCGGCGGAGCTCCCGACGGCTCGTGCGCCAGTCCGGGTCCACCTTCACAAATGTGGAGAGGAAGACCTTCTTCTGGAAGAAATCCTCCATCTCCAGCCGGGCCTCGGTCCCGACTTTCTTGAGCATCTCACCGCGCTTGCCGATGATGATGCCCTTCTGGCTGTCGCGCATCACGTAGATGACGGCGCTGATGTCGTAGCGCTCCTCCCCTTCCTTGAACTGCTCAATCTCGACCTGGCAGCTGTAGGGAATCTCCTCGGAGTAGTTCTCGAGGATCTTCTCCCGGAGGATTTCCGAGGCGAAGAAGCGGAGGTTGCGGTCCGTGAACTGGTCCTTGTCGAACCAGGCCGGTGCCTCGGGAAGGCGGGAGGAAACGGCCTCCAGCACGCTCTGGAGATTGAAATTCTCCTTCGCGGAGACCGGGATGATCTCGGCCCCGGGAAGCTGCTCCTTCCACCACTGCATCAGCTCGACGACCTTTTCCTGCGAGGAAATGTCGATCTTGTTGAGGCACACCACGACCGGGCAGTCGACCGTCCGGAGTTTGGCGATGTAATCGGCGTTCTTGTCCCCTTTCTCGACCGTATCGGTCACATAGAGGATGATGTCCGCGTCGCCGATGGCGGCGTCCACGAAGTTCATCATGTTCTGCTGGAGCCGGTAATTCGGCTTCAGGATGCCGGGGGTGTCGGAATAGACGATCTGATAGTCCTCGCCGCTGACGATGCCCATGATGCGGTGGCGCGTCGTCTGGGCCTTCGCCGTCACGATCGAAAGTTTCTCGCCCACAAGGGCGTTCATCAGCGTCGATTTCCCGACGTTCGGGTTGCCGATGATATTGACAAAGCCTGCTCTGTGTGCCATAGATTTCTCGACTGCGCTCGAAATGACAATTAAACGTAGGCGCCCATGCGGAGGATGTTGACCTCACCCTCGGTCAGATAGCGCCACTCGCCCTTCTTGAGGCCCTTCTTCGTAAGGCCGGCGAAATAGACGCGGTCGAGCGCACGGACCTCATAGCCCAGCGACTCGAAGATGCGGCGGACGATGCGGTTCTTGCCGGAATGGATCTCGATGCCGAGTTTCTTGCGGTCGACGGCGTCGACATACTCGAGCTCGTCGGCGTTGATCATGCCGTCGCTCAGCTCGATGCCGGAAAGGATCTGCTCGCGGTCCTCTTCCTTCAGCGGGCTGTCGAGGATGACCTGGTAGATTTTCTTCTTGTTGAAGGAAGGGTGGGTCAGTTTCTCGGCCATCTCGCCGTCGTTGGTGAACATCAGCACGCCGGTCGTGTTCTTGTCGAGGCGGCCGACGGGGAAGACGCGCACGGGAACGCCCTTGATCAGGCTCATGACGGTCTTCTCGGCGTGGGGGTCGCCGGCGGTGGTGACGTAGCCTTTCGGCTTGTTCATGAGGATGTAGGTCTTGGCCTCACCCTTGAGACGCTCGCCGTTGAAGCGGATGTCGTCGGTCTGGATGTTGACCTTGACGCCCAGCTCGGTGACGACCTCGCCGTTGACGGTGACGACACCGGCCTGGATCAGCTCATCGGCCTCGCGGCGGGAACATACGCCGGAGTTGGCGATGAACTTGTTGAGGCGGACGACGTCCTTGATGGGGGCGGCTACATAATCGTTATCGGAAAGCTCGGACGCCGCGGCGGCCTTGCGGCCGATCATGCGGGAAATGCCGTCTTCTTTCTTCGGGAATTTGGAATAGGGCTTGCGGGTGCCGTACGCCGCGGGCTTGTCGCCGTAGCTGCGGGACTTGCGCTCGCCGAATGCCGGCTTGCGGTCGCCATAGGAACTCTTGTGCTCGCCATAGGAGCTCTTACGCTCGCCGAAAGCGGGCTTGCGGTCGCCGAAAGCAGGTTTGCGGTCGCCGTAGCTTTTGCGGGGACCACGGCCGCCTTCATGCTCGGAGAAGCTGCCGAAGCTGCGGTTCTCGAGGTCTGCGTCGCTGAAATTGACACGCTCGGCGCTACGGGTAGCACCGGCGGGACGACGGGTGGTAAAGTGGTTGCGGCCGCTGGTTGTGCTTTTGCGGGGACCGCCTGTTCTGTTGCTGCCGTACTCACTACGGCCTTCGCGGCTCTTGAAGCCGCCTTTCTTGTTGTTTTCCATTGTTTGTACCCTTCACGGGCAATCTAAAAATATAAAAAAGCGATGACTCACGTCATCTGTGAAATAATCTATTTCAAATTGAATTTACAAGTCACAGTGCCTTGTCTTCTCTTCACATCATCCGACTTGACACTGAATACAAAGCCATACGCTGCCTCGATAGCCTTATCGATCAATTCTTTGTCGCTTGTATCAGATTTACTGGCATTGAAATAAGCCTCTATCACCTTCCCCTGAGGATTGACATATATATCGATGACTACAAGGCCTTTCTTGTTTACAGTAGGACGCAATGTTCCCTTTTTGGTTACACTACGGCCCTCAACTTTGGCATTTGCAGAGCCGTCCAGTGTCCCGTCCGGACCACCATTCACCTGACCGGGCGTCAAGTTGCCGGTAGGAGAGGTGGATCCCTGGGAAGTATGGGTCGTATCCCGCTTGCTGTGGCCAGGGAAGATAGCCTTGGGATCCAACGCAGTCTCCTGCGTCGCAGGGATTTCCACGTCTCCGCTCGGAGTCGGGGTCGAGGCCGTCGCATTGTTCTTCGTGTTCGAGTGAAGTGGAGACTCTGCCTTCCTGACCTCCTCGATCTCTTTTTCAGGATCGACGATATCGGCAGCCGTCTGCCCTCTCATTTCAGGCGGAACTTCCTCCAGTTCAAGGTCGTCGATATCCTCGAAAGCGATGAGAATCTTTTCCTGCGGCGGCGGCCATACGTAGCGGAAACCGGAGAAGACAAAGCAGAGGACGACGATGACGTGCACCGCCACCGTCAGTCCGACTCCCGTCCAGCGGGAGACCTTTTCCTGTGCCTGTCTGTCCCTTAAATAGCCTTTCATTCGGGTCTGGTCGCCAAAATTACCTTATAGTCGAGTTTCTTGCCGACATTCATCACGGCCACGACCTCGCCGACCGGGGTCTTCTCGTCGGTATAGATCGAGAAGGTCGGGTCTTCCTCGCTGCCGATCAGCTCCTGCAGCGCCGGAGCGAGCTCGTCGTAATTAATCATGTTCTCCTCGTCGCCGTTGATGCAGTAGACATAGCTGTCCGTGCCCTCGCGGGGGACCAGCGACACCGAGACCATCGGCTTGGCGTTGACCTGTCCGGTGCTCTTGGGGAGCAGGAGCTTCAGCGCGTTCGGGTTGATCAGCGTCGAGGTCACAAGGAAGAACAGCAGCAGCAGGAACACGATGTCCGTCATCGAGGACATCGAGAACGCCGCGTCCGTCCTGGTTGTTCTCTTGAGTGCCATGTCTTATTCTGCTTTGGCGGTTTCTTCTTCCGGTTCGTGGAGGACGATGTCGACGAAGTCCATCGTCGAGCTCTCCATCTTGTTGACGAGGTTCGAGACCATCGCAGTCAGCCAGTTGTAGCCGAAGTAGGCCACGATACCGACGATCAGACCGCCGACGGTCGTGATCATGGCGGTGTAGATACCGCCGCTGAGGAGCGTGATGTCGATGTTGTTACCCGCGCTGGACATGTTGAAGAAGGCCTGGATCATACCCCAGACGGTGCCGAGGAAACCGATCATCGGAGCGCCGCCGGCGATGGAGGCGAGCACCGGGAGACCCTTCTCGAGACGGCCGACCTCGACGTTGCCGGCGTTCTCGATGGCGGTCTGGATGTCGCTCATCGGACGGCCGATGCGGTGGATGCCCTCCTCGACCATGCGGGCGACCGGAGAGTCGTACTGCTGGCAGAGGGAAACGGCGGATTTGAACTTGCCGTTCTGGACATAGTCGCGGATGTCGTTCATGAAGTTGTTGTCGATCTTCGACGCGCGGTGGAGGACCCACCATTTCTTGCCGATGATGTAGATCGCAACGATCGACAGGGCGAGCAGGACCCACATGATGGCACCGCCCTTTCCGAAGAGTTCGAAAAGGGTGAAGGTCATTTCGGTCGATTGGGGAGCGGCCACCGGTTCGGCGGCGGGAGCGGCCTGGGCGGCAGCTGTGAGCGAGTCAGCAGCAGCTGCGGCACCGGCTTGGAGGAGATTGAAAAGCATATCTTTGTTATCGTTTTGTTAGCATATACGGGCATCCGCGCAGGCGCGGACGCGTCCAACCTGCAAAATTACTGCAAAAACGGCAGATTTCAAAATCTAAATCTCCTCGATGTCCGCCGTGCGGAGCCAGCCGCGGTTGCCGTCGGCGATGCGCACTTCCGTCCAGCCGTTCATCGCATCAAGCATTTCGACCTTCGTACCGGCGTGGAGCTCAAAGAGTTCGATGCTGCCGCTGCCGGAAGGAGCATTGCGGACGCTCGTTCGCGAAAGCATGACGACACCGTAGCGCTGATCCTTCGCCTGGTACTCGCGGTACTGCCGCACGCTCATCCAGAGGGACCCGGCAAACAGCAGCAGGGCGGCGATTCCGCCGTAGAACCCGGCGATGCGCCAGCCGCGGCGGCCGCTGCGGAAAAAGGCCAGGGCGAGAACCATCGCGCCGGCAAAGAAGACGGCGGCAAGAAGGGCCCAGACATTCGCCGGGAGCCAGTAACTCACCGACCGGGCGGCGCGGCGGAGCGGTGACTCCGGCACGGCGTCGATCTTGTCGAGGTGCTCGGCCACGCGCTCGAGGTTGTAACGGGCGTCGTCGAAGGAGGGATCCAGCCGCAGGGCGCGCTCATAACCGAGCACGGCATGGGCATAATCACCGATCTGGTAGGATGCATTGCCGATATTGTACCATAGGTCCGCACTCTCGGGCGAATCGGCCGCAAGGGCTGTCCAGTCGCGGGCGGCGTCGGCATAACGGCCGTCGGCATAGGCCTCGACGCCGGCGCTCCAGAGGGAATCGCGGACAGATTCCACGGACAAGCCGTGGAATGACGGATCCGGGCCGGGCATTGACAGGGATTGGGCCTGCAGGCCCGTCGGGAGGGTCAGGAGGAGCAGGACGGCGGTCAGGGCCGTCCGGCCGGAGGATTTCACGGGTTTTTTCACGGTAGCGTCGATATCGGACAGGGCGCGGACGGTGGCTTCGTACTGCTCCCGCATGGAAACGGAAGTGTCGCCGCCCGGCGCGTAACGGGCATATTCACAGGCATCGAGCTGGGCGAGGAAGCCGTCCACGGCCTCGGGCCGGGCACCGCCATCGAGCAGCGCCGCGCGCATTCCGTCGCGGCTCAGCTGCGTCACGTCGAGCAGCAGTTTGTCGGAGGCATAGCCGAGCATGGCCCGGTGGAGCTCCTCGTAGAAGGCCGTATGGAGATTCTTCTTGAGGTAGACGCGGGCGGTCTTGAGCCGGGATGAGGCGAGCTTGGCGGCCCGGCGGTTCTTGGTCCCGGAGAGGTCGGCCCGGCGGCGGTAAATGGCCGCGGAAGCCGGCAGATAGATCAGCAGGGCCAGCAGCAGCGCGCCCAGAACGGCCCAGTAGAGCGGCCTGGCGACCCAGAAACTGCGTGTCCGGCCGAGGTCGGAGGGCACGCGGGTGCGGATATAGCGGATGCTTTCGGCCTTGGCCTCGACGCGGGTACCGCCGATGCGGGGAGCGCCCGGAACGCTTGCCACAGCGGCAACGCCCGTCGAGTCACGGTCCACCGTCAGCGTAAACGGACCGGCCCTGAGCGTCTTGTAACTGCGGGAATCGGTGTCGAAGTAGCTGAATTCCACCGGCCCGACCCGGAAGCTTCCGTCGGTGCGGGGAATGAAGGGATAATCAAAGCTTTGTGTGCCGGAGACGGAGCCGCGGGAATCGAATTTCGACTCGGTCCCGTAGGTGTCGAAGCCCTGCGGCAGCGGCACGTCCGGGGCCGTCACCATGGCGATGTTGCCGGTGCCGCTGATGCGGACATGCAGGCTGCCGGCCTCGTTCTCGCGGATATGGTCCGAGGAGAGCGACGCCTCCATCTTATAGCTGCCCACGGCGCCGGTAAAGGAAGCCGGAGCGCCCCCGGGAAGACGCGAGACCTCGATGTCGACGCCCGGAGCGCGCAGGGTCCGGCGCATCTGGCGGCTGCCCGTCCCGAAGAAGTCCTCCAGCGGATCGCCGGTCGGGGCGTTGCGGACCATGTAGGTACAGCCGAGTTCGGCCGCCTCGATGGGGATGGTGCCGGCCTTCAGCGGGGTCAGCGTGTAGCTCGCGACCGTGGCGACATAGTAGATGGTCCCGCCGACATCCTCGCGGTGGAACTGGATCTCGCCGATGTCGTCATCCCGCTTGGAGAAGTTGTCGAAGGACGGGAACTTGGCGCTCGTCAGGCCGCTGACATCGAGTTTCGTATAGAGCTTGATTTCGAAGCGGAAAGGCTCGCCGACGATGACGCGGCGCTTGGACGGGACCATGCGGATGAAGATGTCCTCGCCCCTGGAGGCCACCGCGGCGGCACCGGAAGAGGATGAGGATGAAGATGAAGATGGAGCCGCTGCTGCCGCCTCCGTGCTGCCGTCCTCCCCTGCGATGACGGTCACGCTGGCGAGTTCCGACAGGATGGTGTTGCCGTCGACATTGGCGCTGGCCTGCGCAACCGGGAAAGTACCGACCCGCAGCGGCTTCAGCGTATAGGTATAGGACTGGCGGGAGGTCATCTCGCGCCGGCCGTTCACGATGGTCGTCGAGGTGCTGGACGAACGCGCCGGCCCCCAGACGAGATGGAAATCGTCACCGGGCTCCCACTGGAAGTCCCGCACAAGGCTGGCTCCCTCGATCGTAAAGGTGACCTGGAAGTTCTCGTCCAGGCTCACCAGGGCGTCCGGGCGCACCTCCACCTTGATGCGGTTCTGCGCCAGCGAGGCGCCCGCCGTCAGAAGAAGGAGGGCCAGGGCGGCCGCCATCCGCTGAAATATCGTGCTTGCTTTCATCATCTTACCATTTTTTCCTGTCCTTTTGCCGCAGCTGGATGGCCCGGGCCTTTTTCTCATCGAGCTTGTCGCGGGTCTCTTTCTCCTTGGCTTCCAGCATCTTGTAGATCTGCTCTTCGTTCAGCCGGTCCTGATCCTGCGGCTGTTGCTGTTGCTGCTGCTGATCCTGGTTTTGATCCTGCTGATCGTTCTGATCCTGATCCTGATTCTGGTCCTGATTCTGGTCTTGGTTCTGCTGATCCTGGTTCTGATCCTGGTCCTGCTGATCCTGCTGGTCCTGATTCTGGTCGCTTCCGCCGCCACCGCCGCCGTCCTGCGGCGGCATCTTGCTCTTGCAGAAGAGGTAGCGCTCCTTGGCGTCCATATCCTCCGGCACCTCCAGCAGATACTCCTCATAGGCCTGCATGGCCTGCTGATAAAGGCCCGTGGAGGCTTTCTGACCCTGCTGCACCGCCCCCTGCTCCGGAGCCGCAGGCTGCTCCTGGCTGTTTTCCTTCGCTTCCTCGCGGACGGCCTCGGTCAGGCAGGCGTTCGCCAGGTTCAGCACCGCCGGGACGGCATAGTCCTCGGGCACCAGCTCCTGCTTGCGGAGCGTATCCAGCGCGCGGATGGCCTCGATGTCATCCTCGGCCTCGTGGCTTGCCAGCGCGTAATTGTAGAGGCCGGCGAAGGTCGTATCCTCCAGTGTCTCCTTGAACAGGCCGGCGGCACGGGTATAGTCACCTTCATCGTAGGCCCTTGCACCTTCCCGCATGGTCCTCACAAAAGGATCCCGCGAGCACGAGGCAAGCGCCAATACGCTGGCCACCAATATGATATTCACAATCTTTCTCATCGGAACAGCCTCCTTTTCGGCCGACGCTCGCCGGGCAGGAGTCCCAGCACCAGCAGCGCGAGCGCAGCCCAGTAAAAGTAGATGTAATGCTCCTCGTAGTCGTCGAATACGGGCGTGTCGTAGGCCGAGGCCTTGAGCTCCTTCAGCGCCGACACGACGCTCTCGAGGCCGAAATCCCGGTCGGTGGCATGGAGGTACGCTCCCCCGCCCGCCGCGGCGATGTCCCCGAGGACTTTCTCATCGAGCCGGGTCGTGACGATCTTGTCATCGTCGTCCTTCATGGCGACGCCGTCGATGATGATGGGAGTCCCGCGGGTGTCGCCGACACCGATCGTGTAGATGTCGATGCCGTTGGCGTGGATCGACTCCGCGACCGGCACCGGATCGTCTTCATGGCTCTCGCCGTCGGAAATCAGCACGATGGCCTTGCCGGCATCGCTCTCGTCCATCAGGCAGCGGGAAGCGACGGTCAGCGCCTTCGCGATGTCCGTGCCCTGGATGGCGACGGAACCGGTGGAAATGCCGTCGAGGAAAAGGTCAGCCGAGGCATAGTCGGCCGTCACCGGCAGCTGTACATAGGCGTCCCCGGCGAAGACCACCAGGCCGATGCGGTCGGCCCTGCGGCCGCCGCCTTCCAGGCTTCGGGTCAGCCGGCGGATGGCGTATTTCGCCCGCTCGAGCCGGTTCGGGGAATAATCCTGCGCGAGCATCGAGTTCGACACGTCGAGCGCAATGACGATATGGGAGCCGCTGACGGTCTTCTCGGCATATTTCGACCCGGTACGGGGCCGGGCGAGACCGACGGTGAAAAGGCCGAGGGCCAGCGCGAAAAGCACCACCCGCACCCAACCTATGGCCGGGTTCCAGGACGGCATCAGCTCGCGGACCAGCTCCTCGTCGCCGAACCGGCGCAGACGGCGCCGGCGAAGGGATTCCTTCACGGCATAGGCCACCGGCAGCAGCGGCACCAGCACGAGAAGCCACAGATATTCGGGATGGACCCAGAGTATGGTCGTTTCGTTCATCACATCGTCCTCCCTATGGCAAACGCCGCATCAACAGCCGGAGCAGCGCCTCGGCGAGCAGACAGACGAGGGCCAGCAGGCCCAGCGTCGGGAAGAGCTCGTCATAGTGCGTCCGGCTCGAAACCTGGAGCTCGGTCTTGTCAAGCTCGTTGATTTCGGCGTAGATTTCAGCAAATTTGGTATTGTTCGTGGCCTTGAAATAGCGGCCGCCAGTTTTGTCGGCGATCTCCTGGAGGAGCTTCTCGTCGAAGGTGTCCTCATATTCCACCTGGCTGCCCCAAGGACGGAAATCCCCGGCCATGCCGATGGTGTAGACCTTGACGCCGGCGCTGACGGCGAGATCCGCCGCGTTGGCCGGTGACACGCCGCCGGTGTTGTTGACGCCGTCGGTCAGCAGGATGACGACCTTGCTCTTGGCCTCGGAGTCGCGGATGCGGGACACGGCCGTGGCAAGACCCTCGCCGATGGCGGTGCCGTTCTCGTCGACAAAACCGATCTGGATGCCGCCGAGAAGGTCCACCAGCACGTTCTTGTCTCCCGTCAGCGGGCAGAGCGTATAGCTCTCCGCCCCGAACAGGACCAGTCCGAGCCGGTCCGCCGGGCGCCCGTCGACAAACTGCGCCGCGGTCACCTTCATGGCGTCGATACGGCTCATGCCGCCGTCGAAATCGCGCGTGTCCATACTGCCGGACACGTCGAGGGCCATCATGATGTCGATGCCCTCCGTGCTCGTCCACTCGCTCACGGAAGCCGTCCGCGGACGCGCCAGAGCGAGAATGATGCAGCAAAGCGCGAGGATGCGGAGCGCAAACGGAACATGCCGGAGAATCCCCAGCAGCGAGAAGCGGCTGCGAAGCGGAAGGGCCGTCGAGACGCGAAGGTGCGGCTTCCGGTCGCGCAGCTCCCTATACAGATAGAGGGCAATCAGCAGCAGCGGAATGACGAGAAGCCACAGCAGCCTCGGATGGAGGAAAGAATATGCGCCGATCATTGTCCCGCCTCCTTCTTTTTATTCTCGGCCTCGGCCTCGGCCTCGATCGCCTGCTGCCAGGTCGCCGTCACGAAATTCGTGGCGAATGGCACGACGGATGCGTTCTCGGCGTCATCGACCGTGTGCTTGGCGAACTTCACAAAGTCCGCGACTTCAAACAGATGGCCAAGGCCCGCGCGGAGGTCCTTGTCGAGGTCTGTGCGCGTCTTGAGATGGTGCAGGACCTCGCCGGAGGTCATTTCCGGCGCATCGAAGCCATAGCGGTCGCCGATGTATTCCTTGAGGGAATCCGTGATGCCGGAATAGAATCCTTTCTGACGCTCGGGCTTCCACCAGGCACTGTCGCGATAGGCGTCGATCTTGCGGAGCGCCCGGATATGGGCCGGCTCCTGCACCGGAGGAAGGAGTTTGCGACGGTAGCGCCGGATCAGCCAGAGAACCAGCAGCACGAGAAGGGCCAGAAGGACAAGTCCGCCGGCCGACAGGCCAGTGACTGTCCAGATTTCCTTTTTCGTCCAGGGATAGCGGATCAGCGCCGTCGAGGGGATGTCCAGCACGTCCGGGGCGAATTTCGCCGTATCCACGGGACAGTTCCGCACCTCGAGCGTCCGGCTTCCGAAGCGGAGCGTGTCGCTGCCGCCGTCATAACAGCCGACGACGGCGCCGAGTTCCGGCAGCTCGTAGGAGCCTTCGTCGAAACTGGTCAGCCGGAGATGGACATCGAGGTCATGGACCTCCAGACCGCCTTCGCTGCGGGTTTCCAGCGTGTCGACCTGCCACTCGCCGAGGAAGCGGACACCGGGCAGGGCGGGCTTTTCGGGCAGGGGCTGAAACGGATTGCCGTCGATGATGCCCTCCACCCGGAAGCCATAGCGGAGCTGGTCCGCAATCAACACGGAATCCCGCGTCTGTAGCTGGATCAGGTAGCTCTCCCCGGGCTCCGGCTCCGGCAGGACCGGCACCGGCGCATCCTTCTTTCCGCAGCCGGAAAAGGCCGCGGCGCCAAGGATCAGGAAAAGCGCTATGTTTTTGACTTTCATCACTTTCTATATCTTTTCAAACAGTCCGCGAAGGCTCCTTACATAGTCTTCGTCCGTGCGGATGTCGACACTGCCCACCTGATACTTGCGCAGGAGCTTCTCCGCCTCGGCGCCGACTGTCCGGAACCACTCCTCATACTCCCTCCGGACCCGGCGGGAGTCGGTGTTGATCCAGCGGGCCGCACCCGTCTCGGCGTCTTTGATATGGACCGGGCCGACAGCAGGGAGGGTCTCTTCGCGGGGGTCATGGACCCGGATCACGGACAGGTCGTGACGCATGGCGGCGACCTTCAGCGCGTCCTCGTACTTCGGCTTTCCGGCCTCGTCGACATCGAGCATGTCCGACAGCACGAAGGCCGTTCCCTTCTGCTTCATCACGCCGGTGAGGTACTCCAGCGCCGTCCCGATGGAAGTGCCGTCGGAGGCGGGCTCGAGGGTGATGATCTCGCGGATGATGTGCAGCAGGTGCGTACGGCCCTTCTTCGGAGGGATGAACTTCTCGATGCGGTCGCTGAAGAAGATGGCGCCGACCTTGTCGTTGTTGAGGATGGCGGAAAAGGCCAGCACGGCGGCCACTTCGGCTATCAGGTCCCGCTTGGTGCGGGTCGCCGTCCCGAACAGGCCGCTGCGGCTCACATCGACAAGGAGCATCAGCGTCAGTTCGCGCTCCTCCTCGAAGACCTTGACGTACGGGGCGCTCATGCGCGCCGACACGTTCCAGTCCATCAGGCGGACATCATCCCCGTAGCGGTACTCCCGGACCTCGCTGAAGGCCATGCCCCGCCCCTTGAAGGCGGAATGGTACTCTCCGGCGAAAATCTGATGGGAGAGAGCCTTTGTCCGGATCTCTATCTTGCGGACTTTCGCAAGCAGTTCGCTCTGTGTAAGGGAAGATGCCATAATGCGTTACGGAACGATGACGGCGTTGACGATATCGCTGATGAGCTCTTCGGTCGTGACGTTCTCGGCCTCGGCCTCATAGGTCAGCCCGATGCGGTGGCGCATCACCTCCGGCAGCACGGCGCGGACATCCTCGGGGATGACATAGCCGCGGCGCTTGATGAAGGCATAGGCTTTCGCGGCGAGGGAGAGGGAGATGCTGGCACGCGGGGAGGCGCCGTAGGCGATGAGGCTTTTGGCCTTCTCCAGCCCGTACGCTTCCGGGGTGCGGGTCGCATAGACGAGGTCGACGATGTAGCGCTCGATCTTTTCGTCCATGTAGACGTCCTTCACGACGCTGCGGGCGCGGACGATGTCCTCGGGACTGACGACCGGGGATGCCTTCGGGAACTCGCCGAGATTGTTCATGCGGATGATCTGGCGCTCCTCTTCCTTCTCGGGATAGCTGACCACGACCTTGAGCATGAAACGATCCACCTGCGCTTCGGGAAGCGGATAGGTGCCTTCCTGCTCGATCGGGTTCTGCGTCGCCATCACGAGGAAGGGCTCCGGCAGGGCGAAAGTCTGGTCGCCGATGGTGACCTGGTGCTCCTGCATGGCCTCGAGCAGGGCGCTCTGGACCTTGGCAGGGCTTCGGTTGATTTCATCGGCCAGGACGAAATTCGCGAAGACAGGGCCCTTGTGTACCTGGAAGGACTCGCTCTTCTGGGAGTAGATCATGGTACCGATCACGTCCGCAGGGAGAAGGTCCGGGGTAAACTGGATGCGGCTGAACTTCGCGTTGACTGCCTGGGAGAGGGTGTTGATGGCGAGGGTCTTGGCAAGACCCGGGACGCCTTCGAGAAGGATGTGTCCGCCGGAGAGCAGACCGATCAGGAGATTGTCCACGAGGTGCTTCTGGCCCACGATGACCTTGCCCATTTCGAGCGTGAGAAGGTCCGTGAAGGCGCTTTCTTTCTGGATCCTGTCGTTGAGTTCCTTAATGTTTACATTCTCCATTTTTATTGTTATTTTTGCATCAAATCCTTGGTTATGCGTTATCGTCTCGAGCTCTCCTACGACGGCACCGGTCTCAGCGGCTGGCAAATCCAACCGGCCGACAAGACGGTCCAGGGCTTTCTGGAAGCTGCCCTGAAGACCCTCCTGCGGGAGGAAATCGGTGTCACGGGTGCGGGCCGGACCGATGCCGGGGTCAATGCCATAGGGTATGTCGCCCACTTCGACACGGCCGCGCCCCTACCGATGGGAGCCGGCGATTTACTCTACAAATTAAATGCCATCACGCCCCCTCAGATCGTGATTCATTCGCTTTGCGAAGCCCCTTCCGACTTCCATGCGCGCTTCACGGCGAACGAGCGGGAATACACCTATTTTCTCCACCGGCGGCAAGACCCGTTCGTGGCCGACCATTCCTATTACCTCAGGATTCCGCTGGACGTGGAGAAGATGAACGCCGCCGCGCAGTATCTGCTCGGAACGCATGATTTCTCCTGTTTCGAAAAAACGGGCAGCGACAACGTGTCACCCGTCTGCACGGTGACTTTCGCGCAGTGGTCCGCCTACACGCCCACGCACGTCTCCCTGCTCCATTATCCGGCGAAGGAGGGCGATTACCTGATGTTTCGCGTGAGTGCGAACCGCTTTCTTCGGAACATGGTCCGCGCCATCGTCGGGTCGCTGCTGGAGGTCGGCCGCGGAAAGCAGCCGCCGGAATGGATCCTGTCCCTGCTGGATGGCGGCGGATCCCGCTCCGACGCCGGCGAGTCCGTCCCCGGCCACGCCCTCTTCCTGTCGCGCGTCGGCTATCCTGACGACTAGACGGCAAGGACAATCGATGCCGGAATATTCAGCTTTACGGAAATAGAACGCGCTTGCTCATAAGTCGGGAGCGTTTTCCCGCTCATGATGTCGCACAGCCTGGGCGCTGACATCCCGAGAAGGACAGCCGCTTCCTTTTGATTCATACCAGACTCGGCCAGACGATCGGCGATGACTTCCGCCAGGGTAGGAGCCTTGATCGGGAAATGCTCCTTTTCATATTCTTCGACCAGAGTGGTAAGAACATCCAATTCCAGCAAGCGGGGGTCATCCGCCGGCGTTTTCTCATCCGTCTCGAAAAAAAGACGGTCGATGCGCGCAAGAAGGGCGTTGTACTGCTTTTCACTCTGAATCTGTGCCATGGCCTATCATTTAAATAGTTGATACATCTATCCTGTCATATTCCGCGTGCGTCCCGACAAAGCGGATATAGACGACCTGCGGCGTAAACTTGATGGCGACAACCAATCGGAAATGATTCCCCTTAATGTTGAATACATACCGCTGGTTTCCCACATAATCGACAGCATTGAAATCCTGTCGGATGTCAGCGAAAGACTTCCAATCGGCATCACAAACCTTCACATACCATTCACTCAGTGCAATTCTTGTCTCCGGATGGACCTCCCAGTAATCCCGGAGCGTCGATATGGAAATAACTCTCATGGCACAAAGATAGAAATTATAAAATATATAACAAAATTATAAATACAATAATTCTCATTCATCACGAACTCCCGTCCGGCAGCTGCAAGATAGGCAATCCCTTCGAAGGAACAATAAAAAATCCGCCCCCGAGGAGCAGATTTTTCTCTTTCTTATAAGAATTGTATGTTTCTTATAGGATAGCTGGGGAGGAACACTACAGGTCGTAGAGGGTAATGCCGAGATCCGGATCGAGGCGGCGGCCGAGCGGGACGTCGAACGCCTCGACAACGAGCTCACAGGCACCGCTGATCCAGGCGGTCAGCAGATGGCCGCCGATGCAGCTGTAGTCGCTGCGGCTCGCAGTGATGTGGAGGTGGAGCCAGACCTTCCCGTCCCTCTCGGAAATGTTGCCCGTCAGGTTGGTGATTTCCATCTGCTCTTCGAAGGTCTTGTCCACATAGCGCATCGTCTCGGGATTGAGATACCGGAAGGTCGCCTTATTAACGGCGCCGATACCGTAAACGGTGCCGGCGAGAATGCCCTTTTCCCCGCAGAAGGCGGCCAGGGCGGCCGAAATTTCCTCGTGGTTGTCGATGCTCAGCACATAGCGGCCGCCACCGACTTCTTTATAGGTATACATATTCCTTATTTCAGCAATTGTTTGACTTCATCCAGCGAGCCGTCGTTCGGGGCCGGCTCGATGCCGAGCAGGTGGCATACCAGCGCATAGACCGACACGTTGCGGAACGAGGCCGCGACGAATCCCTTCCGGAAATCCGGCCCTTCCGCGCGGAAAATCGGCTGCATGTCGGGCTCATAGGGGCTGTATCCATGGGCGCCGGGATGAGAACGGGGGCGTTCGATGACCTGCCAGCCGAGGTCCGGGGCCACGACGATGTCGCCGATGCGGCAGGAAGTGCCGTAGTTGAGCTCGGAAGGGATCTCTTCCTTCTTCCACACGGAGATGTGCTCCACACCCTGGAGGGCGTTGTAGACCGAGTCGCGGAACTCCGGCTTCGTGAAGATGGAGGTCGGCGTCCCCATCAGGATCCGTTCGCACCACTCCTTTTTAATAAACTCATAAGGGTTGATGCAGCGCTCGTAGCTGATGTCGGTCATGCCGTGGTCAGAGAGGACGATAAGGTCGATCTGCGAGGCGAGCCTGGACTTCGCGATGCCTTCCCGGAGACGGCCGATCATCTCGTCGACCTTTTTGACAGCGGAGCGGACCTCCTCGCTGCGGGGGCCGTAGCTGTGCCCGCTGTGGTCGGGCTCGTCGAAATAGACCATAATCAGGTGCGGGCGCTCTTTCTTCGGCATCTCGAGGAAGCCGAGCACCTCGTCGATACGCTCTTCGTATTCGAGCAGCGGACGGTCGCTGTAGTTCCGCCAGTAGGTCGGATACTTCCCCTGGACGGCCACATCCGAACCGACCCAGTAGACGGTCGCCGCCTTGACGCCCTGGCGCATGGCGGTCAGCCACACCGGCTCGCCGAGATAATAGCCCGGCACGGCCTTGTTCGGGCCGCCGATGGAGTAGTAGCCGTCCATGTCCGGCGCCCAGAAACTGTTGTTCACAAGGCCGTTATGGTCCGGGACGAGGCCCGTCGCAATGGCGTAATGGTTCGGGAAGGTCGAGGCGGGATAGGAGGCCCACATGGCCGTCGAGACACCGTTCGCAGCGATGGCATCGATATTCGGGGCGTCATACATCTGGGGATAGTCCCAGCGGAAGCCATCCAGCGAGACCACGATGACATAGCGCCTCGGCGGGCACTTGGCGTCAACCTGCGCGCTGAAACCCAGCGCCAGCAGGAAGACAAGAAGGACGCGGAAGAATCTCTTCATGCTATTTATCGATGAAAGAAGCGAAATAATCTGCAAAGAATACGTTGGTGATCAGGTAACCCATGACGGTCGATACGATGACGCTGATCAGGCCCGGCATCATGAAGCTGTGGTTCAGCAGGTACTTGCCGATCTTCGTGGTGCCGCTTCGGTCGAAGTTCACCGTGGCGATATCGGACGGATAGTTCGGGATGAAGAAGTAGCCGTAGACGCTCGGAAGGACACCCAGCAGCACCGGACCGGCAATGCCGAGCTGGTAGGCCAGCGGCAGCATGGCGAGCACCACGGCGCCCTGGCTGTTGATCAGCACGGAGACCAGGAAGAAAACCAGCGCGATGGACCAGGGATAGGCCGAGACCAGATCGCCCATCATGAGTTTCATCTGCTCCGAGTAGTTGCCGAAATAAGTATCGGCCAGCCAGGCAATGCCGTAGATGGCAACGACGGCGACCATGCCGGACTGCCAGACGGCACCCGCCACGGCCTTTTTCGGTTCGGCCTTGCAGAACATGATGTTGACGGCGGCGGCCACGAGCATGATGATCTGGATACAGATGTTCATCTTCGGCAGTTTGATGTACTCAGCCACGGACACTTCCTCCAGTGCACCGTCAACCATCGTTGTGACATGGAACATCTGGCAGAAGGCGAAGCCGACGATGATCAGCAGCGCACCGAGGAAGATAAAGACGGAAGCCTTGGCCTTCGGGGTGATGACCTTGTCGAGGGAGGTGGCGGAATTGCCGTACATATACTGATAGAGTTCCGGATCGTTCTTGCGGGCCAGGAACTCCGGATCCTTGTCGAGATCCTTGCCTCTCTTGTAGGAGGCCATGGCGGCGCACATCAGGCCGATGACGCAGGCCGGAATCGTCACCATCAGGATCTGCGGAATGGAAACCATGTAGCCGTACTGATGGGAAATCGTCATGAAGGCGACCACCGCCGCGGCGATCGGCGAGCAGGTGATGCCGACCTGCGAAGCGATGGAGGCCACGCCGCAGGGACGCTCGGGGCGGATGCCCTTCTTGAGCGAGATGTCGCAGATGATCGGCATGATCGTGTACACCACGTGGCCGGTGCCGACGAGGACCGTCAGGAAGAAGGTCACGAGCGGGCCGAGGAAGGTGATGTTGTTCGGATGCCGGCGGAGCATCTTTTCCGCGATCTGGATCATCCAGTCCATACCGCCCGATGCCTGGAGGGTACCGGCACAGGTCACGGCGGCGATGATGATGTAGATGACGTCCGTCGGGGGCGTACCGGGCTTGAGTCCGAAGCCGAACACAAGAATGGCGAGACCGATGCCGGAGATGGCACCGAGGGCGAGGCTGCCGTAGCGGGAGCCCACGTAAAGCGCTGCAAGAACAATCAGCAGCTGGATAATCATCAAGAAGGTCATATCGTTTTGGGTTATTATTCCATATTGTCCGTCGTCGGATGGAGGACCAGGAGCTGGACGGCAAGGGCGAGGAAGGTCACGCCGCCGAGGATGGCGAAGGCGACGCCGAGATTGCCCACGCGGCCGAGGAGCGTCGTCACCAGGGCGCCCATCGCTACGCCGACCATGTTCATGAAACCATAAGCGGTCGCACGCAGGCGGGACGGGACGAACTGGCAGAGGATGGGCATATTGTTGGTGTCGAACATGCCGTAGCCGAGGCCGAAGATGAGGCCGGAGGCGACGGCCGCGACAAGACCGTGGCCGAGGCCCATCAGCACCAGTGCCGGGATCATGAGACCGAGGCCGATGGCGCTCGTGTAGATGCGTCCCTTGAGGTTTTTCCGGACCCAGCGGTCAGAGAGCGGACCGCCCAGCATCACGCCGATAAAAGACGACAGGGCGATGGTAATCGTGGCGACCGGACCGGCCCACAGCGGGTTGGAGAGGGTGCCGGCGAACAGCGTCGGGAGCCAGTTTTTCGTTGCCCAGCCCGGAAGGGACGTCGAGGCGAAGAAGAAGAGGATGGCCCAGAAGGCGATGTTCGAGAAGATGAGGCCGAAGGATTTGAGGAGCGACGCTTTGGATCCCACGGACGAGCCGTGGGATGACGATACCGCCCCGTCAGAGGAATCTCTTTTTTCCTTCAGGAAGACCATCAGCACGAAGGCATAGAGGATGCCGATGATGCCGAAGCCGGAGAAGGTCCAGCGCCAGGAGAGGGCGCTGGAGAAGATGGCGCCGAAACCGCCCACCGCCTGGCCGAGATAGAGGCCGGTCATGTGGAGGCCGATGGCGAGCGACCGGTTCTTCCCTTCGTGGTAATCCGCGATGAGCGAGAGGCTGGAGGGGATATAAAGCGCCTCGCTGATGCCCATCAGGCCGCGGAGAACGTACATCTGCGTAAAGCTCGTGCAAAGACCCATCAGCAGGGTCACCGTGGACCAGACGCCGAGGGAGCCGACGATGAGCCACTTGCGGCTGAGACGGTCCGCCACCGAGCCGGCAAAGGGACTCACGACGGCGTAGATCCAGAGGAAAATGGCCATCAGGCGGCCGAAGTTCTGCGAAAGTTGGAGCTCGGCGATGTCCGCACCGATGGCGACCTGCATGGTCGCAAGCATCTGGCGGTCGAGATAGTTGAGGAAGGCGACGACAGAAAGAAGGCCGACAACTACCCAGGGATAAATATTGGTTTTCTTTGCAGTTGCAGTGCTCATAGCGGTGTGGTTAGGCCGTTGCGGGCGGATTGCGTTTTTTTTATACGAGTGCGATGGCGCCGAAAACGCCCATGGAGGCCAGCAGGACCATCACGCCGGCCAGGGCATCGCCGACAAGCACATAGAAGAAACTCTTCTTGAAATTCATATTGAGGAGGCTGGCGGCAAAAGTACCCATCCAGGCTCCCGTGCCGGGAATCGGGATGCCGACAAACAGCAGCAGCGCGATATAGAGCCCGTTCCGGCCCTTGGCTTTGAGCTGCTCGCTGCCCTTTTGTCCGCGGGAGAGGCACCAGTTGCAGAAACGGCCGATGGCATTCTCCTTCCGGCTTCCCCAGAGCAGCAGTTTATGGCCGAAGAAGAAGATGAAAGGAACGGGGACCATGTTCCCGACGATGCACACAAGCAGGGTCGGAATCGGATCCAGTCCCATACCGATGGCGACAGGAATGGCCCCGCGCAGTTCGATGATCGGGGTCATGGAAATCAGGAAAGCGTAGAGGTACTTCAGCAGCATCAGCGTATTTTTTCGAGGAGTTGGGCCATGTTTGCAAAGGCATCGGCTTCCGAGAGGACCTTGTCGTCGGGCTCGCTCAGCACGATGTCAAAAAGATTGCCGGGCAGCTGCTTGCGGCCCACCTTGAAGCGCGCCGGCGAAGAGGCCACGATATACTGATAGGCAAAATCCTTCTCGCGGATCGCGGAAATCAGCAGGTCGGGCTCACTCATCTCCAGCAGACGGAGCTTCTCGTCGCTGGGACGGCCGAACCAGTTGAGGTCCTTCTTGAGGATGGTCCCGTTGATGCTCGTGATCAGTCGTTCCCCTTCCCCAAGGCGGCGGAAGTCGAGATAGAAAATCTCGATATGGATGCCATGGCGACGGAAGAAGGTCAGGATGATGTTCTTGCAGTGGTCGAAGGAAGTGTCTTCCACGTCGATGAGCGCGACGGCCCGGCGGACCTGCGACAGCGGCAGAATGCCGGTCGGGACCTTGCTGGTATTGCGGCGGAGACTCCGGCGCTGGACGATGCCGATGGCTGTTTCGACGGGATTGGCCATGGCTACTTAGAATTGGCGGCGATCAACTCGCGGATTTCCTTCTTGGCGGCTTTCCAGCGGGGGACGTCGATCTTGGTGCCGATCACCTCGACGACCTTGGCGGCGATGACCGAGCCGATCTCGCCGCAGACCTTCAGCGGCATGCCGAGGGAATGGGCATAGAGGAAACCGGCCGCATAGGTGTCGCCGGCGCCGGTCGCGTCGATGGTCGCCGCGGGCCAGGCGGGGATGTAGTGGTACTCGTCGCCCTGCTTGACCATGGAGCCGTCCTTGCCGACCTTGACGACGGCGATGTCGCACAGGCGGGCCAGCTCGTCGATGGCCTCGCGCGGCTCCTTCTTCGTGAAGGCGCGGGCCTCGGACTCGTTGGCGAAGACGATGTCGACGTAATTCTCCACGAGGTTATGGAAGAAAGCGTCATTGGACTCCACGACATTGTAGGAGGCCATGTCGATGGAGATCGTGCAGCCGGCCTGCTTGGCGAGGCGGGCGGCTTTTGAGATCAGGTCCTGGTTCTGGACGAGATAGCCCTCGATGTGGAAATAATCGTAGCCCTGGAACTGCTCGATGGAGAGGTCGTCGGGGCCGAGCTCGAGGGTTGCGCCCATGTAGTCGGCGAAGGTCCGTTCGGCATTCGCGCCGGTGATGAAGACCATGCAGCGGCCGCTGGACTTGCGGCTGTAGAGCATCTGGGCCTTGACGCCGTACTGCTCCATCGTGCTCTTGAAGAGGTTGCCGAGGTCGTCGTTGCCGATCTTGCCGATAAAGCCGGAAGGCATCCCGAAGATGGCCGTGCAGGTCAGCGTGTTGGCTGCGCTGCCGCCGGGGACATACTTGACGCCGTATTCCTTGAGGGCCTCCCAGATGCGGTCGCCCGTCTCCATGTCGACGTGCTGCATGCTTCCCTTGGGGAGATGGTACTTCTTGAGGAGCGTGTCGTCCGGAAGGACGGCGAGGACATCTGTCAGGGCATTGCCGATACCGAGGATGGATTTCATAGTCAAGGGCGGTTTTTCAAACTTACAAATATATAAATTTTTGTCGGGATATCCGCCGAATTCGCTATATTTGTCATGATGAAAGCGGATGTTTCCAAAATCCTCCGGTACCTGGTCAGTGTCGCCGTCGCCGTCCTGATGCTGTGGATCTGCTTCTCGCAGGTCTCCTGGGCGCAAGTGCGTGAGATCGTCGCCGTGTGCCGCTGGGAGTGGGTGCTGCTGTCCATGGGACTCGGCGCCGTCGTCTTCTGGCTGCGGGCGCTGCGCTGGCGCATGATGCTCCTGCCGCTGGACGGAACGACCTCGAGGGTGACCTGCTTCATCGCCATCAATATCGGCTATCTGGTCGGCAACGTCCTGTCGCGCCTGAGCGAGCTGGTGCGCTGCGGCTACGTCGTCCGGCATTCCGCCCGGGGCGAAGACGGCCGCCGAAGGGCCTCCTTCGACCGCGTGCTCGGCACGGTGGTCGTGGACCGGGTGTGGGATGCGCTGACACTATTCCTGCTGCTTGGCGTCATGCTGGCCCTGCTCTGGAAGCGTTACGGACGCATGCTCGGCGAGACACTTTTCGGCGAGACGGGTTCTTCGCTAGTGGTATGGGCCCTGCTGCTCGGGCTGTTCGCGCTCGCCGTCCTTGCCTGCTGGCTGGTCTGGCGCTACCGCGACCGCTCGCGCCTCTGCGGCAAGCTCTGGGGCTTTGTCGCGGGGATGCTGGAGGGCTTCAAGGCCTGCCTGCGGATGAAAGGCGCCTGGAAGTTCTTCGCGCTGACCGCCGCCATCTGGGCGCTTTACTGGGGCATGATTTCCTGCATCGTGCTGGCCCTTCGCGGCATTGACGCCGCCGCGCTGTCACCTTCCCTGGCGCCTTCGGTGGCGGCCCTCGATGGCATCGGGCCCATGGACACGCTCCTGCTGATGCTCGTCGGCTCGCTCGTCGCCATCATCCCGGTCCCCGGCGCTTTCGGCACATACCATGCCGCCGTCGCCCTGACCCTTTCCGCCGTCTGCGGCCTCCCCTACGCCGATTTCGCCGCCTTCGGCATTCTCTTCGCTACGCTTTCCCACGAGTCCCAGCTCCTCACGCAGGTGCTTTTCGGCACGGGCTCTTTCCTGCACGAGAGCTTCCGGAGATAAAATAGCATTATTCCGGATTTTTTCGTATCTTGCAGGACACACTGAAACTACTAGCTATCATGGAAAAAATCATCGGTCTTATCGACGCACCCTTTACCCCGATGCGTCCCAACGGCGATATCAACACCGAGCCCATTCCCGCCTATGCCGCGATGCTGGCGAAAAACGGCCTCAAGGGCGTTTTCATCAACGGTTCCTCCGGCGAGGGCTATATGCTGACCACCGAGGAACGCAAGACCCTGGCCGAGGCCTGGATGAAGGCGGCCCCCAAGGGCTTCAAGGTCATCGTCCATGTCGGCAGCTGCTGCCTCCGGGAGTCCGCCGCTCTGGCACGCCACGCCGCCGCGATCGGTGCCTGGGGCATCGGTGCCATGGCCCCGCCGTTCCCGAAGATCGGCCGCATCGAGGAGCTCGTGCAGTACTGCGAGACGATCGCCGCCGCCGCGCCGGAGCTTCCGTTCTACTTCTACCATATCCCCGCCTTCAACGGCTGCTTCCTGCCGATGCTGGATCTGCTGAAGGCCGTCGACGGCCGCATCCCCAACTTCGCGGGCATCAAGTACACCTTCGAGAGCCTCTATGAATACAACCAGTGCCGGCTCTACAAAGGCGGCAAGTTCGACATGCTCCACGGCCAGGACGAGACCTATCTGCCGTCCCTCGCCCAGGGCGGCGCACAGGGCGGCATCTGCGGCACCACGAACTACAACGGCCGCGTCCAGGTCGCCATCGGCGAGGCCTGGGCCGCCGGAGACCTCGAGAAGGCCCGCGAGCTCCAGGACTACTCCCAGGCGGTCATCAACGTCATCTGCAACTTCCGCGGCAACATCGTCGGCGGCAAGCGCATCATGAAGCTGATTGGACTGGATCTCGGCCCGAACCGCACCCCCTGGCGCAACATTACCCCCGACGAGGAGGCCGCCCTGAAGGCCCAGCTCGAGGAAATCGATTTCTTCAACCACTGCAACATCTTCTGATCCATGACAAAAGAGCAGATGCAATACCTGTCTGAATGCCGTGTCCACGTGCAGTCCGACCTCATCACCGACATCCTTCCCTTCTGGCTTGAGAACGGCCTCGACCCCGTCAACGGCGGCGTCTACACCTGCCTCGACCGAGACGGCGCCCTGATGGACACGACCAAGTCCGTCTGGTTCCAGGGCCGCTTCGGCTATGTCGCCGCCCTTGCCGCCCTCGTGCATGGGAACGACGAATACCTCGCCGCCTCGAAGTCCTGCATCGACTTCATCGAGGCCCACTGCTTCGACACCGACGGCCACATGTTCTTCTCCGTCACCGAGGACGGCAAGCCCGTGCAGAAGCGCCGCTATGTCTTCTCCGAGTGCTTTGCCGCCATCGCCTTCGCCGAGTACAGCCTCGCCGCGGATGATCCGTCCTACGCCGACAAGGCCGTCGAGCTGTTCAAACGCATTCTCAAGATGATCGGCACCCCCGGTTTCCTGCCGGCGAAGTACAACTTCGAGGCCCGTGGCCACAGCATCACCATGATGCTCATCAACGTCGCGAACGTCATCGCCCAGGTCTCCGACGACCCGGTCCTGGAGGAGCAGATCGACCGCTCCATCAACGAGCTGGAGCGGTATTTCATGAAGCCGGAGTTCAAGACCATCCTCGAAATGGTCGGCCCGGAAGGCGAATTCATCGACACCTGCGCCGGAAGGACCATCAACCCCGGCCACTGCATGGAGACGGGCTGGTTCATCCTCGACATCGCCAAGCAGCGCGGCTGGGACGAGCGTCTCGTCCGCATCGGCACCACGATCATCGACTGGGCCTGGCAGTGGGGCTGGGACGAGGAGTGCGGCGGCGGCATGATCAATTTCCGCGACTGCAAGAACTTCCCGCCGCAGGACTACTCGCAGGACATGAAGTTCTGGTGGCCGCAGTGCGAGACCATCATCGCCGCCCTCTATGCCTACCAGGCGACGGGGAAGGAAAAGTATCTCGACATGCACCGGAAGGCCTTCGACTATGCCTACCGCGTATTCCCGGACATCAGCTACGGCGAGTGGTACGGCTACCTCCACCGCGACGGCACTGTCGCCCAGCCGGCCAAGGGCAATCTCTTCAAGGGACCTTTCCACATCCCCCGCATGATGCTCAAGACCGCGGAGCTCTACACCGAGATCCTGGGATAATTCCGGATGCAACGACAGCAAAAAGGGCGCCCCGCCATTGGGACGCCCTTTCTCTTTGTATCGGTCAGACCGCCTACTTTACGATCGCAGCCTTGCGGCCGATCTTTTTGGAAGCGGGCTTGACGGCGGCGGCACTGCTGCGGCTCACGAGCTTGGGTGCACTCGGGTTCACCGCTTTGCGGACCTTCTTTCCGAGAACCGGACGGCGGGCCTCAGGCTTGGACTGCTGCAGGTTCTTGCCGATGCGCAGACCGCTGTGGCGAAGCGCCGGATGACGGACGGAAGATTTGGCCACGGCCAGGCCGCCGGTGTCGCCGCTCGGGATGGTCACGGCAGTAGCGCCGTAGCGACCGGTAGCCTTGCCGTTCTCGTCAAACTCGACGATATAGATCGTGGTCGGAGTGTCGAAGTTGTAGACATAGATGCTCGGCATCGGATCGGCGCCGCTGTAGAGGAGCTCATCCATCGTGTAGGTACCCAGATAGTCGGCGAGATCTTCTTCGATGGCCTGGGCGAAGCCCTGGATGGAACCGCCATAGTAATAATCCAGGTCGGCCTGGGTATTCTCCTCGATGGAGTACCAGAGGATGCCGGGGCAGTTGACCTCGATGTCGATGACATCATCTTCGCCTTCCTTGTAGGCGGAACCGACGGTGGTGACGCTCCAGTTGCTCTGGAGAACCATCTCGAATTCCTCGCCGGGGACTTCCTCGATACCCGTCAGGGGCTCGCTGTGCCACTCGCCGGTCAGCTTTCCGTCAGCAGTGATGCCGAAGATAAAGGCTTCCATTCCGTTGGAAAGATCCTTCCACGCTTCAACGGCCGGGACACTCTTATGCACGAGACCGTATCCGCAAAGATCCTCCACCGTATATCCGTACTGGGAATACAGTTTGACATAATAGAGGGCATCGTCGCCGATCTCGTCGAGCGAATACGCATCCCGGATACCGGCGTCATAGATCGCAGTGACAAAGTATTCGGCGTCGCAGGCTGTAGTGACGACGGCCTGGTTATACTCGTCATCTTCCGTATCCACGGTCGGGTCGTAATTGAGGGCCCAGTCTGTACGCTCGGACCATTCGACCGGCACCACCTCAACCTCGGGGATCACGATTTCGGACACGCCGTAGGTGTTGAGGACCTTGCCTTCCGCATCGATACCGAGAATGTAGGCATTGGTCGCGCCGGTAGCGCCATAGGTATTGAGCAGGGTCTCGAAGTTACCGCTTTCATCGACGGCGTCGAGCTGTTCGGCCAGTTCCTCGGCGGTTGTGCCATCTGCAAGTGCATCTGCGATATTGGTCTGGAGTGAATTGAACATATTCACGATATCACCGTCCAGATACTCATCGATTTCTTCGTCCGTATAGGTGTCCACATAGATATAGGTGACGCCGGTAGCGGTACCCACAGCCCAGTAGTATTTGCCTTCATAGCCGGTGTACCAGCCATCCCAGGCGGCCGTCCAGTCGTTGTTCTTCGTCGGGTTGAAGCCCCAGTCGTAAGTCTCCTGCGCATCCGTCGTCTTCGAGAAGTTGACCACGGCAAAACCGCCGTCAAGTTCTGCGTTGTCATTGGCGGAGAGGATGACGAACTGGTATTCGCCGGCAGACTGGCCGTAGAAGTAGAGTTCCGATCCGTCGTTCTCCTCCTTGTAGAGGATCTCAGGGATGGCCTCTTCGCGGGTTTCACCATAGTACTCCATCTCGTCGGCAATCGCGTCCTCGATTTCGTTCTGGATGGCGGCGATGGTCTCTTCGTGGTTGCTGGTGAGCGCCTCGAGATAGTCCTCTCCATCGGACAGGTCGACGAGCATCAGGTGATAGAAGGAACCGCCGGTCTCAGTGATACTGATTACTTCCAGCTCGCCGTAGCTGTAGTAGCCGGGGACCCACTGGGTGCCCTTGTACTCGATATTCCAGTTCAGCGTACCGGACTGGGAAGCGTTGGAAGTCCACTCGACGCTACCGCCCGTAGCGACAACTCCGATCTGCTCGACCCCGGGATTGTAATAGATATCATAGATACCTTCGGCGCCGACCTTGACATTGTCACCGTCCTGCGCGCAGGCGAAGCCCTTGCCGAGTTCGGTGAACGCGCCGCCGCGATTGACGGCCCAATCCTTCTGGAAACGGAACTTGAACTCGCTGTCAGCGGTCAGCTGGACATTCTTCACGACGAAAACGCCTTCCACCTCATCGGCGACAAAGTCCTTGTCCCAATTGGAGCCGAGGAGGGAGCCGATGATGGACCAGTCGGAACTGCCCTCGACGGGAGTCTCGCCTTTGTAGATGGCCGGGACCTTAATGTAGGCCGTGCCGGCGGTCTCGTCCACCTTGGCGCCCGTTGCGGAGGCGATGGTGATGACGGCTTCCTGTCCTTCGGAGACCTTGGAGAAGTCGACCTTCACGTCCAGGGAAACACTCTTGGTGCCCTTGGCGATCTTGATGCTGTTCTCAAGGGTAAGCGCCTCGGCGGAAACGGCCGTGAAACCCTCCTCGGCCTTGGAACCGACGGCGATGGTGGCGACGATTTCCCCGCTCGCCTCGCCGGATACCGCCAGATTGACAGTAGCGGCGCCCTCTTCATTGAACGTGTCATTTTCGGCAAAGATGCTGATGACGGCACCGCCGCCCTTCTCATCATCTTTTTCATCCTTGTTACAGGACAGGGAAACGAGTCCTGCAACGGCAACCAGAGCGGCTGCCCATACTTTCTTACTACCAAACATGTTGATTGAGATTTGATTCTGAGCGCAAGATAATAATAAAGTTTTAAATTTTTTTAAATATTTTTATAAATTTGTAGCGGACAATACTTTAACGCCCCATGAAATCTTTCCGCTATTTTACAGTCATTCTGGCCCTGGCAGCGTTTGCATCCTGCTCCGAGCAGAACAAGGAAGAGCCCGAAGAAAAGCCCGAAGAACAGACTTCCGTTTTTTCCCTGAATACTTCCAGCCTCGAGTTTGACCATACCGGCGGCACGCAGCAGGTGAGTGTCACGGCTTCCGGCAGCTGGACCGCCAGCAGCACCGATGAAAGCTGGTGCACCGTCTCCCCCGCCTCGGGAAATGGGGAAGGCACCCTTACCGTCAGTGTCACCGAGATTCCGGATGAGTCCGAAGGCCGCAGCGCGAAACTGCTGGTTTCCGCTGACGGACTGACCCTGACCGTCACTGTCGCCCAGCGTTTCAATCCGGATATCTTCTCCATCGAACCGACCGGTATCGCTCTCGGCCCCGAAGGCGGCGATTTCGAATTCACCGTCGTCTCGCACGAGCGCGCGTACGAAATAACTATCGTAGACCCCTGGATTACGGAAGTGTCCCGCAGCGGCAACCCCTTCAGCGGCGAAAAGGTCAAATGCCGCGCAGAAGCCAACCCGAATGAGCAGGGCCGCAGCGGCGTCGTTTCCGTCTGCACGCAGGACGGCAGCTGCATCCCCGTGATGATCAGCCAGAGCGGCCAGATTGCAGGCGCGAATATCCTCGCCATGCGCTTTACCGCCACCTGGTGCGGCTACTGCCCCTACATGGACGAAACTTTCCACAAGGTCGCGGCGCAGCAGGAGCGCTTCGTATATGTCACCTTCCACGCGTCCGCAGGATATCCGCTCTATTTCAAGCCGTCCGATACGCTCTGCAAATCCTATAGCATCGAAGGATACCCGACCGGGGTCATCGCCGGCTGGAAGCCTGTCGACAACTACACCGATACCGACTATACGGCAAACAAGGTCATCTCGGTGATGAACGATTTCAGCGGCAAGTTCCTCTGCACGGCCGCCAGTACCACCACCGC
This sequence comes from uncultured Bacteroidia bacterium, assembly GCA_902768665.1. Taxonomy (GTDB): domain Bacteria; phylum Bacteroidota; class Bacteroidia; order Bacteroidales; family UBA932; genus Cryptobacteroides. The sequence continues at coordinate 56,431 of CACXMA010000007.1, read as the reverse complement.
TACCCTTTCCGGCAGCCAGCTCAGCGTCAGCACCGAAATCCGCAGCACGACCGCCGAGACCTACAAGGTCGTAGCCCTCGTCCTGGAAAGCGGCATCATCCAGGCCCAGACCTTCTTCCCGACGACCGGCGGCACCCAGACCCTTTCGGATTTCTCACATGACAACGTCGCCCGAAAGCTGCTCACTGGCAGTATCCTCGGCGATGACGTCGAGGTGGAAGCCGGCGGTACGAAGACCCTCGACTGGTCGACGGAGCTGGACGGTAGCTGGAACACCGACAATCTCTCGGTCCTTGTCTACATCTACCGCGATTACGGCAATCTCGCCAAATACAAAGCCAAGTCCAAATATCCGAACAACTATATCCAGAACGCCGAAATCGTTCCTGTCCAGTAAGATGATGAAACTTCGTATCCTGACGGCGGTCGCCGCCCTCACCCTGCTGTTCTCCCTGACGGCCCGTGCCCAGCGCCTACCCGTCCGGGACCTGGAAGACGCCCGCGGAAAAACAGTCTCCTCCGCCACCCTGGTGGACCACAAGACCCCTTTTGCCGTCACGTTCTGGGCATCCTGGTGCAAGTTCTGCCGCAAGGAGCTCGACGCCCTTGCCGAGCAGGCGCCCGACTGGGACACGCCGCTTCGGATCTACGCCGTCTGCGAGGACGACAGCCGCAGCATCGCCCGCGCCAAGGCCCTGGCCGCCGGCAGCGAGTGGCCCGCCGTGATCCTCTATGACGCCAACGGGGAGTTCAAACGGGCGCTCCATGTCGGCGACATTCCCCACGTGCTGGTCTTTGACAAGGACGGCAACCAGGTCTGGTCCCATGTCGGATACATCCCCGGGGACGAGAACACGCTGGTAGCCGAGCTGCTGAAAGCCCGATGAAGCTGCGCCACCTCTTCTGTCTCGCGGCAGCGCTCCTGTTGCTGTCTCCGGCCGCGACTGCGCAGTCGGACGGACATCTGTCCGGCAGTCTGGAGAGCAGCAGCCTCTATGACGACGAGGAGGATTCCCCCTACAAGGGTTTCCACTCCAACAATTATCTCAAACTCGACTACCGCAAGGGCCGTTTCGCCGCCGGACTCCAGGGCGAATGGTATCCCTCTCCCCTCCCGGGCTACGACCCGGCGCTGAAGGGATGGGGACTGCCGGTCAAATACCTTTCCTGGGAAGAGGATGCCTGGTCGGTCACCGCCGGCGATTTCTATGAGCAGTTTGGCAGCGGCATTCTCCTTCGCAGCTGGGAGGACCGGAACCTCGGCCTTGGCAACTCGCTCGGCGGCGTGCGCCTGCGGGCTTCCCTACCGGCAAGGGGCCTGTCCGTCACCCTCCTTTCCGGCGCCCCGAGAAGCGCCGCGAACCGCTCCGGATATGCCTCCAGCCTCGTCAGCGGCGGCAATCTGAGCCTGCTTCCCAGCCGCCTTTTCGACTGGGACGACCCGCTCGGCCTGCTCTTTGAGACCGGGCTGGTCCATCGCTACGAATGGTCCCCGGAAGCGGATATGACGCTGCTGCTTGGGGAGGAAGTTCCCTCTTCCGTCCTCCTGCATTCTTTCCGGCTCTCGGCCGATCCGGGCAGCTTCCACTTCAGTTTCGAATATGTCGGCAAAGGCCGGGACTTCACGCCCGTGCGTCACGACCGCGCCAGCGATACCTACGAGCTGCAGCGGGGCCGTGCCCTCACGGCGGAAGCCTCCTGGCAGGGCGGCGGTTTCTCGGCGACAGCCAGTTGGCGCTATCTCGACAACATGGCCTTCCGGGCCAGCCGCACCCTCGGGACCCTCGTCCCTTCCAATACGCTCAACTACCTGCCGGCCCTGTGCCAGGAGCAGACCTACATGCTGGCGGGCCTCAACCCCTACGAGACCTTTGCGGAAGGCGAATCCGGCTTCCGGGGCGACCTCTACTACCGCTTCCGCCGCGGTTCCGCCCTCGGCGGCAAATATGGCATGACCCTCCATGTCGGCGGCTCCTGGATCGAGGCGCTCGGGAAAGTGCTGCCGCGGCAGGACCATTCCCGGCTCGCCTACCGCGACCTCAACATCGACCTGGAGCGGCGGTGGAACCGCCGATTGAAGACTGTTCTCTTCGTGTCCATCCAGGAGAATTCCCCCACCCACGGCAACCGGAAAGCCACCGAGGCGCAGAATGTCTTCGTGTTCGAGGGGCAGTACAAGATTTCCGACGCGACTTCCCTTCGCGCCGAGCTCCAGTATCTCTACTCCGAGGAAAGGGAGCGGGACTGGGTCGCCGGCCTTGTCGAACTCGGCATCGCCCCGCACTGGAGCTTCTCGCTGAGCGATATGTACAACCACGGCAGCACGAAAGACCACTACTGGAACCTCTCCGCTTCCTGGTCCCGGAACGCCTTCAAATGCATCCTCGGCTACGGCCGCAGCCGCGAGGGCATGGTCTGCTCGGGCGGCGTGTGCCGCTGGCAGCCGGAATACAAGGGCATGTTCATCCGTGCACAATATTCTTTCTGACATGATGACGAAACGATTCCCACACTGGCTGACCCTTGCCGCCGCCCTGCTCTGCCTCAACGCCTGCGTCGGGCAGAAGGACGACGAAGAGGATATCGACGATAACGGCAACGGCCCCGCCACGACGGAGGAGGGAGCACCGGGACTCGTGCTGGATTTCACCGCCACCTGGTGCGTCAACTGTCCGCGGATGCACACGGCCATCGAAGAAGCGGCCCAGGAACGCCCCGGGACGGTCTTTCCCGTCAGCATCCACTTCCACGACGCGCTGTCCATTGACGAAGGCGAAGCCCTGGTCAGCCGCTTCAAGATCCAGAGCTACCCCAGCCTGATCGTCAACCTCGACGCCTCCTCGCTGATGACCGCCACCGCCAAGGACCTGCTCCTCGCCCGGCTGGACGCCACGGCAAAGGGGCGGAAGGCCGCATGCGGCATTGCGCTGACGCAAGGGGAAGGCGGGGCGCTGGAAGTCGCCGTAACGGCCAAGGAAGCCGGCACTTACCGGCTCGCCGTGCTGCTGCTGGAAGACGGCATCGTCGCCCCGCAGACCGGCGGGACTGCCGACTATGTCCATGACAATGTGCTCCGGGCCGTCCTGTCCGAATCCGTTGACGGCGACAACCTCGGCCTGCTGGAAGCCGGGCAGAGTATCCAGAGATCCTTTGACGCCAAAGCTGCGATACCTGCCTCGGGCAAGTATCACTTCCTAGCCTACGTCATCGACGCCGACAAAGATCAGATCAATACGGTAACGTCCAGCTCCACGGGACAGTGATCGGAGCCGAAAATGTCGTTGCGGATATCCGTAGCGACTATTTTTTCGGCGAGGCGGTTGGAAACGACAAAGTAGTCGATGCGCCAGCCGGCATTCCGCTCGCGGGCGTTCATCCGATAGCTCCACCACGAATACTTCACCTCCTCCGGGTGCTGATAGCGCCAGCTGTCTGTGAAGCCGGCGGCGAGCAGCTCCGTGAACTTGGCCCTCTCCTCGTCGGAAAAACCGGCGTTCAGGTGGTTTGTGGCGGGGTTTTTCAGGTCGATCTCCTCATGGGCGACGTTGAGGTCGCCGCAGTAGATGACAGGCTTGCTCTTGTCGAGGGCGGTGAGATGGGCCCGGAGGGCATCCTCCCACTGCATGCGGTAATCCAGCCGCCGCAGGCCGTCCTGGCTGTTCGGGACATAGGCGCAGACAAGGAAGAAGGACCCGTATTCGAGTGTGATGACGCGCCCCTCGGTGTCGTGCTCGGGAATGCCGAAGCCGTAACGGACCGACAGGGGCGTATGGCGCGTATAGACGGCCGTGCCGGAGTAGCCTTTCTTCTCGGCGTAATTCCAGTAGGACTGATAGCCGAGGAATTCCATATCTATCTGACCTTCCTGCAGTTTGGTTTCCTGGAGGCACACAAAGTCGGCGTCCAGGGAGGTAAAGATGTCGGCAAATCCCTTGCCGGCCACGGCGCGAAGGCCGTTGACGTTCCACGATACGAATTTCATGTTGCAAATGTAGTATTTTTCGACCGTTTTTCATTATCTTTGTCCCAAACGGCTACTCGAAATCACACTAAACCTACTGATATGTCTCACTCTTCCCTTCACCCGGACCTTCCCGTGTACAATACGGCGGTCAAGAGTCTTTCGCGCGTTTCCCTCTCCCGCTACTGGGTATCCATCATCTACTCCGTTATCGCCCTGATAATCGGGATCATCGTCAATTCCCTGTCCAGGGAGGCCGTGTATTCTTACTCGTATTACGGTTATGGTTACAGCTACAATCCGAATGCAAGTACCATCGAAACGCTGGGCATCGTCATGGCCGTCATCAGCATCATCTACCTCCTGGTCTATCTGGTCCTGATTATCCTCTACTTCACCCGTCTGTACGATTTCCGGAGGCAGGTCGAAGGGAATGATGTGACCCGGGGTGTATCGTCCCTGATCGCCTCCATGTGGATCATCATCATCAGCTGTGTTTTTACCGTCATTTTTGTCATCCTCGCCGTCGAGCACGATGACATGACGGGACTGCTGATCATACCCGCGCTGGGATTCCTGAGCGGCGTCATCCTGGAAATCGTCGGTTTCGCCACGCTGAAAGAAGCGCAGACGCTGCATGCTGATACCCGCGGCGGATTCGGCATGCTGTTCGCCTCCGACCTGCTGCTGTGCGGCAACATCCTGCTCGCCATCATCCTGGCGCTTGCCCTGTACGGCTCTGCCGGACTTGGTGTTATTGGCATCATTTGCGCCATTATCTCCCTTGTCTCCATGATTATCGCCATGCTGGGCTGGGGGAAGGTCGGCACGCAGATTACCAGCGCCCCGGCCGCCGTGGCCCCGCAGGTGGCACCCGCTCAGCCGGCCTATGCACAGCAGCCCGCGCCTGCTCCGGCACCCGCCCCTGCGCCCGCACCGGCACCTGCACCTGCACCGGAACCCGCACCCGCACCCGAACCGGCTCCTGCGCCGAAACCGAAACCGGCCCCCAAGCCGGCGCCCGAACCGGAACCCGTTCCTGAACCGACCCCGGAACCCGCGCCGAAACCCCGTCCCAAGTTCTGTACGAACTGCGGCAGTCCGCTTCCGGAAGGGGCCAAGTTCTGCGGCAACTGCGGCTCGCCCGTAAAATAACAGAAGCCACACAAAAAAAACGCATGGGGAAGACCCATGCGTTTTTATTGTCGCTGTTTCGGCTCTATTCCAGCGTCCAGGTTGCACCTTCCTTGGTGTCCTTGACCGTGATGCCGAAGGAAGCGAGCAGATCGCGGATGCGGTCGCTCTCGGCCCAGTTCTTTTCGGCGCGGGCCTTCCTGCGGTCCTCGAGAACCAGCTCCATGACGCCCTCCAGGGCCTTCTCGGCCTTGCCGGAGCCGCCGACCGCTTCCTCGTCCAGCAGGCCGAGGACACCGCCGACCACATCGTCGAAGAGCTGCTTCAGGGCGCTCCTGTCAGCCTCGGACAGGCCGCCGGCATGGATGAGCTTCACAGCGTCGAACAGATGGGCGATGGCGATCGGCGTGTTGAGATCGTCGCAGAGGGCCTCCTCGACGGCTTCGATGATGGACGCGACAGCCGGGGAAGGAGATTCCACGGACAAGCCGTGGAATGACGGGGCACTGCCGCTGAATGAACCATCGTCACCCCACGACTTGTTCGTGGGGTCCAGTTCCCGCCAGGCCTGCATCAAGCGCCTGTAGCCTTTCTCCGCGCCCTGCAGGGCTTCGTTGGAGAAATCGAGCGTGCCGCGGTAGTGGGCCTGGAGGATGAAGAAACGGACCGTCATCGGGCTGTAGGCCTGCGCAAGCTTCGGGTGGTCCCCCGCAAAAAGCTGCGGCAGGGTGATGAAGTTGCCGTAGGACTTGCCCATCTTCTGGCCGTCGATGGTGATCATGTTGTTGTGGACCCAGTAATGGACGCCCTGCGTGCCGCGGGAAGCCACATTCTGCGCGATCTCGCATTCGTGGTGCGGGAACATGAGGTCCATGCCGCCGCCGTGGATGTCGAACTCCTCGCCGAGATATTTCGCGCCCATCACCGAGCACTCGAGGTGCCAGCCCGGGAAACCGTCGCCCCAGGGAGACGGCCAGCGCATGATGTGCTGCGGCTCGGCTTTTTTCCAGAGCGCAAAATCGTAGGGAGCGCGTTTGTCGCTCTGACCGTCGAGCACGCGGGTCCCTTCGAGCGTCGCATCGAGGCTGCGGCCCGAAAGTATGCCGTAGCGGTGGAGGCGGTTGTACTTGGCGACATCGAAATAGATGGAGCCGTTGGATTCATACGCAAGACCGGCATCGAGAATCTTCTTGATGACCTCAATCTGCTCGATGATATGGCCCGAGGCGCGCGGCTCGATGGACGGGGACTCAGTATTGAGCAGGCGCATCGCCTCGTGGTAGCGTTCGGTATAGAACTGCACTACTTCCATGGGCTCCAGCTCCTCCAGCCGGGCCTTCTTCGCAATCTTGTCCTCCCCTTCGTCGGCGTCGTGCTCGAGGTGGCCGACGTCCGTGATGTTACGGACATAGCGGACCTTGTAGCCAAGGTGCTTCAGCAGGCGGAACAGCACGTCGTAGGTCACGCCCGGGCGGGCATGGCCGAGGTGGGCGTCGCCGTAAACCGTCGGGCCGCAGACGTACATGCCGACATGGCCTTCGTGGATCGGTTTGAAAAGCTCCTTGGTGCGGGTAAGGGTATTGGTCAGATAAAGCGGTCTCATAGTCATCTTTTAAAGGATGCGCAAGTTAGGAATTATTTCGATTCTATGCAATTTTTGCTAATTTTGTAGAGATTTCTCGACAAGCTCGAAATGACAATAGCGTCATGCCCGACTTGATCGGGCATCTTAATACCGAAAGATATGATACTGATCGACGGAAAGAAGATAGCGGCCGACCTCAAGGCCGCGCTGGCGGAGAAGGTCGCTTCCTTCCCGGAAAAATACGGCAGGGTGCCGCACCTGGTGGTCGTCCGCGTGGGCGAAGACCCCGCAAGCGTCGTCTACGTCCGCAACAAGGCCCGGGCCTGCGACGCCGTGGGCATCCGCAATACGACCCTCGTCCAGGACGAGAGCATCAGCGAGGAGGCCCTCCTGGAGCTCATCCGAGGCCTCAACGCCGACGACAGCGTGGACGGCATCCTCGTCCAGCTCCCCCTCCCGAAGCACATCCGCGAGGCCAAGGTCATCGAGACCATCGCCCGGGAGAAGGATGTCGACGGTTTCCACCCGTACAATGTCGCCGGTCTCTGGCAGAAGACCCCGCACATGAGCCCCTGCACCCCTGCCGGCATCCTCAAACTGCTGGATGCCATCGGTGTGGATCCGAAGGGCAAGCGCGCCGTCGTCGTCGGCCGCAGCAACATCGTCGGCCTGCCGGTCGCGAAGATGCTCCTGGACCGCCACGCCACCGTCACCCTCTGCCACACCCGGACCGTAGACATGCCTTCCGTCACCCGTGAGGCCGAGATTCTCGTCGTGGCCGCCGGGCGGGCAAAGATGATCACCGCCGACATGGTCTCCGAGGGCGCCGTCGTCATCGACGTCGGCATGGACACCGACCCCGAGACGGGCAAGCTCTGCGGCGACGTCGACTTCGACTCCGTGTCGAAGAAGGCCGCCGCCATCACGCCGGTCCCCGGCGGCGTCGGTCCCATGACCATCGCCTGCCTGATGGAAAATACGGTGGAATGCTTCCTGGCGCGGTTCGCCTAAAAAAAAGATTCCCCGGACAAGCCGGGGAATGACGTTTCTACTGTTTCTCGAAACAACGTTTGAAATACGGCACCTTCATCATTTGGCGGAACAGCCAGGGCTGGATGGTGTAGGAGAAAATGACCGTCGTCGCCATGCCGATGAGGGCCGTCAGGCCGATGGAACTGATGGACGGATGGACGGCGAAAAGCAGCGAACACATCACGATCAGCAGCACGACCGCCGAGAAGAAGATGGCGCTCTTGTGCCAGACCAGGAGCTTGCTGGAGCCGCTACGGGCGATGGCCAGCAGACCCTCCATCACGAAGATGCTGTAGTCTACGCCGATACCGAAGATGAAGGTCGAGATGACGATGTTGATGAGGTTGAACTGCAGCCCCAGCAGCACCATGGCGCCCTTGACGACATACCAGCTCAGGGCCATCGGAATGAAGGACAGGATGGCGCTCCAGATGCTCTTGAAGGAAATCAGCAGTACCAGCAGCACGAAGAGCGAGGAGATCTCCACGGCAAGGTCGAAGTCGCGGTGGACAATTTCCACCATGTCGCGGATATAGTACATCGGGTCGACGGCGATGGCGTGGTCGCTCATGCCATTCTCGGTCACGGTGTCGCTGATGATATCCTTCTCCTTCATCGTCGAGCACTGGACGGGCGTGAAAACCAGATAGCGGCCATCGCAATACTCGATGAAATTGGACGTCACCGACTCCGGGAAAAGACCGCTCTCATAGACGTTGAAGGTGTCGTCGGCGTCGTACTCGGTATCCAGCAGCTCATTGAACAGGAGGAACTCGCTGTTGTAGCCGGCCTCGCGGGCGGCGTCCCGGAGAATCTTCCGGGTCTCCCCTTTCTTCTCCGGCGTCCAGTAGGCGTTCCAGGCGGCGATGCGTTCTCGCTGCTCCTCCTCCGGAATGAAAATCTTGGAAGTCACGCCGGAATAGTTGTGGACGATGCCGAGATCCTGGAGGGAATCCACCTTGCGGATGATCTGCCGGTTGTAGGCCAGCGCCTCGTCGAGCGTCGCGGCGGAGGCGGCGAAATAGGCGTTGATGCTGTCCCGGTTGTAGTTCATGTCGGCATAGAGCTTCTCGCTGCGGAGCGTCTCCTCCTCGAAATAGCTGAGATTCCGCAGGTCCTTGTCGAAGCTGATCTTCGGGGAGAAGCAGATGCACACGACCGTCACTATGCCGATAATGATCATCGGAAGCTTGCGCTTGTCGATGCTGTAGGCGCTGATGCGGTCGATCACGCGGAAGGCCTTCTTATTCTTGCCGGTGTCGCCCTTCGGCAGGAAATGCGGCAGGAACACGAGGGCGAAAAGCGTACTCCCGAACAGGGCCAGCGAGGCGAAGATGCCGAAATCGCGCAGCAGCTCCGACTGCGTGAAGATCAGGCCGGAGAAGGCGCCCATCGTCGTCAGCACGCCGAGGGTCACGGGCGTAGACTCGTCCTGGAGCACCTTTTCGGGGTCACCGATATATTTATAATGGGTGATCAGGTGGAGGCAGTAACTCAGGGCGACGCCGAGGATGATGGCGCCGATACCCATCGCCAGCAGCGACAATCCGCCCTTGATCCAATAGACGCAGGCCAGGGCGAAGAAACTGCCGTAGATGACCGGCAAGAGCTGGAACGGGATGACCTTCCAGTCCTTGAAGCAGAGCGTAATCAGCAGGAGAATGACCAGCAGGGAAATGCCGATGGTCAGCAGCAGGTCCTTCTTGATGCGGGTGGAGTTGTTGACACTGCGCACGGGCGCGCCGTGGAAAAACACCTCCACATCGTCGTGGGAGGCGTTGAAGGAGGCCGCCTCCTCCCAAAGCATCCGGACCAGGTCAGAGCCGGCGCCCGTATCCGTCGAAATAAAGGACGGGGAGAGGAAGAGATAGGCCACGGTCGTGTCCGTCGACACGAGATGGCTGTCCATCAGCGTGAAGGAACCGACGCCCGAGTTCGCGGCGATGCCGTCGACAAAGGCCCGGCGGAGCCCCAGCGGGTCGGTCTCGGCGACCTCATAGAGCAGCGGATCCTCCGCCGCCTCCAGGTTCCACGCCATCTGCTCCCGGGCATATTCCGGGGTAATCAGGGAATCGAACTGCGCATAGACCTTCGTGTCGACAAAGGTCGGAAGATGCGCGACGATGGCGTCCTTGATCTCCATCAGGTCGATATCCTCGGCATTGTAGAGCATGCCGTCGATGTTGTGGGCGAGGGAATCCCGCCGGCGGAGCGTCTCGGCGAACTCGTCCGTGCACTCGACGAGGCGGTCGAGCTCAACACCCTGCTTGCGGTCTTTCGCGGCGACCTGCACGAAGATCTTGTCCTTGACACGGAGGCTGCCGAAGGCGAGGCCCTTTTCAGAAGAGCCCGTCGAGGGAATCAGTTTGGTGATATCCTCCTCCAGACGCACCTTGAGACCGAACCAAATGAATACCAGCGAGGTAACGGCGATGGTCAGGAACATCAGGATCCGGTGGCGCTCGAAGAAGCGGTACAGCGGGACAAATATCTTATGCATTACAGGTTGGCTTCAGTACGAGAGACAAAGATAAGAAAAAAAACTCTTATTTTGTCCCCCGCTTCGCCCAAAGGGCGTTCATATCCTCCAGCGTCTTGCCCTTGGTCTCCGGGACAATCTTCCAGACGAACAGGGCGGCGGCCAGGCAGATGACCCCGTAGAGGGCATAGGCGAAGCAGTGGCCGAAACTGTCCCCCATCGACCCCAGCCGCATGTTGTACATCGGGACGAAGGTGCTGGAAACGATGAAGTTGAAGATCCACTGGAAAGCGACGGCAAGGGCGGTCGCCTGGCTGCGGATCGTGTTCGGGAAGATTTCGGAAATGTAGACCCAGCAGATGGGGCCCCAGCTGAACATGAACGAGGCGCTGTAGACCATGATGCTGATGACCGGAATCAGGGCCGGCAGTGCGACCACATTGGAAAGCGCCACGCCGAGGGCGCCGACGGCCATACCGAGCGAGCCCGTGATCAGCAGCGGCTTGCGGCCGAGCTTCTCCACCGTAAACACCGCCACGAGCGTGAACGTGATGTTGATCACACCCATAATCACCGTGAAGAGCATGTTGTTCGACACGCCCATGGACTCGAAGATGCGCGGGGCAAAGTAGAGCACGGCGTTGATGCCGATGATCTGCTGGAAGACGGAGAGCATGCAGCCGATGAAGACCACGAGAACACCGTAGCGGAACAGCTTTTCGGTCTTCTCGACGGCCGTGGCCTTGATTTCGGCGAGGATCTCGCGGGCCTTCGCCTCGCCGTTGATGTTGGCGAGGACGGTGAGCGCCCGCTCATCCTGCCCGTTCAGGGCCAGGAACCGCGGCGTCTCGGGCACCAGCAGGATCAGCAGGGCGAACAGGGTGGCCGGGAAGGCCTCGGATACGAACATGACCCGCCAGCCGACACTGTTGGTCCATGCCACGACATCCGGGTCATCCACATGGGAGCGGATGATCAGGAAGTTGACAAAATAGACCACCAGCTGGCCGAAAATGATGGCGAACTGGTTCCAGGACACGAGCGTGCCGCGCTTCGAGGCCGGGGAAATCTCCGCGATATACATCGGGCACAGGGCCGACGCGATGCCGACGCCGATGCCGCCGAGGATGCGGTAGAGGTTGAACGCCACCAGCAGCCCCTTCGAAGGGACGCCGTATTCGAAGAAGAGGAATTCCGGACGGAAGGAGCCCAGGGCGCTCAGCAGGAAGAGGATACCGGCCACGAAGAGGGATTTCTTGCGGCCGAGGCGGGAGGCCAGGATGCCCGACAGGAGTGCACCGATGACGCAGCCGATGAGGGCGCTGGAGCTGGTGAATCCGTGCCAGGAGTCCGTGTAGGTAAAGTCCCCGGCGCTTTCGAAAAAGGCCTGGAGGCCCTTCTCCGCACCGGAAATCACCGCAGTGTCATACCCGAACAGCAGGCCGCCGATGACGGCGACGAGCACGATGGAAAAGAGGTAGCCGGAGCTGCCTTTCTGACGATAGCCGCTCATGTGCTGCACCAGCTATTTCGCGTAGAGGTTGAGATAGGTCTCGCAGAGCTCCTGCTTGCCGGAGGCCGCGACGGGCTCGCCGTGCTCCTTCGCGTATGCGTAGAGGTCCTCAAGCGTGGCCTTGCCCTGCTCGAACTGCTTGCCGAGACCGCTGTCGAAGGACGCATAGCGCTCCTTGACCAGGGCCGGCAGTGGGCTTTCCTCGAGGATGGCCGCGGCATTCAGCAGGGCGTGGGCCATGGCGTCCATCGCGCTGATGTGGGCGATGAAGATGTCCTCGGGATCGGTGGAGCTGCGGCGCAGCTTGGCGTCGAAGTTGGTGCCGCCATTGCCGAAACCGCCGTTGAGCAGGATCTGCATCATGGCCTGCGTGAGGTCGAAGGCGTCCACCGGGAACTGGTCGGTGTCCCAGCCGTTCTGGGCGTCGCCGCGGTTGGCATCGATGCTGCCGAGGAAGCCGTTCTCCCGGGCCACGGTCAGCTCGTGCTCGAAGGTATGGCCGGCGAGGGTGGCGTGGTTTACCTCGATATTGACCTTGAAGTCCTTGTCGAGGCCATTCTGGCGGAGGAAACCGATGACGGTCTCCGTGTCGACGTCATACTGGTGCTTGGTCGGCTCCATCGGCTTCGGCTCGATGAGGAAGGTCCCCTTGAACCCCTTGGCGCGCGCATAGTCGCGGGCGGCGGTAAGGAGCCTGGCGAGATGGTCCTTCTCGCGCTGCATCTGGGTGTTCAGCAGCGTGTAATAACCCTCGCGACCGCCCCAGAAGACGTAGTTGGAGCCGCCGAGCTTGATGGTGGCGTCGAGCGCGTTCTTGATCTGGACGGCGGCGCGGGCGACGATTTCAAACTGCGGATTGGTAGCGGCGCCGTTCATGTAGCGCTTGTGACCGAAGACGTTGGCCGTTCCCCAGAGATTCTTGATTCCGGTCTCCTTCATCTTCTCCAGCAGGTAGTCGGTGATGTCCTTCATCCGAGCCTCGTACTCGTCGATGTCGTCGCAGTCCTCGATAAGGTCGATGTCGTGGAAGCAGAAATACTCGATGCCGAGCTTCTGCATGAGCTCGAAGCCGGCGTCAGCCTTGGCGCGGGCACGGCAGTAGGGGCACTCGCCCTTGTCCCACTCATAGCTGCGGGTCTGGCCGCCGAAAGGGTCGCCGGAGGCCTGTCCGAGCGTATGCCACCAGGCCATCGCGAACTTCAGCCAGTCCTTCATCTTCTTTCCGAGCACGACACGCTCGGCGTCATAATAATGGAATGCCATCGGGTTCCTGCTCTCAGGACCCTCAAAGCCGATCTTTCCGATCTGCGGGAAATACTCTTTTGCCATGGTTATTGTGTTTTAGATATTGCTTTTCCACCTTTCATAGGCATCGCGGTACTGCTGGCGATGCTCCGGAAGGACGACATCCAGGCGCTCCAGCGTCACGAAAGCCTCGTCGTGGTCCCTGTAGATACCGGCTCCGATGCCGGCACCTTTGGCCGCGCCGGCCGCGCCGTCGGTGTCGTAAAGCTCGATCGTCGCCCCGCTGACGCCGGCGAGCGTGTCGCGGAAGACCTTGGACTGGAACATGTTGGCGAGTCCGGCATGGATCCGGTCCACCTTCATGCCCATCGCTTCCATAATCTCAATGCCGTACTGGAACGAGAAGGCGACGCCTTCCTGCCCGGCGCGGATGAGGTGCCGCCGGTCATGGATATTGAAATTCAGTCCGTGCAGGCTGCAACCGGTCTCGCGGTTTTCCAGCATGCGCTCGGCGCCGTTGCCGAACGGGAGGACGGACACGCCTTCCGAGCCGATCGGAATCTCCGCCGCCAGGGTGTTCATCTCATCATAGGAAAGGCCTTCCGGCGCCACATTGCGACGGATCCAGGCATTCAGGATACCCGTGCCGTTGATGCACAGCAGCACGCCGAGCCGGGGGTCAGCGGCGGTATGGTTGACATGGGCAAAGCTGTTGACGCGGCTCAGCGGGTCATGGGCGACCTGTCCCAGCACGCCGTATACGACGCCGGAGGTGCCGGCCGTCGAAGCGATTTCGCCGGGATTGAACACATTGAGTGACAGGGCATTGTTCGGCTGGTCGCCGGCGCGGTACGTCACGGGGATACCTTCCACGAGACCGAGCGCCTCCGCCGCAGCCCTGGTCAGCGTTCCCTGCACGCCGAAGGTCGGTTTGACCTGCGGAAGGATCGTCGGATCGAAGCCGAAATGCTGCAGGAGTTCCTTACAGGGCCGGTTCTCCGCGAAATCCCAGAAGATCCCTTCGGAAAGGCCGCTGACCGTCGTCGCCGGCACGCCCGTCAGGCGCATGGCGATATAGTCGCCGGGCAGCATGATCTTCCAGATTCTGGCATAGGTATCAGGCTCGTTTTCCTTGACCCAAGCGAGTTTCGCGGCCGTGAAGTTGCCAGGCGCATTGAGCAGGTGGGACAGGCAGAATTCGCTGCCAAGCGCTTCAAAGGCCTTCTGGCCGTATGGCACGGCGCGGGAGTCGCACCAGATGATGGAAGGGCGCAGCGGCGCCATGTCCTTGTCGATGCAGACCAGACCGTGCATCTGGTAGGAGATGCCGATGGCCGCTACCTGATCGGGCGTGAAAGCCTTGGCCTCCAGCGTCGCCCGCGAACGGACCTGCTGCAGCACGTCGGCCGTAGCCAGTTTGAGATTGCCCATCCACATGGCCGGATCCTGCTCGGCCCAGCCGGGCCGTTTGGACAGGATCGGAGCCTCTTGCTTCGGATAGAACGCCGACGCGACGCACTTCCCGCTCTCCGCCTCCACCAGCGAGGCCTTGACGGACGAGCTCCCGATATCATACCCCAGTAGGAACATAACAGCTAAAAGGATTTAACAAACCACTCGCAAATATACTATTTTTTCCTGTAAAATGCATAGCTCCAGCGGAAATATTGTCCCATCCCCGTCATGCCCAGCAAATGCAGGGCATCCCCTTTCGTCATGCCCAGCGAATGCGGGGCATCTGTCAGTCCGGCTTCTGGCAGGGACATTGTCATTTCGAGCGAAGTCGAGAAATCTCCTCGTCATTCCACGACCCCGTCCGTTCCCGTCATTCCACGGCCTGTCCGTAGAATCTCTCCCTTCCCGGCAACACGCTGGACCTTTCTGACGTCGTCTGGTTCTGAAGAGGATCATGCGGGGAGGGGCGCCGAAGGTCCCTTTCTTGGACCTTCAATGACAAAAAACGCCTTAAACGCAGTCGAAGGTCCATCATCTGGACCTTCGACAACGATAGTGTGTGTTACTGACTGGCATATTAAAGCAGTCGGGAGAGCATAACCTTGTACTCCTAACAGAATGGGCTATTCTTCTAGTCGTTTAATGTGAGTTGTACATATTGTTTATCCATGTTGCCAGCATCCTAGCTTCCATAGGTATAGAACTTATATGTACCACCAGACACAACATTAGCATCAGAACGAGGAATACTGATTTCCGTTTCTACGACAGTTGATTTGTCGGTATAACCAGCAAAGGAAACGTTTGAGTAACTACAATAACTGGATCCGCCCTTCTTATCCGTGTAAAAAGCCGGCGATTCAGACCCTTTCACCATTGTTTCCATAGAATACAACTTTGTCGTAACCCCCGGAAACCGTAAAAGAAATAACACTGCAGAGATTGTAGAAGGCGAAAGTGTCATCCACATCACAGGACGCCAACAAAAAGTTGTTCGTGTTGGTAAAGCAGCATTCGTAGTACATATTCCCTGAAGGGACACAATTGGCAGGGTACTGGGCGTAATAATGGCTCAATTTATTAGGGTCGCTGTGAACGTAAGGAGCAAGGTCGCCCTCAGAGAATGATATCGTGGCCTGCTTACCGTCTGCACTGATATCCTCAGCAGTGAGTTTAATCAGGAGACGTCCCGAACCATTGGAACCACCATGAATCATAATCTCATCGTCTACTTTCCATTGTGTTTTACCGGTCCCGTCAATCGTTATTTTTGAATCTTGATTGTCGGCGATAGTGCAGGTGAATGTCCTTATTCTGGCATTGGAGTTTTCTGCATTCTCAGTGTTGTCGATGACGTCAACCTCCTCAATCGCACTCTTCTGGCAGGCACAGAAAATTACAAAGGCAAATAATAAGACGGTGGAGTATTTAGTAATGTTTTTCATAGTAGTGTCCTCCATCATTAATCCCAATCAATATCATCACGAAGATTATAGTCCTGCAAACTGTTGCTTGTGTAACTGTCGCAGAATGACCTTTCCAATCGATAATGAATAATCTCCACGTTGGGGATTTCATATTGTTTCTTCTTAATCATAGCTATAGGTTTTTGTGTGTTGTCAATGGCATTTAGTGAATCCTGAACCTAAGTGCGGCATCCACAACATTACCAGCCCGTCGCTCGTGGTCGCGCTCTGAACAAAGTCCGCAAATAAAGTCAAATAGTACGCAAAAAGCGGTGCTAAATATTAAAGTTTTTTACCAGGTTATAGATGTTTATAAGTATTTTTACAAACAAGCAAAAAAACGCAATAACCTTTGCTATAATTAGGATAATAAAGCTTGCATTTTTACGCTTTAAACATTATTTTTGTATTTGACATTTTAGCCCACCTTAATTCGCGGACAAAAGGAGCCAGCCGCACTAAGGTTCAGGATTCAGGAACTATCACAAACAAACATAAACGAATACACTATGAAACGAAAACGTCTTTACAAAGCGCCCGATGTCGAAGTATTCGATATATCGATGGAGTTGGCATGCATGTCTTATACTGGAAATGCCCCCGTATTCACAGTTGATGATTATGACCCAGATTGGGAATAGGAGGATTGTACTATGAAAAAGATTTACATGTTTTCTCTGTTTGCATCCCTTGTGACCTTCTTTGCTGTTTCTTGTGAAAAAGAAATTGCAAATGACGCTACTGAAAAACAGACGAAAGATTCTGAAAGGCACTTGACCACGATTACATGTTCTTTTCCGGCCCTCACGGACCAGAACGGGACAAAAGTCAGCCTCGGTACCGATGGCTCTACAGGCTGGGAAGAAGGCGATAAAATCGTTATTTATGGACAGAGGAACCACTCTGACTCTGACGATCATCCCGAATTGGATCGTGTTGTTCACACTTTAACGGCATCTGAAATCATCGACCCGACTACAGCAGTCTTTACTGTTGACATTTCTGGCCTTACACCAGACCCGGCCGGAAACCATCCCTACAATGCCGTTTATCCATATCAAGATGACGATGACTATCTCCCTTTCTATTCAAAATGGGGAGCAAGCGGACGTGCACGTTTCAAGAGCACAAACAATCTGCTCTTAGCCGGTTGGGTAGATGGCGGAACCATGACCCTGAAAAATGTTTGCTGTGCAATCACCTTTACCGTATCGGGAGAATATGACGAATACTTTTTTTCCGGTTATAACGGGACCGAGACTGTCGGCTACGGCCAGTATCTGGTAGAGTTTAACAATTCCGAAAACAAACCAGTTTCCGAGCAGTATTACAAAAAGCCTAATGAGGAGTGGGGATGCAAGGAGCCCCTGACAGAGATTTCCGGCTCGGTAAAAGGGGATGGAACTACGCTCAATTACATTTTCATACCTAATGAAGTCAACTTAGCTGATGGCTTTACTATCACTCTGGCTAACAAAGGAAAAAAGATAAAAACCATCTCCTCCAAAGCTGCATTAAGTCTGTCCCATGATCATATGATCAATTTAGGCTTACTTCCGTCCTCAAAAATGAAAGATGTAACGGTCTTCAGTGCAGCCGAGATGGCCAGTGCCGTTGACATGAGTGAAAATGAATCGGCCAATTGTTATGTAGTAAGTGCCGCTGATGCCAGCAATGTCTCGAAGTTATTCAAATTCCGGGCAGTCAAGGGCAATAGTTATGTCAATGGTTCATCTGCTGGTGAATCCGTTGGAGCCGCATATGTTGCCTCCGTACTCTGGGAGACTTGGAATAGCACATCCAGCGGAGTTACTACAACATCCGTTATCAACTCGGTTGATTATTATGATGGCTTCATATACTTTAAGATGCCGGCATCTCTTCATGCCGGAAATGCACTCATAGCTGTTAAGGATGATAAAGGTACAATTCTATGGAGTTGGCATATCTGGGTGCCTGGAACTGCGATTAATGATATAGACGAGGGCTTTGCCGCAGCAGGAAAGAAAATTATGGACAGGAATCTTGGTGCACTGTATGTTGCTGCAACAGGAGGAACGCCAGACTATAATACACATGGCTTGTATTATCAGTGGGGAAGAAAAGACCCGTTCTATTCAGATAGGATCAAGGGAGCTCCCTCCGGAGCGCTGAGCACCACGAATGTTGCGGACGTAGGAACCAGTACCGATAATACAATCAGTCATCCGACAGTGTTCTACCACTACACAGGTAAGAATTGGAATTCCTCTCAAATTGCGACGCTTTGGGAAAACAGCGGAAAGACCGAATATGATCCTTGTCCTGTCGGCTATAGGGTTCCTATTTATAACACATCATATAAATTATGGGAAAAAACCGACACGGACTGGACATTTGACACTGTGAATATGTATGCAAAACATAATGATTATGCATCCGTATTTCCGATGCCCGGATACCTGAACGATGCTAGTGGTCTATGGCCTTCCGACAGTAATGGCAGAACCATAATATGGTCAGCAACGGATAATGCTTCCTACAAAGGGAAGGCGGCGTTCTTCTATTTGAATCAATCGTCAAAGTATAATCAAGACTTACAATACAAGACTCTTGGAGGCTCTGTACGCTGCGTAGCTGAATAATTTCTATTTCTGTACCAGCAGGGCGGCCAATAGTCGCCCTGCTTTTGTATCCTGCCCAAGCGCCGGGGGAAAGATTCCAAGGACGGGGCCATGGAATGAAGGGGAGAGTCAAAAAAATGCCCCGGAGAGCGGGGCATTGCGAAACTACAGTCCAGAGAAGGATATCTTGTAAATCTTGGAGGTAGAACCGTCGTCGGCCATCCATACGCAGCCGCGGGCATGGTCCACACAGACCGACTCGGGATTGCCGATGAACTTGATGTCATAGATGGCTTTCAACCGCGTCACGTCGCCGTCAAAGACGAAGAGCTTGAAGGCCTCGGAGTCGGTGACCCACAGAAGATCTGTCTCGGCGTCGTAGAAGAGGTCGCCGACCTCCGTGATGCCGGGCGCTATCTGTCCGAGCTGTTTCTTCCACTTCTTGGTTCCGCTCAGGGTATAGCACCACAGCGTCGCACCGCTCTGGGACCCTACATAGAGGTCGCCCTTGTGCCATGCGATGCCCTCCATGCCGGAGTTGCCCATATCGGCGGCCTCCTCGACATCGAACATCGTCGTCTTGGAATTGTAAGAAGGAGGACTCACGCGGTAGACGCGCTTGGGTTCGATGGCGAGATAGAGATTGCCGGTATCGGGATCGAGGGTCACGCCCTCCATGTCGGCGCTGTAGGTCCACACCGTCTCGGGCGTTATCCCGGAGACATCACCGTCTATATTGGTGAACTTGTAGAGATACCCCTCATCACCGACGCCCCAGAGGAAATCCTTGTCCACGCTGAGATGGAGTCCGGAAAGTTCGACCACCTTCGATGTCTCGAAGACGACACGCTTATACTGGCCCATCACCGGCATGCCCGCCTCGTTCGTAAACGACGCCTGATTCAGGGAAATACAACGGACGCTGCCTCCCTGGGCCGCCTTCTGGGAAGAACGGGAAGAGGATTCGCCGTTGACGAAGATACCGTAGCCCTGGTTGTTGGCGCTGTCCATGTGGGAATTCCAGATCTTGGTCTGGCTACCCCCGGCGACATAGGTACCCGTACCGTCGATGTATCCGGTATAAGGGAACCAGACCTTCGGATCGCCGATAGCGAAAGCATGGCCGGCAGCATACTGCCAGCCGGTCGTCCCCGAAATGGCGTCCGTCGAGAAGACGGCTGTCACGTCCTCCCGCATCGGGACCTTATAACCCGGCGGACAGGGGTCGTAGATGGTCTTGGTCGCCTTGTCGCCCCAGACGGAAGCGTCCACGGAAGACATCCATGTACCCTCGTTGTACGCGAAGGTCGTCGGATTGGCAATGGATTCGGCCAGGGACATCGTGCCGGCTTTCCGTTCGGAAGGAGTGTTGCACGGGAACGGATCTTTGCGGCCCCACTGGTACAGAAGACCATAGGAATCCGGACCGGCCGAAGAAGAAGCATCCTCCAGTGCGCCGAGATTGCGGCTCATCATCGTGTACCAGGACAGGCCGTAAAGGTCGCCGGCCGGTGTGCTTACGGGCATCCAGAGATGCCAGCTCCAGAGAATCTTTCCGGAAGCGTCCTTCGCCGCCACGAGCGCATTGCCGCAGACCAGCGCCGATGGCGTTGAAAACGTGATATAATTGCCGGAGAAGCCTATTTCGGCAATCATGCCCGATGCCGTTTCCCACAGCACCTCAACCTTGGCGACGGTCCCTACGGACGCTGTGCCGTTACCCTTGACCGCCTTGAACTTATAGCTGCCGGGCTCGGTAACGACATAACAGTTGGCCGTCTCCGAACCGCCGAGATCCTTGCAGGCTGCCACATCCGGCCCATCACCGGGATCGGTGCCAGGATCAGTACCAGGATCAGTTCCAGGATCAGTACCAGGATCAGTTCCAGGATCAGTTCCAGGATCAGTTCCAGGATCAGTACCAGGATCAGTTCCAGGATCAGTTCCAGGATCGGTTCCGGGATCAGTACCGGGATCAGTGCCCGGATCGGGCGGAGGAAGGACGGTCCTTTCTTCTTCGCCGCTACAAGCTGTCACCAGGTCGGGGACACCGGCGAGACAAAGACATATAAGCAGTAATTTGGTCAGTTTCATGGCATGTGGTTTTTTTCGCACCTGCCAGGCCGGTCAGGGCCTGGCAGACGTAAACAGAGATTATTCGACGACGCAGCGGACCGATCCCAAACGGGCCTTCGGGGCGGAACCGTTGCCGAGGTATGTACCCTTGTCGAATCGGAGATCGGCGCCATATGCCTTCGCACCATTGCCGCGGGACGTCCAGTACAGCGTACGGGCGCCCACCTTGGCCATTCCGCCGACGGAATAGTCATCGCGATAGCCGGCGATCGGGAACACGGAGACCGGATCACCGATCATCAGCCAGCCATTGGTGCCGTCGATGGCCCAGCCCGTCTGGGAAGACAGGTCGGCGCTCCAGAAAGGCAGACCGGTGTCGCGCGGAGGGACACGGTAACCGACCGGGCACGGATCATAGATGGTCTTCGCCTCGTCGGACCAGAGGGTCTCGTCGTCGACCTCCATCCAGTTGCCGTTGTCGACATGGCCGAGCAGGCGCGGATGCGCGACGGCATCGGCGAGCGAGATCAGCGCGGGAGCCACTTCCTCGTCCATACCGGCCCAGGTGGCTACGGCGTTTGTAAGTGCCGTATGGGTATTCGTAAACGGATCCTTGCGGCCCCACTGGTAAACCATGCCATAGGAGAGCGGATCGACGGGTGCTGCACCGGCCTCCGTCGCCACGAGGGCGCCGAGGTTGCGGTCCATCAGGGGCTTGCCCATGATGCCGCCGAAGTCCGACGTCGCCACCGGCGTCTGGGGAACCCACAGATGCCAGCTCCAAAGGATGGTGCCCTCCGCATCGAGGGCGGCCACGACCGCATTGCCGGGACGGAGCGTATCCGGGGTCTTGATAATCATGTAGTCCTCGGCATAGTCGGCGGAAACGATGACGCTGCCCGCCTCAACTTCCTGGTCGTCATTCCAGGTTTCCCACAGGACAACGGCTTCTTCCACATCCATAATGTAGCTGTTCGGCTCGTTGCCGTAGACAGCCTTGAACTTGTAGGAACCGGGAGCGGTGATGATGTAGCAATTGGCAGTACCCTCTGTGTCCAGATCCTTGACATCCGCGGAGAACGGGTCGGTGTACTCCTCGATGGCTCCATTGATGTCTCCCATATCCATGACAGTGCCGTGGGCGACCGTTTCCTCGTCGTGGGTCTTGAGGATCGAGACATAACCCTCCCCCTTTTTGAACTTGATCGTATAACCCGCCTCGAACCGAAGTCCGGCAGGGACATAGATCCGGTTCTCACCGGAAGTGAACGGTGCGTCGATGGTAAGGACAGGATCGTTGAGATACTGGGTGTAGTTCTGCTCTTCCGGAGTAATCTTCACCTGATAGACGCCATAGCCGATCGTCTCCTTCTTGTTGCCGAAAAAGGTAAACGAATCATAGTCGCCCTCGGCGGTAAAGGTAATGGCGGCGTTCAGGTCGAGGAAGTTGAACTTGTCGTCAGCCGTGTTGCAGGCCGCCATGAGCGGACGGTTAGTGTCGTTGAACTGCGTATAGAAGAAGCAGTGGCGGAGGTTGTTGACCGCTTCTGCCGGATAACCGGCATAAAGGGTGCTCCCTACATCCTCACGCGTATAAGGCTTGAGGTTGTCGACCGTCTTAGTGGCCGTCCTGCCATCCGCGGAAATATCCCCTGCCGAAAGGGTCACGATAACCTGATCGGCGGCGTATTCTCCATGGACCACGATCTGGTCCCCGGCCTCCCAGGCCGTCTTTCCGGAAATGCTGTTTTCCGGAAGGACGAACGTGAGGGTCTTGGTCACAGGCTGAACTTCCTGCTTCTGGTCGGTTTTGTCATCAACCGGTTCGGTTGCATCTTTCTCACCGCAGGAAACGGCGAGCAGGAAACCCGACAGGATAACGAATGCTGATTTGCAGATAGCTTTCATGATTCAGTCTTTTTAATCTTCATCCCAATTCATCGGAGCGGTGTACTCGTACCATTCGAGGATGGCTGAGCCGGATTTGTCGACACCGATATACATATTGATCTTCGAACCCCACTTCACGCTGCGAAGCAAGTTTTCGGACGTATCGAAACTGCCGGCAACCTCTCCGTTGACAAGATAAGTGACGTGGCAGTACTCGCTGCCGCTCGGGTCGAACTTGTAGGTAATCTCGATCGGCGCAGACCAGTCTATCGCCGTGTAGGAATTGACGCTGGGCTTGTTGCCGTCGCCGGCCACATTGAAGTCAAAGCTGGTCTTTCCGTCGACGGGACGGAGGTCGAACTTGAGCTCGCAGCTCTCGTCGAAGCAGAACCAGTGTCTGACACGGATGCCGTCAGCAGCTGCGGGATCGGGCGTAAGGTCTTTCCAGCGGAAGGTATAGGTACCGAATTCCATGCTGCGGTTCAGACGGGCCTGGGCATTGAACAAGGTACCGACATCGGCCGTATAGACCGGCGTATTGGACCAGTCGGACTTCCAGGCGCCGAGTTCGTCATTGTCCACAACCCTGCGCACCGGCTCGATCTTGTAGGACTGTTTGATGACGACTTCCTTCTCGGCCACGGCGTCACCTTCGTCGGCGGCGACGGTCTTGAGGGTAATGGTTCCCTTGCGGAGACCGTCGGTGTTGTTGTCCGTGATCGTGAGAGTAAGCGTGCCGTCACCGTCGTGTCCGTCGGGGTTGTCGATGGAGAACCAGTCACCGTCGCCTTCCGCCGTCCACTTGGCATTGGAAATGACATTGAGCGTCGCGGCGTTCTGGTCATAGCTCACACGGACCTCGAAGGTTTCCGGGTCGAGCTGGACACCGTCCTGTGTGATTTTGATCAGCGCACGCTCCTCGCCGTTGCGGTCATAGATCGCGACATTGGCATAGCGTTTTTCGCCGGTGTTCTCCTCGACGGCAACCTTGACGGCGCCGTCGAGCTCGCCCGTTTCGCCTTCGCTGACAGCCAACCAGTCGGTCCCGCCGTCTCCTTCGGGAAGGATCCTGGCGCTCCACTTCTGGTTGGTAAGAACATTGACGAGGATCTCGCCACCTGCCTTTTCGACCATCAGGCCGCCCTCGATATCGGCTTCAGGGACCCTCAGATAGGCGATGCCTTTCTGATAAATAGTCACTTTCTTGCCGATCCAGGCACCGCTGGCGATTTCAATATAGTCCGTCCGGTCGTCAAGGGAGGTATTGTCGTAATACTGGACCTTGACGGATGTGCTTTCACCCTTACCGACATGCACGAGCTCCGGGTCGACGGCCTCGCCGTCCTCCTGCTCGATGATGCACCAGTCGGGATGGTAGCTGCGGATGGTCCAGGGATGGGAAGACTTCACGACGATCGTGAAAGGCTTCGCGGAAACGGCGTCGAGGGTGTACTCACTCTCCACGCGGTAGCGCAGATCGATGATATCCTCCTCACCGGCGTTCTTCTCTTCCTTGGACTCGCAGGCGGTCAGCCCTGCCGTGAGGGCTGCCGCTGCAAGGAGTATGTATACAAATTTCTTCATGGTTACTCTGTGGTTAATTCAATGTCACAGGTCTTGACGACATACCAGGTACCGTCCGACGTACTTCCGTAGAAGCCGAAGTAGTAGGAAGACGATCCCGTGTCATAGTAGAACGGGTTGTTGCCCGTATGGCTGGCCTTGACGGAACCGTTGACCTTGAAGAACATGTCCATCTTGGTCGGGTCCGTCGCATTCGGGGCGAAGCCATAATCATAGGTCTCCATCGCGTTGAGCTCGTCCTGGGTGATGGAATAGGTCGTGCTCTTGTAGGCGCTGGTAGCGCTCGGATCTGCCATGTTGCCGTCTGTGCGGATTCGGGTGTTACCGCCCAGCGACAGCTGGTTGTAGATGTTGACGTTACCGATCTTGCCCTGCACCCAGAGCTGGGCGGCGGAACCGAAGTTCTTCTCGCCCATCGTGAGGGTGAGGTGGAGATAACGGCCCTGGTCCAGCAGGACCACGCGGGAAGCGGCACCGCTGCTGATCTTGACACTGCCGTCGGCAAGGATCTCGCAATTGCCTTCGAACTTGAAGTTGATATCCTGGCTGACGGTGACGGAATAGCTCACGTCGCCGAAGCCGTCGCTCGCGGGCAGGAGCGTGATCTTGGCCGTGCGCGGAGCGAACCGGTTGTTCCGGCCGGCTGCGACCTTGACCTGGTCGGCGCCCTGCTTCGTGACGGTGAAATCATCGTTGTCGCACTCCACCGTCCAGTCCATGGTCGCATTGACGGTAAGTGTCAGCTCGCCGCCCTGCCGGTCGATGGACGGATCGTCCAGCGGAAGGAATTCCAGGGACTGGCCTTTCTGGGTGACGGAGAACTCTTTCCTCTCGTCGCCCGAGGTCACGACGACCTTCGTGCTGCGGACAACGGAAGTGTTCGCTGCAGCCGTTGCCTGGACCGTGAAGGACTTCATCGCACCGTCACTTTCACCGGATGCAGGCGAAAGCGTCAGCCAATCATCCTCGGTGTAGGCCTCCCAGGGGAGGTTGGTCTCGAGCGAGAAGGACTGGGAACTGCCGTTCAGGGCGAATTCGGCCGTCAGCGGCGTGACGGACAGCCGGCCAAGGCGCAGCTGGGTGATGGCGATGGAATAGCTTTTGGACGTATTCTCTCCCTTGACGGTCACCGTGGCGCTGCGGTCGACGAGGCCGTCGTTGGCGGCGGCGGTGATGCGGATGTCTTCGGAGAGGGAGGAAACGGCGCTGGAGGCCGGCGTGACGGTCAGCCAGTCAGCACCCTCGGAGACGGTGACCGTCCACGGAGTCGTGGAATTCACCGTGAAAGAAACGGCCTGCGGCCTTTTGGCCTGGATCGTATAGGACTCAAGCGCGTCACAATCCAGCTTGATAGCGGCGACAGCCTCTTCTTCGGTCATCTGCGTGTCGATATCCTCCAACTTGCAGGCATTAACCAGCAAGGCAAGGAAGGACAGGCAGGCGGCTATTTTGAAAATGCTTTTCATAATGCTTTCATTTTATGATGTAACCACTACCAGCCGGGATTCTGGGGACCCAGGTTGGTGTTGCAGAACAATTCGGACTGAGGGATGGGATAGAGATACATGCGGTCGGCCCAAACGCGACTTTCCACCTTGATCGGTGTATACTCCTTCTTCTCGGCTCCCTTGATGATCTGGACACCGTAGATATCCTTCTGCGTCTCGGCGCCGATCTTCCAGCGACGGACATCCCAGAAACGATGGTCCTCGAAGGCAAATTCCACGCGCCATTCGCGCTGGACGGCGGCCTTGAAGGCGTCGTAACCGGCGGCGGTCACATCCGGCATGCCGGCGTTGGCGCGGATCTGGTTGAGGGCCGCACGGGCGCTCAGATGGAGATCGGCGTTGGTCTGGTCCGGATCACCGAAGTACTCGTTGGCGGCTTCGGCATAGCTCAGGAGGGCTTCCGCATAACGGTAGACGATCCAGCTGTGCTTCTGGCCGACCTCGGCCTCGGGCGTGAAGTCGGAGTTCTCCATGATGTAGCGGCGAAGGTAGTAACCGGTCGGAGAACCGAGATCCTGACGGGTGGCGGAATAATCCGCACCGCCGACAAAGGTCTCGATCGTGGAGCCTTTGAGCGCCATGCCGTCAGCGAGGACGGTCCGGGCAAAGCGCGGATCGCGGCCCTCGTACGGCTTTGTGATGTCGAAATCCGGATCGTCGGTATGCCATCCGTCCTCGTCGAGGGTGATGTCATAACCGGCGGCCGTCTGGAAGGCATCCACGAGGTTCTGCGTCGGATAGGTACCGGACATGGAGGTACGGTTGCCCATCGTGAAACGGACCGGGAAATTGTACTTCTCGAAGCTGTTGCTCTCGGAACGCATGATCTGGAGGATCACTTCCGGAGAGGTGTTGCCGGGGGCGTTGGCGGTCTCGTTGGGATCCAGCGCATAGACGCCGGACTCGATGAGGTCCTGGGCAGCCTTGGCGGCCTCGAGCCATTTCGCCTTGTCTCCCGTCGGATTGAACAGCGGGCTCGCGGCATAGAGCAGCGCCTTGGTCTTGACGGCCATGGCAAAGCCCCTGGTGACGCGCCCATACTCGGAATCGAGCATGTTCATGTAGGAATCCGGAAGCTTCAGGATGCAGGTATCGCACTCCTCGACGATGAAATCGACGACCTCGTCGAACGGGGTCTTGCCGATGGAATTGGCCTCGGAGACGGAAAGCATCGTCGTAGGAACGGGGATGTCGCCGTAGCGGCGGGCCAGTTCGAAGAGATAATAGGCGCGCAGGGTCCTGGCCTCGTAGGGATACAGGGCCAGGTGCTGGAGCCACTGGTTATACTTGGAATCGTAACGGTAACGGGAGATATCGACATCCTGGATGGACTCGAGGAACTCGTTGGCGGAACGGATGCCGTTATAGAGGCTCCATTTCGTATCCACGGTCTGCAGGGCCGACCAGTTGCCGTTGTTGTAGCGCTGAACGGTAGCGGACGGATCGCCGAATTCGGCGTCATCGGAACCGCAGTCACGCATTGCATCCGAGATGTCGACGATGTCCTTGTTCGGCATATAGCCGTAGATATTCGTCAGCATCTTCTGGATGTTGCTGTACGTAGAATACATGTCGTCGCGGTCGTAGAGCGCGGAAGTCTCGTCGAAATCCAGGAAATTACAACCTGCGATCAGCAGTGCAGCCGAAATGATGTAAATCAACTTTTTCATAGCTCGTTTCCCGGTTTAGAAGTTGAACTTGACGCCGGCCCAGATGACCCGCGTGGTGGGATAGTAAGCGCCCAGCTGCTCGGGATCCGCAAATTCGATGCTGTCGACGCTCAGCAGGTTGGTTCCGCTGAGGGAGACGGTCGCATCGCAGATTTTCAGGAGCGAACGGGGAATCGTGTAGGAAACGCCGATGTTGCGGAGCTTGAGGAAGGAGCCGTCGCGGTACCACTGGGAACTGCTGCGGTAGTTGTTGTCCCCATCAAGGGTCGTCAGACGAGGCATCGTGGCATTGGCGGCGCCTTCGGGCGTCCACGGAACTTCCCGGGTGAGGAAGGTCTTGGAGATCGTGCTGTTTCCGGTGAGCGGCTGATACAACGGGGAATCCAGGAGGCTGACGGTGACGCCTGCTGCGCCCTGGAAGTCAGCGTAGAACCGGAATCCCTTGTAGCCGGCATGGAGACCGAAACCGTACTGGAACAACGGGGTGGAGGAACCGAACATCTTGACGCGGTCCTGGTTGTCAATCACGCCGTCGTTGTTCTGGTCCCGATACTTCAGGTCGCCGGGACGAACTTCGCCGAAGGTCTGCTTCGGGGAGTTGTTGATCTCGGTCTGGTCGCGGAAATAACCGATCACTTCAAGGCCGTAGCACTGGCCGACAGGGTTGCCCTTGTGGTAGAGGTAATCGTAAGCCTGGTAGGCCTGACCGTCGTCCACGACTTCCGTAAAGAGCCAGCCGCCGTTGGCATAGACGCCGTACTCGAAGTCACCGCGCTTCTCGTCCCAGGAAAGGGAAAGGTCGAAGCCCTTGTACTTGTTCTCGCCGAGGCTCTGCTCGCTCATGCCGATGCCGATGACCTCGGAGACGTTGGACGGCTCGATGAGGATCTTCGTGCGGTCTTCCATGAAACCGTCGATACGGGCGGAGAGGCGGTCGCTGAAGAGGCGGGTCTCTGCGCCAAGGTTGAACGTGGCGGCCTGCTCGGGAGCGAGCGTGAGAGCGGCCATGTCACCTTCCGCGCGACCGGAATAGCCGGTCGGGGCCACACCGAAGTTATAGCTGTGACCGTTGCTCGATCCGTAGGCCTGGCGCCAGAGTTCATGCTCGAGGTCACCGTCGCTGCCGGAGAGTCCGAAGGAACCGTAGACCTTGACGTAAGGGGCCTTGGACACGATGCCGGCGACGCTGATGGCCGGATAGAGGTTGAAACGGCTGTCAGGAGCAAGGTATGCAGAACCGGAATAGTTCACGACCGCGTCAACGAACAGGCGGTTCTTCCAGGAATAGCTTGCCGTGGCGATGTATTCCTGCGTCTTGGAGGAGGCGTTGCGTTCGGCCTCAATCCAGCTGCGCTGACGGTAAGCAGCGTGTGCATCCACATGGTGGTCACCGAAAGTGCGGGCGTAGTTGATCTTTCCGTTAATCTCGAATTTCATCGACAGGCTGCTGAACCAGTGGCTGTAGTCGAGGGTCTTGGAGTTAGTGCCGTAGTACGTCAGTGCATCGCCGACGAGCTCGGCATACTGGAAGTCCTTCGTCGCCGTCTCGGTCATCTTGCCGATATAGTCGAATGCGACGGATGCATCGGCGGAAAGGCCGGGAACAAGGTCGCTGAAATCCTGGCGGAGAGTCATGTCTGCCAGCACCTTCGGGTGGGAGTACATGGCCATACCGGATTCCTGGAACAGGGCTACCGGGTTGGCGTTGCCGTAGATGGCGGAGCCGCCGTAGGTGCCGTCGGCATGCTTGATCGGGAACGCCGCCGCCGGAATCTTGTAGAGAAGCGACTCTATGCGGTTGCTGCGGAGGTAGTACGGCTTGTTATCCTCAGACAGACGGGCCATGACGCCGATCTTCATCGCCGTGGAATTGGTGATGTTGACATCGACGTTGGCACGGATGCCGAGGCGGTTGTCGTAGACATGGGCGTTGTAGCGGCTATCCGAGGAAGGATTGACATACAGCGCATTGTCCTTAAGGTAGTCCACGGCCGCGAAGTAACGGAAGTTCTTGCTGCCACCGGTAAAGGTGAACTGCGCACGGTGGCTGTCACCGTGGTTGCGGAAGATCTCGCCCCACCAGTCTACGTTCGGGTAAGCATACGGATCGTTCTTGTAGTAGAATCCGTTAAGCGCCGTATTATCATACCGGGCGGGAATACCGTCGAGGCCGCAGGCCTGGTTGACATAATAAGCATAGGTATACGCATCGGCAAACTCCGGGGTGCGGGTGGCCGTCGCGAAACCGAACTGGTACTTGGCCGTCACCTTGAGCGGGGTTGCCTGACCGCGGCGGGTGGTGATCATGACCACACCGTTGGCGCCTTTCACGCCGTAGAGCGCTGCGGCGGCAGCATCTTTCAGGATCGTGATCTCTTCGATCTCAAGGCCTGTCAGATCTCCCAGTTCCCGCGGGAAGCCGTCGACCAGAATCAGCGGGCTGTGGCCATGGAGGCGGAGCTTTGACTGGTTCTCGTCGCTGCGGCCAGTCCCCTGCTTCACAAGAAGGCCGGAGAACTGTCCGTAGAGAGCCTTGGCAATGTCAACTTCCGGGCTTCGGTCAAAGGTGGCGGTGCCGAGGGAGGCATTACCGCCCGCACCCAGCCGGAACTGGTTGCCAAGCACGATGGAATCCATCTGCGACGGGGTCAGGTACTCTTCTTGGGCGAACGCCGTCGTACCCAGCATCAGCAGAGGAAGTATAATGTATGTATAGATTCTTTTCATCTTCGGGTACATTTAAAGATTACCAACCCGGATTCTGTGTCATGCCGTAGCCTTTGTTGATCTCCACGGCAGGAATCGGAGCAAGATACCATTTCGTATCCCAGTCATTGTACCAGACGCGGGGCGGATATGCATCCACGACCTTGTAGGTAAAGCTGGTGGCATTCTTCGTCTTGTTGCCCACCACTTCGAGGCCTTTGAGCTTCGTAGTGAAGGCTTCCGTGATGCCCCAGCGGACCATATCGAACCAGCGGACCTCCTCGAAGCCGAACTCAAGTTCGCGCTCAAGGATAAGGGCGGCGCGGAACTCTTCCTTCGTCATTCCGGCCGGCACAGGCGGAAGTCCCACGCGGGCACGGACGGCGTTGAGCCAGCCCTCCGCTTTGGCATCCGGACCACCGTTGGCCTCATTGTAGGCTTCAGCGGCGTTGAGGAGCACCTCGGCGTAACGCATCATGCACCAGTGGGGCGCGACATTGCGGTCGGCGGATTCCTGCATGATGAACTTCATTTGGAGGAAGCCGGTGTTGCCTTCCTGGTGGTTCGGACTCTTGGCGTTGACGTAGGTCGATCCGACGACACCGTTCTTCCAGTTGTCGCCCGGCACGCAGAGATTCTCGTACAGACGCGGGTCGCGGGTCTCCATACCCGTTGGCTTGCCGTCGACGATGAGGTCGCCGGTCACGGCGTCGGGACGGAAGAACGGCATGCGGTCAGGACCGCCGGCATTGGGGTTCGACCAGTCGAAGTCCTCCGGGAAAGGCGTACCGTCGGCATAAGGGAACTTGTTGACCCAATTGAGGGTACCGCTGCAACCGAAGTCGTCCTGGAGGTCCATGTTCTTGTCGTGGTAGCTCGAGGAATTGCTCTTCCGGATAGAAATGATCTGCTCGGTCGTTCCACGCTCGTTATAAGCCTTGCGGTAGGCGAGGCGGTAGTCGCGGGACTGATAGACGCCGCCCACACCGGTCGGAGTGGCCTGGACGAGGGCGTAGTAACCGCCGGCCGCAAGAGCGTTCATAAATTCGTCAGCCGCTTCCTTGGCACGATCCCACAGTCCCTTGTCATAGTTCTGTCCATAACGGACATACTTGCCCATGCCGTCCCAGTCGGCGGCATCCGGATGCCAGGGTTTGTCGGAGTTGAAAGTCGGGGAAGCCGCAAAACAGAGTACGCGGAGTTTGAGGCCGAGGGCAGCCGCCTTGGTCATGCGACCGTCGTCATTGACAGGGACCGTCCAGGGCAGCTCCTGCGCTGCCTGATCGCACAGGCCGACGATGAAATCGACCGTCTCGGCGAACGTATTGCGCGGGAAATGCATGGTCTCGTCGGTCGTGACCGAATGGTCGAGAAGAGGGACACCGCCGAGATAGCGGAGCATATTGGCATAAGCGATGGCTATGCACATGCGGGCTTCGCCTTTCTTGCGGGCAAGTTCAGCAGCACTGAAATCTTTGGAATCCTCGGGGACACGGTCGGCATTCTCAAGGAAGAACCAGCCGTAACGGATGACGGTATAGTCCTGCTCGCTGCCGAAGCGGTATGCCTCGCCGCCGGCTCCGTCTCCGGAGATGTTGGGGCCGAGTGCGCCCGTGTAATAGAGGTCGTTCGGACCGTCGCCTTCCGTATGCTTGTTGGACACGAAGTGGTCCGTGATGGACTCGAGGATATCAGAACCCATCTTACTGTCGAAAGAAGAAATCAGACCGTAAGGAAGGTAGGAATAGGCCGTTGCAAGGACCTTGTCCGCATCTCTGAGAGAGGCGAAGAGGGTGTCAAGCGTAGCACCGGAAGTTTCCGGAGCCCGGCTCAGGCCCTCGTCACCGAGTTTAAGGCTTTCGCATGCGACCGTGAGGCCTGCCGAGAGCAGGGCGATCATCAGAGTTTTTATCATCTTTTTCATGGTGCAGGCGGATTAGAAATTGATGTTGAGGGCGATGTTGTACGTCTTCACGAGCGGGTAGGTACCGTGGGAGTCGCTGGACTTCGCTTCCGGATCCTGGAGGGTCATCCTGGACCAGGTCCAGAGGTTGTAACCCGTAAACATGAGACCGACGCTACCGATACCGAGCTTGTCGAAGAACTTGTTGCGGGAGAAGGTATAACCGAAGCTGGCGCTCTTCAGACGGAGGTAGCTCGCATCGACAGTCCAGAGGGTACTGTTCTCGGAATTCCAAGGATAGTTCGTCTTTGTGAAGCGCGGCAGGGTTCCGTCTTCACGGCCGGGTGCCCACGGGTTGTCGTTGTCGATCCAGCTGTTCTCCGCGAAGATCTGGAGAAGTCCGCGGTGACCGGAGTTGGTGAACGGGATCCGGTAGTCGGCATTCCAGACACGGTTGACGTTCGTCGCGGCAATCCAGTTGAGCTGGAGGTTGAAGCCCTTCCAGCCGAATTTCCAGTTGGAACCGAAAACATATTCCGGACGGTCCGGATAGCCGGTGTACTTCTTGTCGAGACCGTCGATGACGCCGTCACCATTGAGATCCTTGTACATACAGTCACCGGGATAGACCGTCGTGGACGGCTGCGGGAGGTCGGGGTTCAGACGCTGCACACCGTTTTCGTCCACATAGAAGTCGGACTTCTGGTAGAGACGCTCAAATATATAGAGGAGGTGACGGTTCGTCGGACCGCCCGTCTGGGCCTGGTAGGCATACTCGGGCTCGACTTCGTCCATATAGACAATTTTGTTGCGGGCGAAGGTCACGTTCGCGTTGAGGTCATAGGTAAAGTTGCCGATATGGTCCTTCCAGCCAAGTTCCACCTCATAGCCGTGGTTGTCCACCTCGCCGAGGTTCATGTTCTGCGGGGTAAAAGCAATGATGCCCGGCAGGGAGTTCGGCTTGACGAGGATACCCGTACGGTGCTCCTTGAAAATATCGCCGGAGAAATGCAGTCGCTTGTGGAAGAGATCGAAGTCGAGACCGATGTTCGACTTGACGGCCGTTTCCCAGGTGATGCCTTCATTGCCCGGCTTGCCGAGGGTATAGTACGGCACGCCGGAAGACCCCTTGTTGACACCGAAATAATAGGATCCCGCTTCCGCCCATGTGCCTTCCATGTACATGAATCGGGAAGACTGTCCGAGGTCGTTACCGACCTTACCGATGGATGCGCGGACCTTGAGGTAATCCACGAACGGGACGTGCTTCATGAATTTTTCCTCGGAAATCACCCAGCCCACCGAAGCGGACGGGAAGAGACCGTAACGGGTCTTGCCGGGGGCAAAGTTCTCGGAACCGTTGTAACCGGCGCTGAGGTCGAGCAGATACTTGTCCTTGTAGCCGTAGGTCAGGCGGCCGACGAGGCCGACATAACCGCGGGGCAGGTAGGAATAGTAGGACGGATAATAGTCCCGGGTCTGGTTGTAGAGGAGCAGGGCGCTGACCGCATGCTTACCGGCGAAACGGCGGCTGTAGTCGATACGGCCTTCCAGATACCAGCTCTTGTCGTCGTCCGTGGACGGATCGCTCCAGCTCAGGGGCGCCTCGCTGCTCGAGATAACCGTAATCAGGGTCTTGTCGAAGTCCGGGTCGGCAATGCTGAGGCCGGAATCGTCCGCCCAGGAGGCATACTCGTAGGTATAGTGGAGACCGCTGCCGCCGGTGCGCTTTTTCGTCATCTGCATGGAGGCGTCATAGCTGCCTTTGATGCTGGCGCTGAGGCCTTCCGTGATAAAATCGAGCTTCTGGTTGATGGTGACGTCCATACCGAGCGTGGTCTTGTACTTGTCAGTGTAGCCCGTCCAGTAGTAATACTCCCATCCGTTCCACTTTGTCAGACCGGAAGGCAGGGCGCTGGTGGACACGCTGGTGAAGACTTCGTCACCGACGACGCCGGGGCTCGCAACCGGATGGGCCCAGAGCATCGTCAGGGTCCAGATGTTGTCGCGGTCCGTATACGGGGAATGCGTGTCACCGATGACGCCACTTATGTTGAAGTGCATGTCCGTGGTCTCGGTCAGCTTGAAGTCCAGGTTCGCCCTGTAGTTGTAACGGTTATAGGTGTAGTTGTTGTCGTAGTTGACGCCGGGGATGCTCTTGAGCAGACCGTTCTGGAACATGTAACCGAGGGAGACGAAGTAACGGACCTTGTCGGAACCGCCGGAGATGTTGATGTTATTCTTGGTCTGGAGGAAGGCCTTGCGGAACATCACATCGTTCCAGTTCGTGCTCGGGAACATGATCGGATCACTGCCGGTCCGGTAGGCCTCGATGGCCTCCGGCGTAAAGTAGAGGCTCTGGTCTGTCTTCCCGTCGTTCCACTGATAGACATTGTAGTAACGGGCGAAATCGTAGCCGGAGCTCTGCTTGATGTAGGACATCGGCATCTGAAGACCAGTGATGGAACTGACCGAAATCTTCGGTTTTCCCGCATCACCGCGCTTGGTCGTGACGATGATGACACCGTTCGCACCGCGGACACCGAAGACGGCCGTCGAGGCTGCATCCTTGAGGATGGACAGGTTCTCGATTTCGTTCGGATCCACCGTATTCAGCGGACGTTCAACGCCATCGACGAGAATGAGCGGAGCGGATGCACTTTCGGAGAGGGAACCGACACCACGGATGTAGATCTTGGCATAGTCTTCACCCGGCTGTCCAGTCTCCTGGACGGTGGCCACACCCGGCATCTGACCCGCGAGGACGTTCGTGACGTCCGCGACCGGAGCCTTGACGAGCGCCTTGGAGTCGATGGTGGTAAGGGCACCCGTGATCGTCGCCTTGGTCTGCGCACCGTAGGCAACGACGACCGTCGCCTCCAGCGTTTCCGCATCCTCCGTCAGCACGACCGTCAGATTGCGCTGCTTCCCGACCGTCACCTGTTGGGTGACGTAGCCGAGGAAAGCAATCTCGAGGACCGTTCCTTCGCGCGGGACGGTGATGGAGAAGGCACCGTCGAAATCGGTACCCACACCCGTCGTCGTACCCTGGATGGTAACGGCCGCTCCGATAACCGGCTGCGAATCGCTGTCGATAACCTTACCCTTGACGGTAAATCCGCCGCCCTGAGCGTGGGCGACACCGCCAAAGAGCATCAGCAGGAGACAGCAAGCAGCAGCCAGTCGTGAGATAAGGGCTTCTTTCTGTTTCATGGGTTAGTTAGTTAATAGTATATTGGTTGTTCATTCTATTCGAGGACCGATTCCTTGCCATAGAGTGCAGAGGTCAGGGCCCGCAGCAACTCATTGTCATCGGTGTCGCAGCGATACTCCCAGAACATGGCGCCGAGATATCCGTTGGCCTTGACATAAGCGCCCTTGAGCGAGACTGATTCGGGATCGTCGTAGGAAAGGACGTTCTTGCCGGAAGCGTCCTGGAGGTACGGAACCATGGAGGTGGGCTCCCACATGCGCGTCACGGGACGGGCGAGGGGCTTGCCCTTGTACTGGCCTTTTTCCAGAATATCCTTCATCTCGTAGTAACGGACGGAGTAGTCGAAGATTTTGGTGCCGTCGGCCGGATTCTTCTCCGCCTTGCCGTAGAAGGGAACACCCATCACCATGCGCTCTTTCGGAACGCCGCCTTTGATATGGGCATCGACACTCTCGTCCCAGCTGCGGTGATTGAACTTCGCCGATTTATGGAGCGGGGAGTTGTGCCCGTTCGGGGCTGCGCCCATGTCGTAGGTCATCACGTTGACATAGTCGAGATACTTCATGGCCGTCGGCCAGTCGACATAGCGGGCGCTGGAGGAAGAGGCAAAGGAGATGATCTTGTCCTGGCCGAGGGTCTCTCGGAGTTCCTTGAGGACAAGGTTGAAATTCTGCGTATCACCCGGATCGCAGCCGGTCTCGTTATCGGCGCTCTGGGTCGGATACTCCCAGTCGATGTCGACACCGTCCATCTGATTCTTGTCCAGCAACTCCTTGACGCTCAGGCAAAACTCCGTCCGCTTGGCCGCGTCGCGGGCCATCATGGAGAAACCGTCGGCATGACCGCCCCAGCCGCCGATCATCAGGCAGACCTTCAGTTTCGGGTTCACGCTCTTCAGGGCGACAACCTTGCTGATCGGTGCCTTCTTGGATTCGGTAATCACAATGCCGCCGGTGCCGTTCGTCGGGTCGGCAAAGCGGCCGTGAGCATAGTTGATATGGGTCAGGAGTTCCACGTTCGGGAGCGTCTCCGTGTACTCGGTGAAATAGGCCAGGACGATCGGGGTCTGACCGATATCCGTGCAATGGGTATCATCCGTTACAGGCGGATTCTGATTATGATTCTCGTTTTCATTGCCGTTTTCATTACCGTTTTCGTTACCGTTTTCGTTGGGGCCCGGTGCCGGCGGGGCAGGAAGCACCTGATTCGAGCCCTCATCTTTGCTGCAGGAGCAAAGCTGGATGGTCACGGCGGCGGCCACGACAAGCAGAAGAATACTGAGAAGTCTCTTTACCATATTATTATCAAGTAATGTTATTCGTAAAAAACACGGTTCTCACGGAAGGTATGGAATTCCTCCTCGTCCACGCGGCGATACATAAGATCGCCATGACCTCGGGAGGAATACCAGCCGCCGATGACATTGCTCAGGAAGACGACCTTCAGCTCATGGAGACCGGCCTTCAGGGCAAGGGAATTGTCGTGGCGGGAAAACTTCTTGACGTCGGAGCCATTGTCGATGACGAGCCGGCCGTCCATCCAGACCTGATCGCAGACGGAAGAAAGCACATAGACCGCATCCTTCGGGACGTCGACATAGCCCCAAGCCTCAATGGCATAGAAGCGGGTGTGCTGCATACTGCGGTCATAGGGCTCCTGCAGGGGCAGTTCCTTCAGTCCCTTGACCATGCCATACTCCCACGCAGCATCGGCGGGAATGTCGGACGGAAGGACATAGCGGCCCCAGACCATACGGGTGCGCAGTCCCGGGTGGAGGTTCTCCACGCGAACGCCGCAAGCCGGCATCCAGCCTTCCCGGACGACACGGACGGTCCTCACCGGACTGAGCTTTCCGTAAGAAGTGACGGAGGCGATTTTGATGACGGCGTCTTCCGTAAAGCTGAGCGCACCGGTGTACGGGGTTGAATCCGGAGTCGGTTCGCTGCCGTCGAGCGTATAGACCATTTTCATCGGACGGGTTGTCTTGAAGGAGACTTCGGCCCTGTCCGTAAATACCACGCGATCGAGCGAACTGCCCGGCTGCTCCGGCATGGGGATGTGGTAGTTCACGCCCCTTTCGTCAAGAAGGCGGCAGGCGATGTCCACGCGGCGGCAGAAGTCGTCGAAATCCTTTCCCGCGACGGGACTCCAGGCGATTTCCGCCAGGGCAAACGCACGCGGGAAAAGCATGTAGTCGCGCTGGGCGTCGGAGTAGATGTATTCGGACCAGAGGTTGGCCTGTACGCCCTTGACGTGCTGCTGCTTGCCGTTTTCCTTCAAGGCTGCGGGGACAGGATCATAGCGATAGACCTTTTCGAGGGTCGTCAGCTTGCCGATAGTGACCGGTTCCACGCGGGAATCGCCCTGGTAGTGGTCGAAGTACATGCCTTCGCTGCCCGGGGTCATGATGACGTCATGGCCTTCCAGCGCAGCGGCAATGCCGCCCTTTTCGCCACGCCAGGACATGACGGTGGCATTCGGGCTGAGGCCGCCCTCGAGGATTTCATCCCAGCCGATAAGCTTGCGGCCGTACTTGGCCAGAATCGTCTCCGCCCGGCGGACGGCATAGCTCTGCAGCTTCTCCTCGGCGGAGAACTGTTCATCGGCTACCAGCCCCTCGGACTGGATCCGTGCCTGGCAGTCTGGACATTTCGCCCAGCGGGTCTTCGGGCACTCGTCGCCACCGATGTGGATGTACTCGGAGGGGAAAAGGGCTGCGACTTCGGCGATGACGGCGTCCATGAAAGTGAACATCGTCTCCTTTCCAGGACAGTAAACGAGGTCGGAAGTGCCCCAATTGGCGAAATTACCGACCGTTTCCATCGTGCAGGAAAGCTCTGGATAAGAACGGATAGCGGCCATCGCGTGACCGGGCATCTCAATTTCGGGGACAATGGTAATGAAGCGTTCGGCGGCATAGGCAACCACCTCGCGGATCTGCTCCTGAGTGTAGTAACCGCCATGGGTGCCGCCCTCGAACTCGCCGCGCCAGGCACCGACCTCGGTCAGGCGGGGGTATTTCTTGATTTCGATGCGCCAGCCCTGATCGTCGGTAAGATGCCAGTGCATCGTGTTGATCTTGTACTGCGAGAGGATATCGATCTCTTTCTTGACCTCCTCAACGCTGAGAAAATGCCGGCAGGGATCTACATGAAAGCCACGCCACGCAAAGCGGGGATAATCCACAATCTTGACATACGGGACCGTTCCGTCCGGGCGGATCAGTTGGTTGAGCGTCTGCCGGGCATAGAAAAGGCCCGCCTCGGACGGGGCTTTGGCCTTGATGCCCCGTGCGTCCACGGTCAGGACATAACCTTCCTTTGACGGAAGGTCCAGCTTGCGGTCGACACGCAGGACAATCTCGTTCTTTTTGCCCGTCATCTTATAGACGCCGTCTCCCACCTCCGTAGAAACGGGGGCGGGAATGACGTTCAGGGAAGCGGCAATGGCCGCAGCAGCAAGCAGTTTTATCATTTTTTGGCAGCGATGATTTCTTTCAACAGGGTGCCGATATCGGCATTCTCATGGAAACCCGCAAACTTTTCGGCCTGGGGGCCATAGGCAAAGACCGGAACGAGGATGCCGTGGTGGCCGCGGGTCGAGAAGTTGACCTTGACTTCGCGGTCCTCCACGGAGCCCTTCAGCAGGGTCAGGCCGCCGGTATTGTGGTCAGCCGTCACGACGACGAGAGTCTCGCCGTCCTGTTCGGCCCATTTGAGCACTTCGCCGATGGTCCGGTCGAAGTCGAATAGTTCCTCGCACATGTAGCCGACCTTGTTGCGGTGGGCCCAGTCGTCGATCTGCGAACCTTCGATCATGAGGAAGAAGCCTTTCGGATTGTCCAGCATTTCAAGCGCCTTCAGGGTCGTTGTCCGCAGCACGTCGCCACGCTCAAGGACAGGATCAAGGTCATATTCGCCGAACAGACCGAGGAATTTGCTGCCGGAAGCGTCCTTGACATCCTCCAGCTTGTCCACGAAAGTATAACCTTTCGCCTTCATCTCTTCGACGAGATTGCGGCTGTCACTTTCGCGGGAAGTCCAGAAATGGAGACCGCCGCCGCTGATGAAGTCCACACTCGCA
This sequence comes from uncultured Bacteroidia bacterium, assembly GCA_902768665.1. GTDB lineage: Bacteria > Bacteroidota > Bacteroidia > Bacteroidales > UBA932 > Cryptobacteroides. The sequence continues at coordinate 17,324 of CACXMA010000007.1, read as the reverse complement.
TCCACATACTGGGCGGCGATTTCCTCCTCCAGCTTGCGGGAGGGACTGTGTACGCAGAAGTCGGCAGGGGTCGCGTCGTTGATACGGCAAGTAACGGTCACACCCGTCTTCATTCCCTTGGACTGGGCGACATGAAGGGCGGAAACCATGGGCTTGGCGTCCGTGTCGATGCCGATATAGCCGTAGTTGGTCTTCTCGCCGCAGGCCAGAGCCGTTCCGCCGGCGCAGGAGTCGGTAATGAGCTTATCGGCCGCGGTCGTACGGGAGGACCCGAAATAAGGCATCTGCTCCATGTTGAGCGAGCCGCCGTTGGTGACCCATCCGCATGAAATGTGCTCAAAGCCCATCCCGTCACCGATCATCATGATGACATTCTTGACCTTTTTGCCTTTGGGCTGCTTCACGGTAACGGTCTCGTAAGGCGTATCCACGCGGTAGACGTCATCCTGGCTGAAGCTATAAGTCGCATACTTCGACTGTGCGCGGTCCAGCGGATCCTCCGCTTTGGCAGGAAGGTTCCAGCCGTCCATGTCGAAGTACGGGGTCGGGGTTCCCTCGGGAATGGTGCAGCGGACAACCTTGGACTCGTGGGGCAGGATCGTAACGAAATTGTCCGTCCAGATGATGCCGGGGAGAAGTTCGCCGCGACCGCTCAGCGCCTTGACGCTGATCTGATAGGCGATGACGTCGGATTCGTTCTCAAGGGTGATCTTGTAGCTGCCCGTACGGGGTTCCGCCTTCATCTTGACATCGGCCGGGGCCAGGGCGGAGACGAAGGACAGGTCGCTGTACTCCGTAATCGGTGTCAGGTACCAGTTGGCCTTGTTCCATTTGTAGGTATTGTTCTTCTCGGGGATGCAGTAGAAGTTGTCCGCGACGGTATGGTCTCCGCGGCGCAGCTCGAGGTAAACGAAACACGGGCCTTCAATGCCGTCGAAAACCATCTTCGGCTCCCGGGCTTTGAGGGAGAATTCCGCCTCACGGCGCTCAGTGCGGGTCGTTCCGTCTGGGGAGTAAATCTTCATAACGGCCTTCAGCTCCTTCTCCGGCGCACTGTCATTGACGGCCCAGACGCTGTTATCCTTGTAATTAAAGACCAACTGGTAAGGGGCGCAGGCCTTCTTGGTGCCGTAATAACCGGCCGTAGGAACGAGATACCAGTCGTACAGCTGCCAGTAGAGGGACGGCCAGGCGCTGTTGAGCATCCACTGGACGATACCCGTGGTTCGGGGGATATTGCAGCGGAAGGCTTCGTACATGGCACGGGTGCCGTCGTAGTCGAGGACGTGAGCCTTGTGCATGAAATCGCCGAAACCGGTCGGGGCACCGTACATCGCCGTCATCACATCGACGGCCATTTTCGGACTGTTCATCGCTGTGGTGGAAGCCGTGCAGTGGAAATCCCAGTTGCCGTCGAGCGGCCAGGTGTGGTCCTCGCCGACGATGCGCCGGACGGACTCCGCCTGCGGGATGTTCATGCCGACGCCGGTCTCCGTGTTGAAACCATAGGCGCCGCCGTTTTGCGTGTCTACCCACCAGTAGTCGGGACCGACATATTCATACGGGCCCTCCATCTTGGTGCCGGAAGGACCGGCGAGGGAGGTCAGGCCTTTGGCAGAGCAGACATACGGGCGGTAGTCTTCCTTGCTATAAATCTTTAAGTACTCCTTTTCAAGGCGTTCGTTCGGGATGCGGTCCGATCCGGTCAGCCAGGCGATAAGCGAGGGATGGTTCCGCAGGCGGATCACCTGGTCATGAAAATAACGGATGGCAAGGGCCTCGGTCTGAGGGTCGTTGATGCAGCCGAACCCTTTGGTCTCCGGGATACCGCAGTAGCTCTTCCATTCCCACTGGCAGCTCCAGCCGACAAAGGTCAGCAGACCCAGCTCGTCGCAGATATCATAGATGGTGTCATCCTTGCCCCAGATGTTCTCGAAGCGGATGCAGTTGAGCCCCATGTCCTTGACAAAGAGGGCCTGGGTGCGGAGTTTCTCCGGGGTATCCTGGAGGAAGATGTCGTCGGTCCAACCCGCGGACTTGAGGAAAACGGGTCGACCGTTGAGATAGAACAGGCGGTGACCGTAGACATCAACCTCGGAGGAAATGTCGCGAAGGCCGAAACGGACGCTGCGCTGCTGGTCGCCGACACGCACCGACAGTGTATACATCTCGGGCGTACCCATGTCGCAACTCCACCAGATACGTGGATTCGCGACTTTCTCGATGTGCTTGACAAGACGGGTCTCGCCGCCGGCGAGCGTTACTTTCTCGGAGAAGGATCCTCCGTCGTCGTACTTACCTTCGAGCGTATGTGTCACAGGCTTCGCACTGCGGTTGACGAGGGTCGTCAACACCTCGAACGAAGCTTCTTTGAGATTCTTCGGATTGACAATCGGTTTGACATAGATGTCCTGGATCTGGACATCCGGTGTGGAAATCAGCAGGACCGGGCGGATAATGCCCATGTTCTCGTCTACGGGACGGGGGTTCCAGTCCGCAAACCCTGTGTTGAGGCAGGCTTCCGGAGCCTTGTGAACCGTCACTTCCAGCGTATTGTAGCGCTTCTTGGCGAGGGAGGTGATATCGAACTCCCGGACACAGAAGGTGCCGTAGGTTGTATCGGCCGAAGCGATCAACTTGCCGTTGAAGCGGATGTCCGCGGCATAATTCAGGCCTTCGAAACGGAGAATATGACGGAGTCCTTTTTCGAGATTGAAGCGGGTCATGAACACCCACGGATCATCGAACTGCCTGGTATCAATGGTCTTGTAACGGGCTTCGTCCAGGACATTGGGGCCGAATGCGCCAGCTTCGTTGAGAGCGCCGGCCACCGTTGCGGGGACGGTCACGTCATAGGACCGGGTGTCTCCCTGGCGCTGCATCTGCCAGGAAGAAAGGGATGTCTGTGCCAGGGCGCTGAACGGCAGCAGAACCGTTAAGAGAAGGGCGAATCGTTTCATATCAAGCAATAGGTTTTACAAAAGGGAGGCTCCGACAAGGGCAGCTTCTTCGCCGGCCATGATCCGGATATCGAGATGCTCCAGGACATGGGGGTATCCATAGTGCCGGCGGAGTGAGCGGATCATGGATTCGTAGAAAAGGGAATGGCCGTTTGCCACGCCGCCGCCGAGTACGATGACGGACGGGTCATAGGCGTACATAACCACGGACAGCAGATATCCGAGGTGGAAGCCGAATTCTTCGAATAGAGCAAGGGCCTGGGTGTCTCCGCTTCGGGCTGCCTCGTCAGCTTTTTTGCTGTTCCACCCGCGGCTCTCGAAGAACTGCTTGGAACAGAAGGCTTCGAGGATGTCGCCCTTGTAGGGCAAGGAGCAGATTTCACCGGCCCCGCAATGGTCTCCGCAGAAGAGTTTACCGCCCGTGACAATGCCGACGCCAGTACCGGTACCGAGCGTTATGCCTACTACGGTCGCCTCGGGACGGTCAACCTGAGCGGCGGCCCCCAGCGTAAAGCAATTGGCGTCGTTGTTGACCGATACCGGGATGCTGAAGCGGTTCTCCAGGTATTCCTTCAGGTGAACTTCCGTCCACGAGAGGATGTTGGCAGCGTTATAAACGATTCCGCGGGAAACATCGACAAGGGTGGGAACTCCCACGCCGATCCGTTCGATTTGAGAGGTCAGCACGGAGGATATTCCGTTGGAAAGATACTCCAGCGTTTCCTCCAGCGTGGCACCGGCAGGAAAGGAAGGGATACGGACACGCTTCACGATGGAGGTCCCGTCAACGAGACCGAATGTGATGGTGGTTCCGCCGATGTCGATACCTAATAACATGTTATTATCATTTGGTTAGTGTTGCAAATATAACGAGATCAGGGCCAAGGCCCTGCGTAAACTGCGTTATTAAATACCCAATTTACGCAATTCGCGCTTTCTGAACTCGGATGGCGTACATCCCTTCACGGCCAGGAAACGGCGGGATATGCTCTTTGTGTCATCTTCTTCCATGCGAATGGCGATGTTGGAGATGGAATCGTTGCTTTCGAGCAGGAGCTGGGCGAAACGATCCATCCTCAACTGGGTGATATACTGATAGAGCGTCGTACCGGTTTCCTTGAGGAAGCGCTGCTCCAGCAGGCGGCGGGACAACGGGATCTGCGCCAGCACATCTTTCACGCTGATTTTGTGATCAATGTTCGAGCTGATGAACTGGAGAGCCGCCAAGATGGCATTATCGCGGGTCGCAAAGATATTCGACGACATGCGGGAAACGATGTTCATCGGGCGCAGGACAATATCCTCGCCGGAAAAGGAGGGATCCCTTTTCATCCGTTCGGCCATCCGGGCCGTATCGTAACCGCCGCCCTCGATATCGATATTGATGGAGGACAGGGAGGGAGCGGACATGTTGCAGAGCACTTCGTCGTTATCGACGCCGATGATGGCGACTTCGGAAGGAATCTTTACGCCGCAGACATTGCAGGCCTGCAGGAGGATGCTGCCCTGGTTATCATCGCACGCAAGGATGGCGACTGGTTTCGGCAGGGAATCGATCCAGTCGATCAGCACGTCCGGCTCATAACTCCAGAGGTTGTCGATGCGCTGGCGGTCATATTTGTGGAAATTGTCGCCGAAGCCAGCCTTTTCGATCCGGTGCCGGAAGCCGTCGCAGCGTTCTTCCGACCAGCATACGCCATTGAGGCCGAAAAAGGCGAAGTTCTGGAAGCCGCGGGAAAGGAAACGGCTGGCCGCCATCTCGCCGGTCTTTTCGTAATCGGCGGTGATATTCGGTATGCAATCGAACTTGGAGATATAGTCTTGTGCGATGGTAACGATGCCGCTGTCACGCAGTTTCAGGACATCATCCTCCGGCTCGAACTGACCGATGATGACATCAGCACGCCAGCGTTTGGCATAATCCAGCACTCCCCCGATACCCATCTTCTTCTTATGGGACGGCGGCATTTTGCAGACAACCCACTGTTCCGTCTCATCGGCATAATGAAGCACGCCCTGCAGGAGCCGATAGGCGAATTGTTCCGTAAAATCAGTTATGAACAAAAGACGCATAACTAGGCTGTTTTGTGTTACTCCGGCGGTGGTTGCGCCTTTTCTGTGGTTTTCATGGCTAAGTTAGAAAAAAAATCCTCCCTTGTACGCTTTTTCCGCACGAAATTGCGCAAAATGAGAAAAAAATCACGCATTTTGCGTAAATGCGTGATTGATAAAACGTTGTAGCAGTTTTGCCTTCCGGCGCTTGCTATTTCTTTCCCTCGAAACGGTTGAGCTCGAAATCGACGGCCTTGTCGCCCTGCGGGTTCGCACCGAATTCGTAATCCTTGCCGGGGAGGATGGCATTGAGGATGACACCGACGATGGCGGCGACGGCGAGGCCGCTCAGCTTCGTGAAGCCGAGGTCGATGGCGTCGTTCGCACCATACTTGATACCGATGGCGAGGACAAGGATGAGCGCGGCGATGATGACGTTGCGGTTCTTGGTGAAGTCCACCTGGTTCTCCACGATGTTGCGCACACCGACGGCGGAGATCATACCGTAGAGGACGAGGGAGACACCGCCGACGACCGCGCCGGGCATGGCACCGATGAGGACGCTGAATTTCGGGCAGAAGCTCAGGATGATGGCGAAGATCGCGGCGATGCGGATAACGCGCGGATCATAGACTCTCGTCAGGTTCAGCACGCCGGTATTCTCGCCGTAGGTTGTATTGGCCGGGGCGCCGAACAAGGAGGCGAGCATGGTGGCGGCGCCGTCGCCCATGAGCGTGCGGTGCAGACCGGGCTCCTCGAGGAAGTTCTTGCCGACGGTCGAGGAGATGGCGCACATGTCACCGATATGCTCCATCATGGTCGCCAGCGAGATCGGGACGATGGCGATGATGGCGCTCAGGATCAGACCCCATTTCGGCGCGTCAAACACATGGAAGGCCGTGTTCTGCCACTCGAACGGAAGGCCGACCCAGGCCGCTTCCTTCACACCGGAGAAGTCACACAGGCCACAGCAGGCCGCTACGATGTAGGAACCCAGGACACCCAGCAGGATCGGGATAATCTTGACCATGCCCTTTCCCCAGATGTTGCACACGATGATGATGGCGATAGCCAGCAGGGCGATCCACCAGTTCTGGTTGCAGTTTCCGATAGCGCTGCCGCTGAGGGTCAGACCGATCGCAATGATGATCGGACCGGTGACGATCGGCGGGAAGAAGCGCATTACCCGTTTCGCTCCGAACAGGGCGAAGAGTCCGGCCAGGATGAAATAAATAATGCCTGCCGAGAAAACTCCGATGCAGGCATAAGGAAGAGATTCCGCGGCAGTGAGGCCTTCTTCCGCTCCCATGGAAACGACCGCTGCGTAACCACCGAGGAAAGCGAAGGAGGAACCCAGGAACGCCGGGACCCGCATCTTGGTCAGAAGGTGAAAAAGTAAAGTGCCCAAACCTGCGAAAAGCAAGGTGGCACTCATCGAAAGACCGGTAAGAACCGGGACCAGGACTGTGGCTCCGAACATGGCGAACATGTGCTGGAGACCGAGGGTAAGCATCTTGCCGCCGCCTAGCGTACGGGCATCATAGATGGCTTGCTGTTGTTTTGTCATATGGTGGGTTGGTTTGGATTGGCAATCCCTTGGTCCAAAATGACCAAACAAAGGTACGTAAAAAAATTTAATAACCAAATAATAATCTAGCGGTGAAGGAGTTTCGCGACAAGGGGGCGGAGCTCCTTCACGGCCACGTAGGCGGCGAAAAGAAGAAGCAGGGCGGTGTTGACGGCGAGGGCGGCGAGCATGCCGAGGTGGGCGTTGGACCATTGGATCGCCAGGAAGAGGGCAGCCGTGATGACGACGTAGAGCAGCAGCTGCGGCAGCTTGTAGTCGATCTTCTGGTATTTCTGCCCGACGAGGTAGGACAGGACCATGGCCGTGCCGTAGCCGGCAAAGCCGCCCCATGCGCAGGCGATGTAGCCGTAGCGGGGGACGAAAATGAGGTTCACGGCGATGAGCACGCTGCAGCCGATGCCGGCGAAAACGGCGCCCCAGAGCGTCTTGTCCGTAAGCTTATACCAGAAGGAGAGGTTGAAATAGACGCCCATCATGATTTCCGCGGCCATGACGATGGGGACGACCCGAAGGCCGGCCCAGTAGCCGGGGCTGATGATGTAGCGGAGGATGTTCATGTAGGCCATGACCGCGAGGAAGGCCAGCAGCGTGAAGACGAGGAAGTAGCGCATGCCCTTGGAGTAGGTCTCGAGGCTGTCCTTGTCCTTGCTACTGCCGAAGACGAAGGGCTCGTAGGCATAGCGGAAGGCCTGGGTGATCATGGCCATGATCATGGCGATTTTGGAGGCGGCGCCGTAGATGCCGAGCTGCGTGTCGGCGTCCTCCCCGGGATAGATGTGCGGGAAGAGAATCTTGTCGGCGGTCTGGTTGAGGATGCCGGCGATGCCGAGCAGCAGCAGCGGCCAGCTGTAGGCGAGCATCCGCTTCATGAGTCCCCGGTCGAATCCGCCGAGGATGCCCCTGATCTCCCGGCGGAAGAAAAGGGTCACGAAGGCCGTGCAGAAAAGGTTGATATAGAAGACATAACCGACACCGACGGAAGGATTGTAGAGCCATGCCGGGAGCGCATATCCCCTGCCGGCCAGCCAGGGCAGGACCACGAAGTAGAGGAGGTTCAGCCCGATGCTCAGGAAGATGAACAGGAGCTTGAGGGCGGCGAATTTCAGCGGCTGCTTCTTATACCGCAGATAGGAGAAAAGGATGGCCTGGAAGGCGTCCAGAGCCACGATGATGGCGAGGGTCCAGACATAGGAAGGGTGCTCGGCGTAGCCCATGGCCGCGGAGAGCGGCTTGATGAAGACAAACACCAGCGCGAGAAAGCCCAGCGCCACGGAACCGACCATGCGGAGGATTGTCGAGAAGACCAGCTTCGGGTCCTCGTCGTCCTTGTTGGCGAAGCGGAAGAAGGTCGTCTCCATGCCGAAGGTGAGGATGACCAGCAGCAGGGCCGTATAGGCGTAGAGGTTCGTCACGACGCCGTAGCCGCCGCTCTCCGCAGATATCTTATAGGTATAGAGCGGCACGAGCAGGTAATTGAGGAACCGCCCGATGATGCTGCTGAGACCGTAAATGGCCGTGTCTTTGGCCAGGGATTTGAAATTCGCCATCGCGTAGCCGGATTAAGCGATAGCAAAAATAAGCATTTTGCCGCGATTCTCCTATTTTTTGCGTAACTTGCAGGCCCAATTGTCCGATCATGAAACGATTCCGCATCCTTCTGCTTCTGGCCCTCCTCTGTGCCGGTTTTTCCGCCCGGGCGCAGGAGACCCACCTGTTCGTCCAGCGCGACACCTGCGCGCTCTATCTCGATATCTACTATCCCGCAGCTGGCGCCGAGACCGTCCTGGGCGACCATGAAAAGCCGACCGTCCTGTTCGTTTTCGGCGGCGGATTCATCGGCGGACGCCGCAGCGATCCGTTCGTGCGGCATTGGTTCGAGCGGCTGAACGCCGACGGATATGGCGTGGTCGCCATCGACTACCGCCTCGGCATGAAAGGATATAAGGTCGGGAAAGGGCTCTCCGGGGCCTTCAAGGCCGCCGACCGCTTCCGGCTGTCGCAGGATGTCGGCGTCGAGGACGTCTTCTCCGCCATGGAATTCCTCGCCGCCCATCCCGAACTCAGCGTGGACACGGACAACGTCGTCCTGGCCGGCAGTTCGGCCGGTGCCATCATCTCCCTCGCGTCGGTATATGCCGTCGCCAATGGAAAAGCCCCCGCGGGCATCCGCTTCAAGGGCGTGATGAGTTTCGCCGGAGCCATCATCAGTACCAGCGGCAAGCCGAAATTCAAGCAGGCGCCCTGCCCGATGCTGCTCTTCCACGGCACGGAGGACGGCGCCGTCGCCTACAAGCGCTTCGGCTTTTTCGGCAAGGGCATCTGGGGCAGCAGCTTCATCGCCAAGCAGCTCAGCAAGAAAGGCTGGGACTGCCACATCTGGCGCTTCGAGGGCAGCACCCACGACGTTGCGGCCTACATGGACTATCTCTGGCCCATCGAGAAGGAGTTCCTCGAGAAGGACTGCACGCTCGGCATCTCCCGCCGCACCGACGCCACCCTCACGGACGACTCCCTGCCCCGCTGGAAGGCCGTTACGATGGAGACCCTCTACTAAATGGCGGGCGGAAAGCTGAAATACCATCTGCTCGCTCTGGCCGTCGTCGCCGTCTGGGGCGTGACCTTCGTGTCGACGAAGGTGCTCATTGCTGCGGGGATGGCCCCGGCGGCCATCTTCTTCTGCCGCTTCACGCTGGCCTATGCCGGCATCTGGCTCTATACGCTCGCTTTCCGCAAGGAGCGGCGGATCTGGAACGGCTGGAAGAATGAAGCCGTCTTCCTCGTTCTCGGCGTATCGGGCGGCTCGCTTTACTTCCTGACGGAAAATACGGCCCTGGCCTACACGCAGGCCAGCAATACCGCCTTCCTCGTCAGCTCCGCGCCGCTGTTCACGGCCATCCTGACCTTCCTCTACAGCCGCCTCGGGAGGGGCCGCTTTGCCGCCAGCCTCGAGCGCGTCCGCTTCGGCTGGGCGCTGGTCGGCGGCACCGTGCTGGCGCTCGTCGGCATGGCTCTGGTCATTTTCGACGGCACGCAGGTGGCTTTCTCGGCCAGGGGCGACCTTCTCGCCATCGCCGCAGCGATCTGCTGGGCTGTCTACAGCCTCTTCATGGGCGAAATGACACGGGAATTCGGTACACTGGCCGCAACGCGAAAGGTCTTTTTCTACGGCCTCATCACCATTCTCCCCCTGCTCGGCGGCCAGGGCGATTCCTTCGCGCCGCAGGTACTCAGCCAGCCGGCCGTCTGGAGCAACCTCCTCTTCCTCGGCCTCGTCGCCTCGCTTCTGTGCTTCCTGATCTGGAACCTCGCCATCGACCGGCTCGGAAACGTCACCTCCACCAACTACGTCTACCTCAACCCCGTCTTCACCCTCATCTCCGCCTCCATCCTCCTCGGCGAACGCATGACCCCCGTCGCCCTCATCGGCTCCGTCGCCATCCTGGCCGGCGTCATCTGGGCCGGGCAGCGCCAATAGCCAGATTCCACGGACGGAGCCGTGGAATGACGGTTCTATTGCCGCAGGCGCTGGACAGGCCGTGGAATGACGGTGATGCTGCAGGTCAGACGGCAAAGTGACGCAGGTCTGCATTTTTCGCGCGACCTGCTACGCAAATCGGCAGTACAGCGACATCTAGCGTAGCAGGTAAAAGGATTTTTGCAGACCTGCAGCATCTCACAGCCCGACCTGCTACAGTACGAGGCCTAACCGGCAGCGGTACGGCTTCTGACCTGCGACGTGCCAAGAAGATCCACACGAACCGAAAAGTAATACGCTCAGCGTGCGGAGGATGAGCCCTGAAAGTCAGCCACTTACCGAAAGTCCTTTCCCGAAAAACAAGGAAAGGACATCGGCCGCAGGTTGAAGGACAGTAGCCGTCAAAAGCCCTGCCGTCCGCTGAGGACCGAAGGGGGGATGCGAAGCGGCCCCCTGAGATCGGGCTTTTGACGGCTACTGTCCGGAAACCGGAGGCAGATGCCCTGCATACGCTGGGCATGACGAAAGGGATGCCCTGCATGCGCTGGGCATGACGATAAGGGATGCCCGATCAGGTCGGGCATGACGGAAGAAGCCAGATTCCACGGACAAGCCGTGGAATGACGGGAAAGGACAGGGCCGTGGAATGACGGTTCAATTGCCGCAGGCGCTGGACAGGCCGTGGAATGATGGGGAGGGGCTACTTCCTGTAGTGGTCGATGTTGACGGTCTGGTAGAAGGAGATGGCGTCGTGGAGCTGCGCCTCGGCGCGGGTGTCCATCAGGATTTCGTCGAACTGCCAGCCGTCGTGCTGCCGGATCTCGTACTGCTTGACCTGGCGGACGGGTGACATCACGGTCAGGATGCCGTCGGCGTAATAGCCGAGGTCCTGGTAGGTAGCCATGAAGGCCCGCTCCTTAAAGGAAGGATCGAGGATGTCCTGCCCGTAGAACTCCGAATCGTAGCTCAGGTGCAGAAGACGCAGGAGTGTCGGCATCAGGTCGATCTGCGAGCAGGTCTTGGCGATGCGCTGCGGCTCGATGAAGCCGGGGGCATAGATCAGCGCGGGAATGTGGTACTTCTCCAGCGGCAGGGATGTCTTGCCGGCGGAAGAAGCGCAGTGGTCCGCCAGGATCACGAACACCGTCTCGCCGAACCAGGGCTTCTGCCCGGCCTTTGCGAGGAAATCGCCGATGGCCCAGTCCGTATACTTCACCGCCGCGGGACGGGACATGGCGTCGCCGTCATACTCGATGCGGCCGTCGGGATAGGTATACGGCCGGTGGTTGGAAATCGTCATGATATGCGCAAAGAACGGCTTCCCGGCCGCATAATCGGCATCGAAATGCTTCAGCGCCATGCGGTAGCTGTCCTCGTCGCAGGTGCCCCAGATGTTGGCGAAAGTGATCTCGTCGTAACTTGCCTTGTCGACGATCTCATAGCCGTTGCCGCCGAAGAAATCGCCCATGTTGTCGAAATAGCTGTCGCCGCCGTAGAAGAATTTCGTCGTATACCCCATGCCGCGAAGGAGCTTTCCCGTCGAGAAAAGGTCCTTGTTGTGCTTGCGCTTGACGATGCTCTCGCCGGCGCAGGGCGGCAGGCAGAGCGTTACGGCCTCCAGGCCGCGGACCGTGCGGTTGCCGGTCGCAAAGAGATTGTCAAAGACGAGGCTGTGGCGCAGCAGCGTGTCGAGGTTCGGCGTCAGGTGCTCGCCGTTCCCGTAAGCCTCCAGGAAATCGCCGCTGAGGCTCTCGACGGTAATGAGCACAATGTTCTTCCGGACAGGGGCGAGCGTGTCGCGAATGGCCTGGACGCCCGTGGAATCCTGCCCGCAGAGCTCCTGGGCGCGGGCCCGGGCCTCTTCCTGCGGCAGCATCGAATAATACTGCGTATAGTCGATCTCGCCGGAAACGAAGGCCTCGAGGAAGTCCCAGCAGCCGTTCTCCTGGAGCTGGGTGGCGTAGCGGTTGTCGCTCTTGAAGTGGCGGTAACCAAGATGCAGCCAGCAGCCGCCGAGGAAGGCCGCGGCGAGAAGGATGGCGAAACGGAGGGCCCACTGCTTCAGGCCAAGGGTGATGCGGGCGTCCCGGAGATCATACCTGCGGAAGAACAGCGGCCAGGCGATGAGCCCCGTCACGACAAGGATCACGAGGAACATCGGGATGATCGGATACGACTCCATGATATTGCCGACCACCTCGTTCGTATAGATCAGATAGTCCACCGCCACAAAGTCATAACGGTTGCCGAACTCCAGCCAGAACACGCTCTCGCTGAGGGAGTTGAGAAGCAGCAGGAAGACATACAGGCCGAGGGTGAAATATACCACCGCCCGGCGCCAGCCGTCCCGAACCTGCGGCACGAAGAACTTGACCGTAAAGCAGAGGGTAAAGAAGATCAGCAGCGCGTTGACGATGACCGGCAGCGGTCCGCCGTACTCGTCCGTGATGTCGTTGAACAGAAGGAAATACCCCGTCACGAGCACCAGCAGGGCCTCGATGATCCAGCCCCAGGGCCGGTCATACTTTCGGGGCGTCGTCAGGGAATAGACGAGGAAGGCCGGAACGATGGCGATCGTCGCGAAAGCCAGATCGTTCAGCGGTCCCAGCACGAACACCTTGACCCATTCCCAGAAGGTGATGTCCGAGACGCTGAAGCCCTGGACGGCGAAGTCGGCGATCAGACTCTGCGGCAGCACATAGGGCAGCAGAATCATCACGATACGGAGGATGAAACCGACCGCCAGGGCGTATAAGTAGAAGCGCTTGGCGAAAAAGAGGAACCAGTCGGTGATGCGGGTTTTTTGCATAGGTAAGGTCAGATCTTGTAGGCGCGGCCTTCGGGCACGAGGACCCGGACCGCCGCGGGATGGATATCAATGTGGATGTCGGTCCCCATCTCGATGGGGTCGCCGTCAAAATGGGCCGGCGCGGCGGTCTCCCGATGGAGAAGCACGCTGCGGCCGCGGAAGGTATCGACCTTGCGGCTCGTGGTAAAACGGCGGGTAAACAGGCGCAGGGCCAGCCCGGGGATGTCCCAGATCCGGAACGGACGCAGGACGGTAATGTCGAACAGGCCGTCGGTGACGCTGGCCTCGGGGGCGATGACGGCATTGTTCCCCCACTGGTTCACGTTCGCAACGGTGATGAAGGTGGCGTCCAGCGTATGGCGCTCGCCGTCTATCTCCAGACGGTAGCGGCCCGGCTTGAAGCCGCGCCAGACGGAAAGGGTCTTGGAGACGTAGGTCTTCAGGCCGCGGCTGCCCGCCCGGGCGAATTCCCAGGCCACCTCGGCGTCCATACCGACCCCGGTCGTGCAGAAAAAGGGCTTCCCCTCAACGGTACCGTAGTCCATGACCGCCCGTTCGGAACGGTTCAGCTGGCGGACGGCTTTCCGCGGATTCCGGCTGATGCCGAGGTGGAGCGCCAGCCCGTCGCCGCTGCCGCAGGGGATGATGCCGAGGGTCTTTTTCGTCCCGGCGACACCCTGCGCCACCTCGCTGACCGTCCCGTCTCCGCCGACGGCAACGACGATGTCCGCCTCGCAGTCGCGGGCGATTTCCCGTCCGTGGCCGGCATATCCGGTCATCCGGACGGACCAGTCGAAACGCTCGGAATCAATCCCCTTTTCCAGGGTTCTCAGGACCTTGGCCTTATCCTTTCCCCCGGAAATCGGGTTGACGACAAAAACCAGCTTCTCCATGAAAAAAGACTACCAGCGGTCGTAGTGGATGTTTTCGGGGTTCCACTTGTCCTTGACGGGCGTCTCACCGGCGGGATAGCCGACCGGGACGAGGCAGTAGAGGCTGACGCCGTCCGGCAGGCCCAGCACCTCGCGGGCGGGGTTCATGCGCTCCTCATAGGGATAACCGGCCGTCCAGACGGCGCCGAGGCCGATCGCCTCCGCCGCCAGCAGCAGGTTCTCCGTCGCGGCGGCGCAGTCGGCCGTCCAGTTCGGGTTGTCGCGGACCTCGCCGTCGCGCCAGGTCATCGTGGTCTCGCCGCAGACGGCGATGAGGACGGAGCACTCCGTATACATTTTCTGGCCCCCGAGCGCGGCCTTCACTTCCGGGTCGCGGATGACGACGAAGCGCCAGGGACGGCGGTCGATGCCGCTCGGAGCGGCCATGGCGGCACGCAGCAGCGTCTCGACCTGCTCGTCGGAAACGACCTGGTCGGTGTACTGGCGCACACTCTTGCGGGCGAAGATGGTCTCGAGCGCCGTCGGCCCGGAAGGGCCCTCGGCGGGAGCGGCCGGCTCGGCGTTCTTGCAGGAGAAGGCCGCGAGGACCGTCAGGGCCATGACAATGGCGAAATGAAGAGTCTGTTTCATGATATGTTGTCGTGTGATACTATTTGACAAAGCGGATCCGGCCCTGGGGCTCGGCATAGGTCTGGCCCACGTGGCCGCCGAGCACCTCTACGATGTAATTGGCGACGGCGTCACGGTAGTACATGTCGGAGGTCCTCAGAATCCTGCAGTGCTCGAACAGGTGCCCGAAACCGCCGCCGTTGACGCAGTAATTGATGGTCGCGACCGTGTAGGTCCTGTCAGGGTCGATGGGCTCCCATTCGCCGTCCCGGAGAATAGCCACGTCGGAGAGGCGGCGGTCCATGGTGTGGACCGTATAACGGATGCCGGAGCACTGCGGGAAGTCGCCTTCTTCCTCCTGCGGAGCCTTGCGGGTGCAGTGGTCGATCACCTGGAGGATATCGTCGCCCGTCGCTTCGATCTTGTAGACATAATTGACGAAGGGGAAGACGTTGATGATGTCTCCGTAGGTCAGCGTGCCCGCAGGGATGCTGGCGCGGATACCGCCGCCGTTCGCCAGGGCGATGTCGGCGTCCATCCAGTGGCGCATGGCGTCGCAAAGAAGGTCGCCGAGGTTGCATTCGCCGCTTCGCGACACGCGCTTGCCGGCGGGGTCATTGATGGTGAGATAGACCTCGCTGTCGCCAAGGACGCGCGATGAGACGACTTCCATCTGCTGCTTGATGTCGGCGATGACCGCCGCGACGGCCGGATCCTCTTCCGTCAGCTCCGCAACCGGCACGAGCGTGTGGGAAAGGGTCCCGTCGGTCGCGATGGTGAGTTTGCCGATGTTCTCCCAGGCAGTACCGGTCTGGGCGATCAGCACGGGCTTGCCGTCCTTGTTGGCGAGGTACTCGGCCGGAACGACCGAGTGCGTATGGCCGTCGAGCACGGCGTCGATACCGGTTGTCGCCGCGATGAAGCCGTGGGAATCGACCTTCTGGGCCGTCGGGGCCTCACCGAGGTGGCCGAGCACGATGACATAATCCGCACCCGCGGCACGGACCTCGTCCACCGTCTGCTGCACGAGGGAATAGAGCGTTTCGGCCTTGAGGTCGTAGATCTTCTCGCCGTTCTCGTCGTGGAGGGCGTAATACTCATCCTCCTCCGTCTCGGGCGTCGTAACGCCGATGAAAGCTACCTTCGTGGGGCCGTACTGCCTGATGGTATAGGCCGGGAGGCAGCGCTCACCGGTCCTGGCGTCATAGAGATTGGCGCAGACCGCCGGTGCCTTGTACTGATCGATCAGCTCGAACAGGCGCGGGGCGAAATAGTCGAATTCGTGGTTGCCGAGAGCCAGAGCATCATAGCCGACCGCCTGCTGGATGTCCATGATGTAGCTTCCGTTGGAGAGCACGCCGGTCATGCCGCCCTGGAGGTAGTCTCCGGACGAAACGACGGCTACATAGGCGCTGTCCTGGAGGCTGTCGCGAAGGCCCGCTAACTTGGCGTAACCGTCGACGGCGCAGTGGACGTCGTTTTCATGGAGGATAATGATGGGCCGGGCGGGACCGGTCGCTTCCTTGCCCTTATTCTTGCAGGAGAACGGAAGGACCAGCAGGACGAGCGACAAGGCTAGGAAAAAGCGTTTCATAGTATTGATAGGCTATTATTTACAGTAAAAGCTTCCGAAGGGAATCCGCATCCGTGAAGCGCACGGCCGGGATGCCGACGGCAAGGGCGCCGCGGATATTGATCTCATTGTCGTCCGTAAAGAGACACTCCTCCTTGCGGAGGCTCCAGCGGTCCAGCAGCACCTGGAAGAAAGCCGGATCCGGCTTCAGCAGATGCTCCTCGCCGGAAACGACCATGCCGTCGAGGATGGTGAACACCCGCTTCCCGCGGACGAGGTCGAAGGTCTCGAGCGACCAGTTCGTCAGGCCATAGAGCCTATATCCGGCGGCCTTGAGGTCCTGCTCCAGCTGATACATCCCGGGAATCTCCTCCCCGATCATCCGGATCCAGTCCGTCTGGTAGAGGCGGATCGCCTCCTCCCACTCCGGGAACAAGGCGATGCGCTCGGCCACAGCCACGTCAAAGGGCTTTCCCTTGTCCATTTCGGCGTTCCAGTCCTGCGTACAGACGTTACGGATAAACCATTCCGACTTCTCCCGGTCCCCGAAATAAGAATCGAACACATAGCGGGGATTCCAGTCCAGCAGCACACCGCCGAAATCGAGTATTATATTTTTATAAGTCTTCATCCGTGCAAAGATACGCAAATCTTTTGTATATTCGCGGTATCGGAAACAACTCGTAAAAGATATGAAAAGAATCATCACTCTCCTTGCAGCCCTGCTGCTGACCGCAGCCGCATTTGCCCAGCACCCGCTTCTTCGCCAGCGGCTGGAAATCGTCGAGATTGAGGCGGACGCCGATGGCGGCGCCCCTTTCCAGGTATTCTGGATGGAGGCCGACGGCGTGAACCAGTATTACCTCACGGTCGGCAACCTCGGTTTCGGCAACGACTATTTCCAGTTCCATGTCGATCCGCTCTATGAGCTGTTTCTGCCCATCGGCGACTCCATCGCCGATGCCATCGGGACACTGACGACATTGAAGGAATTCTTCAAGCAGCCGAAGGGAAGCTCCATGGAAATGCCCGGCTGCCTCGCGATCGGAGCCCCGACCGACGAGCTGCAGCCCGTCAAGGTCACCTTCAACAAGGCCCTCGGCACCCGCTACCTCGAGTTCAGCATCGAGCAGGCCGACGTCATCCGCGCCGCCTTCCTCACGAAGTCCGAGATCGGTTCCCTCCTCTCCGGCACCAAATTCTACCACAAGCTCCACCCGAAGCAGCAGTAGAAGACACTACCGGAACAAAAAAAGGACAGCGTCGAGGAGGGCACTGAAAAAGTCCCTTTAGAGGCTTGCTAAATCAATCGAGGAAATGTTCAATTTATTTGGATATTTCCTCGATTTTTCGTAACTTAACCTT
>CACXMA010000006.1 GCA_902768665.1 uncultured Bacteroidia bacterium | reverse complement strand
GCAGCCGAGGGCGGCAGCGCTTTCCTGGATCTCGTCTATGACGATGAGGGTATCCTTCGGCACGATGTCCACACCGGTATGAGCAGAAAGGGTGCGGATGATACGCGGGATGTCGTGGTCTGGTTCGAAGATAGATTTGGCGACGGCATCCTTGTCCAGGTTTACATAGGAAAGCGTTTTGTACTCCTTGTTGCCAAACTCTTTGAGGATGTATGTCTTACCTACCTGACGGGCTCCGTCAAGAACAAGTGGTTTATGGTCTCTACGAGACTTCCACTCAAGTAGTTTTGCGTATATTTCTCTTTTCATACAACAAAAATTCGGACGATAATCCGCGGCAAATATACATTTATTCCGACGAATAAAGAATAGATTTCAACAAAAATCCAGACTATTTCTTCTTGAACGCCTCTCCCGGCGGTATGCCGTTTGAGAGGGCGAAGCAGATGAAGGTCTTGCGGCCGGCGTGGGAGGCCGTAGTGTGGGTGGCCAGCTGGTAGTAGATGTCGTGGAGCGAGATGGCGGGGTTGGCTTCCACCTCGCTGCGGAGTCTTGGAGAATTCCCACGGGCCTTCTGCAGTCAGCGAAAAAAGCCCTGCAAAACCACACCGCAGCGGGCAATTACCGGACCTCGATCAGATAGGCGCCCTCGAAAACCGGGCGGATGACAGGGTCGGCGCCGTCGATTTCGTAGCTCACAGGCTCGTCCGCGGCATATTCCGTGACGGTGTAGTGCCGGTCGGCCCGGAGGCCGCGGAGGGTGATGGGCTCTCCGTTCCATGCGGGAGCATAGAAGGCATAGTAAAGAGCGCCGTCCCGGCTGATGACATGGGCCTCGGGCTTGTCGAAGGCGTAGTCATACAGATTGAGGTATTCGCCCTTCGAGAGCATCTTGTCGGAATAGATCGGGACCCACTTTCGCAGGAGCTGCTCCTTTTCGGGAGTCAGCAGGCTGCCACCGCTTTCCTTGGCGTCCGGATTGGGCTCCGGCCAGGTGAATTTCGTGCCGATGACGCCGCCCACACCGACCTGCGACGGGAAATCGAGGCCGCCGTCGCTGAGCTCGACATGGTCCGCATAATAGGCCAGATCCGGGCAGAGCGCGGCATATACCTTCCGCTTCTGGCGGATCTGGGCGCTGGAAGTCGGGTCGGAAGCGACGGCCTGGTTCATGTACGGCAGGTAGAAGAAGTTGACGGCGCAGCCGCAGGGGCAGATCTGCACGACCGCACCGGGGCAGTCGACCTGCGCCGCGTCATAGAGCCGCTTGAAGAACTCGGGATGACGTTCGGGGGCCTCCTCCGGATAGGAAAGGCCGCTGGCGGGATTGTAGTCCGGCGCGGAAAGATTGAGGTGCTGGCCGTCCAGCTTGAAGCCGTCGAAGCCCCAGTCGACCAGGAACATTTCGACGAGATCCTCGGTATAGGCCCATGTATGGGGATTGACCGGCGAAAGATACCAGCTGTCCCACCAGGAGATGTCCTCGTGGGTGCCGTCCTTCTGCACCAGCAGCATTTCCGGATGGCTCTGCGCCAGCTCGCTCTCGGGATCGGCGGCCATCGGAGCCCACCAGATCTTGGCCTTGAGGCCGGCGGCGTGGACGGCGTCGGTCATCCGGCGCATACCCTCGGCCCCGATGCGGTCGTTCGTCTCCCAGTCGCCCTCACAGCGCTGGTAGCCGTCGTCGATGTCCACCCACTTGAAACCGAGCTCGACGACCTTCGGAAGCGTACCGATGACCTCGTCGACGGTAAAGGTCCTTTCATACCCCCAGGCGCACCAGACGGGCTCGTAGGCCTCCTCCGGCGACATGGGCGGCTCCCAGTTAAAGGTTTCCTGCATATAGTGCGCAAAGGTCCGGAGCGGATTGAAGAAGTCGCCGGTGCTTTCCAGCACGAACTGGCGGCAGCTGCTGAGAGACTCACCCGGCGCGAGCACCACCGGCTCGTCGAAGTCCTGACGGATCCAGGCCATCGTCTCGTTCCCCTCGCGGGAAACGGGCATGGAAACAAGACGGAGCTTCGGCTCGGCGATACCCACGCTGAGGTTCTTTTCAGCCGTCCAGAGGCAGATCATCGGGATACCGCCGCCGTAGTCGGGATCGTTCATACCCAGATAGTTGCGCTGATAGAATCCCTCCTCCACGGGGAGCACCCAGTCCTTGCGGTAGGCGGTGGAAGTGGGCTGGAGGGACCATACCTCCGCTCCGTCAATCCGGATGCGGGAGGTCTCCATCGCGGCGACCGTGACGGGCTCGGAACCCGTGTTCACGAATACGACCCGGCGGACGACCATGCCCGGGAAATCCGCGAGCGTGTCGCAGACAACCGTGGCCTCGATTCCGGTCAGAGGGGCGCCGTCCGTACCGAGCAGACGGTCCGTCGCGGGCGTTTCCTTACCTTGCTTGCTGCAGGCGGCCAGCATACAGGCGGCCAGACTGATATAAAACAGCTTTCTCATGGTGCGCTACAGTTTGATGGGACGGCCGAAACGCTCGGCGCAGACTTTCCGCACGGCATCGAGGGACGTGAAAGCGCCCGTGCCGCCGGCTGCGGTCGTGTTCACCGCGCCGGTGAGGTTGCCGGTCTCCTGGCAGTCCTCGAGGCTCAGGCCCTTGACGAAGGCGGAGATAAAGCCGGAATTGAAGCTGTCGCCGGCGCCGATGCAGTCCACGACGTCCTTGTTCAGGAAGGCGGGGAGGACCTTGCGGCTGCCGTCCTTGCGGACGAGGACGGAACCGTCGGCACCGCACTTGAGGAGCATGGCGTTCCCGAGATACGGGACCACGGCGGCGATGGCACCCTCCAGGTCCGGAGCACCGGTCAGCGCCTGCAGCTCCTTCTCGTTGGGCATGAAGACGGTAATCTTCGGGAGCACGCGCTTATAGTCGAGCTTCCAGGTCTCCATCGGGTCCCACTGCGTATCCAGGGACACGGTCACACCCTTCGCGGCGGCGAGGTCCAGGACCTTGTCGATGTCGCGAAGCAGCGCGCTCTGCATAAAGAGCGAAGAGAGGTGGATGTGTTTCGTCTCGTCAAAGACCGCCTTGTCGATGTCATCGAAGCCCATCACGTCCATCGCGCCCTGATAGGTCAGATTCGCGCGGTCCATGCCGTAGCTCATGCAGATCGTGGCGCCGGTCGGGGTATCCCCTTCCATGACATAGCGGGTATCCACGCCCCTGGCCTCGAGGGAGGTCTTCACGAGAGAGCCGAACGGGTCGCGGCCGACGAGGCCGACAAAGCAGACCCTGCTGCCGAGAGCGGCGGCATTCGCGGCGAAAATGGCGGTGCTGCTGCCAAGGGTCACGGTCATGTCCTTGGCAAACTTTTCCTTCCCGATCTCGGGCTCCGATTCAATGCGGTTCAGAATGATGTCTACGTTGAGCTCGCCGATGGCGGCAATATCGTATTTTTTCATGGTTTTTAGTTTTTGTTCCGTAAATATCCGAAAATTCCCCCGAAAATTGCTAAGCTATTTCGTTTTAGCACATAATAATCCGTTTCGTTTTGTTTCATTTTTAATTTTTATTCCTATATTTGTGTAATAAAACTGTTAACCTAACTGATAACCTAATGGATGTTTACGATTCAGCCCAGGGCCGCCGCTCGGCTATTCTTCAGCGCTTGCGGGAGGAATCCTCGGTAAATGTGACCGAACTCAGCCGCGAGTTCGGGGTTTCGGAAGTTACGATTCGCAAGGATCTCCGTATCCTCCGGGAGCGGAAGCTGCTCATCCGCGTCCACGGCGGAGCCATCACCCGTTCCAACGCCAACGCCGACGAGGAAGAGGACCGCAACTTCAATTTCAAACGTCTGGTCAACGCCCGGGAGAAGGAAGCCATCGGCCGCGCCGCCGCCGCGCATATCAAGAACGGCGACACGATTCTCGTCGACTCCGGGACCACGGCCCTCGAAGTCGTCAAGAACCTCCAGAAATTCCATGACCTGACGATTATTACGAACTCCGTAAACGCCATGATGGAAGCGCTGAAATACAAGCGCTTCAAGGTTATCCTCCTCGGCGGCAGCGTCCGCGAGTCGAGCTATTCGACCGTGGGACCGCTGGCCGAGTCGAACCTCAACCTCTTCTACTGCGACAAACTCTTCCTCGGCGTGGACAGTTTCTCCGTCGAGGCCGGCCTGTCGACACCCAGCGTCGAGGAAGCCAGCACCAACCAGGTGATGATTTCCCGCGCCCGCGAAGTATTCGCCGTTTTCGACAGTTCCAAGCTCAACAAACGCTCCCTGGCTTTCATCACCACGCTGGACAAGATCGGCACCGTCATCACCGACAGCCGCCTGCCCGCGGGGGTCCGAAATCAACTGAAAGGCATGGGCATAGAGGTCGAGACCGTTCCCGTATAGAATCGAAACAGACTGAAAGATTTTTAACCAAATAGTAAACGCCTCATTTTCAAGCAAATAAAGTAAAAGAACGGAAAGCGTAGAGATTTCGAATGCAATTAATTGCCTTTAAACGAAACTTTCGGAATCATTTTATTTATATTTGCATGTTTAAAACCGCATAACTCCTCATGACACAAGAGTTCCATACTTATCGCGAAATCAGACAGCAACCCCGCGTCTGGCGTGAAGCGTATGACATGGTTTGCGCACGCAAAAATGACATCTCCGCTTTCCTCGACCGTTTCCTTTCTGCCGGTTATGAAATCATCCTGACCGGCGCCGGCACCTCCGCCTATATCGGAGACGCCCTCGAGCCCGCTCTCTTCGACACGCCCCTGCGTGGTGCCCGTGCCCTCGCGACGACCGACATCCTGACGGCCCCCGAGTTCTACTTCAACAAAGACAGCAAGGTCCTGCTGATCTCCTTCGCCCGCAGCGGCAACAGCCCCGAAAGCGTCGGTACCGTCAAGGCCGTGGAGCGGACAGCCGGAAAGGTGGCCCACATCTTCATCACCTGCAACTCGGAAGGTCAGCTGGCGAAAACCAAGGGTGACCACATCCTCACCCTCCTTCTCCCGCCCGAGACCAATGACGTTTCGCTCGCCATGACGAGCAGCTATTCGACCATGCTGCTGGTGTGCGGAATGATCGCGCATATCGACACCATCGAGGCGCAGGGCGTCCACATCAACGCCGTCGCCGACGCCGTGGCCAAAGCCATGGACCGCTATGAGGGTGCCATCAAGGAAATCGCCTCCCGGAAATTTACCCGCGCCGTATTCCTCGGCTCCGGTCCCCTCAAGGGCGTTGCTGAAGAATGCCGCCTCAAGCTCCAGGAACTGACGGACGGCGCCATCATGTGCGCCTTCGACTCCTTCCTCGGCTTCCGTCACGGACCGAAGGCCGTCGTCAAGAGCGACTCCCTGATGGTCTATCTCGTTTCCCCGAAGGAGTATATCCAGCGCTATGAGCGCGACCTCTTCCGCCAGGTCACCGCGAACAACAAGGTCACGGCCAACGTCGTCGTCTGTCTCGAAAAGCCGAAAGACCTCGACCCCAAGGACTGCGACCTGCTTATCGAGTTCGGTTTTCCGGAGGACACCCCCGCCAGCTTCGGCTGCGTCGCCTACGTCATCGTCGGCCAGCTCCTCGGCCTGTTCAAATCGATTGATTGCGGGCTTTGCCCCGACACTCCTTCCATTTCCGGCAACATTTCCCGCGTCGTGGAAGGCGTTACCTTATATATATAGTATATTATGGCAAAAACCGAAAATCTCCTCCACCGCATTGACGCCCTCCAGGCGGAAACCGGCATCCCGCGCACCATTTTCGCGGCCTGCCCGAACTCCCCTGCCGTCATCCGCGCCAGCCTGCGCGCCGCCAAGCGCAACAACGCCCCCATCTACTTCGCGGCGACCCTCAACCAGGTCGACTGCGACGGCGGTTACACGGGCATGACGCAGGAGGACTTCACCCGCCTCGTCCGTTTCGAGACCGAGCGGGTGCACTTCACCGGTCCCGTCATTGTCGCCATCGACCACGGCGGCCCCTGGCTCAAAGACCGTCAGCGCACGGAGAAATGGTCCACCGAAGACGCCATGAACGGCGTCAAGAAATCCTTTGAGGCCGCGGTTCTCGCCGGATACGACCTCATCCACGTCGACCCGACCGTCGACATCAACGTCCCTAAGGGCGAAATCATCGACATCCATGTCGTCGCGGCCCGCACCGTCGAGCTGATCGCCCACACCGAGGCCTTCCGCAAGAGCAAGGGCCTTCCCGCCATCTCGTATGAGGTCGGCACGGAAGAGGTCCACGGCGGCCTGGCGGACGAAACTACCTTCGACACGTTCATTACAGAACTGAAAAAAGGGTTAATAAATGCAGGACTGCCGGACATCTGGCCCTGCTTCATCGTCGGAAAGGTGGGAACCGACCTGGACACCACCCTCTTCGACGGCGAAGTCGCCAAACGACTGACGTCCAAGGTCCGTCCTCTGGGTAGCTACATCAAAGGCCACTACACCGATGATGTAGCTAACCCGCAGGACTACCCCCTCTGCGGCATGGGCGCCGCCAACGTAGGCCCCGAATTCACCATCAGCGAGTACCGCGCCCTGTGCGAGCTCGAACAGATGGAGAAGGACTACCACGCCGAAGGCCGCGTCGCCGTCCTCTCCCACATGAAGGAAATCCTGCTGGAAGAAGTCCACGAAAGT
This sequence comes from uncultured Bacteroidia bacterium, assembly GCA_902768665.1. Lineage (GTDB taxonomy): Bacteria > Bacteroidota > Bacteroidia > Bacteroidales > UBA932 > Cryptobacteroides. The sequence continues at coordinate 167,557 of CACXMA010000006.1, read as the reverse complement.
CACCGCTGGGAGAAATGGCTCCACGCCGACGAGCAGGGCCTTGACCTCTGCGAGCTGACCCCGGAGCGCCAGGACTGGATCGTCGCGACCTGCTGCCGCTACATCTGGCAGCAGCCCCGTCCGCTCTCCGCCCGCGGCACCCTCTACGCCAACCTTACCCGTCTCGGTATCGACGCCGAAGAGATCGTCCTCGGCCGTATCGAGCGCGACATGGACAAGTACTTCCGGGCCTTCAACCTGATCGGGCTCAATGATTTGCTCTAGATAAAATCCTTATAATTAACAACACAGTTTATGAAAACAACCTCCCTCCGCATTTTGATCGTGCTGGCTTCGCTGGCGCTTTCAATTCCGGTGTTCGGCCAGAAACATCAGGTTTCCGGCCAGGTGCTGGATGCTGACAGCGGCGAGCCTGTCATCGGCGCCGGTGTCATGCTTTCATCCGGCGGTGGCGTCTCCACGGACTATGACGGCAAATATGTCATCATGGCCGGCGAAAACGACGTCATCACCTTCTCCGCCATCGGCTATCTCGAGGTCAACGAGACTGTCGGCGGCCGTTCCGTGATCAACGTCACGATGACGGCGGACAATACCGTCCTCGAAGAAGTCGTCGTCCTCGGTTACACGACGCAGAAGAAGGCAGAGCTTTCCAGCTCCGTTGTTTCGATGAGCGGCGAAAAACTCCGCGACGTAGCGACCAGCGATGTCGGTAACATGCTCCAGGGCAAAGTCGCCGGTGTCGTCGTCATGAACGGTTCCGGTCAGCCTGGCGAATCCGCCGACATCCGCATCCGCGGTACCGGGTCCATCTCCGCAGGCGCAGGTCCGCTCTATGTCGTCGACGGTGTCGCCGGCGGTTCCTTCAACCCGAACGATATCGAGACGATCACCGTCCTTAAGGACGCTTCCGCAACCGCCCTCTACGGTGCAGCCGCTTCCGGCGGTGTCATCGTCGTTACCACCAAGAGCGGCAGCGGCGACAAAACGACCGTCGAATTCAAGGCCAGCGCCGGTTTCAAGAAGGCGCTGAAAGGCTCCTTCCGTCCGATGAACTCCGCCGAGCTCTATGATTTTGCAAAACTGATGACTCCCGAGGCCACATTCGCGACGACATATACCGAGGATCTCCTCGAGAAGGATTTCAACTGGCTGGACCACGCTTTCAAGACGGGCAACGTCCAGAATTACTACGCTTCCGTCTCCGGAAAGTCCGGCAAGGTGAGCTACTTTGTCAGCGCCGACCACTTCAACGAAATCGGTACCCTGATCAACACCAATTACCGCAGGACCTCCGGTCGAATGAACCTTTCCGCTCCGATTACGGACAAACTCACCCTCTCCCTCCGTCTCAACTACTCCAAGTCCTACGACCAGGGCACTTCTTCCTGGCGTCTGCTGGAGTATTCCTACTATGCGATGCCCTGGGATATCCCCTTCGTCATCGACGCTGAAGGAAACATCACCGACGAATACCTCCGCATGGGCGACGGCAACCGTCCCGACAACGGTGAGAAGTGGTGGACCCAGAATCCTTCGAACGTCTTCCACTCCGAGCAGTACAACTACTCCAAGAGCCACGGCGAAAGCCTGACCGGCGACCTCCAGCTCGTCTGGAACGTCCTCCCCTGGCTGACCCTCACCTCCATCAACCGCTACGACACCTCGAACTCCTACTACGAGTTCTATGAGGATCCCCGCACCTACGACGGTGCTTCCTCGGGCGGAACCTTGACGAACAGTGACGGCGAATGGAACGGCTGGGGCACGACCAACCTCGCTAAAATGTTCAAGACCTTCGGCGACCACGAACTCAACGGCACCGTCGGCTGGGAATTCGGCGAGGGCTACTCCCGCAGCATGGATGCTACCGGTTCCTCTTTCGCTCCCGGCCAGCGCTCGCTGGACAACAGCGTGATGGCCAGCATCGGCGGCTATGACTACAAGAGCCGCTCCTGGGCACTCCTCGCACAGGCCCAGTACACCTATCTCGGCAAGTACGTCGTCACGGCTTCCGTCCGCTACGACGAGAGTTCCAAGTTCGGCCCGAAGAACCGCGGCGGTTACTTCCCCGGCGCTTCAGCTGCCTGGATCATCTCCCGCGAACCTTTCCTCGAAGGCAACAAAACCCTTTCCTTCCTGAAACTCCGCGCCGGTTACGGTAAGACGGGTAACGACAACATCCCGAACTTCCAGTATCAGGAATCCTACTCGATGAGCGGCCAGTACAACGGCTCCAAGACCGCCACCCTCGAGCGTATGGCAAACCCGTACCTCGGCTGGGAAGAGGCCTACATGGCCAGTGTCGGTATTGACGCCACCATCAAGAACAACTGGAACATCACCCTCGACCTCTACAACACCATCAACAGCAGGATCCTCCTGCAGTCCCCGATGGCCCCGTCCTCCGGTTTCTACGCCGTCATGGACAACGTCGGCAAGGTACGCAACAGAGGTATTGAGATCGCCGTCGACGGCGCCATCCTCAACAAGAAGGACTTCGGCTGGACCGTCGGCTTCAACATGGGCCTCAACCAGAACCGCGTTCTGGAACTCCCTGAGCACGCCGACATGATCCTCAACCGCGGCGGCGTCGATCAGGTCCTCCGCGAGAATGAAGATGTCTATTCCTGGTATATGCCCAAGTGGGTCGGTGTCGATCCCGACAACGGTCTCCCGCAGTGGGAAGCCATTGCCGAGGACGGCTCTACCTCCATCGTGAACAACTATACGCAGGCGACTCCGCAGCTGGTGGGCGTTGCTTCCCCGAAATTCAGCGGCGGTCTCAACATGGCCTTCCGCTGGAAAGGCTTCACTCTGAGCGCCAACGGCAACTTCGTCGTCGGTAACCAGATTTACAACCAGACCCGCGAGCAGATGGATGCCGACGGTGCTTACATCGGCCTCAACCAGATGTCCATCGACAACGGTCTCGGCTGGAGCCGCTGGAAGGAGCCCGGCGACAATGCCACCCACCCGCTCCCTCAGTCCGGTCGTCTGGACGGTTCCCAGAAGACGTCCTCCCGTTATCTCGAGGACGGCAGCTTCTTCCGCCTCAGGAATGTCACCCTCTCCTACAATCTTCCGCAGTCGATCCTGAAGAAGGTCCGGATGAGCGATGCCCGCGTCTACATCGCTGGCGACAACCTGTTGACTCTCACCAAGTTCTCCGGCATGGACCCGGAAGTCCGCCTGGATTCCGATACCTACCACCACGCCGGTATGTATTCCCACAACTACCCGGTCCCGATGTCCGTCGTGTTCGGTGTTGACGTCAAATTCTAAAAGATATCGCGATTATGAAAAAGATATTTGCAATCGGTTTGGCAGCCCTCGTTCTGGCATCCTGCGAAATGGACTTCTATCCGTCCAATTCGATGAGTGCCGAGCAGCTCTCTAAGGACCCCGACGCGCCCATTTATTCCACGGACGGTATCTACACGCTTTTCCAGAACCGTATCGCCTATAAGGGCCAGGACGGCGGGGAGAGCGGCAACTACTATATCCGCCACTACTTCCAGCTCACCGAACTCCGCGGCGACAACGTCACGGTCTCCGGCGTTACCGAGGACCCGTTCGTCTTCCCGTACGGCTACACGGATATCAACACGGAAAAGAATATTTACTACACCTGGTGGATGGCGTACAAGATCATCTACACCGCCAACGCCAACCTTGATTTCATCAAGCCCGGCGTCTCCGACTTCCAGGACCACCTGATCGGTGAGAACTATTTCTTCCGCGCCCTCGGCCACTTCCATATGGTTACGCTCTTCGCGATGCCGTATGCACAGGGCCGTGACAACATGGGCGTTCCGCTTCGTCTCAGCACGGATACCTTCACCACCACCCGCGCCAGCGTCGGCGAGGTCTATGACGCCATCGTCGAAGACCTCCTGACCGCCAAGGAGTACCTCTCCAGAGGCGAGTCCGAGCGCATCAAGGGCAACGACAAGGGTTATGTCTCCAAGGATGCCGCAACGGCTCTCCTGGCCCGTGTCTACCTCTACATGGACGAAAACGAGAAGTGCCTCGAGCAGTGCGACGAACTGATGGCCCACGCCCCCGCGGCGGTTACCGCAGGCTATGACTTCGCCGATTACCCGACCCACACCTACGATCACCCCGAGACCATCTGGTGCGTCCATCTCGATACGGAGCACGAATGGGCTATCGATCACGGCGAGGCGTCCATCGCTTCCATGTACATCAAGGACGGCATCGGCTGGGGTGAGCACTACTGGAGAGAGCAGCTCATCGACCTGTTCATGCGTTACCCGGAGGACAAGCGCTTCAAGGCTTATTTCCGGGCAATCGAAGCCCACGATGTGATTACGCCCGACGCGAAGACCGGATATGACAAGGTCAGTTCCGAGGGCTCCATCAAGACCATCGATGAGATGTATCAGCTCTTCCCGGACACCTACGTAGTCAGCTACCCGGTCAAGGTCGACGGTCCGACTTACTCCTACGCCCAGGGCGCCATCAGCATCGGCGCGACCCGCAATGCGGACGGCTCCATCAATTTCTACCACCTCGAGAAGGATCCTTCCGGTGCTGAAATCGAGCTTCCGGACGGCAAGAAGGAGCCTGTGTATATTCAGTACGACCACGTCGCCAAGCGGAAAATCGAGAACCGCGACACCATCTATTATGTGGAGAACGATTCCCACTTCCTCGGCACGCAGACCGACGGTCTGTACCGCGTCTGGGTCCGTCCCGGCCCCGGCCACGCCACCCGGAAATGGATTCAGGTCAAGCAGGGTGCGCATAAGGGAGAGTGGTACCAGCAGTCCCAGTCTGCCGCCGACGCCCGTTTCAACAGCCTTATCTCCCGTAACGACAACGGTGGTGCCTACCGCCGCTACTACAACACCAAGTTCAGCTACCAGGACGGTCTGCCGATGCTGACCTCCCCGGTCATGCTCCGTTGGGGTGAAGTGGTGCTGAACCGCGCCGAAGCGCTTGCCAAGCTCAATCGCAGCGGAGAGGCCCTTGCCGACGTGAACACGATCCGCGCCCGTGCCGGCATCGCTCCGCTGACCTCCGGCGACCTCGCCGCGAACGGCTATGACGGTGCCAACCCGACCCTCCAGGCTGTCCTTGACGAACGCCGCAAGGAACTCTGCTTCGAAGGCCACCGCTTCTTCGACGTATTCCGTAACAACCTTCCGATGGACCGTCAGTACACCGGTTACCATCCCTGGGAGATTATCCAGCCGAATGACCCGCGTATCGCCCTCCTGATTTCCCAGGATGAGATCAACTCCAGCGGCATTCCGCAGAATCCCCGTTAATCAGCCTACTAAAACCAAACATATTATTAACCATTAACCCTTTAATCAACACAAACAATGAAAAAAGTTTTTGCTTTGATGGCTATTGCAGCCATGTTTGCCGTTGCCTGCTCCAAGGATGACGACAACAAGAAGGATGATCCGAAACCGGATCCGAAGCCCGTTGACGAGTACACCGGCCCCGTGGAGGGTACTTCCGAGTGGTCCGTCGTCGGTACGCTCCTCGAATCCAACTGGGGTAGCGGCGCCCATGGCGACTATGTTTGCGCCGAATCCGACGGTGTCTTCGTCCTGAAGAACGTCAAGCTCGTTGCTACCGATGAATTCAAGTTCCGTCAGAACAAGGCTTGGGACAATGCCTACAAGGGTGTCTTCGCCTCCCTCGGTGCCGCATTCGATGTGGACAACGAGCCCGGTGGTGACAACATCAAGCCCGGCCTGGATGGCATTTATGACCTCTATCTGAACGTTGCCTCCGCACAGGCCGCCATCGTCGCCAAGGACGGTGCCGCTCCGAGCTGGAAGCCCGCCGGCCCTCAGCCGAGCGGTGCCATCACCATCGACGGTGACTTCTCCGACTGGGCTGCCCTCGACCCGACCAAGATCTCTGAGACCTATGGCGACGAGGACGCTACCCACCCGGTTCTCGAAATGGCCGTCGTCTATGCTGACGCCAACTATGTCTATGTCTACTTCGAGTATGACGCCGAGTCCATCGAGCATGAGCCCGATGTAGAGCACGTTCCTTTCCACATCTACATCAACACCGACGGTGACGCGACCACCGGTGGCTTCGGCGATCAGTGGGCCGATGCCTGCATCGATTTCCTCCTCGAAGGTTTCATCTATCCTGACGGTGCAGAGATCGGTTCCTATGATCCGGGTGCATGCTCTTGGAGTGGTGAGGTAAACGGCAGCGGCTGGAAATGGGCTGAACTTGCCGGCGAAGGCTTCTGCGAAGGCGCCGGTGTCGAAGGCAAGTATGAGATCGCCATCAACCGTTCCGTCGTTGCTGCGACCGGTTTCCCGATCGCTGACACCTTCTCCATCGGCTTCGATATCCAGCAGGGCTGGAACTCCGTCGGTATCCTTCCGAACGAAGCCCCGTCCGAGGAGAATCCTGCCGGTCTCGGTATGACCCTCGAGGTCGTTACTGACAAGTAATTGATCACAACTCTTTTTCGCCATGGGCGGAGCCCCGCGTGCCGGGGCATCCGCCTATGGCTTTTAAAAAACTAAAAACCAATCATCCGTGAAACAGATTCGCAGAAACCTCCTTCTTCTCGCCGCGCTACTGACCTTTGCGGCATCCTGCGGTAAGGAATCCGAAACCGGGAAAGACGACGACAACACCCCCGTCGACCCTGTCGAGACCGGATTCGTGACCCGTACTTACCAGGCGACCAATGAGAACTTCCCCAATCCGGAAAGGGGCTTGTACCTCCCCTCGGAAGTGTACCGGGCGGACGGGAAAGGTATTGCAGAGGCGAGCCTCCGTTCTGCGCGTCTGCAGGGCATGACCCTGCACCTGCTGGAGTTCCATCTCACGGATTATGTCGAGACGGAGATCCCCGACGACTACCTCGAAACGATCCGTCTGAAATTCCAGTCACTCCGCGACGGCGGTGCGAAATGCATCCTCCGTTTCTGTTATTCCAACGGCTTCGACGAGAGTGACAAACCCTGGGACGCCACGCCCGAGCTGGTGAAGCGTCACATCCAGCAGGTAACCCCCCTGATCCAGGAGTACTACGACATCATCTTCGTCGTCCAGACCGGCTTCATCGGCAGCTGGGGAGAATGGTACTATACCGAACACTTTACCGATAACGCTTCCCGCAAGCAGGTCGTCGATGACCTCCTTGCCGCAGTGCCCGGATCCCGCCAGATCGAGCTCCGTACGCCTGCCTATAAAATGAAACTGTACGGCCTTACCCTGGCCGACACCATAACCCTCGCTACCGCCCACCAGGCCACGGCGCTGTCCCGTCTCGGCGGACACAACGACTGCTATCTGTCGAGCGCCAACGACGTGGGCACCTTCAACGGCTCCAGTGAACGGAAGTTCTGGGCAGCCGAAAGTCTTTATACCATCATGGGCGGCGAGTCCTGCGAGCTGACGGCCTACTGCCACTGCGTGGGCACCGAGAAGTACAACGGCGCGCTCAAGGACATGGCCGTTTACCACGTCACCTATCTCAACAGCAAATACCATCCGAGCGTCCTCAAGCGCTGGCGCGAGGAAGGCTGCATGGACGAGATCAAAATCCGCCTCGGCTACCGCCTCGTCCTCGAAGAAGGCCAGTTCACCAAGGATGCGGAAGCCGGGAAGCCCTTTGAAATCAAGCTGAAGCTCCGCAATGTCGGTTTTGCCACGGTGCAGAACCCCCGCGATGCGGAATTCGTGCTGACCGATGCCTCCGGAAAGGTAGTCGGTACCTGGCCCGTAGACAGCGACCCCCGCTACTGGATGCCCGAAGAGGAAACGCTTATCGAGCAGACCGTTACGCTTCCTGAAGGGGTTTCCGGCAGCCTTACCCTCTCCCTCAACCTTCCGGATCCCTGCGAGACGATCCACAACAATCCGCTTTTCTCCATCCGCCTCGCCAACGAAGGTGTCTGGAACGAAGCTACCGGATACAATACCCTGTATACTTTCTCTCTGTAGCATAAACGTATGAAAAGAGCCCGTTCCTTCCTGCTGATGCTCGTATCGGCTTTCCTCTGGATTTCCTGTCAGGGAAACGAGCCGGAAGGCGTCCCTGCGCCGGACCCTGATCCCACGACCGATCCCACGACCGATCCGACGACGGACCCGACGACGGATCCAACGCTGCCGGAAGCGGACTGGGCAAATGTCTCCTTCACGGAATCGACCGGTCGTCTGGTCAATCCCGAACGAGGCTTCTACGGCGGTGCCGTCGATATCTTCAAGGCAAGCAGTCCCGTCAGCGTGTCCTCGGCCAAAGCCCTCCGTACGCAGGGCATTACCCTGATGTACATCGGCTTCTACCTCAAGGACTTCATGAACGGGGACATCTCGCAGGCCTATCTCGACATGATCCAAAAGTCGATGGATGCGCTTCGCGAGGCCGGCATCAAGTGCGTGCTGCGCTTTGCCTACCAGAACAGCGAAGGCTCCAAGCCCTGGGACCCGAAGGTGGAAATCGCCCTTCGGCACGTCGAGCAGCTCAAGCCTGTCCTGCAGAAGAACGAGGACGTCATTTTCATCCTTCAGGCCGGCTTTGTCGGCGTCTGGGGCGAATGGTATTATACCGCCAACTTTATCATGGAGCCGGAGTCCGACGCGGATTACGAGCCGCGCCGCCGGCTGACAGCCGCACTTCTGGACGCGCTTCCGGCCAGCCGGCAGATCGCCCTCCGTACGCCGCAGTTCAAGATGCGTATGTACAATCTGTCGCTCAAGGACACCCTCACCGCCGCAACGGCGCATGACGGCTCTCCCCTCTCCCGCCTTGCCGGTCACAACGACTGCTTCGGCGCCTCGGTGAACGACTACGGCACCTTCGACAACGAGTCGAACGACAGGCGCTTCTGGAAGGCCGATTCCCGCTACTTCATCATGGGCGGCGAGACCTGTGGCGTCTCTGACTACTGCACCTGCCCCGTCTCGCTCAAGGACATGGAGGATTACCACTGGACCTATCTCAACAGCGGATACAACGGCGATGTGCTGAAACGCTGGGAGAAAAACGGCTGCATGGACGAAATTACCGACCGCCTCGGCTACCGGCTCGTCCTGCAGGACGCCGCCTACGACAGGAACGCGAAGGCCGGAGAGCCCCTCCGCATCCGGATCAATCTCTGCAACAAGGGTTTTGCCGCTCCGATGAACCCGCGTAACGCCGAAATCGTCTTCGTGGACGGCAGCGGTTCCCAGACCCGTTTCCCGCTCGGCAGCGACCCTCGGAGCTGGCATCCCGGGACACACTCCATCGAGTCTTCCTTCACCCTTCCCGCCTCGAAGGGGACCGTATACCTTGCCCTGGAGGATCCGCTCCTCCCCGGCAAGCCGGCCTACAGCATCGCCCTGGCCAATACGGGCGTCTTCGACAGCAAGACCGGCTGGAACAAATTGTTTGAACTCAATTAACCTTTTTAATAACGAACCGCAATGAAAAAAGTTTTTGCCTTGCTGGCTGTAGCAGCCATGTTTGCCGTTGCCTGCTCCAAGGACGACGACAACAAGAAAGACGAAGAACAGAAACCGGATCCGAAGCCCGCTGATGAGTACGCAGGCCCCGTCGAAGGCACCTCCGACTGGTCCGTCATCGGTCAGCTCGCCGAGGAGAAGGTCGCGATGAACTGGGACGGTGACCTTGTGATGGCCGCCTCCGGCGACAACTTCGTCCTGAAGGACCTCAAGATCACGGCTACCGACGAGTTCAAGATCCGCTTCCAGAAAGGTTGGGACAACAACCGTGGCGGTGCTTTCGAGAAACTCGGCGAAGGCTTCGAAGTAACCAACGGCGGTGACAACATCAAGCCCGCATACGCCGGCCTCGTTGATGTCTGGTACAACCCTGCCAAGGAGCAGATGGCCGTCTGCGAAGCCGGTAAGGCTCCGACCTGGAAGGAAGGTGCCGGCCTTCAGCCGAGCGGTGCCATCACCATCGACGGTGACTTCGCCGACTGGGCAGAGCTCGACCCGACCGCGGTCGTGGGCGCTGTCTGCGACGATTATGCTCCGTGGGAAGGCGTGAGCGAGATCCGCGTCTATGCGGCGGACGACCATGTCTACTACTACATCCGCTTCGACAAGGAATCCCTCGACGATGCCTTTGAGCTCGTCCCCAATGATATGCATATCCGTCTGTGCATCAACACCGACGGTGAATTCGAGTCCGGTTATGCCAGCTATTTCCTCCAGGCCTACGACTTCATCGTCGAAGGTTCGATTGCGACGGAAGGTGCCTTCATCGACTTCGACGGTACGTTGCACCAGCGTTTCGGCAGCTGGACCCCGCTTCTTGAACCGGGCCACAACCTGGTCGCCGGCAAGGGCGCAGGTGTCGAGTATGAAATCGTTCTCGACCGCTCGATCTTCAACCAGGCCGCAGCGCTCAGCTCCGACCCGAAGCCGATGGGCGATGTCTTCCAGACCGGTATCCGCTTCTATTTCAACGGCTGGCAAGAGTTCTCCAACATGCCGAATGCCGACATCGATGATGACGGTACCGGCTGGGGCGACCTGCTCGAGGTCAGCTTCTAATCCGCTCCCTTTTGATGCGCCGCGTCCTCACGCTTCTGCTTACCGCCTCGGTGCTTCTTTCCTGCCAGTCGGGAAAGAAGCCCGTCGGCGAGACCCTCGACGGCTATTGGGACCGCCACGAATGGCATGTTACCGAAGGACAGGTCGATAAGGCGGAAGAGCGTTTCGCCGCATTCGCCGAACTGGCCGTCGCCGCCCCTAAAGAGCAAGGCATCGCAGCGCTGGGTGCGCTGCTGGACACGCTGAAAGCGAAGGACGAGGTTGATTACTATGTTTATGTCGGCTGGGTGGAAGGGGCCTTTTACAATCCCCTTTCGCCCTGCCGCAGTTTTGATTTATTCTCCTATGCTGTCAGCCGCTACGAGAGTGACGGGATCCTGAGCCCGGACGAGTGCATGCCGCTGCAGCAGAAAAGACGGTGGATGAGCATAAACCTTCCCGGTGAAGTGGCCGTCTACCCCGAAGCCGATCCCGAAGGACGCAGCACGCTGGTACTGGTCATCGACCTCAGCTGTCCTTCCTGCCGGGAATCACTGAGCCGGCAGGCAGCGCTTAACGAGTGGGCCGACACGCGCCACATCGCCATCTGCCTCGGCTATGGAAATATACCGGATGTCCCGGGCTGGGAGTATCGTTCCCTGAAGAACGCTTCCGAATGGTTCGACATCCGAATGACGCCGGTTTACTACATCATCGACCCCGCCGGCGTGGTCATCCAAACTTACACGTCGGTTTTATAATCACGGATTATGAGAAAGTTCGCAGCAATCGTCCTTGCGGCAGCCGCCCTTTTCACGGCCTGCAAGGGCAAGGGTGCGCAGGAAGCGGCTTCCGAAGAGGAGGCCGCCCTCCAGTATTACCGGACGGACCGCACCTACGACATCGCCGATGTGGAGATGCCGCCGCTGGGCAATGAGGTCCGAAACGTCATTATCATGATCGGCGACGGCATGGGCCTCGAGCAGGTCAGCTGCGCCTGGGTGCTGAATCACGGCAAGCTCAACCTCGACCGTTTCCCCTATACCGGTCTTTCCCGCACCTGGTGCACGAACGAGCTCATCACCGACTCCGGCGCCGGCGGAACGGCCCTGGCGATCGGCCAGAAGACGGCTTACAGCTGCGTCGGCGTGGCGGCGGACTCGACGGATGCCGCCTCCGTGCTCGTCAAGGCGCGGCAGCTCGGCAAGAAGACCGGCATCGCCGTGACCTGCCATTTCGCGGATGCGACCCCCAGCGATTTCGCCTGCCACAACGAATACCGCTACAACCAGGACGACCTCATCGCCGACTATGTCGAATGCGGCGTGGACTACCTCTCCGGCGGCGGCACCGACTGGTTTACCAATATCCGGCGCAGCGACGACCGCGACATCATGGCCGAAATGGCCGCGGCCGGCTATACGGTCGCCAGGACGGAAGAGCAGCTGATGCAGGCGGGACTGCCCGTCATCGGCATCCTCTCCCCTGACAACCTCCCCGTCGCCAAGGAGCGCGGCGACCTCTTCCGCCGCACGGTAGCAAGGGGGCTGGACCTGCTCTCGCAGGGCGACAAGGGTTTTGTGATGATGATCGAGGGCTCCTGCATCGACGACTGGCTACACGGGAACGACATCGCCAAAGCGATGGAGGAACTGCTCGATTTCGACCGCACGATCGGCGATGTGCTCGAGTGGGCCGCGAAGGACGGTCACACGCTCGTCGTCGTGACGGCGGACCACGCCACCGGCTGCCTGACGCTGCAGGACGGCAACCTCGATGAAGGCCTCATCGGCGTCCATTTCGCCAGCGAGAGCCACAACGGCATCGCCGTCCCGATCTATGCCTGGGGGCCCGGCTCCGACCGGTTCACCGGCATCCGGGAGAATGCCGAGTGGGGGCAACTGATTGATTCGTTTGTGAAATAGATTCCACGGACAAGCCGTGGAATGACGAAGGACAAGCCGTGGAATGACGAAAACGTCATGCCCAGCGAATGCAGGGCATCTTAATAATACCGCTATGACTGAAAAGAAACACAACTGGCTGCTTTACGCCCTCGTGACGATGCTCACCTGGGGCGTTTGGATGACGTTCTCGGATCCGACGCTGGGGGCGCTTTACCTGGGTATCCCGACGGAGTTCCCCTCCGAAATGGTCTATGTCGTCTGGGCCCTCTCGATGATTCCCTGCGCCATCTTTGCGCTGATCAATATCAAGGGGAAACTCGATGTCCGCCCGAAGACGGTGGCCCTCAGCATGGGCGTGGGGCTTCTCGGCGCCGGCGGACAGCTGGTGCTGTTTCTGGCGCTCAAGTACGCACCTTCCTATCTGGTAATGCCGATGATTTCGGTGGCCCCGATCGTGACCGTGCTGCTGTCCGCGACCTTCCTCAAGGAAAAAGTCTCCAAACTCGGCATCCTCGGCATCGTGCTGGCCTTTGTCGCCATCATCTGCTTCGCCATCCCGAGCGACACGGAAGGCTCCGTCTCCAGCTGGATCTGGATCCTGCTGGCCGCCGTCGTCTTCATCTGCTGGGGCATTCAGGCCTTCGTGATGAAGCTCGCGAACAACAATACCCCGGATGCGGAAAGCGTTTTCGTCTACATGGCGATTGCCGCCGTGGTCCTGATTCCGGTGGCCTTCCTGCTGAAATCCCCGGCCGAGCTGACCGCGTTTGGATGGGGCGCGCCCGCCAAGGTGTTCTTCGTGCAGATCCTCAACGCCATCGGCGCCTTCACGCTCGTGTACGCCAACCGCTACGGCAAGGCGATGGTCATCGCGCCGCTCGCCGACGCATGCTCGCCGGTCATCTGCTGCCTGCTCTCCATTGTGCTGCTGGCGATCGCCGGCCTCGACGCCATCCCTTCTATTCCGCAGATCTGCGGCATGGTGGCCGCCATCAGCTGCGTGCTCATCTTCAGCCGGGAGTAGCCTATGAAAAAGTTTCTCCTGATTGTTCTGGCCGCCCTGGCCGTGCTGTCCGCTTCCGCCCAGTCGACGGTGGAGACGGACGAGGCCCTGGCCGCCTACATCCACGCCAACCGCTATCGAACCGGAGTCAACACCAACCCATATGAGTATATTCCGGTTGCGGAGACTCCCGTGCCGAAGGGATACAAACCCTTCTATATCAGCCACTATGGCCGCCACGGCTCCCGCAGTGACTGGGACGGGGACTATTCCGAGATTCTCGCCCTCTACGAGAAGGCCCACAAGGCCGGCGTGCTGAGCGAAGCGGGCGAAGAGGCTTACGGGATCATCCAGGGCATTTACGAGAAACACAACGGAATGAACGGCCGGCTGACGCCCCGCGGCGCCCGCGAGCACCGCGCCATCGCCCACCGCATGTATGAGAAGTACCGCAAGGTCTTCACCAAGGGCTCCCGCCACATCCGCGCCGTATCGAGCACCGTCCCGCGCTGCATCGTCTCCATGGCCGCCTTCACGGGAGAACTTCTTTCCATCGACCCCAAGCTGGACGTCAGCTGGGACTCGGGCGAACGCTTCATGGAATACTGCAGCAGCAACGATCCGGATGACGTGCTGAAAGAGGCCTACGTGCTGATCGGGAAACACGCCGAGAGCTTCGACGGCGACACGCTGTCCTTCCAGAAACGGGTTTTCAAGGATGTGGAAGCCGCACGCGCCGTGGTCGGCAGCGGGGTCAGATTCATGGAAGGAACGCTCGAGTTCGCGGTCATTTCCGGCGCCTTTGACTACGATACCTTCCTGCTGGACCTTTTCGATGAGGATATCCTGGTCCATTACGCGAAGAACATCTCGCTGAACCTCTTCCTGCGCCAGTGCAACAGCGCCGAGTTCGGCGACCGCCGCATGGCCGTTCCCGGGGTGCTGAACCTCGTCAACGATTTTGTCGTCAAGGCCGACGAGGCGATCCAGACCGGCGACTATGCCGCCGACCTGCGCTTCGGCCATGACTATCAGCTCCTTGCCTTCTGTGCCCGCATCGGCATCCGGGGCATCGGAGAGCGCCTCAGCGCCGAGAAGGCCGTCAACTGGCCGGGCTACTTCTTCAGCCCCTTCGCCGGCAACGTCCAGGCAGTCTTCTACCGCGACAAGGACAATGACATCCTCGTCAAGTTCTTTATCAATGAGCGTGAGACCTCGCTCATTACGCTCCCGGGCGGTCCTTACTACCATTGGGAGGACATTCGAGAAATCTTTTTAAGCTATCTGAAATCATGATGAAGCGTTTTTCCTTCTGGGCCACGCTCCTTTTGAGCGTCTGTCTGATTGCTTGCGAATCCAATGACGAGGAGGTAACCGTTCCGGAGCCGGAGCCCGAAGTCCCCGTCGACCCGCAGCCGACCCCGCCCGATCCCCCGCAGCCGACTCCCGATCCGGTCAAGCCTGCGCCGGGCACCTATACGTTCGTTCTCCCCGAAGGCGACTTCAAGCCTGCGTGGGAAGCCGGTGACGCCATTTCCATCCGCGGACGGTATATCCCGGACATGTTCAGCATCAGCCTGACAGCCGACCAGATTTCCGAGGACGGAAAAACGGCGACGGTCGAGCTGAGCAACATCCCTTCCATCCTGGCCCCGCCGGACTGGCTGTATGCCGCCTACCCGGCCGGTGACGTCAGTATCGAAGGGACCATCGGCGACGCCACTACCCGCTTTACGGGCTATGGACCGCGCCTTGTCGCGTATTGGAAGGAAGGCAACAGCTTCGAGTTCACCCCGGGCTGCGTCGAGGTCCTCTTCTCCGTCAGCGGAGACTTCGACGGCTTCGCGTTCAGCGGCGCCTCCCGTGAAGACATCCTCGTCGACTATACGACCGTCCAGTATTCCTCCGAGACGAAGGGCGTATCCACCAAAAAAGCCACCGACGGCCATCCCTTCATCTACGGGGAAATCCCTGCCGACGGCCTGTGCCGGGTCTACATCCCCTCCAGGACCAATTTCACGGTCGGTTTCAATGTCTACCTGAAAAAGGGGGAGGAATATCCCGTCTACTATACCCACGCCCAGTCGGGAACGCTGAAGGCGGGACAGATCATCGATCTAGGCGATATCACCGGGAAACTCGTCCCTTACGAGGGTGCGGCTCCGGTCGAGATGGTGATGCCTGAAATCGTGTCCAAGAAGGAATACAAGGTCAATGTCGAGGAGCTTTCCGGCATCATCCTTACCGAGGACGGCGAATCCCTCTGGGGCGTCGGCGACCAGGGCCAGCTCGCCATCATCACCATCACCGAGGAGGGCAAGGTCGAGATCCAGAACATCAAGAACTTCGGCAACGACCTCGAGGCCATCACCCGCGATCCCGAGACCAACACCCTCTATATCGGAACGGAGCCGAACAGCGTCTACCGCTGCGAGTCTCCTTTCACCTCTTACACCAGAATTTTCAAGGTCGCGGACGCTTCCGGCTACGGCAACTCCGGTATCGAAGGTATCGCCTGGTACAAGGACAACACGCTGTATGTCGGCACGCAGGTCGGCGCCAACCTCTGGCGGTACGACCTCGATGGCAACATCCTCGATTTCATCTCCCTCAAGACCGTCCGGTCCAATATCGCCGAAATCGGCGGTCTGTACTATGACCCGGTACTCGACTGGCTGTGGGTGACCGATTCCGAGACTCATTCCCTCTTCGTCTTCTCCGGAGACGCAAGGACCTATTACGGACGGTACAAGCTCTCGTCGAGCTACAACAACGAATCCGTCTGCGTCGACCACAAGCACAACTGTGTGTGGGTAGGCGACGACAGTGATTCCCAGCCGCTGATTATCCGCCTGGATATCCCCGGCCTCCAGGACGTTCCGAGACCCGAATAGCAAGTGTCGATGATGAAAAAGCTCTCTTTCCTTGCAGCCGTCTTGCTGCTGGCAATGGCGCTGTTCTCCTGCAAGACAGGTGACGAGGACACGACCCCGGAACCGGAGGACCCCACAACGGAGGAGCCGGTGGATAACCCCGTGGACAATCCGGTCGACAATCCGGTCGATCCCGAAGACTTCGCCGACTACGACCGCGTCGCCCTGCAGTCGGCGCTGACGCACGTGCAGCCGATGACGGGCATCGTCATCTGGAACGAAAGCTCCAACCGGGGAAAGAGCTATGTGCAGCTGGAGTTCGCCTACATGCTCTACAACCAGGTCTGCAAGGAAAAGGATGTCTTCGACTGGACGCCCATGGACAAGCTGCTGGAAAGCGCTGCCGCCAAGGGGCACCAGGTCGTCGCCCGCTTCCGCTATGTCTATCCGGGCTACTCCTCCAATGCCGTCCCGGACTATATCAAGCAGCTGGACGGCTACGAGGGTGTCAAGTACAAGACAGAAGACGGCAACGCCGAGTATCCCGACTGGCGCTGCGAGGAGCTCCAGCGTTTCCATATGGAGTTTCACCGCCGCTTTGCCGAGCGCTACGACAAGGATCCCCGCCTGGCCTTCCTGCAGACCGGCTTTGGCCACTGGGCCGAATACCATGTCTACGGCGGCAAGTTCATCGCCGGGCAGACCTTCCCTTCCAAGGAGTTCCAGGCCTCGTTCATGCGCGGCATGGCGGAGTGGTTCCACGACACGACCTGGAGCATCTCCATCGACGCGGCGGACAGCCATTACGGCCCCTTCCAGAAAGAAAAGGACCTGCTGGACCTGACATTCGGCAACTTCGACGATTCCTTCATGTGCGAGGACCACGACGGTTACAACTACGAGTGCTGGTCGTTCTTCGGGAAGGAGCGCTACAAGAAAGCTCCGCTCGGTGGCGAGTTCAGCTATTACAGCAGCTACGACCAGCGGCACTGCCTGGATGCAGGCGGCATGTACGGTCGCGTCTTCGAGGATGAGGTGGCGAAATTCCACATGACCTACATCATCGGCAACGACCAGCCTGGAAAACAGACGGACAAGCGCATCACCGAGGCGGCGATGTCCATGGGCTACCGGTTCAGGATCAAGGACTTCCGTGTGAAGCCGGGTACCGGCGCGGCCGTTCTGATTGCCAATGTCGGCGTAGCGCCGATCTATCGGGACGCCTGGGTCGCCGTCGACGGCATCCGCGGAAGCTACAACCTCCGCGGCCTCATGCCCGGCGAGGAGCAGTGGGTCCGCATCGACGACGCGTCCATCTCCGCCTCATCCAAGCCCTCGATTGCCTGCGACCATCTCGTCAAAGGGCAGGACATCGAGTTCGAGGCGGATTTATAGCGCGGCGGCGAGGGCGCGGATCTGCTCGGAGGTAGTCGCCCAGGAAGTGGCGAAGCGGACGACCTTGTGCGCCGCATCCTTGATGATCCAGACTTCGCAGAAGATGCCTGCGGCGGCCAGACGCTCGATCCGCTCGTTTTCCAGGATCACAAACTGTTGATTGGTAGGAGATTCCATATAGAATGGGATCTCCTTTTCATTCAGCACGGCGATGAGTTCCTGCGCGCGGTCGATGGCATTACGGCTGATCCGGCCGTAAAGGTCGTCCGTGAAGAGCGTGTCGAACTGGACACCGAGGAGGCGCCCCTTGGCGACGAGCGCCCCGTGCTGCTTGACGGTCGTGAAGAAGCGCTTCGGAGCGCCCTTCGGGAACACCACGGCCTCGCCGCAGAGGGCGCCGACCTTCGTCCCGCCGATATAGAAAACATCGCAGAGATCCTTCATGTCCGCCAGCGTGAAATCGACCGCCGGGCTCGCCAGGGCGTATCCGAGGCGGGCGCCGTCGACATAGAGGCAGAGGCCGTGGCGATGGGCGACTTCCCGGATGGCGAGCAGTTCGGCGCGGGTATAGACGGTCCCGTATTCCGTCGGCAGGGAGAGATAGACCAGCCCCGGGAAGACCATGTGGTCGCGGGCCTCGTCGGCCTCGAACGTGCGGAGATAGTCCTCCAGCTCGGCCGGATCCATCTTTCCGTCGTGGGAAGGGATGGTCAGGACCTTGTGGCCGGTATACTCGACCGCGCCGGCTTCGTGGACGCCGATATGGCCCGTCTCGACGGCCACCGCGCCCTCGGTGCTGTGCAGGAGCGCCGCAATGACAGTGGCGTTGGTCTGGGTGCCGCCGACAAGGAGGTAGACCTCTCCGTCCGGGCAGCCGCAGGCCGCGAGAATCTTGCGCCTGGCGCTCTCGGTATAGGGGTCAAAGCCGTAGCCGTCGGCCTGCTGGAAATTGGTCTCGGCGAGGCGGCGCAGGATCTCCGGGTGCGCGCCTTCGGCATAGTCACATTTGAAGGATATCATATCGCTGTCTCTTCTTGGTAGATGGTTTCAAACAGGTGACGGAGCTTTTCCGTGTCACGGATAAGGTCCCTGAGCCGCTGCAGGGGCTCTTCATTGGGCGAGCCGGGGATCAGGAGGTGGAGGTAGCCGCCCTCGGCGTATTTCTCGTGCAGGTGCTCGAGCGTGCGCTGCCAGTGGCCTTCCTTGTCGAACTGCGGATAGTTCGAGAGGCCGAACTGGACCGTGCGGCGGACGATGGTCTCCGGGACGATCATCCGGTCGGCCTCGGCGACAAGCCGGCCGTAGATGCTGCGCGGGAGGGCCTTGGCGGAAGCGCGATGGTCCTCGGCAGCCTCGGCGATGGTCTCGATCTGCTCCGGAGAGAACCATTCCCGCAGGCGGGCGTCGGCGCGGATGATCCGGCCGCTCTCCAGGTGGTGCGTCTTGCGGTCCACGGCAAGGCCGAGATCGTGGCAGGCGGCCGCCGTCAGCAGCATCCCCTCGTCGATGTCATAGCTGCGGCCCATGGCGAGGGCCCGGTCGATGACGGCGCGGGCATGATCCTCCCGATGGGCCTTGTCGAAGGCGGCATACCGGGGGATGATCTCGGTATCGATATACTGCTGAAGGCTTTCCGGAATCATCTGACTACAGTTCTACCACCGTATACTTGGTCGACCCCAGCCCAGTCTCTTCGGCACGGGTGACAATACGGGTTCCGTGGCGCTGCTCGATGCGCTCCAGCAGGGCTGCAGTGTCGTTGTTCGCGTCATTCGGGAGATTGATCACCTGGTCGAGGCAGAACTTGTCCAGCGCGACCGGATCCAGCGAGGCGGCAATGCCGATGTCCTGGATGGTCGGATCGTGCGGATTGCCGTCGCAGTCGCAGTCGATGGAGATGTTGTTCATCACGTCAATGTAGAGGATGCCGTTTTTGGCCTTGAAATACTCGTGAACGGCCTGGGCTGCCGCGGACATGGACTCGATGAAGGGGGTGTTGTTCTCCGGACTGTCAGACCAGCCCTCCGGCAGGTTCTGCCACAGCTGGGTATAGTCCTCACACTTTCCGGCAGTATGGATATAGGCCTTGCCGTTGCGGGAACCCACGCCGATGGAAGCGTTCTTCAGCACGCCGCCGAAGCCCCCCATCGCGTGGCCCTTGAAGTGCGCCAGGTTAATCATGAAGTCGTAGTTCTCGATGTGCGAACCGACAATATCATACTTGATCCATTTGTCATCTTTGACGGGAATCTTGATCTCTCCCTCCGCGTCCATGATGTCCACCTTCGCAACGGCCGTATAACCATGTTCCTCAATGGTTTTCCAATGCGCCTCGGTATCCGTGCGGTTGCCGCCATAAGCGGTATTGCACTCCACCAGCGTGCCATTCACCTTCTGCACCAGCGGAGCGATCAGCTCCGGGCTCAGGTGGTTGCTCAGCATCGATTCCCCGGTGGAAATTTTCACGGCCACACGGCCGGTCGCTTCGCAGCCGAGGGCTTCATAGACCTTCACGAGGCCTTCCGGGGAAATGTCCCGCGTGAAATAGACGACAGAGGCCGTTTCTTCCGCCGGAGCGGAATCCGCCTTCTTGTTCTGTCCGCAGGAGGGCAATACGATCACCGCCGCAGCCAACGCGATAAGGAATCTTTTCGTAGGAGTCATGTTCTAAGCGTTCATATTCTATTGACACCACGAAGGTAAGAAAAATAATCGTATATTTGTATGTTATGCGCGTAGACTGCCACTGCCATATCCTGCCATCCCTCGACGACGGCGCTGCTTCGCTGGAAGAGTCCGTCTTCCTGGCCCGGAAGCAGATGTCGTGGGGCTTTGAACGGATCGTCTGCACGCCGCACCGCAACCGCCTCTACCACAACACCCCGGAGACGGTGATGGAGGCCTGCGAGCGCCTTCGCGAGGAGCTGGCCCGGCAGGACATTCCGCTGGAGACAGTCCCCTCGATGGAATACCGCCTCGTCCCGGAGACCTGGCCCGAAACGCTGGAAAAAGGCTGGCTGCTGCCCTGGGAAGGCAACCATATCCTCGTCGAACTGCCAATCAGCAACGGCCGCCAGGTCGGCGACATCGTCCCCGAGGATGAAATCCGCAAGCTCATCGCAGCCGGCTACCAGCCCGTCCTGGCGCACCCCGAGCGCTATCTCTATCTGGGAATGGAGCGCTATGAGGCGATGAAAGCCGCCGGCGCCCTCTTCCAGCGCAACGCCGGCTCCCTCGAAGGCCTCTACGGTCCCGCCGTCAGCGAGCGCGCCCACGCACTGGAAGCCCTCGGCCTCTACGACCTTCTCAGCACCGACCTCCACAACTCCCGCTACGCCGCCTTCTTCGACAGCTTCGGCTTCCGCGCCTGAGCCCCGCCCGCGCCCTCTCTACCGTATGGGGAGGAGAGAGGAAGCAGTTTTGCTGCGTTTTTGCTCCTTCTCTCCCCGCACATCAGGAGAGAAGGAGCGCCGCAGCTGCAACGACTCCGGCGCCGCAGTGACGGAGGACAGATTCCACGGACGGAGCCGTGGAATGACAGAAAAGATTTCTCGACTTCGCTCGAAATGACAGGAGAAAGGATGCTCGAAATGGCAGGAGAATGGCTGACCGCAGGTTGAAGGGCAGTGGCCGTCAAAAGCCCTGCCGTCCGCCAGGACCGAAGGAGGGGATGCGAAGCAGCCTCCTGAGATTGGGCTTTTAACGACCACTGCCCGGAAACCGAAGGAAAGAGCGGATGTGCATAGCATTTCTCACGAATAATGCGTACATTTGTCCGTATGATGGACAGCACGATGCTTAGTAGCCGCGAGGGCCTCGCGGAAGCGCTGCGGAGCCGGGATCCGGAATTCAACCGGGCCCTGCTGGACGAGGCGTACCGCGTCAAGTGCGAGACGGTGGGGCCGGAAGTATATCTTCGCGGCCTTATCGAGATATCCAACCGTTGCGTCAAGAACTGCCTCTACTGCGGCATCCGCCGGGATGTCCGCTGCCGGCGTTATGAGCTGACGGAAGACGAGGTGCTGGATGCGGCCCGAACGGCAGCGCAGCAGCGCTTCGGCTCGGTCGTCATCCAGGGCGGAGAGCGGACGGACCGGGCCTTTGTCGAGAAGATTACCCGCCTCATCCGGGCCATCAAGGCCCTCCCGACGGAGGCCGGCGATCCGCCCCTCGGCATCACGCTCTCGCTCGGGGAGCAGCCGCGGGAGGTATATGAGGAATGGTTCGCGGCCGGCGCGCACCGATATCTCCTTCGCATCGAGTCCTCCAACCCGGACCTCTATGCCCGGATTCATCCCGCCGACCACAGCTTCGACCGCCGTCTGAGGGCCCTGCAGGAGCTCAAGGAATGCGGCTTCCAGGCCGGCACCGGGGCCATGATCGGTCTCCCCTCTCAGACAGCCGAGGACCTCGCCGGCGACCTGCTGTTCTACAAAGAATTCAACGCCCCGATGGTCGGCATGGGGCCCTACAACCCCCACCCGGACACCCCGCTGACCCGCAGCGGCGTCCCCTACCCATCCGAAAAGGAACGCTTTTTGCTCGGACTGAAGATGATCGCTCTCCTGCGCCTGCTGATGCCCGACATCAACATCGCCGCCGCCACCGCCCTGGAAGTCCTGGACCCGCGCGGCAGGGAGCTGGGCCTTCTCGCCGGAGCCAACGTGTTCATGCCGAACCTCACCCCCGAGCAGCAAAGGCGCCAGTACAATCTCTATGACCGCAAGGCTGTCGGCGGGCAATGGTCCCTCGGTCAAAGCCTTACTGACGGAAAAATCCGCATCGGTTACGGGCGCTGGGGCGATTCCCTCCGCTTTCGGAAGGAACACAATTGCTAAACGTAAAAGATTACGGCCATGAAAAAGATCCTCATCCTCCTCCTGGTGCTACTGACCTCCGGCAGCGCCTATGGCCAGCACCATGACGCCCGCGTCCGGAACGACCGGCACCGCAAAGAACAGATGCATAACTCCCGGAGCCGGGACCATAAGCCCGACCGCCGGAAAGCCGGCAGAAAGATGGAGAATCGCTGGGGAAACGGCCGCCGCGAGGTACCCTGCACGCAGGAATGGCAGGAGCTGTGGAACGGCTGCCATGTCCGCCTCATCGGCAACCGCGTCTGCATCTATGACGACCGTGACGACCGGATCATCTCCGGCGAGGCCGTCTCGCTGATGCCCTCCGGCGACTACAAGGTCAAGCTCGGCGACTACTGGCGCATCTATACGTCCCGGGGCGACTGGACCGCCATCTATGGCACCGAAATCTACGCCTGGGAGCATGGCTTCTACTGCGTCCGCCAGAGCGATATGTGGCGGGTCTACACCCGGGACGGCGACCGGCTCATGATCTGGTCCCGCGAGCATATCAGCCAGCTGTGGAACGGCTGCTTCCTCTATGAACAGGGCGGTAAATACTATGTCGCCGACGAGAAAGGCGACCGCATCTTCAATGTCTGGGGCGATTCCGTCGACCTGATGGACAACGGCCTGTTCCGCTGCTCCCGCGGCGGGCGTTACTATTACGTCGACCGCGAGGGGAATTCCCGGATGTAGCGCTGGTAGGCAAGCCGCTCGTCGCCGGACTCCAGCAGGATGATACCGCAGTAGGTAAATCCATAGGCATCGATGCAGTGCTGCATGATGCGGTTGTCGCGGTGGGTGTCGACCCGGATGTTCGGATCCCTTTGGAAGCACCAGTCCATCAGCGACTTGAAGATACCGTGAGCTTCCGGAACACTCGCAATCCGGTGGATGACGTGATAGGGAGCGAAATCGTCGAGCCAGGCGCCGTCGTAAATGACCGCATAGGTCGGCTCCGGCGACGGGATGAAGGCGAAATAGCCGACGAGAGCGGCCCCGTCCGTGACGACATAGCCATATCCCCTGTCGATATCATTCTCGATGACGGCTGCCGAAGGGTAGCCGTTTATCCATTGTCCGGTATTGCCGCTTCGGCGCATGATGTCCTTGGCGGCCTCGATGACCGTCAGGATGGCGGGGACTTCCTCCCGCCGCGCAAGGCGGATCAGCCGCTGCATGGCTAGAAAATCCAGCTCAGACCGACTCCGACGGAGAAGAAATGGCGCATGGGGCCGTCTTCGGTGACGATGTTCCTGCCGAGGGAATAATGGTAGGTCGGAAGGATATCGATGCTGAGGCGGCGGATCGGGATGGAGAGGACCACACCGGCGTCAAGGGTCGTCGAGAATCGGGGATGGCCGAAGTTGAAATCCGCCTTCTCTCCGAACCACCAGCCAGGCGTCACGCCCACGAAAAGCTCCGTGCGGGCGAAAAGGACCAGGAACAGGTTGGCGAGGAGGTCCTCGCCGATCCGGTCCGTATTGCCGGTGATGACATCAAAGAGGATGTCGAAGATGGAATTCTCGGCCGCCATGATGAGGCGGTCCTTGAGGGCGATCGTGCCGGGGCAGTAGGACAGACTCAGCGGAACGCCGACATAGCCGTCATAGCCAAGGCCGTCACCGGTCGCGAGAAGACCGCCCCGCCAGGCCAGCGGGCCCCAGAAATTACGGGTGTAGGTCATCTGGAGCATGCCGGCGACCTGGTCACCGCCCGTTCCGATATAGCCTCCCGCCTCAAAACGCAGGTTCTGCGTGAAGGCCCCCGGATCGAAGTCCTTAGCGGTCTGGTTCTGTGCCTGTGCCGCAAGAGGCAGGCTGACGGCGAGAAGAATGATGGCGAGAATCTTTTTCATATCTTAGAGCTCATTTATCTTGGAATCCATCCAGTTGATCTTCGAAACGAAGCCTTTCCGGACCGTTGCGACTTCCCCTTCGAAAGTGAAATAATCATTGGCCCAGAACTGCAGGTCGCGCCGGGCGCTGGCGTCGATAAGCTCCACAATCTGATTGAGGTAATCGACGAAACTGCAGTACTTGTCGTTGCCGAGGAGATTGGACTTGTAGGTCACCCAGTGCTTCTTGACCGCCGCTACAAAAGCCGGATCCTTGAACAGGTACTTGAAATAATAGGCGCCCTTGGTGTTGAACTCATGGTCCACGAGGAAGAGTTCCTGGTCCCACAGCGGCCCGGCCTTGAGTTTGCAGACCGTTCCCTTGGGGCTGTCCACGCCGTCACGGCCCTTGTACATCTTGACGCTGCGGGGCTTCCAGGCCTCGTAATTGGTGATGGACTCGAGCACCATCCAATACTCCGCGAAGTTGTCCCGGTCGAGATAGTCGGCATAACGGCTCTCCTCAGCGGTCCCAATCTTCTTGATTTCCTTCTCCATGTCGTTGATGAAGTCGCGGATATAGTTGAACTGCGCGTCGGGGACCGTGTCATTCGGCGATTTGAGCTGCACCGGCAGGCTGAATGACTGGGAGACGAACTTGTATTTCTCGTCGTAGACTTCGTCGTACTCGAGCAGATAACCGCCGGAAACGGCCGGATAGCTGACGTCCTTTTCGTCCATCTTGGCGATATTGACGCGGTTCTCGTCGATCTTGATCTGCTCGCAGAGGTAGTAGAGGCCCTGGAACTTGCCGTTCAGGATGAGCTCGACGAAGCAGCCGCGGGGCGCCCAGCCCAGCTCCGGAGCGCGGCGGGTCGCCTCGAACATCAGCGGATTGCCGATGAATCCGCGGTACAGCGCCAGCAGACACCACCGTTTGTGGGCCGGCATGCCCATGACAGGCTGTTTGGTGCCGAGTTTCAGGGCATAGGGTCTCTTGGGGTACTTCTCCCAGGTCCAGTTGCCGCGGCCGCGGATTTCGGCATCGCCGAGCCGGGTCACGCTGCCGTCAGGATTGAGGATGCTGACCGAAGCGCCGCGCCAGGTCGTGCGGTTCTTGATCTTTCCGGGCTCGGCCGTCGTCACGGCGACAACCGGCAGGTGCGTGTCGATGACGCGGACGACATGGTCCGCCGACTTTCCGTCCAGCGAGGTCAGGTGGTAGGTCAGGCCGAAACGGAATCCCGTGAAATTGTTCTCCGTCACGCCGCTTACCTGGGCCACATCCTTGACGGTAACAGTAGCGGCGTTGTGGGTAAATACCGGAACGAGATGCGCAAGGTCCGTCCCGTCCGGGACGATGACCGTCCAGTTTTTCTCGGCCGGGCAAAAGGCGTCATAGCGCTTGCCGCCGACCTCCACGGCAAAGGAAAGAAGATCCGTTCCCATGCCGGGCGCGACAGCCGGGACCGGCTCCTCCGGCTTCGGCTCCGGCGACGGCCCGACCTGCGAAATCTCGTCTTTCGCACAGGCAGCCAGCAGGAGGAAGGCCAGCAGGCACAGAAGGACCGGTCTTCTTTTCATCAGATCTTACTTGGTGTGGCTCTTGAAGAAAGCGGATGTCTTTCCGGGCCAGTCCTTCGGAATCTCGTGCTGCAGCAGCGGATAGAAGTGGATTTCCTTCTCCGTGCTGAGGAGATTGTTGTACGGGGCCAGGTTCGTATGCGGCGGGCAGGTGCCGTCCATCAGGCAGGAGGAAGCGATGACCGGGCAACTGATCATCGTCGCGAGGTTCTTCGTGTCGAAATAAGACAGGAAGGCATACATCTGCTCATCGCTCATCCCCAGTTTCCCGGCGCATTCCTTCGCCCAGTTAGCCGGCCAGTCGACAATCTTGAAATAGTCCGGGTAATCGCCGAGGAAGGCGACGCAGGGAGCGATGGCGGAGAAAGGATAGTCGCTCAGCGCGGCGCATGCATAGGTCAGCGCACCGCCCTGGCTGGCACCCTCGGCAAAGAGGTTGTTCATGTCCGAGGTCTTCCGGGTAGCCATGAAGTTGACGGCCTGTACGCAGTCCATGAAGGCGCCGCGGTAATAGTAGCCGTTCTTGTCGCCGAACTGGAAGTTGAACCAGATGTCGTATTCGTTGGTGAAGTCCATCTCCAGCCCGTCGCCGCGCTTGTCGTGGGGCGCACGGTTGATATACTGGCCGCGGTGCGAGAGATAGAACTCGGCATAGGTGCCGTTGTTGCCGGAGGGACAGCTGACGAAATTACCCATCGTGTCATACCCGTAGAAGTGCATGATAACGGGGTGCTTCTTCCCGTCCGTCGGCTCGAGATAGTAGCCGCGAACCGTGACGGGATCGCCTTCAAGGCCATCGGGAACAGACTGGATCTCAACCATGTAGACCTTGCAGCTGGCATTGCTCTTGCCGGGCAGCTCGATCAGGTTCGGCTGCATGTCGATGGCGGCGAGCTGGTCCTTTGCCGTCTGCCAGAACGTCGCGAAGTCATCCTGCATATCAGGAGCGGAGACAATCCGGGTCGGGGAAATGCCGAAATTGAAGCGGCGGGCGCTCTTCTTGTTGACGAAGCAGGACGCCTGGTAGAAGCCCGGAGCCATGTCCTCTTCCGTCGTAACGACAAATTCCCGGGTCGTCATGGGCGGGATCTGCTCCACACAATTGATCTCTCCGGCGGATCCCTTCACATCCTTGGTGAAACGGACGAGGACAGTCGCCGGGATGACGACTTCGTTCGGATTCTCCACCTGGAAGGTGAACCGGGGACGGCCCTCATAAATCCAATCATCGGTCACGAGAACGGTGGCCTTGAGCGGGGCGTAATCGTCCGGATTGACCGGCTGATCCACTGGCTTTTCCTGCGGTTCTTCGGGCTTTTCCTGCGGTTCTTCCTCGTCTACGGGGTCATCGCTCTTGCAGCTGTAAGAGGCCGTCGCAAGAAAGACGACAGTCGCGATGAGCAATAAAAATTTCTTTGCCATAAGAATCGTTTTTCTCATGGCAAAGATAATAAAAATATCGGCGGAATTATCCGACTATTTGCGGAACCAGCCCAGCGACTTTTCGCAAAGGGCCGAGACAGCCGCCCAGTCGCCCTTCTGCAGGACATCCTTCGGGAAAAGCTTGGAGCCCATGCCGACGGCAGTGACGCCGCTCGCGGCCCAGGCCGAAAGGTTCTCCTCGGTCGGCTCCACGGCGCCGGTAGCCATGACCATGGCCCACGGCAGCGGGGCGAGGATGTTCTTGATGAAGGCGGGACCGCCGACAGTGCCGGCCGGGAAGACCTTCACGAGATCGCAGCCGCGCTCCATCGCATGGACGATTTCCGTAACCGTGCCGCAACCGGGGCTGTACGGGACGCCGCGGCGGTTCGCCAGCGGGATGACCTCGTCGACGACGCAGGGCGAGACGAGGAAGTCGGCGCCGAGCTGGATGTACAGGGCGGCGGTGGGGGCGTCGAGGATGGTGCCGGCACCGAAAGCCATCTCGGGGCATTCGGCACGGACAAAGGCGATGACCTCCTTGAAGACGCGATGGGCGCCGTCGCCGCGGTTGGTGAATTCGAAGGCGCGGATACCGCCGTCATAGCAGGCCTTGACGACCTTCTTGGTCAGTTCTACGTCCGCATTGTAGAACACCGGGACGATACCCGTGCTCCGGATGATATTGATCGTTTCGATTTTTTTAAACTTTGCCATAATCACAAGGAATTAGATTCCACGGACAAGCCGTGGAATGACGGATTAACGCGAAACACGGCCGCTGCCGCCGCCCTTGACGAGGGCCTCGACTTCCGCGACGGTGACGCGGTTGTAGTCGCCGATGATGGTGTGCTTGAGGCAGGAGGCCGCTGCGGCGAATTCGATGGCCTGCTGGTCGGTCGGGTAGGTCAGCAGACCGTAGAGGAGACCGCCCATGAAGGAGTCGCCGCCGCCGACGCGGTCGACGATGTGGGTGATGTCATAACGGCGGCTCTGCCAGAGGGTCTTGCCGTCGTAGAGGACGCCGCCCCAGGTATTGTGGTTGGCGTTGATGGAGCCGCGGAGGGTCACGGCGACTTTCTTGCAGCGCGGGAAGCGGGCCATGAGCTGCTCGCCGACGCTGATGAAGATGCGCTGGTCGATCTCGCCACCGGTCTTCTCGGCGTCGAAGCCTTCGGGCTTGATGCCGAATTCCATCTCGGCGTCCTCCTCGTTGCCGAGGATGAGGTCGCAGCCGGCCACGAGGGCGGGCATCACTTCGGCGGCCGTCTTGCCGTACTTCCACAGTTTCTTGCGGTAATTGAGGTCGCAGGAGACCTTCACGCCCATCTCGTTGGCAATCTGGATAGCCTCGAGGCAGGCATCTGCAGCACCCTGGGACAGGGCCGGGGTGATGCCGGTCCAGTGGAACCAGTCGGCACCCTTGAGCACTTCGCGCCAGTTGACCATGCCGGGCTTGATCTCGGCGATGGCGGAGTTCGCGCGGTCGTAGATGACCTTGGAACCGCGGGCAACGGCGCCCGTTTCGAGGTAATAGATGCCGACGCGGTCGCCGCCGTAGACGATGCTGTCGGTGTTCACGCCGAAGCCGCGGAGCTCAGAGGTGCACATCGCCGCGATGTCATTCTTGGGGAGACGGGTCACGAAGTGGGCATCCACGCCGTAGTTGGCGAGGGAAACGGCGACATTGGCTTCACCGCCGCCGAAAGTTGCCTCGAAGGTATGGGCCTGGCTGAAACGCTGGTACCCGGGGGTGGCGAGCCGGAGCATGACTTCGCCGAAAGTGACTACTTTTGCCATATTTGCTTTTTATTAGATGATTGACGGATTATTAGTTCCATAGGTATGACGGTCTCGCCGGCAGGGGCGCCGTCAAGGAAGGCGCGGGCTGCGGCCCGGCCGATTTCGGAGGCCTTGAGGGCCAGGGAGGAGAGCGTCGGGGTCATCAGGGCCGTGAAGCTTTCGTTGGCCGTGCCGACAATGCCAAAGTCCTCCGGGATGCGGCAGCCCTGCTCCTTCAGGGCCTGGATGGCGCCGAGGGCAGAGAAGTCGCCGGCGCTGTAGAGGGCGTCGCAGCCCGCCTCGAGGGCCTTCAGGGCGGCCTCATGGCCCGTCTCCGGGACGATGGTGTCGGGGAACTCAACGGCCGGGGCCATGCCCGCATCGAAGAGGGCGGTGCGGAAGCCTTCGAGGCGCTGGACATAGGCCTCGGAGCTCATGTAGCCGGCGAGCGTGCCGATATGGCGGTATCCCTGGTCGATCAGGTGCCGGGTAGCGGTGTATGCACCGTTGAAGTTGTCATTAACCACCTTTGCGCCGGGGAGTCCGCTGAACACGCGGTCGAACTGCACGAGCGGAATCTGGTCCCCGAGGATCTCGGCGACATGGCTGCCGTCGGAGGATTCGATGGCGTGGGACAGCAGGACGCCGCAGACGCGGTTCGTCCGGAGGGTTTTCAGCGCGCGCACCTCGTCTTCGTAGCGCTCGTGGGTCTGGCAGATCAGCACGCTCAGGCCCGCCTCGTTGAGCACCTGCTCCGCTCCCCCGATGACGGAGGAGAAGAAGCCGCGGTTGATGCGCGGGACGATGATGCCGACGATGTCGGAGCGGCCGCGGCGCAGGTTCGACGCCACGACATTGCGCTGATAGCCCATCTCCGCGGCCATCTTTTCGACGGCCTGGCGGGTCGACGGCTTCACGCGCGGGCTCCCGGTCAGGGCCCGGGAAACCGTGGAGGGCGTGATGCCCAGCGCCTGGGCTATTTCGGTGATCGTAACCATTCCGGGGGCAAAGATACAAACGTTTGCACAAATCCCCAAATAAATTTTTTTAAAAATTTTTACGGCGGCTCTTGACACGTCCGAAGTTTTTCCCTAATTTTGTACTTCGAAACAGGGAGAATGACTTTCAAGCAACCATCAATCTTTTGTAACTGCTTGGCTTTTAGTCAAGTACTCTCCTCGCCCCTAACCCCGATCGACTCCACGCTGCTACAGAAGGACCGCATCGGGGCTTTTCGTATCCCGACCATACCTTTCTATATATTAACTTCATAAATTACATTTTATGCAGCTCAAACACCTCATCGCCGTTGCCTTTGCAACCGCCGCCTTTGCTCAGGGAGCAATGGCCCAGACCAACCTCCAGACCTTCTACGATTTCGGTAAGAATCGCGGTCACTTCACCACTACCCTCGAGGGCTTCTACGGAGACAACTGGGGTAACACCTTCTTCTTCATCGACTACGACTACAACCTGCGCGACGCCGACGACAACGTCCAGGCTCCGAGCGGCAGTTACATGGAGATCGCCCGTTGCCTCAACTTCTGGCAGGAGACCGCCGTCGCCCCGTTCAGCCTCCAGGTAGAGTACAACGGCCTTGTCGGTGTCAACCAGAATTTCCTCTTCGGCGTCGACTACTTCGTCCATAACGCCGACTTCAGCAATACCTTCAACTTCAAGCTCCTCGGCAAGACCTTCAGCCGCGGCGCCAAGAGCGACCTCCCGCTCCAGTTCACCTTCGTCTGGGGCATGCAGGACATCTTCGGCGTCCAGGGCCTTCGCTTCAGCGGCTTCGCCGATGTCTGGGGCGAGAAAGTCTTCGCCTTCGCCGAGGACCCGACCAGCGACAAGTTCCTCAAGGAGCGTAACTTCGTCTTCATCTCCGAGCCGCAGCTGTGGTACAATGTCGGCCAGCATTTCGGCTGCCCGAACCTCCACGTCGGCACCGAGATCGAGCTCTCCTGCAACTTCGCCGGCTACGACGGCTTCAAGGTCCGCCCCTGCCTCGGTACCAAATGGGTCTTCTAAGATAGGAGATTAAACCATGGCAAACTTCCTTTCCAAGGCCTTCGGATTCGACAAGGCCCGGCACAGCGTTCGTACTGAGATCCTCGCCGGCATCACGACCTTCCTCACGATGGCGTACATCCTGGCCGTCAACCCCGGTATGTTCAGCATCCTCGACGGGATGCCTTACGGCGCCGTCTTTACCGCCACGGCCCTTGCCGCGATCGTCGGTACGCTCGTGATGGCCCTCTACGCCAAGAAGCCGTTCGCCCTCGCCCCGGGCATGGGCCTCAACGCCTTCTTCGTCTTCACCGTCTGCCTGACGATGGGACACACCTGGCAGTTCGCCCTTACGGCCGTCTTCCTCGAGGGTATTCTTTTCGTCATCCTGACGCTCACCAAGGTCCGCACCTGGCTGCTCAACGCCATCCCGGGAACGCTCAAGAAGGCCAT
Source organism: uncultured Bacteroidia bacterium (assembly GCA_902768665.1). Lineage (GTDB taxonomy): Bacteria > Bacteroidota > Bacteroidia > Bacteroidales > UBA932 > Cryptobacteroides. Next base: position 135,926 of record CACXMA010000006.1, on the reverse strand, counting down.
CGGCGCCGGTATCGGCCTGTTCATCGCCTTCATCGGCCTGCAGAACGCCGGCATCATCGCCGACAACCCCGCCACCCTCGTCTCCCTCGGTGACATCACCCACGGGACCGCCCTGCTTGCCGTCATCGGCATCGCCATCACCGCCGCCCTCGTCATGGCGAAGGTCCGCGGCGGCATGCTCATCGGCATCCTGGCCACGACCGTCATCGGTCTTTTCATCAAGGATCCCGCAACGGGCGACGCCATCACGCAGCTCACGCGCGACGAAGCCGGCAGTCTCCAGTTCATCTCCATGCCGGAGAGCCTGAGCCCCATCTTCTGCAAGTTCGAGTGGGGTCAGATCCTGAGCTGGGATATGCTCGCCGTCGTCTTCACCTTCCTGTTCATCGACATGTTCGACACCATGGGCACCATCATCGGCGTCCACCAGGGTGCCGGCCTCGTGCCTGAAGGCAACCGCCGCGACGACATCCCGGACATGGAGAAGATGTTCATGGCCGACTCCATCGCTACCGTCGCCGGTGCCTGCTTCGGTACGTCCACGACCACGACCTATGTCGAAAGTGCTTCGGGTGTCGGCGAAGGCGGCCGCACCGGTCTCACGGCCTTCACCGTCGCCGTCTGCTTCGCCCTGGCCCTGCTGTTCACCCCGATCTTCAAGGCCATCCCCGGCGCCGCGACGGCTCCCGCCCTCGTGCTCGTCGGTGTGATGATGATGCCCTCGATCGCCCGCATCCACTGGGACAACTACTGCAAGGCCATCCCGGCTTTCCTCACCATCATCCTGATGCCCCTGTGCTACTCCATCTCCGACGGCATCCTGATCGGTGTCATTGCCTATGTGGCCATGCACGCACTCAGCGGCAAGTTCAAGGAAATCTCCATCCCGATGTGGATCCTCGCAGCCCTGTTCGTCTGCAAGTATATCTTCATCTAAGGTATTTCTCCTACCCCCTCAGAGGCCGGCCGGTTGCTTTTCCGACCGGCCTTTTCATTTTTATTTGGCAATTTGTGCAAACGTTTGTATCTTTGCCTCCGGAAAATAATAAAACCTATCGATATATGGCAAATCTCTTCTCCCTCGAAGGCAAGAACGCCTGGATCACCGGCGCCTCCTACGGCATCGGTTTCAACATCGCCAAGGCCTTTGTCGCCGCCGGCGCCAAGACCATCATCTTCAACGACATCAACGAGGCCGCCCTCGAAAAGGGGCTCGCCAACTACAAGGAGGCGGGCATCACCAACGTCCGCGGCTATGTCTGTGACGTCACCGACGAAGTGGCCGTCAAGGCCCTTGTGGAGAAGATCCATGCCGAGGTCGGCCAGATCGACATCCTCGTCAACAACGCCGGCATCATCAAGCGCATCCCCATGCACGAGATGCAGCGCAGGGAGTTCCAGCAGGTCATCGACGTCGACCTCGTGGCTCCGTTCATCGTCGCCAGCGCCGTCCTCCCCGAGATGATGGAGCGCCGCGAGGGCAAGATCATCAACATCTGCTCGATGATGTCCGAGCTCGGCCGCGAGACGGTCTCCGCCTACGCCGCCGCGAAGGGCGGTCTCAAGATGCTGACCCGCAACATCTGCTCCGAGTACGGCGAATACAACATCCAGTGCAACGGCATCGGCCCCGGCTACATCGCCACGCCCCAGACCGCTCCCCTTCGCGAGAAGCAGCCCGACGGCAGCCGCCATCCGTTCGATTCGTTCATCTGCGCGAAGACCCCGGCCGGCCGCTGGCTGGATCCGAGCGAGCTCGGCGGTCCCGCCGTTTTCCTCGCCTCCCACGCCTCCGACGCCGTGAACGGCCACATCCTCTATGTCGACGGCGGTATCCTCGCCTATATCGGTAAACAGCCCCAGTAATTGTCATTTCGAGCCAAGTCGAGAAATCTATGAAAATCAACTGCGAAGTCCGCTATCCGTCCCACCAGGACGATGCGAAGCACTATGACACCGCGACCCTCCGGAAGCACTACCTCGTGGAGAACCTGATGGTCGAGGGCGAAATCAACATGGTCTATTCGATGTTCGACCGCATCATCGCCGGCGGCGCCGTCCCGGTGGCGGAAGAGCTGACCCTCACTCCCCCGGAGATCCTCCGGAGCGAGTATTTCACCTCCCGCCGCGAAATAGGCATCATCAATGTCGGCGGCACGGGCATCGTCAAGGTCGGCGACGAGGAGTACACCATCCCCTATAAAGAGGCCATCTACATCGGCCGCGGCGACCGCCACGTCTCCTTCCGGAGCGTCGATCCGTCGAAGCCGGCGCACTTCTATTTCAACTCCGCGACCGCCCACCGCGAGACGGGCGTCAAGCAGGTCTCCAAGAAGGACGCCGTCGTCATGCACCTCGGCTCGCTCGAGGAGAGCAACGAGCGCACGATCAACCGCCTGCTCGTCAAGGAGGTCGTTCCCTGCTGCCAGCTGCAGATGGGCATGACCGAGCTCGCTCCCGGCAGCACCTGGAACACCATGCCGGCACACACACACGACCGCCGCATGGAGGTCTACTTCTACTTCGAGCTCCCCGAGGACGCCGCGGTCTGCCATTTCATGGGCCAGCCGCAGGAGACGCGCCACCTGTGGATGCACAACGAGCAGGCCGTCATCTCCCCGCAGTGGAGCATCCACTCCGCCTGCGCGACCCGCAACTACACCTTCATCTGGGGCATGTGCGGCGAGAACGACGACTACAACGACATGGACTGGTGCGCCGCCAAAGACCTCCGCTAAGATGATGAAAAAGTATGTATTCGCGGCCCTCGCGCTCGTCTGCGCGCTGGCCTGCAGCCCCAAGAAAGAGGAAGCCCCCAAGGTGATGGCCCGGGCCGTCCCGGAGCGTGCCGACGACTTCGTCTTCGAGAACGACCTCATCGCCGGCCGTTTCTACGGCAAGGCCCTCGAGGGCAATCCCACCTCCCCCGGCATCGACATCTGGGTCAAGCTCCCCGGCAAGCTCGTCGCCAATGAGTGGTATGAGCACGCAGTCAATGAAGACCCGGACTACTACCACCACGACCACGGCGGCAAGGACTGCTACAAGGTAGCCGTCTCCCTCGGCGGCGGCGCTTCGGCCCCGCTTGTCGACGGCGAGCTCCGCTACCCCGCCACGAACTACCGCTCGTATGAGATGCTGGAGCAGACCCCGACCCGCGTCCGCTTCGCCCTCGAGTATCCCGCCTGGGAGGTCAAGGAAGGCGTCAGCGTGAGCCTCCGCAAGGAAGTCTCGCTCGAGGCCGGCAGCTATTTCGCCGACGTGACGGACTACTACACCTTCCCGGATTCGGCCGGTGTCCTCACCGTCGCCGCGGGCATCAAGCTCCACGGGGCGCAGGGCACGGTCGTCGACACCCGTGAAGGCAGCCACAGCATCGCCATCTGGGAACATGCCTCCGATCAGAGCATCGAGCCGGAAGACGGCATGCTCGGCGTCGCGATCGCGGCTCCGGACCTGGAAAACCCGGTCATCGGCATCAACTTCGCCCTCGACCATGCGCTCATCATCAGCGCCATACGCAGCGGCGAGCCCTTCCGCTACCGCTTCGGCTCCTGCTGGTCCAAAGGCGACATCAAGACCGCCGAGGAGTGGTTTGCCCTGGTGGACACAGAGCCATAGTGCAGGCCGGTCATATTCTACTCCAACTCTCCGAGAATGACGCGGAAATAATAGACCACTCCGGTGAGATAATGGGCCATGTTTTCGCTGAGCGGCGGGATGGTGGCCAGTTTGATGTTGCCGGTACCGAGTCCCAGCATGGCCTGGGTGGCGTTCAGGAAGGGGACGTAAAGGTCATCGGTGGCATGGTAAAGAACAACGGGCTTCACAGGATACCAGCCCCGGGTCAGGTCCTCCTCGGCAAGGGCCTGTTCCAGCGCCGTGCGGACTTTCGTTCCGGGCGTGAGGAGATCTTCCGACAAGATATCGGAGACATTCCAACCGACTTTCTCATGGATATAGTCGTGGAGGGCCGGCATACCGGTGCCTTTCTTGTGGATGAGATCGAAAACGCCGCAATCCATGAACTTTTGCGTGAAGAAGTCCTCCTCCCGAAGTCCGGCCATGATTTTCGGATGGGCGGAGAGCATGCCGTCAACGACGAGCGGAAGGGCGCCGGGGAAAAGAACCCGCTCCTGTTCCAAGTACCAGAAAAAGGTCTCTTTCGGCGCATAGACCCCGCCGCAGGAATAGGTCTTCGTCAGCTTGAGCAAGTCTTTTTCCCGCAGGGAACAGCGGTTTTCGATATATTTATGGATGGCCAGGGCATAGGAACCGCCCTGGGAATAACCGACATTGAAGAGTTTGTACCCTTCCTTGAGCGTAATACCCTGGTCCTCAAGCAGCTGAAGCGCCGCCAGAACCCCGTCCACGCTCTGCCGGGCGATGACATCATGGGCCAGGAACGGATGCACCCGTTCCACCGACGCCCCGTACCCTTCTAAGTCCGGACTGATGAAAACGGCATCGGAGGCCGCGACCGCCATCATAATGTCGGCGTAGGGGCCGGATGGCCGTCCGATGTCCGAATAGAGGGTAAAGTGACTGCTCAGGACGATTTTGTCCGGATGGTGATCCCAGCCGGTGCCGACGGGGAGGGCCACCACTTCGGAAAGGGTGATGTCTTTCCCCCGGGCGTCCTTGCTCTTGTACTCCAGGACGAACTTCCGGTACCCCCAGTCAGGATGAAGGGACGCCGTCTCCCGGGCCATTTTTACGCCCAGCGCAAGGTTCTTCGCCTTGACGGCGGCCTGCTCGGTCGCGACGACGAATTCGCCGAGTTCCTCCGAAACCGGGCTCTCCGGATTGAAAACATGCTCCGCGAACTCATCGGGCGTGTACCGGTACATCTCGGTCAGGCTGTATTTCTTCTGCGAGGAAGCTTCCTTGTCGTCCTTTCTGCAGGCAGACAGTATGAGAAATGCCGCAGCGAGAATCGCTGCAGCATTCAGGAAACGGTAAGGGCGCCGTATCATAATCCGATAGCACCGAGGAGGGCCAGCAGTTCGGCGACTGAAACCCTGCTCTCCGGATCCGAGATATCCACCAGGAAAGGTTCAATGGCAATCTCTCCTGTCTGCTCGTCCTGCACAGGATGGAATTCGAGGCGGTAGGCAAACAGCACATTGACATTGATGGCGGCATTGACTTTCTCCAGCGCACTGGCCAGGTACTCGGGATTCCCTTTCACCAGCTCGGCCTCGGCCATGTAGAGCGCCAGGTTCCAGGTATCGATATTGCCTGTCACGGGAATCTGCCCAAGGACCAGCAGATCCAGACCGACATAACGAAAACCCTTTTCCGTCACCAGTGAGACCTCGCCGGAAACAAGCGGCTCACCGTCCCTGGCAATCTCGAGATAGAGCGAACGCTCGGCTTCCCCCTGTTTGAGGAACAGGCTGAGGCCTTCTAAGTCTTCTTTGGTAAGGGATTTGGTCAGGACTTCGACCGCCTCCGGGACGGAGAGTGCCTTTACCTCCTCCTGCTGCCGCTCCGGAACAGGTTCTTCCTGCTTGCTGCAGGAAAGGAAGCCCAATAAGGAAAGGGCTGTCACCAGAATAAGAACGCGAGTTTTCATGGCTATACTGCTTTATCTTTGCAAAGATAAGAATTATATCGCAAAAAACACAGCAACGCACTACCAGCCGAGGACGGCCTCCTTCGAGGAATAGGCCGCCGCCTCGTCGGCAGTGAGGATGCGGCCAAGATTGTTGCGGGAGGCCGTGGAAACGCCGGTCGTGCCGTACTCTTTCCAGCCGGAAACGGCGGTCGGGGTCGCGGGATTCGGCGCGGGATTGCTGTACCAGCCGACGGGCGCGACAACGGAAGACATATGGCAGTTCACAAACGTTACATTGTCGTAGTAGTCCGTGGAGCCGCCGCTGCGGGCAAGGTACATGGAACCGTCCTTCACGCCCTCCCCTGCCGTAATCCGACAGTTGAGGAACACGAAACCCTTGTTGGAAGCGCTCGGTACGCGGGCCTGGATCAGGTATCCGCCCGCACGCGCCCGGATCTCGCAATCCTCGAAGAGGCAGGCCTCCGGATAGCCCCAGATGAAGTCTACGTGCCCCGCAATGAGGCTGTTATGGACCCACACCTTGCCCTTGGTCAGGAAGGTATCCTGCCAGGACAGCAGCGAACAGTTCTCGACGGTCAGCCGGTAGTTGGAGTTGAAATAGACCGTCTCCGCCTGCCCTTTGTGGGACGGGATGGAATAGCTGTTTTCTATCGTCAGATTCTCCAGCCGGAGATTGTCGCACCCCTCCACGAGGAAGAGGCTGCGTCCGCCGGACTTTCCGATAGAACTGCCGATATGCGGACGGGAAGCGACCGATCCGCCGGATCCTGTCTCATAGGAATCATTGTTGGGATAGACGATGACCGTCTTCTCGCGGTCGGCGCCCTTGATCGTCACGTTGTTCTTGTTACGCAGGAAGAGGAGTTCGCGATAGGTTCCCCTGGCCACCTCGACCGTGACGGCCTCGTCCTTGGCGATGTTGGCGCTCGCGTAGCTGAGTGCCCCCTGGACGGTGCAGAAATCCGCGGAACCGTCGGGATTGACGCTGAGGGTCGTCCCGGAAGGCCTCGCCTTCGTCGTGAAAGACAGATCCCCGGCGGCGACCGCCTTGCCGGCAACGGATTCGTCGATGGTCACATAGTAGGAGCCGTTGAAATCAAGGGCCTCGTTGTGGAGCTTGATCTCAAGATTCTTCCCGTTGATGCGCAGCGGCGTATAGTGGACGACACGATACTGCGCGCTGTGGAGCGCGTCCATGAAGGTGTTGAACACGTAATCGTTGCCAATGGCAATCAATCCTTGGTCGGCATCGGCTCCCTTCGGAATCATCGTCCCGTCCTCGAGAATGTCGACCGTCGCGATGTCCGCCAGGTCGATCTCGTCCACCTGCTTGCCGGAGGCTGCAAAGACCTTGATCTTCCCGGAAGTACCGAGCACCGGAACTGCGTCAAAGGAGACGACGATCGGTGCATCGACACAGACGGCGTCCGCAACCGGGATGACCGGCGTCGCGGAGCCTTCCGTCGTGAAGTCGATGCTGCTCTCGGCGGAGGTTACACTCTCCTCCGAAGCGCTGACGCTGGCGGCGCTGACGCTGAAACGGTAGGTCGTCCCAGCAGACAGGCCGGTAACGGTCGCATTGCGATTCGTACCGCCGCCGCTGACGACCGGCGAACCGGCCTGCGACACGCTCCAGCGATAGGTTTTCGCTCCCTCGACAGGATCCCACTGGATTGTCACGGAGTTCTCGGTCACCGACTTGACGGTCAGGTTCTTCGGGGCCTCCAGCGACTTGCTGCCGGAGGAAGGCTCATCCCCCTTGCCGCAGGAAAGGGCGACAAGAGGGATGGCCAGAAGGATTCGGAACAGATTCTTCACTTCGTTCAGAATGACAGGGTTGAAATGTTCAGACAATTAGACCTCGACGGGCTTGTACTTCGGCACCAGCGACTTCATGATGCTCCAGGCAATCAGATAGGCGATGCCGCAGAAGCAGAAGACGATGAAGTAACCGGCGGACTTGCCGTCGAAACCGAGGAAGGAGAAAGCCGTTCCCTGCGCCTCGGACCAGGTAAAGAGCCAACCGGCCGACTTCTGGATGATCATGGAGCCGATACCGCCGGCCATGGCACCGATACCGGTGATGGAAGCGACGGCACCCTTCGGGAACATGTCACCGATGGTCGAGAAGAGGTTGGCGCTCCAGGCCTGGTGACCCGCACCGGCGATACCGATGAGGATGGCCGGCCACCACGGCGAGAAGCCGCTGAGCGGCTGCGCGAAGAGCGCGGCCAGCGGGAAGAAGGCGAACAGGAGCATGGCGAGCATACGGCCCGCATACGGGTTCATCCCCCGCTTCTCCACGAAGAGTTTCGGGAGATAGCCGCCGAAGATGGAAATCACCGTCACGATGGCGTAGAGCGTAAAGATCAGCGCCTGGCCGAAACCGGTCGTCACAGGGGCGCCGCACTCGTTCTTGAAGTAGGAAGGAGCCCAGAAGAGGAAGAACCACCACACGCCGTCCGTGAAGAACTTGCCGGCGATGAAGGCCCAGGTCTGCTTGAACTTGAAGCACTGGGCCAGCGGAATGGACTTCTCCTGGGCGGCAGCGGCCTTGGCGGCAGCCTCCTCGGCGTCGTCCTGATGGATATAGGCGAGCTCGGCCTCGTTGACGTGCTTGCTCTGCTCGGGCTTGTCATACATGAACTGCCAGAAGAACATCCAGATGAAGCCCAGGCCACCGATGATGATGAACGCCCACTCCCAGCCGAGATGCGTCGCGAGCGGCGGGATCAGCAGCGGAGCCACGAGAGCGCCGACCGAAGCACCGGCGTTGAAGATGGAGGTCGCAAAGGCGCGGTCCTTCTTCGGGAAGTACTCGGCCGTGGTTTTGATGGCAGCCGGGAAGTTACCCGCTTCACCGAGCGCCAGGATACCCCGGCAGAGGAGGAAGAGATAGACGGACGTCGTCGATACGGCAAGGGCCACATTGGACCCCGCCTCAACGGCCTTCATCGCGCTGACGGAGTCGACACCGCTGACAAACCAGGTCGTCGCGATACCGCAGGCGGCGTGGAGGACGGCACCGAAAGACCAGACACCGATGGAGATGAGATAGCCCTTCTTGGTCCCCATCCAGTCCACGAACTTGCCGGCGAAGAGGCAGGCAATGGCGTAGAAGATGGAGAAGAGCGAGGTAATCGTACCGTAATCATTGTCGGTCCAGTGGAACTCCGGTTTGATGAAGTCCTCATAGGTCAGCGACAGCACCTGGCGGTCGAGATAGTTGACCGTCGTCGCCACGAAAAGCAGCGAGCACAGCCACCAGCGCCAGTTGGTCATCAGTTTTTTCTGTGTACTCATAATTCAATTGTCATTTCGAGCTTTGTCGAGAAATCTCCCTAGATAATGCTCTTGACCGCGGCACGCATGCCGTCCTTCTGGATAAGGGCGAGGTCGGCGGCGAGAAGGTCGGTCAGACCGGGAATCGCGTTGAGGTCTTCGCCCCAGATGAACCTGTCGGCAAGAACGCCCTCGGCGACCTTGCGGACATCGCCGCTCGCCCAGAGTTCCTTCAGCAGGTCCATGATCTTCGGATCGTCGTTCGGGACAATCTCATCCTCGCCGCGCTTGCCGCCCTTGTAGTAAGTGCAGATGCCGGCGAGACCGAGCACGAGGCCCTTCGGCAGTTCGCCCTTGCGCTCGAGATAGGTCTTGAGGCCGGGGAGGTCGCGGGTCTTGAACTTCGGGAAGGAGTTGAGCATGATGGAGGTCACGAAATGCTTCACGAACGGGTTGCGGAAGCGCTCGAGGACGGCATTGGCAAACTGCACGAGCTCCTCCTCCGGCAGGTTGAGGGTCGGAAGAAGCTCCTCGAACATCACCTTGTGGACGAACTTGCCCACCTCGGGATCCTCGCAGCATTCCTTGACGGTATTGAGGCCGCTGAGGTAGCCGACCGGGCTGAGGACGGTGTGGGGACCATTCAGCAGGGTCACCTTGCGCTCGTGGTACGGAGCCTCGGAGGGGACGAAGAGCACGTTCAGGCCCGCCTTGTCGGCCGGGAACTCGGCGGCAACCTCCTTCGGGGCCTCGATGACCCACAGATGGAAGATTTCCGCCTTGTCGAGCAGATGGTCGTCATAACCGGCCCGCTCGCAGAGCTCGGCGGCGTTGTCGCGCGGATAACCCGGGACGATGCGGTCGACGAGGGTGCTGTAGACGCCGCAGGCCTCCTCGAACCAGGCGCTGAAGTCCGGACCGAGGTTCCACAGGTCGATATACTGGCGGATGCACTCCTTGAGGTGCTTGCCGTTCTCGAAGATGAGCTCGCAGGGGAAGATGATGAGGCCCTTGTCCTTCGCGCCCTTGAAGTGCTCCCAGCGGTGGTAGAGCAACTGGGTGAGCTTGCCGGGATAGGAAGAGGCCGGCTTGTCGTCCAGCTTGCAGGCCGGATCGAAGGCGATGCCCGCCTCGGTCGTGTTGGAAATCACGAAACGGATCTCGGGCTGCTCGGCGAGGGCGAGGTAGGAGGCGAAATCCTCATAGGGGTTGAGGCCGCGGGAGATGACGTCGATCAGGTCGACGCTGTCCACGGGCTTGCCGTCCAGCAGGCCCTGGAGGTTGAGGTGATAGAGGCCGTCCTGCTCGTTGAGCCAGCTGACCATGCCCTTCTCGATGGGCTGCACCACGACGACGGAGCCGTTGAAATCGGTCTTCTGGTTGGTTTTCCAGATAATCCACTCGATGAACGCGCGAAGGAAGTTGCCTTCGCCGAACTGGATTACTTTCTCAGTGTACCGTTTGGCCTGCGGTGCAGAGGTTCGGTTTAATCTTTCCATATCATAAAGTATTTATTCTGTTTCCTTGACAACGACGAGGATGAGGGCCTGTTCGCTCGATTTCTGCTTGATGGTATAGGCGGTGCCCTTTTCGAGCGTCACGACGCCCGAGTCGGTATAGCTGTCATACGCCGTCTCCCAGACCGTGGCTTCGCCGCCTTCCGGGATGAGCTGCATCTTGGCGCCGGTATCGGTGCTCTTGCGGCGGACGAAGTAGAACTGCACGGTCGTAGTGAATTCCGCGGAAGTCGTGAAGTTGACATAGCCCTTGCTGTCCATCTTGAAGCCCTGGGTATAGGTCGTCCCGCCGATGGTGAAGCTGCCGCTGTAGTCCTTGCTGAAATCGGCCACGGAGCTGCTGCAGTCGAAATAGTTCGCACCGGCGGTGCCGTCCTTGGTCTGGACGGGGGCCTTGGCCTGCATGCTCAGCGTGTAGGTGTGGGCGGAACCGTCACCGGGGTCTTCCGGATTCTCCGGATCGTCGGGATCCTCGGGGTCGGGATCGGTCGGATTGTCGTCCGTCGAGTCGAAATCGGTGATGCCGCCGTTGTTGACCTCCACCGGGGCCTCGGACCAGCCGAGCTTACCGTAACCGGCACCGGCCTTGACGACCGTGGGGACATCCTCGGCAGCGGTGACGATGTAGTCATACGCAGGCTTGAAGTCGCTGTAAGTCAGCGGCGTACCGGCCGTGCCGCCATACTTGGTGTAAGCGACGTTCGTGAACGGATACGGATCGCTGGCGTTGTCCGGCTTGTTGACATAGACATCCTCGGTGGCATAGAGATAACCGGCCACGGAGCCCGTCAGGTTGGAGACCATCGAGCCGCCGCTGGGCTTGGCGGGATAGGTGCAGATGTCGGTAGGCAGGCGCACGCCGTCGAAGTAGTTGTACTCCACGAGCACCCTGGCCCCGTAAGCGGAACCCACGCCGTAGGTCGTATTGCCGTCAAACAGGTTGTTGTAGACGTGGACCTTGCCGAAACGCACGCGCGGATGGCGGCTGCTGGAGGCCTCGAACCAGTTGTGGTGGAAGGTCGCCGTGATCTGCGTATCGCCGCTCTGGCTGTTGGAGTGGCCCACGAGGCAGCTTTTCTGCGTCTTGATGTAGCGGCACCAGCTGACGGTGACGTTCTTCGAGCCGTGGGTGACGTCGGTCGAGCCGTCCTCATAGTCCTTGGTCTGGTTCAGCGAGGTGAAGGTGCAGTGGTCCACCCAGACGCCGTCGCATTCCTGCATGGACACGGCATCGGCGCCGTTGTTGGCCTTCGGCTGCAGGAAATTGATGTTCCGGATGATGATATTGCTGGCACGGACACAGAAGATGCCGATGCGGTCCATCACGAAGCCGTCGGTGCCATAGAACGAGAGGTTGGAAACGTCCTTGACGTCGAACCAGGGATGAGCCTCGGAGAAGTCACGGCCGTCGTCCGGCTTGAACGTGCCGCTCAGCCAGATGATGACCGGGCTGTGGTCGCCCTTCTTTTCGCTCTTGGTGCGGGCGAGAAGCCAGGTCTGCAGGGCCTTTCCGCTGTTGAAATGGAGCACGTTCGCCGAGGAGGCACCCTCGCCGCCGGTCACGTTCGCCGCGGCGGCATAGCCATAGAGCTTGTCAAGCTCCACGGTGCCCACGGTCGGCGGATCCGGGCAGGTGTACTCGTCGCCCTCGCCGGGAGTCGGCGGATCCTGGGGATCTTCCGGATTCTCAGGCTCGCCGCCGGGGACCCACTTCATGGAATAGAGATTGATGCCGCTGCCCATCGAGTAGACATAGACAAGGTCGCCGTCCGCAGCCGCAACGGCCATGGAAAGGGTCTTCGCGTCATCGGCCTTTCCGGGGACGGCGAAGCCTTCCTCCGAGACGGGGACACCGTTCACGGCCACGTTGATGAAGCGCTCGGCATCGCCGCTGGAACGGGCGATAAGCGTCAGCGCACCGGCGCCGTTAACCTTGAAAATGAGATTGTTCCGCTTGCCGAGGACACCGGTGCCGCCGAACTGGACGCGGGACATCTTGGTACCGCTCGTATAGGCGGTCTCGTCGATCTTGAATTTGAACTTGCCGTAGGTCGTCGTCTCTTCACCGGTCTCGGCGTTGGTGCCTTTCGTGAAGCCGGCGAGATAGCCGAGCTTCGTGTCGATGAAGTTCTCGCCGTCCGGGGAGACCCATTCCTTGACCTCGGAGCCGGCCTTCGACGTCACGATGGCATCGAAGACGCTGCCGGCCCAGGTCGTCGTCTCGGTCACGGTCGGAAGATCCTCGCCGAAGGGGTTCTCAACCGGGTCTACGGGCTTTTCCGCGGCCTCCTGGGCAATGGTGACCACCTTGCTGCCGGCGACGGAGGAGAAGGTGATGTGGCCTTCACGCGGCTCGTAGGCCTCGTTTGCCGAAACGGCAAAGGTGAAGACCCGCTCCACCATGGCTTTCGTGGTCACGTCGTTGATCCAGTCGGCATCGGTCTCCGCCGTCACGTCGCGGTTGGTATTGACGCGGATCTCGATGCTGCCGCCTTCCGCCGAAACGGGAATGGAATCGGCCGCGACAACCAGCGCGCCCTTTTCCACCTGGACGACCGCAATCTGCGCCGTAGCTTTCCCGCAGGTCAGCGTAACGGTCGCCGAGCGGGGCTCGTCACCCTCGTTGGCCTCGACGGAGACGCTCAGCTTGACGGTGCCCGCCTCGCCCGATGCGGGCCTGACACTCACCCAGCTTTCGCTGCAGGAGGATGTCCACGCCTTCGAGGCCGTGATCTCGACCTCCATCGTCTCTGCTTCGTCGCCGAACGCAAGAGCGTTAACTTCGGTCCTTATCTTACCTTCATCTTCAACGATCACGGGCGGATCTTTTTCGTCCGGCGTGTCGGTTTCTTCATTTTTGTCGCATCCGAGCGGCAGCAGGAACGCCGCTGCCGCAAGGGCAAATATGGACAGGTATTTTTTCATAATGTTACACCGGTTTTAAAGATGGCGATTTCGCGGAAATCGTTCTTCTCGTTGTTGACGCTCTCTCCGGAGGCGACGGCGAGGACATAGTCGATGAACTTCTCGGCGACCTTGTCCATGGCCTTGCCCTCGGCGAGAACGCCGGCGTTGAAGTCGATCCATTTCGGCTTGCCCTCGGCGAGCGGCGTGTTCGTCGCGATCTTCATCGTGGGGACGAAACTGCCGAACGGCGTGCCGCGGCCGGTCGTAAAGAGGACGACCTGGCAGCCGGCCGAAGCGAGGGCCGTCGAGGCGACGAGATCGTTGCCCGGGGCGCTCAGCAGGTTGAGGCCCTTGACCTTGAGGCGTTCGCCGTACCTGAGCACTCCCCTGACGATGCTCTTGCCGCATTTCTGCGTGCAGCCGAGGGATTTTTCCTCCAGCGTGGAGATGCCGCCGGCCTTGTTGCCCGGGGAAGGATTTTCATAGACGGGCATGCCCTGCTTGATGAAATACTCCTTGAAGTCGTTGATCAGCGAAACCGTCTTGTCGAAGGTGGCCTTGTCCTGGCAGCGGTTCATCAGAATCGTCTCGGCGCCGAACATCTCGGGGACCTCGGTGAGGACCGTAGTGCCGCCCTGGGCGACGATCCAGTCGGAGAAGACGCCGAGGAGCGGATTGGCCGTGATGCCGCTGAGACCGTCGCTGCCGCCGCACTTGAGACCGACGCGGAGCTCGCTGACGGGCACATCCTCGCGGACGTCGCGGGAGACGACCTCATAGATTTCCTTCAGCAGCTGGACACCGTATGCGACCTCGTCCTCCACCTTCTGGCAGGCGAACATGCGCACGCGGGTCTCGTCGACGGGACCGACAAGCTCCCGGAAGGCGTCGAGCTGGTTGTTCTCGCAGCCGAGGCTGACGACGAGCACGCCGCCGGCGTTGGGATGGTGGACCATGTCCGCAAGGATGGTGCGGGTGTTTTCATGGTCACCGCCGAGCTGGGAGCAGCCGTAGTTGTGCGGGAAGGCGACGATGGCGTCGACAGCAGATTCCACGGACGAGCCGTGGAATGACGAGCGGAGCCAGTCTTTGAACTGCTTGACGATGTTCTCGCAGATGCCGTTGACGCAGCCGACCGTCGGGATGACCCAGATCTGGTTGCGGATGCCGACCTGCCCGTCCGTGCGGCGATAGCCCTTGAAGGTGCGGACCTTCCGGGACTTTTCGATCTCGACGAGCCTGGGGTCGTAGCTGTAATCGAGGATGCCCTCGAGATTGGTCTTGATGCAGCTGTGGTCGACGAGGGTGCCCGCAGGGGCGTCCTTCGTGACATGGCCGATCGGGAAGCCGTACTTGATGACGTTGTCGCCGGCCCTGAGGGCCTTCAGGACGATCTTGTGGCCGCGGGGGATGTCCACCGAAAGGGTCACGCCTTCAACGACCTCGCCACGGGAGAGGTCCTCAAGGGCGACGGCCACGTTGTCGTCGGGGTTGATTTTGATGTATTTCATCAGAAATTGAAGTAATTCTTAGCGTTGTTGTAGGAGATGTCCTCGATCATCTTGCCGATGAAATCGAGCTCGCTGGCGGGGAGCTTTCCCTCCTCGACGTCCTTGCCGACGACATCGCAGAGGATGCGGCGGAAGTACTCGTGGCGCGGGTAGGAGATGAAGCTGCGGCTGTCCGTGAGCATGCCGACGAAGCGGCTGAACAAGCCGAGAACGCTGAGGGCGTCCATCTGGCGGCGCATGCCGACCTCCTGGTCGAGGAACCACCAGCCCGAGCCGAACTGCATCTTGCCGGGGACCGTGCCGTCGTTGAAGGTATAGAGCATGGTCATCATGACCTCGTTGTCCTTGGGGTTGAGGCAGTAGAGGATGGTCCTGGTGAGCTTGTCCTCGCTGGCGAGGCGGTCGAAGAACTTGTGGCCCGCGGCGGCGATTTCCTGATCGTGGATGGCGTCGAAGCCGGTGTCGGGACCGACCTTGCCGAACATCTTGGAGTTGTTGTTGCGGATGGCGCCGATGTGGAACTGCTGCGCCCAGCCGGCCTCGCAGTCCATGACGGCCTGGTCGTGGAGGAAGGCGCTGCGGAACTTCTCGAGCTCCTTGGGGTTCGGGGCGATGCCCATCAGGACCTTCTTGAAGATGAGCTCGATCTCGATCTCCTTGTAGTCGGCGGCATAGAAATTCTCCAGGCCGTGGTCGGAGAGCTTGCAGCCCATGGAGGCGAAGTAGTCGTGACGCTTCTTGAGGGCTTCCTGCAGGTCGGCATAGGAGTCGATGTTCTTGTCGGCGGCCTCGCCGAGCTGCTTGAGGTAGGCCTTGTAAGCCTTCGGATCCTCGATGGCCATGGCCTTGTCGGGACGCCAGGCGGGGATGACCTTCGTGCCGAACGGGTGCTCCAGGATCATCTTGTGCCAGCGGAGGTCGTCGGCCGGATCGTCGGTCGTGCAGACGGTCTCGACATTGAAGCGGCGGATGAGGGCCTGGCCGCGGAATTCGGGCGTGGCGAGTTTGGCGTTGCACTCCTCGAAGATCTCGCGGGCGGTCGCCGGGCTCAGGAGCTTGTCGATGCCGAAGACGCGGCTGAGCTCGAGGTGCGTCCAGTGGTAGAGCGGGTTCCGCATCGTGTAGGGAACCGTCTCGGCCCATTTCTGGAAGGTCTCCCAGGCGCTGTACTTGCCGCCGGTGAGGTAGTCCTCGCTGACACCGTTGCCGCGCATCGCGCGCCATTTGTAATGGTCACCGTAGTGGCCGTCCACCAGCCAGAGCTGGGTGATGTCCCGGAACTGGATGTTCTCGGCGATCTGCTGCGGCACGAGGTGGCAGTGGTAGTCGATGATGGGCATCTTTTCCGCGTGCTCGTGGTAGAGCTGCTTCGCGGTCTCCGTCTGGAGCATGAAGTCTGAGTGAATGAAGGTCATAGCTTTTGTGTTTTGTTTGTCTGGAAGTGAGTCGGGGTATCACCCCCGGCTCACTTAATAAGGAAAGACTACTGGTTGGTGTAGTAAATCCGGTAGAAACGGAGACCGTTTTCCGGAGCGGTGATCACGACCTCGCCGGCGGCGATGCTGTATTCGAGCACCTCAGGAGCGGTCGAAGAGAAGCCGCCTGGCTGTGCCTGGACGTCATCGCCCACCTTGACGGCGACCGTACGGTCCATCGCAGCGGTACTGCCGGTGTTGGAAACCGTAATCTTCAGCGTGCCCTGATCCGGAGCGGTGAACTTGAAGTAGCGGTCCATGTCGCCGGACTTGCCGCCGAACTGGATGTACGTCGCAGCGTACTTGCTCTTGGAACCGGAGTGGAAGGCCAGACCTTCGACGGTCATGTCGATGTTGGTGATGTCCGCACCGGCGGCACCCAGAGCGGCGAGCGCATCCTGCCAGTCAGCACCGGAGAAGTCCCAGTCGTATTCGACGGGGGCAGCAGCACCGGTGGTGTAGCTGTAGTGGAACTCGATCTTGTAGAAGCGGAGACCGTTTTCCGGAGCGGTGATCACGACCTCGCCCGCGGCGATGCTGTATTCGAGCACCTCAGGAGCGGTCGAAGAGAAGCCGCCGGGCTGTGCCTGGACATCCTCGCCCACCTTGACGGCGACCGTACGGTCCATCGCAGCTGTACTGCCGGTGTTGGAAACCGTAATCTTCAGCGTACCCTGCTCAGGAGCGGTAAACTTGAAGTAGCGGTCCATGTCGCCGGACTTGCCGCCGAACTGGATGTACGTCGCAGCGTACTTGCTCTTGGAACCGGAGTGGAAGGCCAGGCCTTCGACGGTCAGGTCGATGTTGGTGATGTCCGCACCGGCGGCACCCAGAGCGGCGAGCGCATCCTGCCAGTCAGCACCGGAGAAGTCCCAGACGAGGTCGACATCGACGACTTCGCCGCCGGCGCCGCCCTTCGGCTGGATGGCCACGGAAGCGGCACCCTGCTCGGACTCGACATAATAGATGTCATCCTCGCGCGGGAAGGCCTGGACGGTGAAGTTGTACAGACCGGCCTTGAGGGCTGCGATGTCCTCGGCGGGCACGGTGAAGCTCAGCTCCGTCTGCGGATCCTGCTTGCGCTTGTTGAAGACGACGACATAGGAAGCGGCATTGTCGATGGCCTCCCAGGTAACGGTGACCGGGGTCTCATCGCCCTCGGTGAGGGTGACGGGATCGACAACCGGCTTCGGGGTGGCGAGCACCTTGTTGCCGGCGAGCACATCCTCGCTCCAGGCGAGTTTGGTCAGCGTGACGGCACCAGTGGAGTAGAGGTAGACGGTACCTTCACCGCTGACCTCGGGAACGACGATCTTCTGGACGCCCGGATTGGCGGCGGAAGCGACGGCACCGCCCTGGACGGCGAGACCGTTGTCGTCATAGAGGGCGACGACCACGCTGGCGCCGGTCTTGGCCGGATCGCTGAGGAGCATGTCGACGGAACCCGCGGTCGTGACCTTGAAGGAGAGGTAACCCTCGGTCGGGACACCCTTCTTGGTCAGGACGGAAGCGGTCGTGAAGGCGATGCCGCCGTCCGCCTTGAGCGGGGTGGCCTCGCTGCCGACGAGCATGAGTTCGTCGCGGACGCGGGCGTTCTTGATGTCACCGGCGAAGAGGCTGGCGTCCTGGAGGTTCCAGGTGTGGGCGCCGGTAAGGGCGTTCTGCGTCAGGTCTTCGGGCTTCTCGACAAAGGAGATCCACCACTTGGAGGCACCGACCTGGTTCTCGATGAGATCCTGGGCGGCGAGCTGGAAGAAGTTGCCCTTGGAGTTGTAGCAAGGGTCGACATTCATCACGGTGACACCGCAGGCGGAGGCGGCGACCTTCGTGAAGAAGTCCTTGCCGGCCGCATAAGCATAGTTACCGGAACCGCTGATCTGGTCCACATAGGTGGCGCTGTTGATCTGGAAGAGCTGGCAACGGTCGGTGTCCTCACCGCTCTTGCCGCCGTCTTCCCACAGGAAGAGGTTGTTCTTCAGGATCATGGCGTGCGGGACGCGGATGGCGAAGATACCGCGGTTGTTGCCGTCATCGGCCGTAGCGATGTTCTTGATGGTGTTGTTCTCGAAGTCCACGGTGCCGATCTTGTTGCCAAGGTCGTTGCTGTTCGAGTCCACACCGTCAACACGGAAGAGCGTACGGATACCGTCGTACATCGTATTGTTGACCAGGGTGATCTTGTTGATCTCCGTGGTCTTGCGGAGGTCGAAGGCGTCACCGCCGCTGCCGATGATGCCGTACATGTCGCAGGAGTCGAACTTGAGCTCGCCGATCTTCACGACGTCGGCATTGTTGCCGTAGAAGAAGCCGGCGAGGAAGTTGGTGATCTCGCAGTTGACGAAGACCACGCTCTCGACAACCGGGGTACCGCCGGTGTGCTCCACGATACGGGAACCGGCCACGCCGTCAAACTTGATATTCTCGAAGTAGAGCTTGGCGTTCTCCTCGACGAGGTCAGCCGTGAGCTCGACCTTACCCTGGACGACCGGCTTCTCGCCGTCGGGGCCGAGCTCACCGACGAGGGTGAGGCTGGCGGCCGGCTTGGCGGTGCTCATCGAATAGGGTTCGGCGCTGTAGGCGACGAAGTAGTTACCGCCGGCGAGGACCGCGGTCTTGAGCTCGTCGGAGGTGGAGATGCGGACAGCCGCACCCTGCTCCGCCATCGTCCAGGTATCCACGCTGCCGCGGGATGCGCTCATGTAGAAGAGCGTGATCTGGTACTCGGTGGAAGCGGCAAGGCCGTCGATGGTCGCGGCTGCGGCCGCGGCTTCGGCGTCGGTGAGGTCCTTCGTCACCTTGGAACCACCCTTGACGGGAGCAGCCTCGAGCTTGGTAACTTCCTTGAAGTCAGCGACTTCATTGCTCCATGCGAGGGAAACGGAAGTCGCGGTGCGGCCCGTTACCTCGAGATAGAGGTTGTCCTTGACGGCGTAGGTCTTCACGTTGCCGTCATAGACGGCCCACACGGAAGCCTCGCGCTTCTCGGAGGTAGCCTGGACCTTGAACCAGTACTTCTGGTCGGCGGTCAGGCGGATGGTGTAGGGAACCTCGGCGGGATCCACGATCTCGCTGCTGTATTCCGTAGTCATTTCCTCATCGGTATAGATGACGAGGTTGTAGGAATCCGCGTCCTTGTTGACGTCCCAGCCGAAGGTGACGTTGTCACCGGTGGCGACATCGACCCTGGCGGAGAGGTTCTGCGGCTCCAGGCAGCGGGAAAGCGAAATCTCGGTCACTTCCTCGAACTCTTTCTCGGAGCAGCCCGCGGCGGCGAAAAGGCCGAGGAGGGCGGCGAAAGAGGCTTTCAGTATATTGCTGTATTTCATAGTCTGCAAGGATTAAATGCTGTCGTAACCGTAGTCGTTCTTGATGTAACCCTGACTGTTGGTCATGGTGTCGTTGTAGATGGGCCAGAACATGTACTGCACGGGATCCTGGGCGTAGATGCCTTCGATGAGGGCATCGTAGAGGCCGGTGTCGGCACCCTTGCTGTCCACGACCTTGTTAAAGTACTCGGCCTTCTTCTCCCAGGCGCCGGCGGGCTTGGTGACCTCACCGTTGAAGCCGTAGACGACGACCTTGTCACCGTCCATCTGGAAGTAGATGTCGCCGCCGAGGCCGTTCACGTTCGCGAACGGACCGGTCAGGTCGCGCAGCTGCTTCATTTCGGTGATCGCCTGATCCATCTTCTGCTTGAGGAGACCCCAGCGGATGAGGTCGAACTTGCGGGTCATTTCGCCGCAGAATTCGAAGGCGCGCTCATCGACGATGGCGTTGAACATGGCGTCCTTGGAACCAATGGCGTTGACATAGGTCTCGGCCTGGTCCTCGTGGCCCTTGAAGGCACGCGTACGGACCTTGAGGAGCTGCTCCTTGGCATATTGGAGGTCGCCCAGCTCATTGGCGATTTCGGCAGCCATCAGCAGAACGTCGGCATAACGCAGGACAACGGGCTTGACGCCGTCGTCGTTACCGCCGGTATAAGGCACCTTGGTGTGCCACTCCCAGCGATACTTGCCGAAGTACCAGCGCTGAATACCGACGAGCTCCTGCTCGTTGTCGGCGTTCCAACGCCAGTTGACGCAGGTGATGTCGCGGCGGGTGTCGTTCTTGTCGTACTTGAACCACATCGTCGGGACCGGACCGGCATCGCCGCCACGGTTGACGGAGGCGCCGCCTGCATAGCTGGAGCCCTCGCTGCGGACAGCGAATGTGAAGTTCCAGCGGCCGCGGCCGTCGGAGAACGGAATCACATAGAGCGTCTCGTAGTCGGGACCGGCCACGAGGTTGTCCATGTTGCTCTGCTTCTTCCACATCTCCTCAAAATCTTCGAGGGAAGCGCTGTGGGAGTCAATGGCGTCCTTGAGGTAGGCCAGGGCCTTCGGATAGAGGACGTCCTTCTGGAGCTCGGGATCGTTGGAGAGGCGGTTCGTACCGAGGTCGCCGGTACCGACCATGCCGTCGTCCGGACGCTGGGCGTAACCGGAAGCCATCAGGGCGATGCGGGCGTAGAGACCTTCTGCAAAGACCTTGTTGATGCGGTCAGTACGGGAAGTCGCGGCCGTCTGGCCGGGATACGGGAGGTAAGGAATGGCCTCATCGAGGTCGCTCAGGAGCTGCTTGTAGATCTCGTCGCGGCTGGCCTTCGCCTTGTAGATGGTCTCGCTGGTGGTGGACTCGAAACGGGCCGGGACATCGCCCCAGGCACGGGTCAGGTCGTAGTAGATCATCGCACGGAGGGTCAGGGTCTCGCCGAGGAGGTAAGCCATGTCGGCGTCGTTTTCGACATTGCCGTATTCGCGGAGGCCCTCGATGACGAGGTTCGCGCGCTCAATGGCCTCATAGAGCTTGGCGAAAGGACCGTTGCCGAGGTTGAGCTGGCCGTTGTTCGGCAGCTGGGAATAGGCTGCGATCTGGTATTTCTCATCGGTGGGCTTGTAGGTGTTGTACCACTCGATATCGCTGTTCAGACCAATCCAGCTCAGGTAGCGGCCACGGTAGTTGTTGGTCTCACCGAAGGACTGGGTGATGGAGAAGATCGCGCTCTCGGTAAGCGAGTAGTTGGAGTAGACGGTGGCGGCGTCGAAGGTCGACGGGGACTCCGTATCCAGGAACTTCTCGCAGGAAGCGGCAGCCAGGGTCATGCCCGCTGCGCAGAGGATATATGCAAAAATCTTTTTCATATTACTTGGAGCGTTTGCCGAAGGTTACGTTGACACCGGCTACGAAGCCAATGCTCTTGGGATAAGCGGAGTAGTCCACGCCCGGGGTAAGCGGAGTGGAACGGCGGGTGTCGACCTCGGGGTCAAATCCGGAATAGCCGGTCAGGCAGAAGAGGTTGGTTCCGGTCACATAGACGCGGACCTTGTTGAGGTAAATCTTCTCGGTAAGGCTCTCGGGGAGCGTGTAACCAAGGGTGACGGTCTGCAGGCGGAGGAACGAGGCGTCCTCGACGGCCCAGTCGCTGAAGACGGCGGTGCCGATGGCGGGGTTCCACATCGTCTTGCCGGCGTTCATGGCATTGAGGAGGTCGGGGTCGTTGACGAGTTCGCCGGTCGCCCAGTCGATGTTCGTCCAGCGGTCGGCCACGTTCATCATATTGATCAGGTTGCGGTTGTAGTACTTGCGGGAGCTGGTGAATTCCACCTTGTTCGCGTTGTACACGTCGTTGCCGATCATGTAGTTGAAGTTGGCGCTGAAGTCAAAGCCCTTGTAGTAGGCGCTGAGGGAGATACCGCCGGTGAAGTCCGGAGCGGCGTTGCCGATGACCTTGCGGTCGGCGGCGGTGATCTTGCCGTCGGAGGTGTAACCGATCACGTTGCCTTCGTCGTCAAGCACCTCGACGCTGTTGTCGATGTCCTTGTACTTCGGGGCACCCGGGCGCATATAGGCGGAACCGATGATACCGGAAGCATCCGCGACACCGTCGTTGAGCACCCACTTGGTGCCGTCCCAGGTGAAGTCCTCGGTCGTGTACATGCCGTCGCTGACGTAGCCGTACATGTTGCCGAGCGGCTGTCCGACCTGGACGATGTAGTCGTCGCCGATTTCGGTGGAAGCCCAGTAGGACTGCGCCATGATGGACTCGAGGCCGCCGAGGTCGGTCACCTTGTTCTTGTTGTAGGCGATGTTGCCGCCGATGTTGAGGGAGAAGTCCTTCGTCTGAACGAGCGGCATGTTGAGGGTGAGCTCGACACCGCGGTTGCGGGTCGAACCGACATTCTGGTACTGGCTGTCATAACCGGAACCCGGGATCGGGAAGTTGATGAGCAGGTCCTTCGTGTCGTTCTGGTAGACTTCGACGCTACCGGAGACCGCGCCCTTGAAGAAGCTGAAGTCAAGACCGATATTGTGCGTGTAGGTCGTTTCCCAGGTAAGGTCGGGATTGTTGAGCACCTTGCCGGCGGTGAAGATGTTGTTGGTCATCGACAGCCAGGAGCTGGTGGAGGAAGCATACTGCTTGAGCAGCTGACCGGACGGGATGTTGTTGTTACCGGCGGTACCGAAGCTGTAGCGCAGCTTGAGCTGGTCGAGCCAGTTGGTGGTGCCGGCCATGAACTTCTCGTTGGAGATGGTCCAGGATGCGGCCGCGGACGGGAAGAAGCCCCAGCGGTTGCCGCGGGAGAACTTCGAGGAACCGTCGGCGCGGAGGGTGACACCCAGGCTGAAACGACGGTCGTAATCGTAGTTGACACGGCCGAAGAAGGACAGGAGCTTGTCGTCCGGAGAGTAGTAGTTGTTGGAGGAAGCCGGGGTACCGGAAGCCATGAAGTTCCAGGCCATTTCGGCATCATAGAACACCGGGAGGCCGTCGACCATGTCCGTGAGCGTGTTGCTCTTGGTGATGGTCATTTCCTCGCCGAGGAGGGCGGTCAGGCTGTGCTTGTCACCGATCAGGTCGGCGAAGTCGTAGTTGATCGTGTTGGTGTTGCGGTAACGCGTACGGAAAGCTTCCTTGTGCTGCGTGGAAGGCGTGTTCTTGACGGTCGAGTTGTTGGCCACATAGTAGGTGGTCAGACCGTAGAAGCGGTCGTCGCCCTGGCGATAGTCCTCGAGACCGCCCTCAATCTTGAGCTTGAGGTTGTCGATGATCGTCCAGTTGAATGCGGCGTTGGCGTTCCAGGTGGTACGGATGCGCTTGGAGTCGTTGTCGGCGACGGACAGGAGCGGCGGCGCGTTGTCGCCATAGTCCTGCTCGAGGTCGGAGTCGGTCGAGGTAGCCGCCACGGGGATGGGGGCATAGGAAACCGCATGTTTGAGACGGCCGTTGCCGGAAGTGGTACCGGTATCGTTGATGCCGTTGGCGCCGGAACCGCGCACGCCAATGCGGGAATAGCGGATGTTGGCATCGATAGAGGTCGTTTCGGAGGTCTTGAAGTTGCCCTTGAAGTTGAGGTTGTCACGGGAGTAGGAGCTTCCGCGCATGATGGCGTTGTCGTCCATATGGGCGTAACCGAGGGTCCAGTTCACGCGGTCGGTGCTTCCCGAGACGGAGAAGTCGGCGCTGAAGGTGGAACCGGTACCGCCGAAGACGGCGTCGACCCAGTCGTTCGTAGCCACGTCGCTGTAGAGGCCGAGGTCGGCGAAGGTGCCGAAGTACGGGTTGTAGTGGCTGGTGAGGTCGCCTCTGATGGAACCGAGCTCATACTGGAACTTCACGAAGTTCTCGGCGTCCATCGTCTGGACGGCGCTGCGGTTGGCCATGGTCTTGAGACCGTAGTAGGTGTTGAACTTGACGGAGAGCTTGGAGCCCTTCTCGGCGCTCTTGGTCGTCACGATGACGACGCCGTTGGCGCCTCGGGAACCGTAGATGGCGGTCGAGAAAGCGTCCTTCAGCACGTCGATGGAGGCGATTTCGGAGGAGGAGATGTCATTGATGGACTCTACCGGGAAACCGTCGACGATGTAGAGCGGGGAGCTGTCCTGGGTGATGGAACCGCCGCCGCGGACGCGGATCTTGATGTCGGCGTCCGGGTCGCCTTCCGTCGTGACGACGGAGACACCGGCCATCTTACCGGAGAGAGCCTGGGACACGGAGGTCACGGGCTGCTCGGTGAGCTTGTCAGCGCCCACGGAGGAGACGGAGCCGAGGAGGTCGCGGCGCTTGACCGTCGCATAACCGACCACGACGACTTCGTCGAGGAAAGACTGGTCCGAGGTCAGGACCACGTCGATCTTGGCGCGGCCCTGGATGGGGACCACCTGATCGGCGAGGCCGATGAACGAGAACACCAGATTGACTGCGTCGTCCGGGACGGAGATCGTATAATCGCCGTCAAAACCGGTGGAAACGCCGATGGAGGTACCTTCCACGAGGACGCCGGCCCCGATCAGGGGCTCGCCGCTCTCGTCGGTCACAATACCGGTAATGGTATTCTGGCCGTAGAGGCTCATCGCCGTCACCATGCCGAGCAGTGCAAGAAAGAGTTTCTTTGCTTTCATGGAGTGTTGGTTAAAAGTTAATAATAGTATATTGGTTTATAAGTTGCCATAGGTGGCGCCTGCGTTGCCGCCGGCGACGATGTCCTTCACGAGATAGTGGAGGTACATCTCCAGATTGGTATATCGTTTCTGCGGATCGATTGTATAGGCCTTTCCGTCGGCGTTGTTGCTCTTTTCGAGGCCCCAGGCTTCCTCAACGGCGTTCGGAATGCCGTCGCCATCGCTGTCGCGAAGGGCGTCCTTCTCCTCGGAAGTGGCCTTATAGTCCGGCCAGCCGCCGACATCGGTCTGCGTGTCGATAAGGCCCTTGGTGCCGCCCTTGCTGCCCGTGTAGGTGTATTTGCCCTCACGGGTCTCAGCGGCGATACGCTCGTCGATGGCATCGCGGCAGAAGCTGGCGCCGGCATAAGCCGTGACGGCCGTGAAGGCGTCCTGAGCGCTCTGCAGGCTCAGCGGAGAGCAGGCGTATGGTACATTCTCCTTGATTTTGTCGATGGTGCCCTGGCTGGCGTGGACGGCGCTGGTGCTCCAGTTGTTGTCGTTGTAGGCGCTCTTGCCGTGCATGTAGTTGCCGGTCATGTAGAAATGGCCGGGCAGGATGGTGCCGCCGCAGTTGCTGCAGGAGGTGGTGGGCTCGAGGAACCAGATGTGGTTGTTCGGGGTCGCCGGACCGGGCTTGTAGTAATTGCCGACAAAGTTGTATTTCTTGTAGTCGGAGCCGTTCTTGTTGGAACTCTCGCCGCCGTAGCAGGTGTTGCCGCTCCAGTTGTAGACCACGTTGTTGACGATGGAGACGGGGCCCTTCTGCGTCGAGACGTAGTCGTGGTCGATGCGCGGGTTACGGCTGTCGTGGTGCGCCAGGAGGTTGTGGTGGTAGGTGGCGTTGTTGCCGCCCCAGATGCCGCCGTAGCCGTGGGTGCCCTTTTCGTGGACCGAGACGCGGAGGCTCTCGGAGACGATGTTCCACTGGAAGGTGAAGTCCTTCATGCCGTAGAAGGAGGCGCATTCGTCGGTGCTCCAGCTGACGGAGCAGTGGTCGATGATGATGCCCGAATACTTTTCGTCGTGGCTCATCACCTGGATGGCGTCGTCCTCCGTCGCGGTCTCGTCGCCCATGCGGCAGCGGATAAAGCGGACGATGACGTTCGATGCGCTGATGCGGAAGGTGTAGTTCTTCAGGCAGATACCGTCGCCCGGGGCCGTCTGGCCGGCGATGGTCAGATCGCCCTTGGTCACGTTGAGCTGGCTCTGGAGCTCGATCACGCCGGCAACGTCAAAGACAACCGTGCGGGGGCCGCTCTGGTTCACGGCGAAGCGGAGGGTGCCTTCGGTGTTGGTATCCGCGAGGCTGGTCACATGGTAGACGGTGCCGCCGCGGCCGCCGGTGGCGTACATACCGCCGCCCTCGGCACCGGGGAAAGCGCGGGCCGGGCCGTCTTCCTCGGCGGCAGGGATGGCGAAATCCTCATAGGAAACGGTCGGATTCGGACCGGGATCGGGACCCGGGCCGGGACCAGGATCTTCGCCGGCAGCGGTCGTTGCCTCGACGGGCGTGCTCCAGCCGGACTTTCCGGCCTCATTGATACTGCGGACGGAGAACTGGTAGGTCGTCCCTGCGGTCAGGCCGGAGACGGTCACGTTGCGGCTCTTGACCGTTTCGGACTGGACCTGCTCCGTGCCGAGCGTCAGTTTGTACTCATAGGAGGTCGCGCCGCTCACGGCCGTCCACTGGAAGGTCAGGGATGTCTCGGTCGGCGTTCCGTGGAGGGCGACCCTCGACGGGGCCTCCGGGACGGAAACCTTCTGGGTTTCTTCCTTGCTGTCGTCACCGCAGGCGGTCAGCAGCAGTGCGCCGGCAAGGATTGCGAGAACTTTTTTCATAGTCTTTCATATTCGAGCGCTGCCCAGATCAGCGGGCCGATCCCCTTGGGGTCGTTGTCGCGCACGCGTTCATTAATATAATAGTCGTAGTCTCCGCTGCGGTTATTCTTGCCGCCGAGGCCGGCGACTTCGCAGCAGCGGTGGAGCGTCACGATGCCGTCCTCCTCCGTAACGAAGGTGCTGAGGAGGGAATGGAAAGCGGCCCGGGCCTCGTCCAGTCCGGCGAGAACACCGAGGCGCACGCCCTTGAGCCAGGCATAGACGAACATGGCGCTCGCGGTCGCCTCCAGATAGTTTCCTTCGCGGCCGGGGCAGTCCAGGACCTGATACCACATCCCCGTAGCGGGATCCGCATAGCGCGGGAGGGCGGAGTAGATTTCCTGGAGCAGCGTCGCCAGCTCGGTGCGCTCATCCCCGTTTGGGAGTCGTTCGATCACATCGACAAGGGCCATGCAGTACCATCCCATGGCGCGGCCCCAGGCGTGCTGGCTCTGGCCCGTAATCGGGTCGCACCAGAACGACTCGAGTGAAGCGTCCCAGGCATGGCGCAGCAGACCGGTCTGCCAGTCCCAGGTATTGCGGTACACCGTCACGAACTGGTGGCAGATGTCGGCGTAGATGGCCTTGCGGATGGAGGGGTCGCTGACGTAACGGGCGGCGTACTCGGCATAGAAGGGCTGGGCCATGTAGAGGCCGTCGAGCCACATCTGGTTCGGATAGATCTGCTTGTGCCAGAAACCGCCTTCCGGAGTCCTCGGCTGGTCCATCAGCTGGTCGAAGAGAACGTCCATCGCGGCGCGGTATTTCCGCTTGCCCGTGCGGTCGTAGAGCTGGAAGAGCGTGCGGCCGGGGCAGATATGGTCCGTGGAGAAATTGGATTTCTTGTAGTTGTAGATGGTGCCGTTCCCGTCAATCACCGCGTCGTACCAGCTTTCGACATAGTCGAGGATGGCTTTGTCGTTGTGGTGGTACGGAGCGATCCGGGCAATCTCATACACATCCATGAAGGCCTTGAGTTCGAGGCCCGTGGTATAGTTCCACTTCAGCGTACCCTCGAGGCCGTCCAGCCAGGTCGCCTGCGGGAAACGCTGCATCTCGCTGCGCACGATCTTCTCGCTGAAACGTTCCTCGGTCCTTGACGGGACATCGCCTGCGACAGGAAGTTGCACCCCGCAGGCAGTCATGATGGCCGCAGCCAGTATAATAGCAATCCGTTTCATTATTGGTTGTTATAAGGATCCCAGACGATGCCGTCCTGCTCCTGGAACATCACTTTCTCAAAGCTGTAATCCGCGAGTTCCTTCTTTTTCAGCCGATAGCTCCACTTCACGCGCGGCCCGCGGGCACCGGGGCCCTTCGAACCGTATTCGGCGTAATAGGAATTCTTCTTGGTGTCGGGCTTCCCTTCCTTCTCCCAGTCGTGCCAGCCCTCGGCGAGGATATGGTCCCCGAGCCAGCAGTCGATGAAAACCGTCTTGGCATAGGCGCCCCAGGGACGGCCGAGATAGCATTTGTCGATGCCCTCAGCGGCGGTCAGCGTGCAGTTTTTGAACACATAGCCGTATTTCTGTCCCGGGAGGGTGCTGGCGGCTGTCACGTAGCTGTTCTTCTTGGAGTGGATCGTGCAGTTTTCGAAGTAGGCGATGGACGGGCCGAAGATGAAATCGGTCGTGCCCTCGATGTAGCAGTCAAGGAAGTAATTCCGCTTGATGCCGCCGTCCTTGCCATAACGTCCGTAGGTATATAAGGTGTCCTGGTTCCCGAGGAAACGGCAGCGGTGGAAGAAGAGAAAGTCGCCGTCCGTGAACACGGCCACGGCCTGGGCGATGTCCTTGCCCTCGCCGGCGGAATTCTCGAAGCTCAGGTCCTCGAAGGTGATGTAGCTGGCGTGGACATAGACGCTGGCGCTGCCGGAGGTGCCGACAGGGGTGCCGGTCACGTCCCAGTTCTGCTTGGCGTACTTGCCGAAGGTAATGAGGGTCCTGTCCGCGCCGTCGCCGCTGATGTGGAGGCGGAACTTGTTGTGGGGGATAATCACCTCTTCGCAGTAGGTGCCGGCGTTGATGTGGAGGGTGGTGATGCCGCCGTGGCGGTAGTCCGGGCAGGCGTTGATGCCTTCCTGGACGGTCATGCAGTCGCCGTGGCCCGTGGCGTCGACGACGATGTCGTAGCGGCGAAGATGCTTTGCAATTTCGGGAAGCTGGGCCTCAATCTTTCCGCAGATGATCTCGGTGACCTTGCGGGCGCCGCGGGGGACGAGATGCGTGTTGTCGTCCTTGCCGGTGGAAATCATGAAATAGGCCTTGGACGCCTCGTCGCCGAGCGCTTCGATCCAGTCGAGGGTCGGGGTCGTGATGTCGAGGAGGGTGACGCCCTTCTCGGCAGCGACCTGGCGCATGGCCTCGGGATAGTCGGTGTGGCAGTTGCGGTCGAGCTTTCCGCCCTTGAACCAGCGGCGGGCGATCGGAGTCAGGAGCACCGGGGTGCCGCCCTTCTCGCGGACGCCGTCGATAAAGGCTCGGAGGTTGTCCTGGTAGGCGCCGAACGCCGGGGCGTAGCGGGCGGGATCGTCGGCCTTGGCGTCGTTGTGGCCGAACTGGATGAAGACATAGTCACCGGGCTGCACGGCCTCGTAGACCTTGTCCCAGAGGCCGAGGTCACGGAAACTCTTGGTGCTGCGGCCGTTCTGGGCATAATTGATGACGGTGACGGCGGCGGGATCGAGGAAATTCTGGAACATCATCCCCCATCCGCGTTCCTCTCCGGCCTTGGGAAGATCCTTCTCGGCGCAGGTGCTGTCGCCCATCAGGTGGATGGTGAAGGAGCTGGCGGTGAGCCAGATGGCGGCTAGCGCACAGATTCCACGGACAAGCCGTGGAATGACGGTATAATCAAGCCATGGAATGACGAAACCGTCATGCCCAGCGAATGCGGGGCATCTTTTTCGAAGGATTCTCATAAAGCAGTACCGTTTACAATGACATTGTCGAAGACGACGTCCTTGGCGTAATGCACCTCGGCGCCCTTGTCGGCCGTGAAGACGCAGTCATGGAAGTCAAGTCCCGACAGCGGGAGCTCGGGAAGGCCGTTCAGGTAGATGGCCTGCTTCGCGCCGGAGCAGGAGATGTTCCGGAAATGGATGTCGCGGAACTCGGGCGTGGTCTCGTCGACGGGGGCGAGGTCTTCCTCCTGGCCGTCGGCCTTGTCCGAAGCGGCGACGCCGGCGTAGTAGAGGTTGAAGATGACGGCGTAGGAGACGATATCCTTCATGGCGATGTTCTCGCACCAGATGTCCCTGACCAGACCGCCGCGGCCGCGGGTGCTCTTGAAGCGCAGGCCGACGTCCGTGCCGAGGAAGCTGCAGTTGCTCACTTTGATGTTCTCGACGCCGCCGGACATTTCGCTGCCGATGACGAATCCGCCGTGGCCGTGGTAGACCGTGCAGCCCTCGATGATGAGGTTGCGGCAGACCTTGCCGTGACGACGGCCGTCCTCGTCCTTGCCGGACTTGATGCAGATGGCGTCATCGCCGACGTCGAAAGTGCTGCCGGTCAGGATGACGTTCTCGCAGCCCTCGATGTCGATGCCGTCGCCGTTGGTGCTGTAATGTGGGTTCCGGACGATGACGTCCTTGACGATCAGGTTCCTGCACCACAGCGGATGGATATTCCAGCAGGGGCTGTTCTGGTAGGTGACCCCCTCGAGGAGGATGTTCTCGCATTCGCGCAGCGACACCATCACCGGCCGGAGGAAGGTCTTGATATACTGCTCGTCGAGCTCGTCGGAGGGTTTGTTCAGCGAACCGGCGGTCGCACGGGCGGCCTTGTAGCCTTCGTCGGGATACCAGGCGCTGCCGTCGTCGGCGAGCACGCCGCCCTTCCTGACGATGTTTTTCCACTGGTCGTCCCCCACCTTGCGGCGCTTGACTTCGCGCCAGGCGTCGCCGTTGCCGTCGATGATGCCCTCGCCGGTGATGGCGATGTCACGGGCGCCTTCGGCATGGATCGGGGAAAGGCAGCGACGGACGTCGAGGCCCTCGAAGTTGGTGTCGATGATCGGGTAGAGGTCCTGGTCCGGGGAGAACATGAGCACGGCGCCCTTTTCGAGGCGCAGCTCGATCTGGCTCTGCAGGCCGATCGGGCCGCTGAGCCAGAGTCCTTCCGGGACGATGACGGTGCCGCCCCCCTGCTCCACGAGGCTGTCGATGGCCTTGGCGAAAGCATCGCTGCAAAGCGTCACGCCGTCGGGGACGGCGCCGAAATCGACGATGGAGACGCTCCGCTGCGGGATGTCGGGGCGTTCGAGGACGGGCATTTCAAAGGGGAGGCCTTCATAAAGGCGGGCAAACTCAGAAGTCTTTTCTGAGCCGCAGGCGGCGGCAGCAAGGGCAGCCAGAAAAAGCACGAAACGGGAATGAATCCGCATGGGTGTTATTAGTGTTAGCGCGTTAACGGTGCAAAGATAATAATCTTTTTCGGATTCCGTGCACGTTCACGGAAATTTTTGTCGATATTTTCGTGAACGGTAACGGATTTGATTGAAAATTTGTATATTTGCGGAGTCGAATCTTTTTTAATCATGGCTCCCGAGCGGAAAACGACCATCATGGACATTGCCCGGCTGACCGGCCTTTCCAAAGGCACGGTCGACAGGGTCCTGCACAACCGCGGAGAAGTGTCGAAAAAAAGCCGCGAGAAGGTCATGGAGGCCGTCCGCGAGCTCGGTTATGAGCCCGACCTCAACGCTTCCATCCTCGCCCGCCGGGAGGTCCATACCATCGCCCTGCTCGTTCCGAGCGACGAAAAGGGTTCGTTCTGGGAGCTGGCCCTCTCCACGCTCGACAAGGTCCGGGAGAACCTCCTTCCCATGCGCATCCGCATCCGGCACTTCAGCTACGACCAGTACAGCGAGGAGTCCTTCCGGGATGCCTGCCTCGGCATGCTGGAAAGCCGCCCTTCGGCCGTGGTCATCGCCCCCATGTTCCGCGCCGGCACCCTGACGCTGGTCGGCGTGCTCCAGCAGCGCGGTATCCCCTACGCATTCATCGATTCGAAGCTCGAAATCGACGGATATACAGCCTATTACGGCATGCCCCTTTACAAGAGCGGCTATCTCTGCGCCGACCTTCTGACCGGCGGGAAGGAGATCTCGGACGTGCTGATTGTCCGCGTCCACCGCGACAAGGAGCGCCAGAGCGACCCGACCGTGAACCGCCGCGCCGGATTCATGGACTACATGCTCCAGAACTGCCCCGCCTGCACGATCCACAGCCGTTTCATCGACCCGGCGGACCCGGACGCCTCGCTGGCGACGCTGGAAGCCTTCTTCGGCGAGCATCCGCAGGTGCGGCACATCGTCATGTTCAATTCCCGCGTCCACCTGCTCCTCCCCTACCTGCGCTCCCACCCGGACCGCGAGCGCCGCGTCATCGGCTTCGACAACCTCGAAGCCAACCTCCAGGCCCTCCGGCACGGCTACATCACCATGCTCATCGGCCAGCACCCCGACGAGCAGGTCGGCCTGGCGATCCAGGCGATGGCGGACCTCATCGTCTTCGGCCGCCAGCCTGTCCGCCGCGACAATTTCATGCACATGGACATCCTCACCAAGTACAACATCGAGGACTACTGATTTTTTTCGTATCTTTGCAGTCCGCATGCAAAGATTCCTTCGCATATTGCCGCTGCTGCTGAGCCTGTTGCCCCTGACGGCATGGGCCCAGGAAAGCCCGAAGGTGGAGCACCCCGCCATCGGGACGAAGATGGATTCGCCGAAGATGACCGTGGAGCTCATCGGGCGCCGGCAGAATTACAACCCCGGCGGAAAAAACCACGACCCCGACGTCCTCTCCCCCAAGTCCGTCCATATCCACCCTTCCGGCGAAAAGTACTACGTCAACTCGCTGGAAGGCGGAAAAACGGTCGTCTACAGCATGGACGGCGAGAAACTGGCGACGGTTTCCCACCGGATCGGCAAGGAGCACGAGGCGCTCTGGGCCCCGTCCTCCGGAATTTTCCACTACAACCACACCTACCGGAATCCCGATACCTTCACCGGCAAGCCGGTCGAGTCGGCGTTCTCCCATGACGGCCGTTACCTCTGGATCCCCTATTATCGCCGCAGCTTTGACATCAACGCCCAGGAACCTTCCGCCATGGCCGTCATCGACACCCGGGCCGACACCCTCGTGCGGCTCTTCGAGACCGGGCCCCTGCCGAAAATGATCGCCGCGTCGCCGGACGGAACGCAGATGGCCGTGACCCACTGGGGCGACAACACGGTGGGCATCGTTGACATCTCTTCCGACGAGCCTCGGGACTGGCACTTCACAAAGCTCTATATCGTTGATTATCAGCTGAAACTCAATTTCAGCACGACGGTCAAGGTGGACCGCGACAACAACAGCGGCTACTGCCTGCGCGGCACGGTCTTCACCCCCGACGGACGCTATCTGCTCGTCGGCTGCATGAGCGGGGGCGGCGGCATCGCCGTCATCGACCTCGAGAGCGGTCTTTACCGCGGCCGCCTGATGGGGATGATGCCGAACCTAAGGCACCTGGTCATCAGCGGCGGCTACCTCTACGCCAGCATCAACCGCACGGGCTACGTCCAGCGCATCCCGCTGAAGGTTGTCTGCGAGGCCATCGAAAAGCTTGACGGAAAGACCGTTACCGTCGACGGATGGGCGTCCTGCAAGGTCCCCGCCGGCGCCCGGACCATCGCCCTCTCCCCCGACGGGAAATACATCTACGCCGCCTGCCACGGCGGCAACTGCCTCGCCGTCGTCAGCGTGGATTCGTTCCGGCTCCTCGGGACCGTCGGCGCGGATTCCTTCCCGGTCGGCCTCGACGTTTCGAAGGACGGCCGCTATGTGTTCACGACGTCCCAGAACATCGTGGGCTACTATGCCGGCAACGCCGTAGACATTTTCAAAGTCACCCTCAAGCAATGACCCGCCGCCTGAGCCTCATACTGCTGCTTCTGCTGGCCCTGCCGCTGTGCGCATCGGCCCAGAAACTCTATGCCTTCCACCAGGACTCCGTCAAGACGGGCTATCCCTTCCTGCTCTGTCTGCCGGAAGGATATGATGCTGAGCGACTTGCGCAGACGGACACGCTGGAGCGGCCGCCGATGATCATCTTCCTCCATGGCCGCAGCCGCACCGGCCGCGACCTCTCCATGGTGACACGCTATGGCTGCATCGACGCGCTCCGCCGCGGGCAGGACATCCCCGCCCTCATCGTCAGCCCCCAGACGCCGGTCACGAGCTGGGACGCCGCCAAGGTGATGGCCGTTGTCGACTGGATCGGCGAGCGCTATCCCTATGATACCGACCGGCTGTATGTCATCGGCATGAGCATGGGCGGCTGGGGCGCCTTCAAGGTGGCCGCGAACTACTCCGACCGCATCGCCGCGGCCATCGCCGAGTGCGGCGGCTACACGGACGGCAACGAGAAAGGCCTTACCCAGCTGCCGCTCTGGATCATACACGGCACGGCCGACCGCATCACCAAGCCGTCCTTCTCGCATTCCGTCGTGGACCGCATGACGGCGCTGCCGGACGGTGCCAAGCACCTCAAGACGACCTGGCTCGAGGGCTGCGACCACTCCATCCTGGCCCGCACCTTCCTGCTGAAACAGATGTACGACTGGCTGTTCTCCCACCACCTCTCCGACCCCGGCCGTCCCGTCAACCGCGACATTGACATCGAGCCCCGCGACCTCAACGCCGCCTACACGCGCCTCAACCCCAAAAAGGCCCGCGCCCTCCCTATCCAGAAGCCGGAATAGCCTTATCGTCATGCCCGACCTGATCGGGCATCCCTTTCGCCATGCCCAGCGAATGCAGGGCATCCCTTTCGTCATGCCCAGCGTATGCAGGGCATCTGTCCTCCGGTTTCCGGACAGTAGCCGTCAAAAGCCCGATCTCAGGGGGCCGCTTCGCATCCCCTCCTTCGGTCCTCAGCGGACGGCAGGGCTTTTGACGGATACTGTCCTTCAACCTGCGGCCAGACACAGCGTGGCCACCCTCCTGTTGTGGGCGGAGGGTGGCTACGAAAAGCCCGGGAAAACGTACCTACCCTCCCTTTTTCAGAGAAGGGTAGCCACCCTATTTCGCACAATTTTCAGCCATTCGGAACAAAGCCCTCTGTCATTTCGAGCGCAGTCGAGAAATCTTTCCCGTCATTCCACGGCTTGTCCAGCGCCTGCGGCAATTGAACCGTCATTCCACGGCTTGTCCGTGGAATCTGTTTTCCGAGGGGTTAGCAATTGCCCGATCGGAAATAATTGAAATTCATATACTTAATACGATTGTAATGTTAACCCCCTGATAAAAAGGCAGGGGGATAACAGTGGCGTTTTGCTAATGTGCTGATACATATCGCATTATAAAGCGGTAAATGCTGACCCTTCGTTCAGCTGGCCTGTTTGCCTGTTTCACGCTGGGGTGAAAGCCTTATTTCCTTGTGCGGTTAGGAGAACCGGCTTTCTACGAGGGACTTATGGAGCGAAATAATAGTGTATTCTCTTGAAACAGGCTTCACACTAATTTGGGTAAACTGATTTCAGGACGACGTACGACAACCTTCCAGCTAATAATTTGTAAGCATTTGATTGTGATACGGTTATGTATCACTGGCTGGAAGGTGCGGGGCGTGGAATGACGTGTGAATTGCCGCAGGGGCGTTCAAAAGCATTTTCCCGGCCGTAGGGTCGCCGCAAGGCGATTTGCTTTTGAAAATGCTCCTCCGAAGCGCCGGTGATCAGATTCCACGGACACGCCGTGGAATGACGGTCGCATTGCGGGGCAGGACGGGGGTATTGCTGCGGGAATTCGGCGAAAATGATTATTTTTGTGGAACAGATGGTGCAAGGTCCCAAGGCCAGAAGGATTTACTAAACGTAAATGTCGCTGAAATGAAAAAACTGCTTTTTGCTTCCATGATGCTTGCAGGCATTCTGGCCTGCTCCGAAAAGACGGATTCCGATGACAAGCCGATTGACAATACGCTGCAGAACGAAGTTCCGCAGCCGACTGCGCAGATTGCCAAAGTGCAGTTGACGGAGGAGGAAGCCGGGTATGTCAAGGCCGGTAACAGCGTGGCGTTCGACCTGTTCCAGCGCCTGGGCAAGGAGGGAAAATCCTTTATCTTCTCGCCGCTCAGTCTGCAATTTGCACTGGCAATGACGGCCAACGGCGCTTCCGGAGCCGCATTGGACGAGATTGTTGCCGCACTCGGCTATGGCGACGAGGGCATCGATGCGCTGAACGCTTACAGCAAGAAGATGATGGAGCAGTTGCCGGCCGTCGATTTCGGCGTGAAGCTGCAGCTGGCCAACGGACTTGTCGTCAACGAATTATACCCCCTTGATCCGGACTTTCGCGAGGGCGTGCGCAACAACTATTACGCGGCCGTCGAGAACATGTCCTTTGCCGATCCCGGCAAGGTGGCGGATGCCGTCAACGGGTGGGCCTACCGGAATACAAGCGGACTGATCGATAAGATGCTGGATCCGCAGCAGATCTCTCCCCAGGCCATTGCCTACCTGATGAATGCCCTCTATTTCAAAGCGGCATGGCAGCGGGTGTTCGGCGATCCCTTATTCCTGCCGGAGGGCACCTGGGAGGAAGACTTCTACCTGGGTGGCTGCGATGTGACGAGGGTCCCCATGATGCATACGCAAAGGTGGCTTCGTTACGCCAGGATGGACGGGTTCAGCGTGCTGGAAATCCCCTATGCCAACGGCAAGTTCGCGATGTATATCCTCCTGCCGGACAATGAGATTACCGGCGACCGCCCCGATCCGGACCCTGCAACGGAGAATTACTATACTTATGACAATCTGCTGAAGGATTTCCCGGATCTTGACTGGAATGAGGTCCTGGCCCGGATGGAAGACACGGAGGTCATCCTCTCGCTGCCGAAGTTCGAGACCGCCAGCGACTTCGACCTGAACGAGACGCTCGAAGCGCTGGGCATCAAGACGGCCTTCAAGGGCGGTATGGACAGGATGTTTGCGCCGAAGAACGGCCGAGTTGTCGAGGCTCTCATCTCCAAGGTCATCCAGAAGGCCCGCATCGCCGTGGCGGAATGGGGCACCGAGGCGGCGGCCGTCACGGTTGTCGAAATTATGCCGACAAGTCCCGGTCCCGGTGAGGATCTGCCGGCCGTCATGTTTACCTGCGACCATTCCTTCGCCTGGCTGATCACCGAAAAGACCTCCGGCGCCATCCTCTTTGAAGGCGCCTACCGCGGCTTCTAGAAGAGGAAGCGGTCCGCGAAATCCAGATAATGCTCCCAGTCCCCGGCCAGTATCTCATGCTTGCCGGGGCGCATTCCATATGCGGCCTTCTCTTCGGCGCCATAGAGGCTATACACCGGCAGCGCAGCCTCCAGGCCGAGCTGCTCTCCGCGGGGGTCTGACCAGCGGTCCTCCGTGCCGCTTTCCACAAACAGCGGACGGGGGGCAATCAGGGCGAGGACGAAGTGCTGGTCGAAAGGCATCGCGTCCTCGTTGTCGTTGTATTTCCGGAAGGATTCCGCGAACCAGTAGGGATAGTGCGTGTTGATGCGGCGGACGGTCTCGCCGAAGCGGCGGCGGCTCAGGGCGGCGCCCCCGCAGCCGGATGCATTCGAAATGACCATGGCAAACCGCGTGTCGCGGGCCCCGGCCCAGACAGCGGCCTTGCCCATCCGGGAATGGCCGAAGACGGCGACGCGCTCCCCGTTGATGTCCGGGTCGCCCTCACGCAGATAGTCCAGGGCGCGGGAAAGGCCCCAGCCCCAGGCGGCGAGATGGCCCCAACTGTACTCCGGATAGCGGTCCCGGATGCCCCGGCAGCGGTCGTGGTCCGGCGCGATGTCCTCGCAGCAGAAGGTGGCGACGGCATAACCCCGGGCGATGATGGTCTCCAGCGGCCAGCGGTGGGACTGGCTTCCCCGCGGCTCCACGATGAAATCGGGACGGCAGCGGAGCGTGTCCGGCAGGGAGATGGCGGGGTCGTCGCAGGTGGTGTGGTTCCCGAAGAAATTGACCCCGAGGAAGCAGGGGTAAGATCTCTCGACTTCGCCCGAGATGACAGGCGAGTCTTCGCTCACGGGGCCATTGGCGGGGATAAGCAGCAGGAGGTTGATCCGCTCGCCGGCGCCGAGGTCGATGGCCACTTCGCGGCGAATGGCGGCGCCCCCGAGAGCGGGCCCCTCACTGACGACGTGCCAGGATTCCTCCGCAGGACGCGGCGGGACGGTTCCATATTCCTCTTCCATCAGATGGAGTACCTCCTGACGGCGAACGTTCTCCCACTCCCCAACCGTCCGGACCGGCTTGCCGGCGACGGTCGTCAGCAGTTCCGGGAGGGTGTACGCAGGCACGGCGGCTTCGTCATAGTTGAAGCCTTCGAGCGGGGCGAATTCGGGCTTCACGAGGAGGTCGGTGACATCGAGACAGCCGGCGTCGTTCTTCGGGCTGTAGCGGTTGCAGAAGAAGCCGAACTTCGCGCCGGTCCACATCTCCGGCCGGGCCGTAAACTTCTGATTGACTTTCGTATAGCGCTTGCCGTCAAGCGAATAGGAGAACTGGCAGACCGCATCAGGGACATTGCCCTCAACGGCCTGGGCGCGCACCTCCAGCCGCACCCACAGGGCGGCTTCGGGGATGTCGGTGTATTTTACCTTCGGGACGTTGCCGGAGGCGTGGCGGTCGTCGATTCTTATCGCGGTATAGGGAAGGGCCGTCAGGTCCTCCGCCGTCTCGTCGGCGCCCTTTGACGCACCGATGCAGGTGACAAACTGGAGCTGCGCATGGTCCCTGGCATCCCGGATCCGCAGGAGCGCATAATCGTTGCCCATCACCACGAATCCCGCCTCCTCGTCCCGCGATTTCAGCTGGGGATTGGGACGGAAAGCAAGCCGCGCCGTGACGGTAAAACGCTCGGCCGGGAACTTCTGCAGCAGCAGGTTCGGGCAGTTCCAGAGCCCCCGCTCCCGCTGCTCGACGCTGAAGAGCCGTACGCCGTCCTCCGCCAGCGCCATATGCCAGTACGGCGACGGAATCGCCGGATACTGCCACGCCGGCGGCAGACCGTAGAGATTATTTCTCCACTCCCTTCGTTCGGTCGAAATGACAGGCGAATGGCCTTCCGATGTCTTCGGCGCCGTCCATGCTCTCACCGGCTGCCCGACGCCGTCGCCGTCCGGGTCCTCGCCGATCACGGGCCAGCCGTCTTTCCAGGCCATCGGCTGGAGGTGTACGATGCGGCCGTAGGCGCCTTTGTCCTGGAAGTGCAGGAACCAGTCGTCACCGGCGGTATCCCGCACCCAGGCTCCCTGGTGCGGCCCGTTGACGGTCCCGGGCGCCCATGCCATGACGATGCGCTCCTCCCATGGTCCCGTAATCCGGTCTGCGCGAAGCACGGTCTGCCAGCCCGTC
This sequence comes from uncultured Bacteroidia bacterium, assembly GCA_902768665.1. Taxonomy (GTDB): domain Bacteria; phylum Bacteroidota; class Bacteroidia; order Bacteroidales; family UBA932; genus Cryptobacteroides. The sequence goes on along the minus strand of CACXMA010000006.1, from coordinate 96,898 downwards.
GCCACGCCCCCGGCGGGCGCGAAGAGATAGTACCTGCCGTCCTGTTTGTAGAGCTTGGTCCCTTCGATCGTCGGCTGTGTCCGGTGCCCGTCGAAAATGGCCTTTGACGGCCCCAGGAGGCGGGTTCCGTCCGGATCCATCGGCGCCAGGTAGAGCACGCTCTTCAGGCCTGCCCGGGATCCGGCGATGCCGTGCGAGAGCCACGCCTGGCCGTCCTCGTCCCAAAGCGGGCACGGGTCGATGAATCCCTTCTGCCGTACTACCCAGACGGGCGCTTCCCAACGGCCCTCCGGATCCTGCGTCCGGACCATGAAAACGCCGCGGTCGGGATCGCCCACAAAGATGTAGAACCAGCCGCCGTGGTAGCGGATCGCCGGAGCCCAGACCGCATTCCCGTGCTGCACCCGCGTCCGGAAATCGTCTTCCGGCGCCTGTGCAGCGGCCTTTCTCTTTTTCTCCGGCGTCTTCCAATCCGGCCCCGGATAATCCGTCAGCGCATAATTGACCAGCTCCCAATGCACCAGGTCCGTGGAGCGGAGAATCGGCAGCCCCGGGAAACAGTTGAACGACGAAGCCGTCATATAATACACGCCCCCCGCCTCGCACACATCCGGGTCGGAATAGTCCGCATGGATCACGGGATTGGTATAGCGAAGCGGCTGTCCACTTACCGTCGCGGTTACCAGCACCACGAGGGCGCACACTAGCGTGAAGAATCGTTTCATCATCTGATCACCGGCGCTTCGGAGGAGCATTTTCAAAAGCAAATCGCCTTGCGGCGACCCTACGGCCGGGAAAATGCTTTTGAAAACGCTCCTCCTACGCACCTGCGGCAATTCACCCGTCATTCCACGCCCCGCACCTTCCAGCCAGTGATACATAACCGTATCACACTCAAATGCTTACAAATTATTAACTGGAAGGTCCACCGAAAAAACAGGCCACCTTCCAGGCTTGGTTTTGTAAACAACTGACATTCAATTATTTACAAAACAGAGACTGGAAGGTTGTCGCCCTGAAATATGTTTACCCAATGCGATTACATATCCAACAGAAAGGTGCCGCAGGTCAGACGGCAAAACGTAGCAGGTCTGCATTTTTCTCGCGACCTGCGACGCAAATCGGCAGTGTAGCAACATCTAGTGTAGCAGGTCAAAGGATTTTTGCAGACCTGCTGCATCGCACAGCCCGACCTGCTACGGTACGATGCCTAACCTGCAGCGGTAAGATGTCTAACCTTCAGCGGTACGGCTTCTGACCTGCGACGTGCCAAGAAGATCAACACGTACCGAAGACTAATACACTCAGCGTGCGGAGGATGAGCCTTGATAGTCAGCTGGCCGCAGGTTGAAGGACAGTGGCCGTCAAAAGCCCTGCCGTCCGCTGAGGACCGAAGGAGGGGATGCGAAGCAGCCCCCTGAGATCGGGCTTTTGACGGCTACTGTCCGGAAACCGGAGGACAGATGCCCTGCATTCGCTGGGCATGACGAAAGGGATGCCCTGCATACGCTGGGCATGACGAAAGGGATGCCCTGCATACGCTGGGCATGACGGAAGGGATGCCCGATCGGGTCGGGCATGCCGGTTATTGGCGAAGAATGACAGCAAAAACGCGAAAAAAACTATCGAATCGTTTGCGGAATGCGAGAAAATCTGTAACTTAGTAAGCCCAAACAGCGACACTAAAACTTACACAATACTAAACAACATGAAAATTACCTCAGCCGATGCTCTCGAGAGCATCAGACGGGAAGCGATTCAAGCGTTGTCCGTTAGAGAGGCCAGCAACACGTCCGTGACGGAAATCGCCTGCGGACTGGACAAAGGCACGCCGCACATGCAGATTCTCTGCTGCGGCGGTACCGGCTGCAAGGCCTCCGAGAGTGCCAAAATCGTCGACAACTTCCACGCAGCGCTGAAGGAACATGGCATCGCCGACAAGGTCGAAGTCATCGTTCCCGGCTGCTTCGGTTTCTGCGAGAAGGGCCCCATCGTCAAGATTATCCCGGACAACACCTTCTACACCTCTGTCCGTCCGGATGATGTGGAAGAAATCGTCACCAAACACATCATCGGCGGCGAAAAGGTCGAACGTCTCCTCTACCTTGACCCCGGCTCGGGACAGCACATCGCCGACTCCAAGCACATGAATTTCTACCGCAAGCAGCTCAGAATCGCGCTTCGCAACTGCGGTTTCATCGACCCGGAGAACATCCTCGAATACATCGCCAGAGACGGCTACAAGGCCCTCGCCGACAGCCTCAAACGCGACAGCCTCGAGGTCCTCGCCGACATCAAGGCCAGCGGACTTCGCGGACGCGGCGGCGCCGGTTTCCCGACCGGCGTGAAGTGGGAGATCGCCCGCAAGTTCGACGCTCCGGACAAATACGTCGTCTGCAACGCCGACGAAGGTGACCCGGGCGCGTTCATGGACCGCTCCATCATGGAAGGCGACCCGAACTCCGTCATCGAAGCCATGATGATCTGCGGCTACTGCATCAACGCCAACCACGGCCTCATCTATATCCGCGCCGAATACCCGCTGGCGGTCCACCGCCTCCAGGTCGCCATCGCCCAGGCCCGCGAATACGGCCTCCTCGGCGAGAACATCCTCGGCACCAAGTTCTCCTTCGACATCGAGATCCGCTACGGCGCCGGTGCGTTCGTCTGCGGCGAGGAGACGGCCCTGATCCATTCCATGGAAGGCAAGCGCGGCGAGCCGACGCTCAAGCCGCCGTTCCCGGCCGAGTCCGGCTACTTCGGCCATCCGACCAACGTCAACAACGTCGAGACCCTCGCCAACGTCCCCGTGATCCTCACCAAGGGCCCGGCCTGGTTCTCCTCCATCGGCACCGAAAAGTCCAAGGGCACCAAGGTCTTCGCCCTCGCCGGCAAGATCAACAACGTGGGCCTCATCGAAGTCCCGATGGGAACGACCCTCCGCGAAATCATCTACGACATCGGCGGCGGCGTCAAGAACGGCAAGAAATTCAAGGCAGTCCAGACGGGCGGTCCTTCCGGCGGCTGCCTCACCGAGAAGCACCTCGACATCCCGATCGACTACGAATCCCTCGCCGCGGCGGGCTCCATGATGGGCTCCGGCGGTATGATCGTCATGGACGAGGACGACTGCATGGTCTCCGTCGCGAAATTCTTCCTCGAATTCACCGTCGGCGAGTCCTGCGGCAAGTGCACCCCGTGCCGTATCGGCAACAAGCGCATGCTCGAGATCCTCGACAAGATCACCCAGGGCCGCGGCACGATGGAAGACCTCGACAAGCTCGAGAACCTCGCCAAGGTCATCAAGGATACCGCCCTCTGCGGCCTCGGCCAGACCTCTCCGAATCCGGTCCTCTCCACGCTCTCCAACTTCCGCGACGAATACGAAGAGCACGTCCGGGACCATGTCTGCCGCGCCCACAAGTGCAAGGCCCTGCTGACCTACAGCATCGATCCGGTGCTGTGCAAGGGCTGCTCCGCCTGCGCCCGCGGCTGCCCTGCCGAAGCCATCGCCGGCGAGGTCCGCAAACCGTTCGTCATCAACCCTGAAAAGTGTATCCGCTGCGGCATGTGCCTGTCCCGCTGCAAGTTCGGAGCCATCAAAGTAATCTAGCAAGCCCTATGGAAAATATGATCAACCTGACTATCGACGGCCGCCCGGTGAGCGTCGCGAAAGGAACCACCGTCCTCGATGCGGCCGCTTCCGTGGGGATTGCCATTCCCGCGCTCTGTCACATCGACCTCAAGGGCACCTGCGTCAAGAACTCCCCTGCTTCCTGCCGCATCTGCGTCGTCGAGATCGAAGGCCGCCGCAACCTGGCCCCTTCCTGCGCCACCATGGTCACGGAAGGCATGGTCGTCAAGACTAACTCCGCCCGCGTCGTGCGCGCTCGCAAGACCGTCGCCGAGCTCATCCTCTCCGACCACCCGAACGACTGCCTCACCTGCCCCAAGTGCAACCACTGCGAGCTCCAGAAGCTCGTCACGCGTTTCAACATCCGCGAGATGACCTACAAGGGCGAGCAGTCCGAGCGCAAGCACGAGCAGACCGTCGCCATCACCCGCAACATGGACAAGTGCATCCTCTGCCGCCGCTGCGAAAGCGTGTGCAACAATGTCCAGACGGTAGGCGTCCTCGGCGCCATCCGCCGCGGCTTCGACGCCACCATCGCCCCGACCTTCGACCGCATGTTCTCCGAAACGGACTGCACCTACTGCGGCCAGTGCGTCGCGGTGTGCCCGACCGGCGCCCTGACCGAGCGCGACAACACGGACCGTCTCCTCGACGACCTCTGCAACCCGGACAAGATCGTTGTCGCGCAGCCCGCGCCCGCCGTTCGCGTCGCCCTCGGCGAGGAATTCGGCTATGAGCCCGGCACCATCGTGACCGGCAAGCTCGCGACCTCCCTCCGCCGCCTCGGCTTCGACTATGTGTTTGACACCGACTTCGCCGCCGACCTTACCATCATGGAAGAAGGCGCCGAAATCCTCCACCGCCTCAAAGCCTACCTCGGCGGAGACAAGAGCGTCAAGCTTCCGATCATGACCTCTTGCTGCCCTGCCTGGGTCAATTTCTACGAGCACCAGTTCCCGGACCTGAAGGACTACCCGTCCTCCGCAAAGTCCCCGGCCCAGATGTTCGGCGCCATCGCCAAGACCTACTGGGCACAGAAGATGGGCATTCCGCGCGAGAAGCTCGTCGTCGTCTCCATCATGCCCTGCCTCGCCAAGAAATATGAGTGCGAGCGCGAGGAATTCAAGGTCGACGGCAATCCGGATGTGGATTATTCCATCTCCACGCGTGAGCTCGCCCGCCTCATCAAGCGCTCCAACATCGACTTCCGCTGCCTCGAGGACACCGACTTCGACAAGCCGCTCGGCGAAAGCTCCGGTGCCGCCGCCATCTTCGGCGCGACCGGCGGCGTGATGGAGGCTGCCCTCCGCACCGTCTATGAGGTGTACACCGGCAAGACCCTCCCGAGGATCGACTTCCAGGAGGTCCGCGGCCTCGAGGGCATCAAGGAAGCGACCATCGACCTCGCGGGCTTCCCGCTCAAGGTCTGTGTCGCCCACACCCTCGGCAACGCCCGTTACCTGATGGAGAAGCTGCGCAAGGGAGAGCTCGACTACCATGTCGTGGAAGTCATGGCCTGCCCCGGCGGCTGCATCGACGGCGCCGGCCAGCCCTACCACCACGGCAACGTCGAGATTATCAAGGCCCGCGCGAGAGCCATCTACGCCGAAGACGCCGGCAAGCCCATCCGCAAGAGCCACGAGAACCCTGACATCCAGAAGCTCTACAAGGAATTCCTCGGCGAGCCGATGAGCGAAAGGGCCCATCACCTGCTTCACACACAGTATTTTGACAAAAGCATCAAGTAGCCATGAGTGAGATAAAAGTATCCTGCGAGGCGCTCCGTCAGACGGAGGAGATCTGCCGCAAGTTCCACAACGACCCCGGCGAACTCATCAGCATCCTGCATGAAACCCAGAACACCCTGGGCTACCTGCCGTTGCCGGTGCAGCGCGTGATTGCCCGCGAGCTGGGCGTTCCGGCTCAGAAGGTGTATGGCGTCGTGACGTTCTATTCGTTCTTCTCGATGGTCCCGAAGGGCAAATACCCGGTTTCGGTATGCCTCGGCACCGCCTGCTATGTCCGCGGCTCCGACAAGGTGCTCGAGGAATTCAAGCGCGTGCTCGGCATCGAGGTCGGCGAGACGACCCCGGACGGCAAGTTCTCCCTGGACTGCCTCCGCTGCGTCGGCGCCTGCGGCCTCGCCCCTGTCGCCACCATCGGCGAGAAGGTCTATGGCCGCCTCAACCCCTCCGACATCAAGAAAATCGTCGCTGAGTTCGACGCGTAATCATTAGATTAGAACTGATAGAACAGACCCAGCGTCCCGTAGATGGGATAAAGGGTCTGTTCTATTGTTTTGAAATCGCGCTTGAAAAGGCCCGTGAGACCCCATTCGAGGTCGGCGGAAATGCCGAAACCCGCGGCAATGGTCCAGTCCGCACCGACACCGACGCCGGCCTGGACAGGGCTCATCCAGTCGCTGAAATCATAGGTCGCACTGTCATTTCCCGTCCCGATCAGAATCTTCGGGCCGGTGGGGTCGCCCTGGCGGAGATAGCCGTCGGAAGCGACGCCGGAAAAATCCCCGCTGACAAGGAAGGAAACATAGGGGCCGGCCTTGAGGAGCACCTTCCCGAGCCGGTACGACGCCTGCGCGGGGACCGTGAGCACCCACTCCGCCACATCCTGCCGGACATGGCCGTAGAAGAGACCCTCGATGCGGTTCTCGCTCTTTATCATTTCCATCCGGTAGCCCTTGACGGTGATGGCGGCATCCATGCCCTTGTTCCCGAAGCGGAGGCCGCTGAGAATGCCCCATCGCTCCGTGAAAGCATAGGATACCTCGGCCCCGACCATGACGGAGGGCGTGAGGTGGTAGCCGTCGAAGCTGCGGATGGCGGCGGGCATTTCCAGCGGAGCGGTGCCGCCGACGCTGTAACCGGCACGGACCTTCAAACCGAGACCGTCCGGGAGTCCACCGGCCAGGGAAGCGGCCGAACACGCAACAGCCAGTATGACTGAAACCAGTATCTTTCTCATCGCTTAGTCCTCTTCATAGATTACTTCCACCTCGTCGACAAAGAGGGTACTGCCGATAGCGCCCTCGAAACGGTCGCCGTCCTTGCTGGAGGAGAAGACGATCGTAAAGCTGTAGCCAAGGGCCTCCAGGATCTCCGCGTCGGCCTTTTCACCCTCGAAAAACATCTCGAACTGCGTCCAGCTGTCGGTAGCGGGCAGGGAAGCGACCTGCGCCCTGCGGACGATGTAGGGGCTGGTCAGGACACTCGTACCGTCGAGTTTGACAGGGTTCCCTTCTTCGTCCGTGTTGCGGTAGAAGACGCCGTAGATATGGGCCTCATCGATACGGCCCTCAACGATATGCTGCTCCTTGTCCTTGAATTCAGGTCCCGGCGTATACTTGTACCAGCCCTTGACGCGAAGCGGCACGCGGTCTGTCGGAATGCCGAAGTCCGTGGCCTTGAGGGCATCCAGCAGGACATTTTCGATAATGAAGCGTCCGAGGAAAAGGTTCCCGGCGGCGATGGGCTTGCCGAAGAGGGCGCCGAGGGCGCCGGCGTACTGGGTATTCAGACAGACGCCATAGCCGCTGTATCCGTCCGGGGTCGCATAGGTCGGGAACTGCTCCGGTGCCCAGCCGGAATTGACAATGGCTACGCCCGGGTTGCCGTTCGCCCAGATATTGCGGCGCTCGCCGCCCGTACCCTCCTCGTAGAACTCGTGATAGCGGGTGCTGGCGTCATACTGCGACGCGACGGCCTCGAAATGCTCGAAACTGAGTTTACTGACCGGGAGGGTGGCCTCACGGAAGGAAACGGCATACTGCCGCTGCCAGGCCCCGTCCTCAGAAGTGACGGTATAGGTCACGGGGCCTGCCGTAAAATCCTGTGCAGAGCCGTTTTCGGGCGAAATGGTCGCGCCCGGAGTGAGCTGGAAAGTCACCGGTACCGACTTCGGAAGGGACAGGAGAGAACGGACGATGAAGACGATTTCCGACTCGTTGGAAGCGATGTCGGGGACGATCATCTGGGTCGTCTTGTAGAAATAGGGCGCGAACGAGGCATCCACCTCGGCAGCCAGGATATCACATTCCATGCTCCCCGGCTCCTGCTTGATGCAGGAAAGAAGGAGACAACATGCCGCCGCAAAGGCAGCCAGTACTTTTTCATCAGCCGATATAAGAGAGAATCAGGTCGGCCAGCTGCTCTTCCGTGTGGCCGTCCGAGTTAAGGACCAGGTCGTAATTGCGGGCATCATAGCGGCTTACACCGGCAAAGCGCTGGATGTAGTTCTCCCGCGCCTCGTCAATGCCCTTGGCGAGGTTAGCCGCCTCGGTCCGGGTCAGGCCCTGCTTCCGCATGATGCGTTCGATGCGGTTGGGCATCGACGCGGTAATGAAGACATGCAGCGCATTGGGGTGGTCCTTGAAGACATGGAAACCGGAACGGCCGGCGATGACACAGGAACCCATCTCGGCAAAGCCTTTGAGAATCTCCTCTTCGGCCTTGTAGATCTCGTTTGTCGTCACATCGATCCGGAATTCCTGCGTCACGCGCGGATCCAGCCCCAGCATCCGTGCGGAAGGCATGGGCGAAATCATGCTCACAAAGTCCGCCAGCCAGCTCTGCTTCTCCCCTTTGAGTTTCTCGATGGCGCCGGCGCTGAGGTTGAACTGCTTCTCGAGGGCCCCCAGCAGCTGCTTGTCGCAGTAACGGGCGCCCAGTTTTCCGGCAAGGATGCCGCCGACGGTATGACCGCCGGATCCAACCTCGCGGCTTATCGTCAGGACAAATGGTTCTTCTCTGTTCATAATATAATGCATTATAGGACAAAGATAAGAAATTTTTGAAACACGACGATTAACCGCAAAGGGTAATTTCCACCGGAATGCTTATCTTTGCAGGAGTTAAACACGTTATCATGAAGCGACTTTGGATCCTCCTCGCCGGCATCACCCTTCTCGCCGGTCTTTCCGCCTGCCGGAGCCATCAGAACCATACAGCCCCCTCCCCGGATGGGGACAGCAGCGGCTTTGTCACCATCACTGACGTAGTCCCGGACGCCATCCTCGAGATCCGCTACTACGGCACCTACAACTTTGTCGGCGGCCGCATCGACGGCTACCATGCGCCGACAGCCCTGCTGACGAAGGAAGCCGCCGCTGCCCTCAGGGCCGTGAGCGACGATGTCATCCGCCAGGGTTACCGCCTCAAGATTTACGACGCCTACCGTCCGCAGGAAGGCGTGGACCACTTCGTCCGCTGGGCGGCCGCCATCGCGGACACGGCCATGAAGCCCTATTTCTACCCGGACCTCGACAAGAGCGTCCTCTTCGACCAGGAGTACATCATGGCCAAAAGCGGCCATACACGCGGCTCTACCGTCGATCTGACCCTCTTTGACATGGCCACGGAAAAGGAACTGGACATGGGCGGGACCTTCGACTGGTTCGGGCCCGAGAGCCATCCCGACTTCTGCGGCAATCCGGAAACCGGCGAGTACACGGGCGACAACAGCAAGAGCCCGACCGGGCGCAGCATCACCCCCGAGCAGTTCGCCCACCGGATGATCCTCCGGAAGGCCATGCTCGAGCACGGCTTCAAGCCGCTCGACACGGAATGGTGGCACTTCACCCTCCGGGAAGAGCCCTACCCGGATACGTACTTCATTTTTCCTGTGGAATAAACCGCCCTACGGTTCCTCTTCCTCCTCCGGGATATTCACCGAATAGGTGGCTGTCCCGTAACCGGCCCAATACCCATAAGCGCCCGTCATATTGGACGGCAGGTTGCTGAAATTGGTGGGATAGGTCATGATATAGGAGATGCCCGTCAGTTGCTGGAAAGTCTCCCAGAACCGATAGATTTCACGGTTCATCGTGCAGAAACGGATATCAACCCGCTCGCCCGGCTCGAAGCCCGGCTTATACTCCTTCAGCGACGTCAGGGCGGAACCGCGCGTAACGGAGACGGTCTGCGGCCCGGAGACGACCGAGCCGTCGACAAGGCCGAGGAAAACGGGTAGATAGCCGAAAGCATCTTCGCCGCCCTTGCTGAAAAAGCCGTAGCAGGCCTCGGGATCGGGATCGAAGACGGCATAAATGCGATAGACGTCGTCCTCCGTCCGGAAGACATCAAGCGATGTCAGCTGCGTCGCCTCGGGAATGGTCGTCTCAGCCGTAGCCTCCATGCCCTTGTAGGAAACCGTCAGCGTATAGGTCTTCCCGATCTCCCCTTTCATGAGAGAGGTCGAATAGACATAGGGAGGAAAAGCATCCAGGGACAGCGAGCCCGTAAGCTTCACCTTCTGCGTGCCGTCGGAGACATACACCTCGGCGTCCCGCACCACCAGGCCCGCCAGACTGGCGACAGGCTGCGGGTCGTCCGGACGGCGCAGCGTCGTCGTAACCGAGACCACGGGACAGCCGCCCTCGTCAATCCAGCCCTCGACGACAAGCCCGTCACCGCGGATGGCGTCGTTTTCGGGCGCGAGGGTGTCCATCTTGTCACAGGCGGCAAGAAGCAGGAGCAGCAGTATGGGGAGCAGTCGTTTCATGGCGATCAAAAATGGAGGAAATACCCGACGGACGGGAAAACACGCAGTTGCAGACGCACCGGGCCATAGAAAAAGTCCCCGTTGTCTTCGTCTATCTTGATCATCCGCGCCAGCTCGTTGGGATAGGCGGATGCATTGTAAACGGAGAAATTGATGCCGTCGCGCCGGCGGGAGTCCTTGTGGAGGTACCAGTTGGCGGAAATGTCCGCCCGGAGGTAGGGATTGAGACGTCCGCCGTTGTAGTCGCCGTAGACGGTCATGATCTTTCCGCCGAGCAGATAGAAGGCCAGCGGCTGCGTCCAGGGCCGTCCGGAGGCAAGGACGAAGGTCAGGCCGAGGTCCCACTTCCCCCAGTCATAGGTTCCTACCAGCTTGACCTCGTGGAGGCGCTCATGCTGGGAGGGATACCACTCCGGGAATCCTTCCTCGTCGCTGTGCCGCATCGCCCGGCCGAACGCGTAGGAAAGCCAGCCGGTCAGCTTGCCGGCTGTCTTCTGGAGCGAGAGGTTGATGCCGTAGTTGTGTCCGCGGCCCCGGATGAAGAAGTCTTCCAGATTGAAGGCGGGATTGGCATAATCGAGAAGGTTGCCGCCGTATTCCAGCTGGTTGGTCAAGTCCCGGAAATAACCCTCGGCGGAGATGTTCCACCCGTCCAGCAGCGCTGCGGAGCCCCAGGAAAGGGACAGATAACGGGATGCCTGCGGATCGGAAAGGTCCCCGGCCAGGATCCAGTACTCCGTCGGGAAGCCCATATCCGTAGGGCCGGTCTGGAAGAGGTACTGGTGGGCGATCCCGGCCTTGAAGGAGAAGGTACCCGCGCGGGGGCTTTCCCAGGCGGTCTCCATGCGCGGATCGAGGCTGTACATCGACTTTTCCTCCGGTGAGAGGTACCATGTGCCGCGCAGGGAGGCGCCGACAAACCAGGCCCCGAAGCGGGTCTTATAACCGGCCTGCAGGGAAGACTCGAAAGCCTCCTGCTCGATATGGATGAGTTCCGTCGGCTGCAGGGGGTTGGCATCATGGCGCGCCGTCTCGCCGATCAGTTCGAACCCGCCCATGCTGAAACGGCCACGATAACCGAGGCTGCTGATGGATGAAGGGGCGCTGACCTGCGTCACGTCCATCCCGACGCTGTCTTTCAGCCGGAAGAGCGTCCCGTAGAGGAGATGGCTCATCGTCCATCCGCCGCCCGTATGCTGCCAGTCGAAGGACCCGACGGCGTTCCGCCAGTTCCCCCAGGCCTTGATCTGCCACTGCGGCGAACCGTACTCCGCGGCATCCCGGCCGAAATAGCCGTTAAGATGGATGACGTCCCGCTCGCCGGGGCGCCAGGTCCAGGTCAGGTTGGCGTCGCCGAAGTCATAGCGCAGCGGGGCGTCGTTGAACTTCATGAAGTTGCTGTACAGGAGGTTGAAATAGCTGTGACGGCCCGACACGACAAACGAATGCCTGCCGGCGGGGATGCGGACGGTTGCCTGCGACAGGAAGAGTCCGACGGACAGATCGACGGAAGGGGCGGCCAGGGGCTCGTCCGGCAGGCGCATTTCCACAACGCCGCCGAGGCGGTTGAGGTCCCGGGCTACGGTGCTGTAGGACATCTCCCGGAAGTGCCCGGAGTTGAAGACGGAGGCGAATCCGAGCATGTGACCGGCGCCGTAGATGGGGGCGCCGCCCATGGAGATGTAATTGTGCGCATTCTCGCAGCCCTGGATGTGGATGCCGTTGTCGGCGTCATTGCCCGTCTGGACGCTCGGCATCAGGAAGACAAAACGCAGCGGGTCGGCCAGACCCATCACCGAGGGGATTTTTTTCAGTACGGACAGGGGCACCGTCGCGGAAACGCCCGGCGAAGGCAGGATTTCCACCACGGGGCGGCGCGCCCGGAAGATAGCGGAATCCAGCCGGTAATCCGTCTCGGGAATTACCAGCGTATCAGCCGGTTGGGCCTGCAGGAAAAACACTCCGGCGAAAAAGCCCAAAACCAGCAGAAAGACATATCTTGCCGCTTTTGCCATTGCGCCGCAAAGATAGCGAAAAAAACGCGAATCAGTGCTATGGCAAGGCGATTCTCTCGAGAATGCCCTGGAGTTTGGCAAGGGCGATGCCGTAATTGGTCATGGGGACGCCGGCGAGGTGGGCTTTGCGGATCCGGGAACGCACCAGCGAGGCGGTAGCCACGCAGGCGCCGCAGTGGATGATCAGGGCATAGGGCGAAAGGTCCTCCGGGAAATCGTTCCCGGCGGCGATGTCGACGCGAAGTCCCTCCCCTGCCCGTTTCCGCAGCAGGGCCGGGATCTTGACCCGGCCGATATCCTCGGTATCGGGGACGTGGGTGCAGGCCTCCGCGATCAGCACCCGGTCGCCGCTCTTCAGCGCGTCGATCGCGGCTGCGCCTTCCACGAAAAAGCGGATGTCGCCCTTGGCGGCGGCAAGGAGCACGGAGAAGGAGGTCAGCGGAGTGTCGGCGGGGATGGCGGCGGCCACCGTGGCAAAGACCTGCGAGTCGGTGATGACAAGGTCCGGGCGGACGCGCTCCAGCGCGCCGGAAAGGGACGCGGGCATGCAGCAGAGGGCGTTGCAACCGCGGTCCAGCAGCTCCCGGAGCACCTGCACCTGCGGCAGGATGATGCGGCCTTTCGGGGCCTCGCTGTCCTGGGGCATGACCAGCAGCACGCAGTCCCCGGCCTTCACCAAGCTCCCCGTCAGATGGCGCTCCTCCCGCTCGGGAAGCACCCGTACGAGCTCGTCCAGCAGGCTTCCGAGGTCGTGCGCCAGCGGGATGTCCGGATGGCGGGCGGCGATCGTTTCCATCTCCTGCGGCAGCAGCAGGTCGCTCTTGGCAATATAACCGATGACAGGCACACCGGCGCGGCCCAGGCGCGACAGCCACTGCTTTTCCTGCGGGGACTCTTCCTTGAGGAGCATGACGACAGCGATGTCCGTGCCGTCGACCTGAGCCAGCGTCAGACGCTCGCGCTCATCGCCGAGCGTCCCGTCATCGTCGTAACCAGCCGTATCCACGAGCACGCAGGCACCGAGCTCCGGCAGCTCGATGAGCTTTCGGACGGCGTCGGTGGTCGTGCCGGGGACGGGACTCACGAGGGAGACCTCCTGGCCGGCAAGGGCGTTCACCAGCGCGGATTTCCCGCTGTTGGTGGGGCCGAAGAAAGAAAGTTGGAGGCGGTCCATAGATTTCCTGGCAAGCTCGGAATGACAACTAAAAACGAAAGTCGCGGGCGCCGTGAGCGATCTCGTCGAGATGCTGGCGGGTGATGTCACGGACACGGCCCTCGGGGATGTCGGTGATGCTCTTTTCAATCATGGCCTCGCCGACGGCCCTTGTCTCTGGGCTGGCATAGTCCATGAGATACTCCTTCAGCGTCATGATGGCGTTCGGCGTGCAGCAGCGGCTGATCTTGCCGCTCTTGCAAAGGCTCATGAAGCGGTCGCCGGTGCGGCCCTCGCGGTAGCAGGCCGTGCAGAAGGACGGGATGTGGTCCTGCTCGAGGAGCCAGCGGACCACTTCGTCGAGCGGACGGGTGTCGGAGACGTCGAACTGGGCGGTCTCGTTGTGGCGCTCGACGGTCGTATAGCCGCCGACGCTGGTCCGGGAGCCGCCGCTGATCTGCGAGATGCCGCAGTGGAGCAGCTGCTCGCGCATGCGCTGGCTTTCCCGCGTGGAAATGATCATGCCGGTATAGGGCACGGCGACGCGGAGAACGGCCACGAGCTTGCGGAAAATCGCATCCGGAAGGGCGTCCGGGAAGTCCTCCGTATGGATGTCGTCGGCCGGACAGATGCGCGGCATGGAGATCGTATGGGGCCCCACGCCGAAACGCGCCTCGAGATGCTCGGCGTGCATGAGGATGGCCGTCAGCTCATAGCGGTAGCCGTTCAGGCCGAAGAGGACGCCGATGCCGACATCATCGCAGCCGCCTTCCTGGGCGCGGTCCATGGCCTCGGTATGCCAGGCGTAGTTGCTCTTCGGGCCGGTCGGGTGGAGACGCTCGTACTGCTCTTTGTTATAGGTTTCCTGAAAGAGGATATACGTTCCGATGCCGGCGGCCTTGAGCCTGCGGTACGACTCCACGTCCGTCGCGGCGATGTTGACGTTGACGCGGCGGATCGAGTTCCCGCCTTCACTGACGCTGTAGATCGTCTTGATGGAGTCGAGGATATACTCGAGCGGATTGTTGCGGGGGTCCTCCCCTGCCTCGACGGCAAGGCGTTTGTGGCCCGTCCGGATCAGCGCGCGGACCTCGGCCTCGATCTCGGCCTGGCTGAGCTTGCGGCGCGGAATCGTGCGGTTCTTGGCGTGGTACGGACAGTAAACGCAGCCGTTGATGCAATAATTGGACAGATACAGCGGAGCGAAAAGGACGATGCGGTTGCCGTAGAACTTTCGTTTGATCTCGGCGGCCAGGGCATAGATCTTCTCTTCCAGGGCAGGGTCGTCGCAATCCATGAGGATGGCTGCCTCACGGTGCGTCAGGCCCTTGCAGCGGGCGGCCTTTTCCAGGATCTGGAGCACCCGCTGCGGGTTTTTGCTTTCGCGCTCGGCCTCGGCGAGGCTTTCGAGCACTTCCGCATGGTCGATGAATTCCTCGGCGTGCGGTGAATTCGGATTGTACATGGTTAGCGTTTCAGGTAAACGGGGATGGCAGGGCGCCTAGTCCTCCATCTCGAAAAGATTCAGGAAACCGGTCATCACAAATACGTTGCGGATGTCCGGGCAGATGCTCCTGACGATGACCTTGCCGCCCTTTGCGACCGCCGCCTTGCGGAGGGTCAGGAAGATGCGGAGACCGGAACTGGAGATATAGGTCAGCTGCTTGCAGTCGAGAATGATGGTGCCGCCCGCTTTTTCCTGCAGGGCTTCCAGCGCCGGGGCGCACTCCTGGGCAGCCGGAGTATCCAGCCGGCCGATCAGTTTCGCGGTAGTCACCGCGCCTTGGGTAGAGATGTTGAATTCCATATCGTTATATGTTTTTTGTCATGGTGAGGATGTTCTTGCCGTCAGTACGCTCGTAGGAGACGCTGTCCATAATATTGCGTACCAGATAGATACCGAGTCCGCCGATGGGGCGTTCCGTCACGCCGAGGGAAATGTCGGCGTCCGGGGTAGCCGTCGGATCGAAGGGCTGACCGCTGTCGCTGATGACAAAGGACAGGCTGTCCTTGCGGATGATGGCCTCGATGTCCACCAGTCCGTCGGTACCTTCCGGGTAGGCGTACATGATGACATTGGTCACCGCTTCCTCCAGCGCGAGGTTGAGGTTCAGCGTCAGGGCGTGGTCCAGTTTCTTCTCCTCGGCGATGGTCTCCACAAACTCGGCCAACTGGGGAATCTGCTGGATGTCGTTGTGGATCAGCAGGTGGCGCTCCTCCTGCGAGGGCTGCACATCGTTGAGGAAATGGATGATGAGCATCGTGAGGTCGTCACTCTGGGGAGCGCCGTCGACAAAGAGCGCCACCTCCTTCTGCATGATTTCGAGATGCTCACGGGAGCCCTTGAGGCCCGTCAGCGCCTCCATCATCCGCTCCTCGCCAAAGAGCTCGTGGCGGATGTTTTCTGCTTCCGTCAGACCGTCGGTATAGAGGAAGATGGCGTCGTCATAGCGCATGTCGATTTCCTGCTCCTGGAAAACCATGCCCGGCATGATGCCCAGCGGGATATTCGCCGTGACGGGCAGCAGGGACTTTCCGGTATTCAGGATGACCGGCGCGTTATGACCGGCGTTGCAGTAACGCAGATGGCCGGTCGCGAGGTCCAGCACGCCGCAGAAGAAGGTCACGAACATGTTGCTCTCGTTCATGTCGGACATGCTGTTATTCATCTCGGTAACGATGCGGCCCGGACTCTTTTCGTGGGCCGACACCGTGCGGAAGAGACTGCGGGTAACGGCCATCACGAGCGAAGCGGGCACGCCCTTGCCGCTGACATCGCCGATGCAGAAGTACATCTTATCGTCGCGGATATAGAAGTCATACAGGTCGCCCCCGACTTCCTTGGCGGGAACAATGGTCGCATAGATGTCGATATCGCTGCGCTCGGGGAAGGGCGGGAAGATTTTCGGGATCATGGACATCTGGATGCCGCGGGCGATGGTCAGCTCGCTCTCGATCCGGCTCCGGGCTTCCTTGGCCTTTTCCAGCCTGCGCTGGCTGCGGGCCGTGCGCAGGATGATCAGGATGAGAAGCAGGAGACCCAGAACCTGCAGGATGAGGACAAGGGTGCTGACCTTATTGATCTGGCCATACAGGGCGTCCTCCGAGATCACAACCGCCATGCGCCAGCCGGTCCGTTCGATCATGGTCTCATAGCGCATGGGCTTTTTCACCTCGAGCGTTTCGGGCGGACTGGCAATCAACTGGCCCTCGCGACTGACGAGGGTGCTGTATGAATCCTCATACGGACGCACTTTGCTCACCAGGTCATTCAGCCAGTCCAGTTCCATGTCAACGCCGAAAACGGCCACCCGCTCACCTGTCGGGGCATAAACCGGGACGGAGAAGGTGACGACCAGCTTCCGGACGCCGTCCTTGTCGAAGTACGGCTCGCTCCAGTAGCCCTTGCCGGATTCCATCGGGACCTGGTACCATGGCTCCGCGAAATAATCGTGATCCGCCGAGCCGACCTGGTGGAGCACCAGTCCTTCCGGCAAACGGGATACGACAGGCTCATACCAATGTCCCTTCCCGGGAAGATAATCCGGCGCATAGGCGATAAATCCGTTGGCGATGATGGGATTGTTCTCCATCAGAAGACGGATAATCTCAGGGATTTCGTCCGGGGTATCCAGCTTGTCCGTAAAGACCCAGGAGAGACCGCCGGCGCTGTTTTCCACCGTGATGAAGGTATTCTCCATCCGGAGCTGGGTTGCGACCATCTCGCTCTGGGCGCGGGAGTCGGCCTCCTCGCGCAGCGCCTTTCGGGAATAATAGTACTGGACCAGTCCGATCACCTCCAGCAGGACGGCGGCGATCAGGACCAGCATCATGCTACTCCGCGCAAAAAGGCGGGTAATCGTAGTTTGGGTCTTACTCATAAGCTATTGCAGAACGGTTTTTAGGGCGGCGCGGAACTCGGGCATGGGCCGGCGGGTGTCGCGCTCGACAATCAGGGTCTTAAGGCCCGCGAAGGGACGGATTTCCTCCTCGACGTCCTTCAGCGGGCGGTCGGCGCCGAAATACACCGGCACGAACTGCCGCCAGAATTCGATAGCAAGGGACTTCGGCATGTGGAAGGTCTCGCGGATGAAGGCTTCGTCGCTGAGGCAGGTGCAGAGATAGACCATGGCGACATCGAACAGGTGGTTCCCGTAGCAGAAGTCGCCGAGATCGATGAAATAGCGCTTGTCGCCAACGAAAATGCCGTTGCTGTACTGCAGATCGCCATGGATGGCGGTATCCTCGTCCGGGACATCGGCGATGAAACGGCCGATCCTGTCCTTCTCGGCAGCGGTGAAGAAAGGATTCTCCGCCAGCAGGCGGTAGTAGCGGTCCTTCACGTTCTCGAACCGGGTCGTGTCGAGATGAATCGCATGCAGCTGGAGGCACATCCCGGCAAACTCGGCGGCGAACTGTCCGATCTTTTCCGGCTCGTCGGCCGTCGCCCGGGAGTAGGATTTCTTGCCGAGGATGCGGTGGAAGCGGATGCCGTAACGGCCGTCTTCCGTGACGACATATTCGCCCGGCTCGGGCGTCGGAATGCCGAGATCATAGACTTTCCGGGCGAGGAGCATCTCGTCCAGCGGCTGCTGGATCTTTCCCGGAAAATAGAGCTTAAGCATCACCGAGGGATCGGTCTTGTGGTCGTAGCTCTCTCCGTTGGCGCCGCCGCCGGAAAGGACGTAATCGTTGAGGTTGATGCGGATCGGTTCCATATTTTTATTTTCCAAATACTTGCTGAATCAGCGTTTCGAATTCGCGGAAAGCGAACGTATCCTCCAGCTCGCGGAGGGATTCCAGAAGGCCGCGGTAGTGCCAGGCGTGGTCCGCCGGGTCCTTGGCGTGGAAGAGGTTCCAGAGCTCGTCACCCTTGACGGAATAGTCCCGGGCAATGGCGCGCATGTTGGACAGCTTGTCGCCGAGGGCCACGATTTTGGCCTCCCGGGAAGCCTTTGCCAGGCGGTCGATGGCCGCTTTCTTGCGGGCATGCCAGCTGTCCTCCTCGCTGACGCCCTCGGTTAATTCGTCGCTCTCCGCGGCGACGAGCGAGGCGATGTGGTCCCCGAAAGCGGCGCGGATGTCCTCGACGGTCACATCCGTGTCCTCGACGGTATCGTGAAGGGCAGCGGCGGCAAGGAGCTCCTGGTCGGCGGTTATCGTGGAGACGATCTCGACCGCCTCCATCGGGTGGACAATATAAGGGAAGCCCTTGCCCCGGCGCTCGGTGCCGGCGTGGGCGCGGACGGCGAAGATGATGGCGCGGTCCAGCAGGTCGGTGTTGAGGGGTTTGTTTGCCATGGTGTCACTGGTTCATGAAAGGTAAGTCCGAGGCCTGCTCCACCAGCATCTCGGCGATGGATTCGTTGCTTTCGGAAGGCCCGTTGAGCGCGTCGAAGAGCATGCGGACGCCGGCCCTTCCTCCGCCGTTTTTGAGGATGAAGGCAATGCAAAGATCCTGCGGGCCCAGAGAGGAGGAGATGATGTCGAGATCCGTCAGGCCGATCTGGTAGCAGGCGATCTGGTAGGCGGCCTCGCCGTAGTCGCGGATGAGGTTGCTCACGTCGCCAAGGGTCTTGCAGCCCATCGCCTTGAACACGGACAGGAAATTCATCAGGGATACCGGCTGGATCTCCGCCTGGTTGACGGCGGCGATCTTGCGGTTCAGCGCCTGGAAAGGATTGAGTTCCAGATAGCTCCGGAAAGTATCGCCGTCCAGCGGCACTTCCCCGAGCTTGCCGGAAGCGACGAGGGCCTGCACCCGGCGGCGGTAGTCCGTCAGCTCGGTGCGGATGCGGCTGAACTGCTCGTCGGCAAGCTCCAGCACGCCGGCGAGGCGGCTGAGGTTGCGGAGGTATTCCCGCGGCACCTCGACGCCGCTCTTGTAGCCGGTGTCGTGGTTCATGTTGGCCCAGGCGTGCTGCAGGATGGTCCGCATCTGGACCTCAAAGCGGATGCGGTTGAGTTCCGGATGCTCGGGGTCAAAATAGGAGGACTCCGGAATCCGGCAGACATAGTGGAGGGAAAGGTAGCCGAAGCTGTCGATTTCGTGGAGTTTTCGCTTGTCGACGGAATTCTCCCAGTCGATTTCGAAGAGGCGTTCGATGACCGAAGCCACCTTATCCACGTCGTCGATGTAGAAGGTGATGACGCGAAGGCCGAGGATGTCCGTGATGTCGAACAGGTCCTTGTACTTGGCGCCTTTGAGCTCGAGCTTGCCCGCCAGGGAGTTCTCCTCCTTGACGCGGTGCTCCAGCGCGGCAACAACAATGCCGGCCTCATCGAAAAAGCCCCGGATCCTGTCCGGAATGACTTCCTCCATCTTCTTGAAGACGGGAAGCAGGGAGCGGTATTGCTCCAGGATGGCCTCGCCGTGCGGGTCCAGTTGGATTGGATGGCTGTTTGACATAAGCGTTTAGTCGTCTGATTCTCCCATAACTATTATCAGGTGATCCCCTTTGTGCAGGACCATGCTTCCGTGCGGCACGAGATACTTTCCGTCGCGGCGCACCATCACCACACGGATGCCGTGGGGCAGATGCAGATCCCGAAGGGTACCGCCGCCGGTGAGTTCTTCCTCGCCGACGACATGGTCCCGGAGCATGCCCATCTCTTCGGGCATATCCATCCCGAAGGTCTCCACCTCCGGATCCTCGTCATAGGCCAGTTTCAGCCAGCGGGCCATCGGGGTCAGCGTCATGCCCTGGACCACCAGCGAGATGAGGGTGACACAGAACACGACATTGAACACCAGCGAGGCGCCCTGCATTCCCTCCACGACCGGATAGAGGGCGAAGAGGATGGGACCGGCCCCCTTGAGGCCGACCCATGAAATATAGGCCCTGGCGCGGAAAGACATGTGACGGAAGGGCAGCAGGGTAAGGAATACGCTCAGCGGCCGCGTCACGAAAATCATGATCAGGGCTATCAGGGCGGCAGGACCGAAGACTCCGGACATTTCCGACGGCCGGGCCAGCAGACCGAGCATGAGGAACATCACCAGCTGCATCAGCCAGGAAATGCCTGTGAAGAAATGGATGATATCCCGCTTGTACGGGAGCTCCGCCTTGTTGCCGATGAAAAGGGCGGTAATATAAGCCGCCAGAAGGCCGTTGCCGCTGCAGAAGCTGGTCAGGCCGCTCGCCAGGAGGCCCAGGCTCAGGATGAAAATCGAGTAGAGCGAGCTGTTGGGCAGACGGAGCTTGCTCAGCAGCCAGGCCGAGCCGTAGCCGAGCAGGAAGCCGAAAGCCAGACCGATGCTCAGCTGCATCACGAAGAGGCCCGCTCCGCGTCCGACCAGTGCCCAGTTCCCCATCTCACCGGCCTGCTCCAGCGGAATGAGTTCCACCAGCAGGACGGTCAGCATCATGGCGATCGGGTCGTTGCCGACGGACTCCATTTCCAGCATCGGGCCCAGATTCTCGCGCAGGCGGAGCTTGCGGTCCCGTAGGACGGAGAAGACCGAGGTCGAGTCGGTGGAAGACATGATGGTCGCCAGCAGGATGCAGGGCAGGATGCCCGCGGCCGCCCCGACCAGGGGCTGTGCCAGATAGTAGAGCATCAGCGCCGTCAGGGTGACCATCAGGAACACCCCGACGGTCGAAAGGAGAATACCCTGCCTCAGTACCGGCCGGATTTCCTTGAAGGAAGTTTCCAGACCACCGGTAAAGAGGATGATGGTCATCGCAAAATGACCCAGGTTCTCCCCCAGGGCGTAATTCTCAAAGCGGATGCCGATACCGTCCTCTCCGGCAAGCAGGCCTATGCCGATGAAAAGCAGCAGGGCCGGCGCCCCCAGCCGCGCTCCCAGTTTGGCGACCAGGACCGCAGCGATAATCAGCAACGCCGACAGAAGCAGCATGTTGCTGGAGAGTAGATTGATGGAAAAGACGGACAGCGGCAGCATGGCTCGGGGATTAGATCATCAGGGCGCCGACGAGGCCGAGGATGGCGTAGAACTCAGGCAGAGCGGCGTAGATCAGCGTGTTCGTGAAGACGTCATGGCCCTGGGAGACACCGACGATACCGTTGGCGCAGACCTGACCCTGACGGATGGCGGAAATCATGCAGACGAGACCGACGCTCAGGCCGATGCCGAAGACGGCGAGTCCGTTCGCGGCGACGGAGCCGAGGAGCATGAAGAAGGCCACGAAGCCGTAGATACCCTGGGTAGCCGGGAGGGCGGACAGGACCATGAAGCTACCGGAAGCCTCCGGCTTGCGTTTGAGGGCGCCTTCCGCGGCGTTGCCGGCGATGGTGGTACCGATGGCGCTTCCGATACCGGCGAGGGCCAGTACGAGGCCGAGGCCGAGATAACCAAGTACAGTGTTAAGCATAATCGAGTGTTTTATTTGTTATTATTTTTTGTCAAGGGGTTGAATCTACGTCCTGCGGCCTCGTAGCCGGAATTCTTGAAGAACTCGAGGAAGTTGAGTCGCAGGGGATGGACGAAGGCGCCGAGGGCGCACATCGCGATATTGAGGGTATGGCCTATGACGACCACCAGCACGAAGGGGATCCACATGGCATAGGCGGAACCGTCGCCGAGAATCATCAGGCCGATCTTGTTGAAGGCGAGGCCGAGCATGCTGCCGGCAAGACCGAGGGCGTACAGACGCAGGTAACTCAGCACGTCGCCGAGCAGGCCCGTCACCGTGTTGTAGGTCTCCCAGAGGCCGCTGCCGATATTCAGCAGCGGATTGCGGTGGAGGTCGTTGAGCAGGAAAATGCCGACGGCACTCACCACGCCGAGAACGATGACCACCCACTTGGTGACCGCGGCGGACAGGACGCCGGCAAAGGCGATGCCGCCGACGATGACCCCGCCGACCACCAGGAGCGTCCAGCCCCAGGTCCCGAGGGAATTGGCGAAGCCCTTGTTCCGGGTCTCGTTGCAGGTCTTGACGACCATGGCGAGGCAGATATGGAAAACGCCCACCAGCAGCGCCAGGACCATCGTCCCGTCATATCCCATGATCTTCGAGGGCAGGAAAATGCCCCGGATCGGCGCAAAGAGTGACCACTGCGCGATATCCATCGAGAAGAAGGTGTGGAAGAGGAAACCGATCACCACCGTTGCGCCGCCGAGAACGGTCACCAGCGGAGAGAGGGACTTCATGCCGGCGGAACGCCCCATCACAAGGCCGATGGCCATGAGGATGAGACCATACCCGCAGTCGCCCATGCAGAAGGCGAAAAACAGCATGAAGAAAACGGAGATGAAAGGGGTCGGGTCGAAGCCGTTGTAGGCCGGTCGGCCGTACATGTCGGTAAGGGGCTCGAACAGGCGCACGAAGGCGTTGTTCCGGAAGGAAATCGGCGGATTCTCTTCCGCACGGGCGGCCTCCTTGAGATAGAGGACGCCGATCTCGTCGAGCCGGGCGGTGATGGCCGCCTCATCGGCGACGGGCGCGAAACCTTCGAGCGTGACGATGCGGTCCCCGGCTGCCTTGGCGGCCGAAGCCCCGGCGAGGTAGAGGTCCAGGCCGGACAGGGCGTCGGCGCGAAGGGCCTCGAGCTCGGGAAGCCGCTCGCGAAGGGCCAGGACGTGGCCGGCGAGAAGCGCCTTGCGCTCACGCAGGGCCGCCGCCTCGGACTCCGCCTCGGCGAGGGTCTGCGCCGGCATGGCGATTTCGCCCGGCAGGGCGTCATCACCGGCAACGGCGAAACAGACATTGCCCCTGTCCTCGGCGATGACGCTGAGGGCATACTCCCCTGCCCACTCCGGCTTGAACTGCTTGGCGGACAGGCGGTGGAAGTGGACGGGCACGCCGGCGGCCGCCAGCTTTCCGAGCGTCTCCCGGGAATAATCGCCCCAGGGACGGAGGGCGGCCAGCTGCTTTTCCGCAGCGAGCAGGGCGTCGCCCGTCTCGGTGTATTTCATAAGGATGTCACCGGCGGCGTCCGAGAGGGAATCGCCCCCCAGCAGGGGCTGCACGGCCGTCCCTTCCGGGATGTCCGCGGCGCGGATACCCTTGATGAGGCCGTCGAGCAGTTCCACGTCGGACATAAGCCGGCGGGACTTTTCGTCAACGGGCCTGGCGCTGCGGGTGATGTCCACAAGGCCCAGTTCCTGGAGCTGCTCCAGCAGGCCGTCCTGTTCTCCATTCAGCAGAATGAAGCTATATCTTGTCATCGGACTGATCATACCGCGGAGGCCTCCTCTTCCTCTGCCGCATGGCGGCTCTTGACGATCTTGGACGAGGCCTTGGAGAGGTTCTCCTCATCCTCCATGTAGCGTTTGATCTTGCGGATCGCTTCCTGATACCCCGGGATCTGGACCTTTTCGTAGAGATTGACCTTCTGCGTGGTCTTCTTCCGCTGGTAATCGAGGATCCGGGCCTTCTCCTGATAGACTTCCGACTCGATGCCGAGACGGGAGAGTTCCTTGAGGATGGCGACGCCGTCGGCGAACCAGGCCGGCTTGACGAAGGCGTTGAACGGACGGATCTCGTACTGGATTTCCCCAAGGGCGGGGGTCTTCACGCCCGCGACCTTTTTGGTGTAGAGCTCGACGTCGGTGATGGCGATCAGACCGGGCTCGAACTCGTTCCAGAGGGCGGCGAGGTAATCATAACGCTGGAGGGCGGCTTCCAAGTCGGCAACAAGACGTTCGCTCTCGTCCTTGGCCTTACGGACCTCCAGGCGCAGGGCGCTCTCCTTGTTCTGAAGCGTCGGGAGGGCGCGCTGACGGACCTTGAGCTGCTTGCCAAGTTCGTTGAGCGAGGTTTTATTGTATTGGAATTTTACTGCCATTATTTCACCCAGTATTTATCGACGAGGGCTTGTTTGATACCGGTCTCGGCCGGGCTGAAGTGCTTTGCGAAGAGCTCCCAGGCGGTGTCAAGCATCTCGGTGATGGAGATGTTGACGTCGATGGCGAGAAGACGCGTCGCATATTCTTTCGCGTAGGCGAGGCAGCGGAGGTCGTAGTCGCTCAGGTCGAAGCCGTTCTCGAGCTTGGTCTTGGCGTTCTGCGCGTCGGCATAGAGGCGGACCGAGGCGTTCATGACCTGGCTGTGGTCCTCGCGGGTCTTCTTGCCCTGGACGAGCTGTTTGAGTCGGGACAGGCTGCGGAACGGGTCGATGATGACCTTGCCGGAATCGGAATCGGCACGCAGAAACAGCTGACCCTCCGTGATATAGCCCGTGTTGTCCGGGATGGCGTGGGTGATGTCACCGTCGTTGAGCGTCGTCACCGCGATGATGGTGATGGAACCGTCGGTCGGGAGCTGCACGGCCTTCTCGTAGATCTTGGCGAGGTCGGAGTAGAGCGAGCCCGGCATGGAGTCCTTCGACGGGATCTGGTCCATACGGTTCGAGACGATGGACAGGGCGTCGGCATACAGGGTCATGTCGGTCAGCAGCACCAGCACCTTCTCGTTCTTGTCGACGGCGAAATACTCCGCAGCGGTCAGGGCCATGTCCGGGATAAGGAGGCGCTCCACCGGCGGGTTCTCGGTCGTATTGATGAAGCAGATGATCTTGTCGAGGGCGCCGGCCGCTTCAAAGCTGTGGCGGAAGAAGAGGTAGTCGTCGTTCGACAGGCCCATGCCGCCGAGGATGATCTTGTCGACGTCGGCGCGGAGGGCGACGTCGGCCATCACCTGGTTGTAGGGCTGGTCCGGGTCGGCGAAGAAAGGAATCTTCTGGCCGGAGACGAGCGTGTTGTTGAGGTCGATGCCGGCGATGCCGGTCGGAATCAGCTGCGAGGGCTGGCGGCGCTTGTACGGATTGACGGACGGACCGCCGATCTGGCGCTCCTCGCCGTCGATTTCGGGACCGCCGTCGATCGGATGGCCGTAGGCGTCGAAGAAACGGCCGGAGAGCTGGTCGGAGACCTTGAGGGTCGGCGGCTCGCCGAGGAAAACGACTTCTGCGTCGGTCGGGATGCCTTCCGTGCCGGAGAAAACCTGGAGGGTCACGATATCGCCCTTGGTGCGGACCACCTGCGCGAGGCGGCCGGCCACGACGGCGAGCTCATCGTTGGAGACGCCGGCGGCGCGGAGGGACACCGTGGCCTTGGTGATGCCCTCGAGACGGGTATATACTCTTTGATATGCTTTCATGGCTAGGCGATGCGTTTGAGAACGGAGTCGTTGTACTGCTGGAACTTCTCACTCTGCCAGGGTGCGTAATTCATCTGGCGAAGCTCGTTGATGAGGTCCTTGAAGAAGGCGCGGCAGGCCTCGAAATCTTCGAATTCAAAGTCCTTTTCGCAGATTTTCAGAACGAGGTCGAGCATGAAGCGCTGGCGTTCGATCGGGCAGAGGGAGTCGACGGGGTCGAAGGCGTCCTGCTGGAGGATGACGAAGTCAATCAGCTCGCTCTTCCAGAAGTTGATGTGGTAGCTCATCGGCACGCCGTCGTCACCGAGGATGTTGATCTGCTCGGCGGCTTCCTTGCCGCGGCGGACGTAATTCTTGGCGGCGAGGACCTTGGCAACCCAGCCGGGCTCGACCGTCTTGTCGAGGTATTCGATGATTTCCGGGTACTCGAGGTACTTGGAATAGGACTCCAGCGGGCCCACGGCGGGATAGCGTTTCTGGTCGGCGCGGTTCTGCTCGAGGGCGTAGAAGCAGCGGGCGGCCTTCTTGGTCGACTCGGTCACGGGTTCCTTGAGGTTGCCGCCGGCCGGGGAGACCGTTCCGATGAAGGTGACGGCGCCGGTCTGCCCGTTGTTCAGCACGACCATGCCCGCACGGGAGTAGAAGTTCGAGATGATGGAGGAAAGGTCCACCGGGAAGGCGTCGGCGCCCGGAAGCTCTTCCATACGGTTCGACATCTCGCGGAGGGCCTGGGCCCAGCGGGAGGTCGAGTCGGCGAGGAGGAGGCACTTCAGGCCCATGGCGCGGTAGTACTCGCAGATGGTCATGGCCGTGTAGACGGAGGCCTCACGGGCGGCCACGGGCATGTTGGAGGTATTGCAGATGATGGTCGTACGCTCCATCAGGTGGCGGCCGGTGTGCGGGTCAATGAGCTCCGGGAACTCCGTGAAGATCTCCACGACCTCGTTGGCGCGTTCGCCGCAGGCGGCCATGACGATGACGTCGGCGTCGCCCTGCTTGGCGATGGCGTGCTGGAGAACCGTCTTGCCGCAGCCGAACGGGCCCGGAATGAAGCCGGTGCCGCCCTCTGCGATCGGGTTCAGCGTGTCGATGACGCGAACGCCCGTTTCCATGATGCGGTTCGGGCGCGGTTTTTCCCTGTAACCCTTGATTGCCACCTTGACAGGCCATTTCTGGGTCATGGTGACGGGGACGTCCTCGCCCTCGGCGCCGGTGAGGGTGGCGATGACGGTATCGACGTTGTACTGCCCGGCGGTCTTGACCTCCTTGACGGTGTATTCGCCCTTGAAGGAGAACGGGACCATAATCTTGTGGGGCAGCCAGCCTTCCTTGACCTCGCCGAGCCAGTCCGCGGCGACGACCTTGTCACCGGGCTGGGCAAGGGGCGTGAAGTCCCACAGCTTCTCGCGGTCGAGCGGGTCGGTGTACTCCCCTCTCTTGAGGAAGACGTCCGACATCGTGGTAAGGTCGTTCTGGAGGCCGTCGTAAACGCCAGAGAGCAGGCCCGGGCCGAGGGTAACCTCGAGCATCCGGCCTTCGAATTCGACCTTGTCGCCGCCCTTGAGGCCGCGGGTCGATTCAAAAACCTGCACCTGCGCGAGGTCACCGTTGACCTTGATGACTTCCGCCATCATCTTCACGCCGGCCAGGTCGATGTAGCAGATTTCGTTCTCGGCCACCGGACCATCCACCTTGACGGTCACGAGGTTCGAGACGATACCCGTTACGGTTCCTGTAGTTTTCATATCGTGTCTGTTATTATTTGTCTTCATACCGGACGCCCTTGTAGGTGCCCTTCACCTGCTTGACCAGCTTGTGGAAAAGCTCCCGGCCGGCCTCCTCGTCGAGCGAGAGCCAGCGGTCCACGATGTGGAGCCTCGCGATATAGCCGAGCACGGCCGTGATGTCGAAGTAGTGGAAGGTCGTCAGCGAGTCGATCTTGGTCCAGAGGATGTCGTCCAGTCCCCTTTCGCGGGTCAGCAGGTCTTCCTGCACAAGGACGAACTCCACCTTCGGCTTCTCGTCGAATTCGCCGCCGGAAAAGCGGCGCAGGTCGATGTCGAGGTCCGTGTCGTCCGCCGTCCCCATGCCCGTCATCACATCCGTGTCGTCGGCGCGGCCCAGCTGTCGGTTGAGATAGCGGACCTTGGCGTTGCGGAGGTTGAGGTCGAAGCGGAAGTACTCCCGAAGGAAGCGGCATTTGTGGCGGAGCGCTTCGGCATAGAAGTCGGGCGTCAGCTCAGCACCGTCGAATCCCCGCAGCAGGAAGTCCACGAGGGCATTGTCCTTCGCGGACAAGTCCCGGCGGATCTCCTCCAGCACGGCGTCAAACCCCGTCCCGTCGGCGTACTTGTAGTCCGTCGTCAGGAAAGGGAGGCTCGCAATGATGTATTCGTAATTACTCATCCGAAAAGAATCGCCTTCGTTGCGGGACGCATGTAAGCCCCGATGAGCTCCTTGAAGGATTCGTCGGTCAGGGAAATGAAATAGCTGCCGTCCTTCGGGCCGATCTTCAGGCCGCCGGCAATTTTGCGGGAGAAGCTGACCTCAACGCCTTTGCCGACCACCTTGGCCAGCTCCTTGGTGACAAAAGGCTCGAGCGCCTTCTGCAGCTTTTCGGGAAGCACGAGGGAGAGATCCTGCGCCTGCGTCGCGGAGAAGTTCTTCGCCACGGCGGTAATGATTTCCTTGAGGTATGCGCCGTCGGAAAGGGCCTTGTCGGCCTCGGCGCCGACTCCCTTGGCGACGATGAGGTTCTCGATGTCGTGGCGGGTCGCCTGCAGGGCCTGCGTCGCGGCCATCTTGACATCGCCCTCGACCTTGACCTTATAGTCCGCCGCATCCTTCTCGGCCTTTGCGCGGATCGCCGCGGCGTCTTCCTCCGCCTTCTTCACGATGGCAGCGGCCTCGGCCTGCGCCTTCTCCACGATGGCTTTCCCCTCTTCCTGTCCTTTAGAGAGACCCTCGTTGTATAGCTTCTGGGTCAGTTCCTGGAGTTTGTCCATATCTGTGTTATTGGTTTAATATAATCTTTGTAGTAACCTACAAATATATAAAAAATCTTCCGCACCCCCAAGAGGCGCGGAAGAAGAAATGTATCAATATGAATGTTTAGAGGATGATGCCGACGGACCAGGTGGCGAAATCGGGGCCGAATCCCTTCTCGAGGAGGTTGCCGGGGTTGTATTTGACATAGGCCTTGACACTGCCGATCTTGATACCGCCCATCAGCTCGTAAGTCACAAGCTTCTGCTTTCCGAACTTGACTTTCTCCTTGACCTTCCGGTCATTGGCGTCATACCACTTGGTCTTGATGCGGGAGCCGGTGTTGAAATTGAGGACCGGCTCGACGAACAGGCCGAAATCTTTCCAGATGTGCTGATAGTAGCCGGCGCTGAGGTTCCAGCTGAAGATGCGGAGGGCAGACCATTTCGGGGTGCCGGGGAAATCCCGGAAGCCGAGCGTGCCGTCGTCCTGCTTGACATACATCTTGTCGCCGCGGATCTTGAAGGACTTGTCCTCGAGGCCGAAATTCAAATAGAGGTTGGACTTCCCACCCCAGGGATGGAAGTCGGCATTGATGATGCCGAGGGTGAAATCAAGCCCCCAGGCCTGCCGCATCGGGCTGTAGGCATCGTCCTCGATGCTGCCAGGGAAACTGACGCCGAAACCCGGACTGATGGCGAGGTCGACCGAACCATACGGTTTGCGGCTTCCCGGGATGGGCTTATCGTCGCCGAAGATCGGCACGGAAAAATCCAGCCGCTGGGAGAGACGCTCACGGGTGCTGACGACGGCGCTCGAACTGGTCTCGATGGAGGAGGAGAAGTAATAGTCGGGGTTCTGCTCGGAGCCGAAGATTTCCACCTGCTGGCTGCCGGAGGCCGTAATGACCTGGACCTTGGAGGGGTTCACGACCGTCAGGGTGTCCTGGGCGGAGAGAACGGGGGCTGTGCCGCAGAGCGCGGCCAGCGTAAAGAGGATCAAAGCGTGCTTTTTCATATCTTAATCGTTTTATCTGGTCTTGAAAATGTTCTTCAGCTCGTCGAGGGTCGCCGAACCGTACATATACACGAGGGTTGCCGTCGTGCCGTCGTTCTGGTAGCAGATGTACTCGTTGCCGTCAGGATCCGACTGGAAAGCCAGGACGGCGTAGGTCAGTTTCCCGTCGACAAAGACGGTTTCCTTCTCGGCGGCATGCGTCGCGTCCGCAAGGACAAGCTCCTCCACGACGGCGGCCTCTTCCTCACCGGCGGAATAGCGGAGGCTGTGGAAAGAGTCGAGGTGGTAGGATGCCAGCTGCCGGCCCGAGATCATGGTCTCGACCACGGCTTTGCTGCCAAGCACCTTCCCGTCGAACACCTTCTTCACGGCAAAGGAGGACTGGGCCATCAGCAGCCAGCCAATCGGCAGGAAGAGCAGCAGGGTTATCAAAAGGAATCGTTTCATATTACTCGTTTGCGTTAAAGATCAGGGAAAGGTCCGTCCGGGGATCCGGAGCGGCAGCCGGAGAAAAGAAATCGGAAAGGGTGCTCTCCATCGTCGCGACGGCGAAATCTTCGTCGTTCACCTCGACGCCGTGCACATAGGAAACGCAGGTCCCCGCACCGACCGGAACGATCTCCACCGGCGCGGTCATCCGCCCGAAGAAGAAGGCCAGCACCAGCGACGCAGCCACCGCCACGGCCGGAATCAGCCACCGGCGCTTGCTGCTGCCGGAAGCCGTAGTGGCAGAGGTACCCAAAAGCCCTGCCGTCCGCCGAGGACCGATTTGCCGGGGCAAATCGATCGGGCTTTTGGGTGCCTCTGCCCGGAGGCTGGAGGCAGCGAGAAAACCCAATGCGGCGCGGGCCTCGTCGAAATCGGGGTCCTCCGTCGCGGCGAGAAAGCGCCTGAGCTCCTTCTCCTCCGCCTCGGAAGTCTCCGCGTCGAACCAGCGCTCGGCGAGATCCAGATAGTATTGCTTGTCTTTATTCATGGTTCCTGTGTTGTTTCCTGTATGTCTCGCGGATGGTTTTCCGCGCTCTGGAAAGCTGCATCCTCACGGCCGGCTCCTGCATCCCGAGGTCCTCGGCGATGGAGGCATATTCCTCTCCCTCATAATCCCTTCTCCGCAGAATCTCCTGCTGCAGCGGCGTCAGCTCCCTCGAAATGAGGCTCCGGACTTCCTGCAGGAGCGTCTCCCGATTCGGGGCCGGATCTTCTTCCGCCACCGCGGAAACAGATTTCTCGACTTCGCTCGAAACGACAGAAGGATGACGTTTGCGCTGGCGGAGCATACTGGCGGCCTCGTTACGGACCGTCCGGCTGAGCAGCGCGGCGGCATCGCTTTCGCTCGTGAGGGCGTAGTGCCGGTTCCAGAGCTTGTAGAAAGCGTCCTGGAGGGCATCGTCGGCGGCGGCTTCGTTTCCGAGGAGGCGGCTGGCCGTCCCCTTCAGCACCGTTCGCAACCGGACGAACGCGGATGTCAGAAAATCTTCGCTCATTTTGGGCTTTCCAACCTATTAACGCAGATCAGCTCGCTTTGTAACAAAAAAAGTGACCTGCCCGGCCACTTTTTTTAAAAAACTTACAGCATGATGCCGACGGACCAGGTCGTGGCCTTCGGGCCGAACTCCTCCTGGAAGAGCGGGAACGGGCTGTACTTCACATAGAGGCCGACGCCGTAGAGGTCGACTCTGGCCATGAACTCGATGGTGACGAGCTCCTGCTTGCCCCATTTGGTTTTCTTCTTCTGGAGCTTGTCGTTCTCGTCGTACCACTTGGTCTTGATGCGGGAACCGGTGTTGAAGTTCACGATGGGGCCGATGGAGAAGGCGAAATCATCGCTGGCCTCATAGCGGTAACCCATGCCGACATTCCAGCTGAAGACGCGGAGAGCGGACTTCTTGAGGACGTCATTGCCGAGGACGGCCGGGGCCAGATGATTGTCCAGCAGGGCGAAAGCCGTGTCGTCCTTCAGGCGGAAGGACTTGTTCTCGAGACCGAGGGTCAGGTAGAACTGGTTGGTCTGGGAGAGTCCGGACCAGTAGAACTCCGCGAAATTGAAGGAGAAGTCAAAGCCCCAGGCTTTCTTCATCCAGTCGTACTCATCCGGGACATTCCCCATAAAGTCGATGCCGAAGCCGAGACCGATGTTGTACTCGACATTGCTGCCGACCATGATCTTGTCGTCCTGGGCGGATGCTTTGGGAGCGCTGAGAGCAAGGGCGGCGGAAACGACGGCCGCACCGGCAAACAGTTTGAAAAGATGCTTCATAAACATAAATATTGATAGTTGTACATGATTATCCGAGGAAGCTCAGGAGGATACCTGCGGCGACCGCAGAACCGATGACGCCGGCCACGTTCGGGCCCATGGCATGCATGAGAAGGTGGTTGTTGGGGTTGGTTTCCCGGCCGACGACCTCCGAGACGCGGGCGCTGTCCGGCACGGCGGAAACGCCGGCATTGCCGATCAGCGGATTGATCTTGCGGTCCTTGTTGCGGATGAAAAGGTTGATGCCCTTGACAAAGAGGACACCGCACGTCGTCGCGATGATGAAAGAACCGAGGCCGAGGCCGAAGATCATCAGGGACTTTCCGGAAAGGAACTTGTCCGCCTGGGTCGAAGCACCGACCGTGAGGCCGATGAGCGTCGTCACCACATCGATGAGCGGACCGCGGGCCGTTTCGGCCAGACGCCTTGTCACGCCGCTTTCCTTCAGCAGGTTACCGAAGAAGAGCATGCCCAGCAGCGGCAGGCCGCTCGGGACAATGAAGGCCGTGATGAGGAAACCGACAACCGGGAAGATGATCTTCTCCTTCTGAGAAACCTGGCGCGGCTTCGGCATCTCGATGGCACGTTCTTTCTTAGAGGTCAGCAGGAGCATGATCGGACGCTGGATGACCGGCACAAGGGCCATGTAGGAATAAGCCGACACGGCGATGGCGCCCATCAGGTCCGGTGCGAGTTTCGAACTCAGGAAGATGGCCGTCGGGCCGTCCGCGCCGCCGATGATGCCGATGGCACCGGCCTCCGCGGGAGCGAACCCGCAGGCCAGGGCGAGCAGGTATGCCCCGAAGATACCCATCTGCGCCGCCGCACCGATCAGGATCAGCCGCGGCTGGGATATCAGCGCCGAGAAGTCGGTCATGGCACCGATGCCGAGGAAAATCAGCGGCGGATACCAGCCCTGTTTCACGCCCTGATAGAGCGTGTTCAGGACCGATCCGTCCTCATAGATGCCGATATTCAGGCCCGGGAACATCGGGATGTTGCCGATGATCATACCGAAGCCGATCGGCACGAGCAGCAGCGGCTCCCACTCCTTCAGAATAGCCACAGTGATGAACACGATACCGATCGCGATCATCGCCAGGTTCTGCCAGGTGCAGTTGGCAAAGCCGGTATACTGCCAGAACTGAATGAGACTTTCGTAGATGTGTTCCATGATTCCTTAGGCAATCGTCACGATGGGTGCGCCTTCGAGGACGGAATCGCCCTTGGCGACATGGATGGCCGTCACCGTACCGTCGGCGGTCGCGGCGATCTCGTTCTCCATCTTCATGGCCTCGAGCACGGCTACCTTCTGGCCCATCTTGACGGCCTGGCCTTCCTTGACGGACACTTCGATGATCACGCCCGGAAGCGGGCTCTCGACCTTGGTGCCGGGACCGGCGGGCTTTGCAGCCGGAGCCGGAGCGGCCGGAGCCGGGGAGGTCTGGGCAGGGGCAGCCTGCTGGGCCGGAGCGGCCACGGGGGCAGCAGCGGGAGCCTCGGCGGCGCCCTTTTCGATCTCAACGCTATAGGCGGCGCCGTTCACGACGACCTGTGCATTCTTGCCTTCAACGGACTCCACAGTCACATCGTACTGCTTACCGTTAATCTTGAAACTGTACTCTTTCATATTGCTTTTCGTTTGTTTCTATTGTGTCGTCCATTTTTTCGCACTTATTTATGGACGGGTGCCCATTTTATTGCCACTCATCCATCTTTTAGGGCCTAAAGATGGACGACTCCTTTTCTACGGCCTCCGGCGGAAGCCGTCGGCGGGGTTGTTCCATGCGGAATGTGGAGTAGGCCGGATAGTCAGCACGAAGCTTTCGGCATCGTGGGCCGTGGCGCCGAGTTCCAGATGCAGCGCCAGGGCAATGGCGGCATAGACGTCGCCGCTCTCCTCCATGTCAAGCGCCAGGGCAATCGCCGCTGCGACTTCGCCGTCGGGAGTAGATTTCTCCATGCGGCCTTTGGCCTTAGTCGAAATGACAGGATTGCCTTTCCGAGCGCTTTTTTTGCCATCTCCAGCGGCGAATCTGTCATCTCGAGCGGAGTCGAGAGATCTCTTTTTCGCGGGGCGCTCAAACAGCAGCCAGAAGAAAAACCAGAGGATGGCGAGAGCACTGAAAACGACGCTTACCGACACGAGGGTCAGGATCCAGCCGTGCGGGTCGCGCTCGGCCATCTGGTCGGACTTGGATGCGGCCGTCGGATCGCCGTTGTAGGCACCCGGGGTCGGATCGCAAGGCGATACGGTATCGAAGGTCAGCCCCTTGGCGTCATTCGCGATGCGGGCCACGCTCTTGCCGGCGGGAAGATCCTCCGGAATGGTCAGCTGATCGATAACCGTCCGGCCATCGTTGCTGACGAGATAGACCGTCTTGCCGGGGGAAAGGGTAAAATCGGTATAGAAAGTACCGTCATGGGTCCGTCCGCTGGCATAGAACAGCCGGCTCTGGCGGGGCCCCAGCGAGGTCGCGAGGTCATTTTTCGGGATGAGGCTCTTGCGAAGCTCCGCCGGATCGTCCGTGAGGTAGCAGCCGCCGAACTTGACGGTTCCCATGGACGTGTTGTAAATCTCGATCCAGCCTCCCCTGCGGCCGTAGTCGTCGACTACGCTGACACTGTCCGGCTGCGCCATCACCTCGGCGATGATCAGGTCGGACACGTTCTGCGCGCAAAGAAGAGCAGGTGAAACCAACACTCCCAAGACCAAAATCAGACGCTTATAACAATTCATAATTCAAAAAACTAATTATCACTTATTGGTTCCAAAGAAGCGCTACTCAATGTAAATAGGACGCCATAAGTTCTATACTTTCTATTTGCTATTTCATGATCTTCGTAAAAAGATAAAGGTGCTTCTTTCAAAGGAATACGAAGAAGGCACTTTCCTGGACCATATCCGCCTTTTCGGGCCCATATACGCTCATACACGCTTATCTCTCCCTCGGGAAACTCGGATCGAAACCACTCGATGGGATCCACATACAATTCTTCATCTTTGAATCTTATACCATAAAAACTACGAAAGGATTTATCATCTTTCGGGATATAGTAATATAAGGAATCGTTTCTGTATGAACGTTTAGAGATATCTTTTTCATTGTAATTAGAAAAATTGGTGTAAACATACACGTCCTTTTCGGACAAATTTCTAACACCCAAATAAAAACTTGTAGAACAAGGAGGATTATCGGGTGCACATGAAAATTGTGGCCCTACACAAATCAGCGCAAAAACCAATCGCAGCCAACACCTCAAAGACAACCACTCTTTACTCATAGTCAGTATTTGAAAGTGTATAATAATACTTGTTGACGGTCTTGCCCCCTTCTTCAAAATGACTTGATTCTGCATACCATTCTGAAGGCATGAAGAAGGGACGGGACAAAGAACTGGTAATAACACCATTATAAGATTGGTATAGCGTACGTCCGTTGACCACCATCAATAATGAGTCAGGGAAAAAAGCCGGATGCAGGGTATCAAGCCTGAAGCCGTCAGCAAATGGCGCGCAGACAAAAGGTATCGTTTCATCCTCGGTCGTTAATGACTTCCAGAAAATGCCATTCTCGTGCATGTCAAGTTCCAGTGTCCCGCCTGTATCGTTAATAATGTACCATCCAGACTGATTGGTAAGTGCCGCCGCATCGACAAAGATTCCCATCACTTTTTGTGAAAGACCGGGGTATGTTTCACACAGATTCTGGCATAATTCATCAATAGAAGTGACTGACGGACTCATGCATGACAGGATCTGAGAATCTGTCAGAATGCCCTTGTTCATCAGATCATATAAAGCTTCAATTGCATGATCAAACCATTGACCTGAACCGGCATTTGGCTCATGGGAGTGTTTTTCCTGAAACAAGCGTTCGCGAGCATAAGCCCATGCCTCCCCGAGTTCGCAATGCGACATCCCTCCATACACACTGATTCCGTCGCCATAGACCGTTTCTTTAAGGCTGCTTGTTCCTATTGATACAATATATAAGATGTAATTCACCCAAAAGTTTTTCCCGGCAACGCGATAATGGCTTGCATGACTCAACTCATGATACACGGTCCGTCGAATATTCCATGAATCAGTGTCAGCTATAACGATATCCGGTGCAAAATACTTCAGACAATTCATAAAGATATTGCTCAAGACCGTCTGGCCTTTACACAACAAGGCTATATAGTCACCCAGGGTCAGAGGGATTTGGAAACCGGATCCTATTTTATGAAGCATCGGCGCCCCACCACTGTATCCATCGGTACTTACCACTGAGATATGTAAATCAGAAGGTGGAGGGGTAATTCCGGTCGCAGCACACTCTTTATAATAATCGTAAACACAATTGTTTATTAACGCAGCCCGCCACATCTTATCCGTCGAATCCGTATAAGTCTTGTTCCATCCATTCTTCGAGTGATGCTGCGACCACTTTGAAAGCGGAGAAAACTCAAGCAAAGATCCATATATCTCAAAGCCCTGCTTGTTGACAAATTTCACTTTGTATCGAGGATCTCTCGAATATGATTTTGGGATACGATAATGACCATTTTCGTCCGTATATGTGGAGGCCACCTTTACAAAATACCATGTCTTCACCTTCACTCTCTTTACCGGTTCGTTCACTCCATTAACACGGACTTTAATGTATCCCGACGGATGCGATGACGTGGAATTCAGTTCATCTCCTTGTGGAATCTCCAACAATCCATTTCCGGGGTTGGCCATAGTGCAGGCCAGTTCTTCCAACTCCCTTTCAAAAGAATTGTCACCACTCCCCGGATGAACTGACATCAGCACCGGCTCATCCAGGGAAATCTCCCATTGAGGTATATAACATGTATCCAACACCTCATACGCAACGCTAGTCAACAGGGAATCGTATGGAACGGAACAATACTGCCAGGTCATCTGGTCTTCGGCAAGGGACGGATCATGATAGCTCGTCCCTTCTCCGACAAGATCATAATCCAGCGGGGTATCAAACAGGTCATAACCTGCGCTCTCCAATAGTCTGTACTCTGTTGAATCCTGAGGCAAATAACGGACATATAGATGGGTCGGGGTCAATGGTAACGGGGCGAGATTCCTCCGAATACGAAGCGAATCGCTGGCTCGTTGCATGATCGCCATCGAATAGGGATTCACAAGTCGATGTCCCAAAACAGGATCCCCTATAAAGATGGGCTCATCAAGTATCAGGGTATCTAATCCAGGATGAGGAAAATACTCTCCGCCTTTTGTATCAATTCCGGACGACGATGCAATCTTCTCTTCCTCCTCCTGCTCCTTAACACAGGAGTTGGATAACAGAATGGTAGACAACAAAAATAAACCTGTCAGAAAAAACCGGCGATACATACTACAGCGGAAGGTTGTCGTGTTTCTTGGCGGGAATGTCCTGCTTCTTACCGGCGAGTTGCTCGAGGGCGCGGATCACGCGGAAGCGGGTGTTGCGCGGCTCGATGACATCGTCGATATAGCCCTTCTGGGCTGCCTGATAGGGGTTCGAGAAGAGGTCGTCGTACTCCTTCTTCTTGGCCTCGTAGATGGCTTTCTTTTCCTCGGGATCCTCCGTCGCCTTGATGTCCTTGGCGTAGAGGATGTTGACGGCTCCGTCAGCGCCCATGACGGCGATGTTGGCGGAGGGCCAGGCATAGTTGATGTCGCCGCGGATCTGCTTGCAGCTCATGACGATATGGGCTCCGCCGTAGCTCTTGCGGAGGGAAACCGTCACTTTCGGGACCGTGGCCTCGCCATAGGCATAGAGCAGCTTCGCGCCGTTGGAGATGATGGCGCCGTACTCCTGCTGCGTGCCGCAGAGGAAGCCCGGGACGTCCACGAGGGTCACCAGCGGGATGTTGAAGGCGTCGCAGAAGCGGACAAAGCGCGCGGCCTTGCGGCTGGCGTTGATGTCCAGTGCGCCGGCAACCACCTTCGGCTGGTTCGCCACGACACCGACGCTGCGGCCGTTCATGTGGGCAAACCCCACGATGATGTTCTTGGCGAACTGCTTGTGGATCTCGAAGAAGTCGCCGTCGTCAACGATGGCACCTATGACCTCATACATGTCGTAGGCCTTGTTCGGACTGTCCGGGATGATCTCATTCAGCCGGTCCTCTACACGGGAGATCGGGTCGCTCGTCGGGCGGAAGGGCGCCTGCTCGCGGTTGTTCTGCGGGATGAAACTCAGCAGACGCTTGATCGTAGCGATGGCATCCTCCTCGTTATCCGCAGCGAAATGGGCCACGCCGCTCTTGGTGGCATGGACGGATGCACCGCCGAGCTGCTCCTGATCCACAACCTCGCCGGTCACGCTCTTGACGACGGCCGGGCCGGTCAGGAACATGTAGGAAGTGTTCTTCACCATCAGCGTGAAGTCGGTCAGGGCCGGACTGTAAACGGCACCGCCGGCGCAGGGGCCCATGATAAGGCTAATCTGCGGAACCACACCGCTCGCCAGGATATTGCGCTCGAAAATCTCGCCGAAGCCGGCCAGGGAATCGATGCCTTCCTGGATGCGGGCGCCGCCGGAATCGTTCAGACCGATGCAGGGGGCGCCGTTGCGGACGGCAAGATCCATTACCTTGCAGATCTTTTCGGACATGGTCTTCGACAGGGAGCCGCCGGTGACGGTGAAATCCTGTGCAAAGACATAGACGAGCCGGCCGTCGATCGTGCCGCAGCCGGTCACCACGCCGTCTCCGTCGGGATGGCTCTTGTCCATGCCGAAGTTCGTGCAGCGGTGATGGACGAACATGTCGTATTCTTCGAAACTGCCTTCGTCGAGAAGGAGGGCCAGACGCTCGCGCGCCGTAAGTTTTCCCTTTTCATGCTGCGCAGCAATGCGCGCTTCGCCGCCGCCGAGACGGGCTTTTGCCCGACGCTCAACGAGTTTGGCGATATTCTCAGTCTGTATGCTCATAAGAAAAAAGTGTAATCTTGCTAATAACTTACAAAAGTACACATTTTTCGCGACATGGGCAAGGGCTTTGCCCTTAGGGCAGTCCCCTCTTCATCATTTCGGAGGTAAAGGCGGCGACCGAGTGGACGTCCAGCTTGGCGAAAAGGCGTTTGCGGTACCAAATAACCGTCTCGTCGCCAATGCCGAGGGAAAAGGCAATTTCTTGCGTCGTCCTCCCCTTTATCAGCAGTGCGGCCACATCCTTCTCCCGCTTGGTCAGATGGATTTCCGACACCGGTGCGCCATCCGCGGGCCGCATTTCTTCGATGGTCTCATCCAGAACGGTCGTCGTCTCCGAGAGGACCTTCCGGGTCCGCTTCAGGCGCAGGAGCGCGACGATGATGCCGATGGCCAGCACGAGCAGGACGACGGCGCCGATGGCGATGATGCGGGCATTCCGGGCCATGATCCGGGCATTGTTATACAGCTGCTCATGGGCGGAATTCATAATGGCCACCGTGTCGGCGTGGCCAGTGGGCGCTTCTTCGGGGTGGCTGAGGAAATATGCATCAGCCTCCTGGAGATACTCCAGCGCCCGGATGGTCTGGCCGGATTCGTTGTACCATCGGCCCAAACCGTACAGGGCACCGGCAATCATCAGCGAGTCTCCCGACTGCCGGGCGAACTCCAGACTCTTGTCATAAGCCGGACGGGCGGTTTTGAGGTCTCCTTTGTCCGTGTAGAACTCGCCGATATTCTTGTAGAGGGTGGCGCAGTCTTCATACCAGCCCCATTTCTCAAAGATTTCGGCAGCCTTGCCGTAGTAGTGTGCAAACTGTTCCAGGGAGTCCTGTGCCGCATAGAAGTTGCCCAAGGTGCCCCATAGACGCGCTTTGCCCGCCTCCAGATTGTGCGGGTCAGGGTCGGTCCAATTCTCCTCAATCCTTGAAAGGGCATCCGCCGCCTGGAAATAATAAACTCTTGCACTGTCGTATTGCTCCTTGGCCCAGAAACACTGGCCCATCAGGATGGATGCATCAAAAATGGCATCGTCATCGCTGTTCATCCGGGCGGTTTCGATGGCCCGCCTGGCATAATACATGCTGCGTGGGCCATCTACCACCAGATAGCCCCACGCCAATTCCCGGCAAGTGTTGCAATAGGCTTTTCGCTGGTCGGAAGAAGCCTTCAACAGCGTCTCCGCCGTCCAGTGAGAGATGGTAAGCTCCAGCGAATCCAGGTTCCTTCCCCGGTGATCCTCATAGGCAAATGCCGTCCGGGACAGCAGGAGCGCAAGGATCAGCAGAAAGGACGGTATGACGGAGCAGCGTTTCATACAGGCAAATTTAGCAATTATTTTGTGAGAGCATCGATCTGCCCCTGCAATTGTTTCTTCATGTCGTCGGCGACACCGCCTCCCGTCTGTGCCGGGTCGGGAATGTCCTTTCCCGTCGGCGCGTCGGTGAAGTAGGTGACCTCAAATGACTCCATGTCCACTGTATTCCCCAGGTCGTTCGTACCCTTGATGCTGACGCTGTACAGAAAGCAGTACTCCTTGTCCAGCCAGAGGGTCGAAACCAGGTGGCCCCGGCCGAGTTCGGTGTCCTCTTCCAGCGTGATAATCCAGCACGGACGGCCGCAGCGGGTTACTTCCTGCGCCTGACTCATGTCGTAATCCTCCGGAATCGTTGCGATGACGGGATACTTTTTCCGGAGCTGGTATGCGAGGGCTCCCGTCAGGGAGTCGTTGTCGTAGTCGTGGGTCCAGCTGACTTTCCCCTTTTCGTAAATCGTATGCCGATACCCCTCCGGCGTCGCTTCATAGACAGAACACTTCCGGATGGCGCCCTGCAGCCGGGTCTGGATGTAGGCCTTGTCTCCGACGCGGGTAATCAGGACCGTCTCATCGGTCTGGGGCATCGCCGTCGACAGGCCGACATAGGTGTGCGTGACCAGGACCAGCGAGAAATCGTGTTCGTACCAGTAGTCCGTGACGGGTGCCTCATAGGCAATCTCTTCTTCCTCATCCCCTTCATACCCATATATATTCTCCTCCGCCTCTTCCGGAAGGAAGGACGGAACCACTTCCTCTGCCGGAGCAGAGGCCTGGGCGGCTTCAGCCTGCGCCTCAACCGCAAGGGACTTCTGCTTTTGGCCCGCACCCTGGCAGGCCATCAGCAGAAGTCCCGGAATAATCAGCAAAAGCCGTTTCATACAGAAAAGCTATTCATTCACTTTCCCAAGATTAATGGTATCGCCATTGGGCGCAGCCTCTATAATCTTCAAGTTGTCTCCTTCGGCGTAGTATTGTGTAGTGTACTGTTTGCTGGAATCATTGATATCTGTCATCGTGAGTTTACCCTCTCCTTTCAGGTTGTTGCCATTGCCGGTATCTGTGAAGGTGTAAGTTCCACGGTAGGTAATATCTCCGCTTGCTGCATAGCTGCTTCCTCCTTCCTGCCAGTTCCAGACAACGTGGTACTCGACCTCATTGCCTTTGCCAAAGGTAATGGTTGTCTCAGTGGTTTCACCGGCATAATCTCTGAATTTGTAATACTTGGAGTTTGACAGCTTGGTCGCCTGGCTGTTGTCCCCGCCATTGCCGTTACCGCCACCGTTCCCATTTTCATCTCCGGAGCCATTCCCGTTGCTGTTTTCTGTTCCGTTATTTGAATCATCCGGATCAGTTTTGGTTGTTCCGAAGCAAGATACCATTGCCATCATAACAATGGCTGTCATAATAATTGAAAGAATATTTTTCATGATTAAGTTGCTTTTATGATCTGTTAATTGAAGCGAACAGAGATATAGGGCTTTTCTCCCGTCTTGTTATAGATACGGACGTGATGCCAGTATCCCACGAAATCCTCCTGCTTGGGGAAAGCCAGGTCAACAGACTGGGAAAAGTCGATATCGCCAAGCGTCAACTCCTGCTGCTGCACTTCCTCGCTGTTGTTTTTATTCTTGCCCTGGCCCTTGTGAATCTTGCCAGTGGGAGAGCACTTCTGAACTTGCGGATAAATCTTGGTGACATAAGCCTTGAATTCGTCTTCGGTGATAGGCGTTCCATCCTTTTTTACGAAACTGATGACACCGCCACCGGAATTGCCCATACAGCCGTCCATACCTTTTTCAAGTGCTTCATACTCGAAGGCGGGCTTGACATCGGCAAGCGTCAGGGAGAACGTCTGGTTCAGCCAATATTCGGCCTGCTCAATGCCGACCATGTCCTTAACATCCTTGGCCGCTGTTTCCACCTGGGCACCGGCATCGTCTTTACCGGTGGATTTGTCATTACTGTTACCGGAGTTTCCGTTTCCGCAAGCCGTGACTATCGCCAGGCCTGCCACGCACGTCAGTGCGAAGACAAAGTACTTTTTCATTTCGTCATATATATAAGTGGATCATTTTTAAGCAAATCCTGCAGCACTACAGCGGGGATTATAGCAACTGTAGTTCGGTTGCCCGGTATATAAGTTCCGTCGCCTTGGTTACCTGTAATTTGCTGTGGAGCTGCTTCCGGTAGCCGCGCACGGTATCAAGGCCGATGCCCAGCTCGGCCGCAATCTCCTTGGTGCTGTACCCCTTGGCAACCAGCCGGAGAACATCCAGTTCTCTCCTTGTCAGTTTCACATTCTGAGGCGTGCTTTCGATATCCATTCTGCCGATACTTTTGCTGTTACAAAGTTCGGCAATAATACACGACGAAAAAACCCCACGTTTATGGGGTTTTTGGCAGAAAATGCAGGATTTTTCCGTTATTTCTTGATCGGATAGAGCTTCAGCAGCAGGAGAATGACAAGGGCCATCACTGCCGGGAAGAGGGAGAAGATCGCCCAGATCATGCTCTGGACGGCCGGAAGATCGGTGATGGTGACGACGGTCTCCCCGGTAATGGCAT
Organism: uncultured Bacteroidia bacterium; assembly: GCA_902768665.1. Lineage (GTDB taxonomy): Bacteria > Bacteroidota > Bacteroidia > Bacteroidales > UBA932 > Cryptobacteroides. The sequence goes on along the minus strand of CACXMA010000006.1, from coordinate 54,447 downwards.
CGGTCCCGGAGATGAAGCCGGCAAAGCCGAGAAAGAGCGCCACCAGCGAGCCGCTGACGGCCGAACCGAACTTCTGGGCCATCGTACCGGAGGAGAAAATCAGGCCCGTCGAGGAGGTGCCGTTCTTCTCGGTGGCATAGTCGGCGACGTCAGCATACATCGACCACAGCAGCGGCGAATAGATGCCGATACCGACGGAGGTGAGTATAACGACGCCCACCATCGCCCAGATCCAGGCCGGATCCATCGGGATGAAGAAGAAGAGCACCGAGGTCACGGCGCAGATAACGGCGGCCCAGGCGAAGGCCTTCCGCTTGGAACCCACCATCTGGGTGAACTTCGGGGACAGGCCGCCGAAGATCATGCAGGTCACCTCGCCGAAGGTCATGAAGACCGTATAATTGATGATGAGGCCGCTGACGGTCACGTCGCCGTGGAGGCAGTACTCGATCAGGTAACCCGCCACGGCATAGCGGAATCCGTTGAAGAAATTGGTGCAGATGCCGATCAGCGTCAGGTAGATCCACGGCTTGTTGCGGAAAAGGTCCGCAAAGGGCTTGAGGGAGAATTTCTCCGCGCGGACCGGCTTGTGGCGCTCGCGGGTCATCAGGCCGCAGGCCAGCGTACCCGCCGCGGCCAGGGCGCCGAGGACCACGCCGAGGACGGCGTACTGGTGCTGGGCGCTCCCGCCGACCATTTTCTGGAGGTACGGGAAGGAGAGCAGCGTCACGAAGCCCATCGCATAGGCGCCGACCATCCGGTAGGAGGAGAACTCGTTCTTCTCGTTGTCGTCGGTCGTCATCACGCCGAGAAGCGAGCCGTAGGGCACGTTGACGGCGGTATAGGCCACCATCATCAACAGATAAAGGGTATAGGCATAGATGCGCATCCCGGTCGGGCCCAGGTCCGGCGTATAGAGCAGCAGGGCGAAGATGACGCCCAGCGGAACGGCGCCGAAGATGAGCCAGGGACGATAGGTGCCCCAGCGGGACTGGGTACGGTCGGCGATGGCGCCCATCAGCGGGTCCGTCACCACATCGAACAGGCGCGCCACCAGCATGAGAGCGGCGGTATCGGCGACCGTCAGGCCGAAGACATTGGTAAAGAACAGCGGGAAGGCGATGGACATCACTTTCCAGGTGATGCCGCCGGCAGCGGCGTCTCCCAGCGCATAGCCGATTTTCTCGGAGAGTTTAGCGGCCATAACTATCTCTGCATAAGAAGTTTGATAATCTTCTGTCCGACCTCTTCATTGCCCTGGACACCCATGAAATCCTGGGAGCGGGGGCCGTAGGCGAACAGCGGAATCGGAATCGGCGTATGGTGGGTGCTGACAAAGACGCCCTCCATGTTTCCCTTGGCGGGATCGCCGTTCCAGAGCGTCGTACCGCCAGTTTCATGGTCGGCGCAGATGATAACGAGCGTATTGCCTTCGGCATCGGCGAAACGGAGCGCCTGCTCGATGGCCTCGTCAAAGTCCAGCATCTCGCGGACCATGCTCTCATATTCGTTGCCATGGGAGGCCTTGTCGATGCGGGCCCCCTCGACCATCAGGAAGAACCCGCGGCGGCGGTTGCAGCGCTCCTTGAGGAACTTCACCGCAAAGGCGGTCGTCTTCGGGAGGAAATCCGTACGGCCGTCGACAATGTAACCGGACTCGACGGCGGTCGGGAGGTAGCCGAGACGCCCGGCCTGCCAGACATCGGGATCATCGAGGGAAGTGACGACGGTAAATACCTCACGGACAGCCTTCTGCGTTTCGGCCGTCGCTTTTGCGGCAAAGGCTTCCTGGCTGCCGGCGCTCCAGAACGTGAGCGGGCTGCCGGGAAGATCCCCCCAGATTTCGGTGTACATCCGGCGTTGCGGCTGGTGGGCGAAGAAAGAGGCCGGCGTCGCCCCGTGCATATCGTCGGTCGAGACGACACCGGAGATAATCTTACGCTCGGCGACAATCTCCGGAATATTCGGGATAGGTTTCCGGTCCATATCCACGCCGACGGCGTTGTTGTAGGTCTTCTGACCGCAGGCATAGGCCGTTCCCGAAGCGGCGGAATCGGTCGTGAAGGCATCGGCGGACTGCGTCGTGACCCAGCCGCAGGCCTTGAGGTTCGTGACGGTGAGCTGACCGCCGTTGGCGTAATAGCCGCTGGCGATGTGGGCCAGGCCCGTCCCGTCGCCGATCATCAGGATAATGTTCTTCGGGTACTTCGTATCGCCGTCCGACTTGAAAGTCGGCATGTAGGTCTTGTGCTGGGGAGCGTTTTCGATGCGCCCCTTGACGATCTGCTGCGCCGGCAGCGCCAGCGGCAGGATCAGGGCAAGGGCGCTGAGAAGAAGGTGTTTTCTCATGGCTACTTGTTCGGAAGGATGAAGAGGCTCTGGTCCACGGGGATATCGGTCTCCAGCTTGGTCAGACGGGTGACGATGGTCATGCCCATGATGTTGACTTCAGCGCGGATGGAGAAGCCGTCCCAGATCCAGGTCTTTCCCTTTCCTTCCATGCCCTGCTGGTTGATCTTCAGCGTGTAGACCATGCAGTCATAGCCGTCGATATTCTCGATGCCGACCATCTTGATGTCGTACTGCTCGATGATTTCCGGAGTGAGGGCCATGTAATTGACCATATCCTGAGCGGGGACTTCCTGGAACTGAGGGGTCAGCATGTAGCTTTTCCCGTCGGTGAAAAGGGTCGTCACTTTCTGGCCCATCACGCTGGTCGAGCTCCACTGCTTTGCGCCATAGTCGTCAAAGACGGTCTGGGTCTCCATGGTCTGTCCCATCGCATCCATCTTGAGGGTGAATTTGCCGCTCTTGTGGGCGAAGAAATGGTCTGCCTGTCCGAAAGCGGCAAAACCCGCGAGGACAAGGACAAAGGTCAAAAGAATCTTTTTCATATCTCGTTCATGAATGGTTTGCTATCAGGCAAATTTAAACATTTTCTTGTTTTCCGGAAAAGAAATGACTACTTTTACAAAACATTTCTTCTAACTATGAGCCAAGTACACGTTATCGACCACCCGATGATCCAGCACAAGCTGACCATCATGCGCAAGAAGGAAACCGGATCCAAGGATTTCCGCGAACTGCTGAAAGAAATCGCCCTTCTGATGGGTTATGAGGTCACCCGCGACCTTCCGCTGGAAGACATCGATATCGAGACCCCGATCTGCCCGATGACCGCAAAGGAAGTTGCCGGCCGCAAGCTCGCGATCGTCCCGATCCTCCGCGCCGGCCTCGGCATGGTGGAGGGCCTCCAGACGCTCGTTCCCGTGGCGAAAGTCGGCCATATCGGCCTCTACCGCGACGAGCAGACGCACCAGCCGGTCGAGTACTACTGCAAGCTCCCCGAAGACGTAGACCGCCGCCTTGTCATCGTCACCGACCCCATGCTCGCCACCGGCGGCAGCGCCTGTGACGCCATCGCCATGCTCAAAAAGCGCGGCTGCAACAATATCCGCCTGATGTGCCTGGTCGCCGTTCCCGAGGGCATCGCCAAGGTGCAGACCATGCATCCCGACGTGGACATCTACGTCGCGGCGATCGACGACCACCTCAACGAAAACGCCTACATCGTTCCGGGTCTCGGCGACGCCGGAGACCGCATTTTCGGAACGAAATAATCCGCGAAAAACGCTTATTCAGAATCGGGAAAGGCCTATGCCGTCGGCGGCAGGGCCTTTTTCAGCATCAGGGCGAAGGTCTCCATGCCCTTGGTGGCGACGTCGCGAATGTGGGTAATCCGCGGGTCGAAGGCAGGGACCTCCTTGGGGTCGATGATATAGATGGGGACGCCGTGACGGGCATAGCGGTAGAGCCCCGCGGCGGGATAGACCTGCAGGGAGGTGCCGACAATCAGCAGCAGGTCACAGGCTTCGACCACGTCGATGGCTTTTTCGATCTTGGGGACGGCCTCCCCGAAGAAAACGATGTGCGGACGCAGCTGGGATCCGTTCGGAGCCTTGTCGCCGAGGCTGACGGCATCGTAACCCACGTCGATCACTTCGGCCTCGGAGCCGGTGCTGTCGTAGATGCCGCTTTCGGGACGGACCTTGGTCAGTTCGCCATGGAGATGGACGATCCGCGTCGAGCCGGCCCGTTCGTGGAGATTGTCGACGTTCTGCGTGATGACCGTGACGTCATAGTCCTTTTCCAGGGCCGCAATGGCGAGATGGGCGGCATTGGGTTTGGCGTCCCGCAGCTGAGCGCGGCGCTGGTTGTAGAAGTCGAGCACGAGCTGGCGGTTTCTGTACCAGCCCTCGATGGAGGCGACATCGTTGACATCGTACTGCTCCCACAGACCCCCGCTGTCGCGGAAGGTTGCGAAGCCGCTTTCGGCGCTGACGCCGGCGCCGGTCAAAACGGCGATTTTCTGCTTCTTGTTAGGCATCGTTTTTCTCGAAATAATATTTACGGACCCAGTATTCGAAGAGCGGATCGAGGATCTCGGGCTGCTCGTTTTCGTCGAAGCAGAGGACCTCTTTCTTGACGAGCGCATCCTTGACGCGCTTGACGTTGGCGGAGGAGTTGAGGCCGTATTTCGACACGACCTCCGCCGTGGAGAATTTGGTGTAACCGTCGACGACGGCCTTCAGAAGCGACACCTGGTGGGTCGTCAGGGAGTCCATCATGGCGATGAAGCGCGGCTCGTGGATGGCGATCAGGCAGTCCAGCGCGTCGATCAGGACCGGCTCCATGATGTAGCCCTTGGACATGGCGTCGCAGATGGAGACAAGGTGATTGATATACCACATATGCCCCCGGAAAAGATTACAGGCGCCGGCGAGAAGGTTCCGGTCGATGACCTTTCCGCTGGAGAGAAAGCCCTTGACGACATGGTCGACGATTTCCTTCTGGTCGATCGGCTGCATGTGGAAGCGCTCCACCACACGGTAGAAGTCCTTCCGCACATCGAAAATCTCCCGCATGGCATTGTAGGCCGAGCCGCAGAAGAGCCAGGTGCAGCCTTTCTTTCGCTCTCGGAGCATCTCCTCGAAAAGGCCGATGAGCCGCTCCCCGTCCTCGATCATGTCGATGTTGGAGAACTCGTCCAGGATGAGGATGAGATTCTGCCCGAAATGCTCGGCGAGGCGCTGCGGAAGGCGCAGAACGGCCTGTACATCGCTGTCGTCGAGGGCCCATCCCGGAGAGAGAATCCTGTCCTCGCGGGCGAAAACTTCCCGGTCGAACACGAGGTGCGTGCCGCTGAGGAAGGTCGTGACGAGGGACTCGTACTCCTCCGGCGAGGAGGCGACGCAGCGGATGGCGACCGAGCCGATCCGGGTCAGGAAATCCTCCCGGGTCCGCACGTTCAGCAGGCTCAGCTGCCCGACGGTGAAGGACACGCCGGTCATGCGGAGATTGAACAGCGTCTGCTGGATGAGGGAGGTCTTGCCGCACTTCGGGGTACTGTAGAGGGCTACGTGCTCGCCCTGACGCAGGAAGCTCCCGAGAATGGCGCAGTCCTGCTTCCGGCCGATGAAGTCCTTGCCGGTCACATACTTGCTATAGACAAATGGAGAATCCATATGGTCATAACATTTTAGTTATGCAAAGATGGGCAAATAATTCGGCATTGTCAAGGGAGAATTTTGCAGAACCGACGAAAGTTGCTATCTTTGCCGTCCCTTTCGGACGCAGGAGCGGACAGCTTCCCAAGGTCCGCTCCGGTGACGGGCACCTGTTACTGCCTTCCGAAAGGTTTTTTCCGCGGGTGTGTTGGAATTGGTAGACAACCCAGACTTAGGATCTGGTGCCGCAAGGCGTATGGGTTCGAGTCCCTTCACCCGCACAGAAACAGAAACGGGCACAAAAACACGCGTTTTCGTGCCCGTTTGTTGTTTTTTCTTCCATTCGGGCACGAAAAGGCCCGTTTTCGTGCCCGATTGACCTATACCAGTGACAGGGCGACGTCCATCATGTCGGTGAAGGTCTTCTGGCGCTGCTCGGAAGTGGTGGATTCGCCGGTAATGATGTGATCGCTTACGGTGAGGATGCCCAGCGCCTTGTTGCCGCTGCGGGCGGCGTTCATATACAGGGCGGCGATTTCCATTTCCACGGCCAGGACACCCATCTTGATCCAGCCCTTGGTGTTGGGATTCTCGCGGTAGAAGAGGTCCGATGAAACCACGTTGCCTACCTTGTAGTTGAGATGCATGGCCTTGCAGGTTTCGGCGGCCTTGCACAGCAGTTCGAAGTCTCCGATGGGGGCGAACATGCCGTCCAGCTCGTATTGGTCTGCATAGTTGGAGTCCGTGCAGGCGCCCTGTGCCAGCACGAGATCGCCGACATGGAGGTCGCGGGTGTATGCCCCGGCGCTGCCGACGCGGATGATGGTCTTGACGCCGTAGAAATGATAGAGTTCATAGGTATAGAGGCCGATGGAGGGCATACCCATGCCATGGCCCATCATGCTGATGCGTTTGCCCTTGTACGTGCCCGTATAGCCGAGCATGCCGCGGACCTGGTTGAAGCAGACGGGGTTCTCGAGATAACGTTCGGCCATGAACTGGACCCGCAGGGGGTCTCCGGCCATGATGACGGTTTCGGCGATGTCGCCGTATTTGGCGCCGATATGCGGCGTAGGGGTTTTGGAAGTATCCATTTTACAAGTGGTTAGCTGTTAATTATAGTGCTTTTGTCTTCTCCCGGAGCCATACGGCGATTTCCGCCGGCAGGCGCGGTGAGAGGGTCTGATATACACGTTCGTTATAGGCATTCAGCCAGTCGGTTTCTTCCCGATTCAGCAAGTCACGGACCAGGATCGAGGTATCGTAGTGGCACAGGGTCAGCGGCTCGAAGCCCAGCCAGCTGCCGAATTCGTTCGTCCCGAGATCCTGCACGAGCACGAGATTCTCGTGGCGCACGCCGTGCTGCCCCTCGCGGTAGATGCCCGGCTCGACGGAAACGACCATCCCGGGAACGAGCGGCTGGGGGTTGAGATTCTGGCGGACATCCTGCGGTCCCTCATGGACACCCAGGAAGGAGCCGACCCCGTGACCGGTCCCATGCCCGAAATTACGCCGGCAGCGCCAGAGCGGCTCGCGGGCCAGCGCATCGATGCGGCAGCCAGGCGTCCCGGCCGGGAAAACGGCCATGGACAGCGCGATATGGCCCTTCAGCACGAGCGTATAGTCCTCCCGTTCCAGCTCCGTGCAGGGGCCGCAGGGAACGGTGCGGGTAATGTCCGTCGTGCCGCCAAGGTACTGGCCGCCGGAGTCCACGAGGTAGAGACCGTGCGCCTCAATCTGCGGCGCATCTGTCTTCGGCGTCACATAATGCGGCAGGGCAGCGCCGGGGCCCCAGGCCGAGATCGTCTCGAAGCTGTCGCCGCGGTAGCCGTCGATTTCCGCCCGGAAAGCCTGCAGCCGATCCGCCGCCGTGCGCTCGTCCGTCTGTCCGAACTGACTTTCAAGCCAGAAGAGATACTTTTCCATGGCGACGCCGTCCTCGATATGCCGGCGGACCATACCTTCGATTTCGACGGGATTTTTCACCGCCTTGCGCAGCGGAACAGGACTGGGGCAGAAGACCGGATCGCCGGCGGTCAGGCTCCGAAGATGATAATTCAGCGACGCGGAATCCAGACACAGGCGTCCGGAAAAATGCAGAAGGTCCTGCGCAATCGCCGCATAATCCTTGACCGTCACGTCCTCCAGATCCGGAATCCCGTCCTGCGAGGGTTCTTTGCGGACATACCAGCAGGCCCTGTCCTCCGTCACCAGGAGGTAGGAAATCGCCACCGGATTGTATTCCACATCACCGGCGCGGATATTCAGCAGCCAGGCGATCTCGTCCAGCGCCGTCAGGAGGATGGCATCCAGGCCATGCTCCTTGAGCCAGCCCCGGAGCCAGGCCAGTTTCCGGGCCCTGCTCTCCCCCGTCACGTGATCCGGAAGGGTATAGATAGGCGTTTCCGGCACGGGCGGGCGGTCCGTCCAGAGCACCGACAGCAGGTCAGGCTCGCTGACAAGACGCACTTCCCCGTCGAAAGCCTGTCGCAGCTGATCGACAAAACCGACGCTCTGGCACAGCCCGTCGAAGGCAACGGTATAAAGATGCCCTGCATTCGCCGGGCATGACGACTGCGTCACCCCACGGCCTGTCCGCGGGGTCCGCCCCGCCAGCCACTCCGGAATCAGCACCTGTTCCGGCACGCGGGTTTTGTGGAGCTCTACCCCTGTTCCGGCAAGCTGCCTGTCGGCCTGGATGAAGTAGCGCGTATCGGTCCAGAGGCCGGCATGGTCCATCGTAACGACCACGTCCCCAGCCTCTCCGGTGAACCCGGTAAGCCATTCGACCTGTTTCCAGCGCGGGGCGGGATACTCGCTGGCATGGGGATCTCCGCCGCCGAGGATGACGGCATCCCATCCGCGCTCCCGCATAAGCGAGCGCAGCGCCTCGATCCGCTGACTATACCTGTTCAGTGCCATAACTTATGGGGTTGTTTTCGGATTGTCTTATTTCTCCAGACGGAGGCAGGCCCAGGTGTCACGGGTGGTCTGGCCGGCCGCGCGGAAGCCGAGGGCCGTTGCGGCCTCCAGCAGCATCGGGACGTCGCCGTCATAGAAGCCGCTCAGAAGAAGCGTGCCGCCCTTACGCAGCGAGCGGTAATAGGTCGGGAGGTCCTGGAGGAGGATGTTGCGGTTGATGTTCGCCAGCAGGACGTCGCAGGAGCCCATCTGCAGCAGCGAGGCGTCGCCGCAGCAGGTCTCGATGCGCGTACCGACGCGGTTCCAGCGGGCATTCCCCCAGGCCGATTTTGCGGCCACGAGGTCGATGTCGATGGCCGTCACCTTGCGGGCCCCCATCTTCGCGGCAAGAATCGCCAGCACGGCCGTGCCGCAGCCCATGTCGACCACCTTATGCCCCCGGATGCGGTCCTCGATGCCGAGCATCTGCGACATCATCATGTAGGTGGTATGGTGGTAACCCGTGCCGAAAGCCATCTGCGGGTCGATCCAGATATTGAAGCGCGTCCGGCGGACATTCTGGTTGAACGGCGCCTTGACGGTCACCTTCCCGTCCACGACGATGGGCTCGAAGCGCTCCTCCCAGCCCTTGTTCCAGTTCTCGCCGATGACGAGGGTCGCCTGGAAAGCCACGTCGAAAGACAGGCCGCTCAGCACCACGCGAAGGTCGCGGGCGTTGTAGAGCTCTTTCTGGATATAGCCCTTCAGGACCGTCGGTTCGCCCGGGGCGGGCTCATCGGTCACGAACGACTCATACGGCAGCTCCCCCAGCTCCGCCATCAGGATCTCGGCGTTTTCCTCCGAATAGGGCGTCAGCGTGAAGCAGACCTCGATATATTCCTGGCTATTCATCCTTTTTCCGTTTCTTGGTGTCCATCGTTTCCTTGCGAAGCCGCGTCAGCTCACGGGTCGCATAATCGTCCGCCGAAATTTCCTCGGCGCCCTCCTGCATAGACCGCAGGCCGGCCTCGGCTCCTTCCTCGAGTTCGCCTTCCAGCAGGGAGAATTCGTAATTCTCCTCCTGTTTCAGCTCCTTGAAGGAACGGGAAGGCTGTGCGGCGGCGATGACCCCGCCGATCCCCAGCCGGTAGACGTCCGCCACGGAAATGCTGAGCCGGTCGACAGCATCCTGCACTTTCTGGCGGCTGTCCAGACGCGGGATCTGACGGGTGCGGTTGTATTTCGACTTGACGAGATCGAAATCGAAGTCGTCGAAGTTCTCGCCGACGAGGTTGACGCCGAACGGCACCAGCAGCGGCGAATGGATGATGGAGACCGTGTACTTGAACGACTCGTCCGGATCCACATTCTGGACGCCGGCAATCGAGACCGTGTACCAGTCGTTGCGGATCAGCATCGGGAGAATCTCCATCTGACCCTCCTCGATAAGGGCGCTGGCCTCGAGGTTCGAGATCGGAATCCGCTTGCGGTTGATAAAAGGCAGCCAGCGGGCGATGCTCCGAAGCTCGGGACCGTTGTGGATGACCAGGCGGTGACGGGAGCCGTCGGTAGCATTGCCGTAGCCGCCCGTGACGCGGAGAACGCCGTTGGTGGTCGACAGTTCCGGATTCAGCTCGGGGTCGAAGCGGGTCACGCCCGCGAACTGGGCCTCGATATCGCCGGACAGGCGGTCCACATAGCCTTCCGTACTCTCGAAGATTTCCGGGAAGGACTCGCTCAGGACGGCGGCATCCATCGCGTACATGGAGAAATCGGCGCCGGCCCCGATATCCTTCATCGACTGCGTGCCGTAGAAGGCGTCGAGGAAGAAGTTGCCGAGGTTGGAGGTACCGGCCACGTTCGTAATCTGGATGATGCGCTCGCGCACATGGGCATCGGCGCTGAGATTGTCCACCTCCACGCCGCCGTACTTGACGTTGTTGGCATAGAGGATGACGTCGGCCTGGATATTTGCCGGCACGACAAAGAGGTCGATGCGCGGCAGGTCCTGGATCAGCGTATCCGCCACCACCAGGCGCTCATAGGCGTCGTCGTCGACGGTCACCACCTGCATGGAGTCGCGGAGGGCGTCCACGTCATAGACCTGACCGGCGGCCGCCGCAAACATCAGGGAATCGATATTGAGCTGCTCGGAAGTGAGCTCGAAATCAAGCATATACGGTCCGCGTCCCATGACGGCGTGGCGCAGGTTCTTCACCGAACCGTTGATGCCGAGGTGCGATTCGCCGGCATGGACCTGACCGTCGTGGATCTTCACCTCGTCGAGGGAGAAGTCCGCCGCCAGCGTATCGACGATTGTGCGGGTCCGGAAGTAAGGGGTCACGATGCGGCCGCCGCCGACCCGGGCATGGCCGTCGACATCCCAGTCGCGAAGGTACGCCTTGATATCCTCATCCAGCTCCACCGAAATGTCCGAGGACTTGAATTCCTCGGTCGAAAGCCACTCGGGAAGGCCCTTCCCGAAGCGGTCGGTACGGGCCCGCACCAGCAGCGAATCCTTCGGCGTGCCGGGGTATTTGCGCTGGAGCGAATCCATGAAGGCGCGGCGACGGCGGGTCTTTTCGAAGGTATTGAGCTTGGCGGATGCCTCGAGATCGGTGCTGCGGAGCATATAACGGCTCACGCCTTCGCGGAGGAAGATGCCGTCGCTGACGCTGCTGAGGGTGATGCGCGGAATCTGCCGGTCCACCTCGTCGGAGCTGACCCGCAGCGAATTGCGGCTCTCCCGCATGCCCACAAGGAGGTCTTCGCCGTCCTTGTAGCCGAACCGGCCTGCCTTGATGAAGACCATGAAGGGCGTGAAGGTGCCCATCGGGCCCTGTTCACCATAGCTGAGTACGGAGTTCTGCGCCGCGATCATCAGCGACTTGCCGCGGGCCTCCATCTCGCCGCCGTAGCGGAAATGGACCGTGTCGATGTCGGCCTTGACGCCCAGCACCTGCGTCCCCTGCGGGATGGACGGGTCGAAGCGGTTCTCCATCGTGCGGAGATCGATGTCCGCCTGCGGGAGGAAGATTCTCATGTCGTCGGTGCGGTCGTCGATGCGAAGCCCGCGAACGGCGAGGTTGCCCTTGACCTTTGCCTCCGGATAGCGGATGGCGTCGAGGCTGGAAAGACGGGATTCGCCGTCGAGCCGGAGGGCCAGCGAGCCCTGTCCGGCGATGTCCATACCCAGCGGCAGATACTGCAGCAGCGTGTCCGCAGAAGTATCCAGGAAGCCACGCAGACGCATCAGCGGGTCGTCGCCGAGCACATCCAGCATCCCTGCGGACCAGCCGGCGTGCAGGCCGTCGGCGTGGAGGGAAAGCGTATCGACCCGGGCGTTCAGCAGGCCTTTGCTGTCTGTCTTTGCCGCGGCATCGAGGCGGAGGTGGCCGCGACTGTCCATGCCGGGATACCAGACCCAACTGCGGGGAATGCGGGCCGATGCATCGATGGCGGGCAGTTTTCCGTCCGCGAAATCGCCCTTGAGCGTCGCATCAAGCGTCAGTGAAGCGCCCGTGTCGATGTCCCCCACCTCAGGATAGAGCTGGGCCAGGAAGTTGCAGAGCTGCTTGAGGGAAGTGCGGTCGATGCCGAGCCGGACATCGGTCCCGATGCGGGAAGAACCGATCTCGACATCACCCTTTCCCTGCGCGGTCACGGATGCGACCGTCACCGCCAGGGTGTCGATGCGAAGCGGCAGTGCGCCGTCCGTTTCCCGGTCCGGCACCGCCACGTCCGCACGGGCTCCGAAAGGAATCCGCATGCGCCCCGTGCCGGCCATGGAAAGGTCGGCGTCCGCGAGAATGTTCATGCGCATCCAGCGCTCGCCGAGCTGCTGAAGCTCCAGCGCAGGGAAGGCAACCGAAAGGGTATCCTCCGGCATGACGAGGCCAAAAGCGAGGCTGTCGGCCTGGAGGGAAAGGTCGTTCTTGCCGGCCTTCACCGTCGAAAGTTCACCCCGCAGGAGGAGCTGCTCGAGGTCTACCCGCATGTAGGTGCCGTCTGCGGCGGACGTATACACGACATGGGGGCGGCCGGTGATGGAGACATCGCCGATATTGAGCGGGAAGAGGGAATTGTCCTTCGACGGAGCCTCTTCGGGCGCTTCTTCCTCTTCGGATTCTTCTTCCGGCTCCTCGGGCTCCTCCTCGCCGCCTCCGGAACCGAAGACGTCGAGATTCGTCACGCCGTTGCCGTAGTCATGAAAGAAAAAACGGGGGCTGTCCAGGGCGAGTTTTTTGAGCGTGATTTCTCCGCCGATGGCGTCGATCCAGCTCATCGTCAGATCGAGGTTGCTAAAGGACAGGAGCGTATCCGCCCCGGCACCGCGTCCCTCCTCCGTGTAGCGCAGGTCGGGCGTAATGCCGCGCGCGTACGCGAATTTGTCGTGGGGGTAGGTCACGGACACCTCCTCCAGCACCAGGCGGACCTTGGGGAAGTGGGTAATGATGGATCCGCTGATCCGCTCTACCTGCAGCCTGCCGTCCACATAGTCGGACGCGATGTTACGGACGAGGCCCGTCAGGGCACCCGTCTGTAATAAAACTTCAACGGCAACGACGAGGACAATCACTGTGACTGCCAAGCCGATGCCGATGCGTTTGAGTATTTTCTTTACCTTACTGCTCATCCTGGAGCTGGAGGTGCTGGACATAGATAGCCTTCTGGAGAGCCATTCTCTTCTTGACGGACGGCTTCTCAAAGTTCTTGCGGGAACGGAGTTCGCGGATCGTGCCGGTCTTCTCGAATTTTCTCTTGAACTTCTTAAGAGCTCTCTCTATGTTTTCTCCCTCTTTGATGGGAACGATGATCATTTCTTTTACACCTCCTTTTCCAAAAGCGGGTGCAAAGATACGACTTTTCCCGGAATCACCAAAACTTTTTTATAAGGTCTGCCCGCCGATGAACTCCCGGAGGATGGATGTCGGCGGTATGGCCTGGATTTCGGCCGGCGTCAGCGCGACGACATAGCTGAGGAAACGCAGCAGGCGCCGGGCTTCCGGATAGGCCGGAGAGGACGGGAGGATGCGCAGCAGCAGCGGCTCGGCGTAGTAACGAAGCATCGGCAGTTCGTACAGCAGCGCGGAGTTGAACTGGGTGTCGGCATTCTCCTGGAAGGGGAATATCCAGCGGCTTTCGCCGCGGCGGACGCTGGGCCAGCGGAGGATGGTGTCTTCGGGGACGATGCCGCGGGTGCGGTTGTCCCGGACCATCCGGCGCAGGAGGCGGTTGTCGGTCGTCGAGATACAGCAGTTCTCGTCGAGTTTCAGGGAAGTCAGGGCGGAGGCATAGATGCGGTAGATGCGGCTCTGGTCCACGGTCGGGACCATATTCGGATCGAGGGCATGGATGCCTTCCATCACGAGGATGTCCTTCTCGCCGAGGGTCATGCGGTTCCCCTCGAAGAAAGGCCGTCCCTGCTTGAAGTCGTAGCGCGGAATCTCAATCTCACCGCCCGCGAGCAGGGTGTTGAGGTGCTGGCCGAGGAGCTCGAGGTCCATGGCCCCGAGGGCTTCGAAGTCGTACTGGCCGTCGTCGTCCTTGGGCGTGCGCTCGCGCTCGACGAAGTAATTGTCGAGCTCGATGACCTTCGGATTGAGACCGAGCACCTTGAGCTGCTGGGCGACGCGCAGCGACGAGGAAGTCTTTCCGCTGGAAGAAGGTCCGGCGAGGAAGACGATGCGGATGCGCTCCCGCTCGGCGTAGATGCGGTCCGCCACCTCGGCGTACTTTCTCTCCTGGCGCGCCTCGCAGAGGTTGATCAGCTCGACGGCCTTCCCGTCCAGCAGACGCTTGTTCAGCGCCGAGACGCTGACGATGCCGCTGTCCTTGCACCAGTAGCCGTAATCCTTCAGCGTGGTGGCAAAGCGGATCTGCTTCTGGCGGGGAATGGTCTTCGTGATGTCTTCATTGGACGGATACTGCAGGCAGAAACCGTGGTGGAAAGGCATCAGGTCGAAGACCTTCAGATAGCCCGTCGACGGGACGAGCGCGCCATAGAAGTTGTCGGCGACCCCGTCGAGATAGTCCACTTCCGTGAAGAAACGGCCGATGCTGCGGATCAGGTCGGCCTTCAGGGGCTGCCCCTGGCCTTCGAACAGGGCGATCGCCTCGTCCGCCCGCACCGACTTGTGCGTGAACGGCAGGTCGGCCTCGACCAGCCGGCGCATCTCGTCGCGAAGGCGGATGACGTCGGCATCGGGGATGTGCTCCCCGCGGAGCTTACAGTACATGCCGCTCGGCAGGGAATGGTTGATCTTGAACACCTTCCCAGGTAAGAGGGAACGCACCGCCCGCTGGGCGAGGAAGCAGAGCGAACGGAGGTAGGTCCGCCGGCCTTCCGGGTGGTTGTAGCCGATAAACTCTATCGTGTGGGGATAGAAGAGCTTGAAACTGAGCGTCTTGACTTTATTGTCCACGAGGGCCGCCAGGACCGGGTATTCCTTCCCGGTCTTTGGGTCCTTGACAATTTTCGGTGCGACCGAGGAAAGGGGCGTCCCCATCTCCACGGTTTTCTGCTCCCCACCTGGAGCCAGGGTAATGGTCAGTCTGTCCATACTAAGGGGCGGGGATATAGGCGGAACTGCCGTCGGACTTGATATAGATATCGTAGGTGCCGCTCAGGCCGGGCTTGATGTTGGCGCCGTCCTGGTAGAGACTGAACTCCTCGCCGAGCGAGACGAAGGTTCCGCCGCGGTTGACCGTCCAGGATTTGTTCTGGACAAATTTAAACTCCGTGTCCGCCGTCAGGGTCACGCCCTTGGCGACATAGTAGGCGCCTTCCACCGCCATTTCGATGGGGCTTGCCGCGGACCATCCGTTCATCGTTCCGGCAATTCCCCAGGAACCGTCCTGTGCCGGCGGATCTGCGGGGGTGAAATTCTCCGGATCGATCATCTCGGCCGTGTTGCCGTGCTGATAGATGTAATAGGACTGACCGGCCCGGATCGGGAAGGTCAGATTCATGGTCTGGTTGCCCTTGTTGTCATCGAAGATCAGATAGATGTCATCCGTCTCCGAGCACCACTCGGCCGCCAGGCGGAACCGCAGGAAGGTGTGGCCGGAGACTTCGACCGTAGCCTCCGCGGGGACGCCGGGCCACGGCTCCGGGGATCCGTTGATGTTCCAGGTATACAGATACATCCAATCCCAGCCGTTGCCGTTATAGACATACAGGGTGGCAGGATCCTTTGAGGGCTGGGGCCCCGGGGTCACATAGTCATTCGGATCGAAGTCCATCGGATCGGGGATCAGGGCTGCCTTGTCGCTGTCGACATAGAAGAAGTAGGATTCGCCCCCCTCCATCGTGATGGGATAATCCTCGGTCTGTCCGGCATTCTCGCCGCCGTTGAAGATAAGGTTCACGAGGCCTGCGCTGTAGTCGGAGGAAAGGTTATACTTATAATAGGAGTACTCCCCTACCTGCGCGACATCGTCGGGCATGTGCCCCGGCCAGGAAGCGGCGACATCGCCGATACCGTCCGCCCAGGCGTAGAGATAGACATAGATCCAGCCGGTGGCGTTGAAGACATAGACCGTCGGGCCTTCCTCCGGCAGCGGCGGAGACTCCCGGTTGACGGTCACTTCGCAGGAGGCGGAGAATCCGTCAACGGTAACCGTGACCGTCGCCGTGCCCTCGGCCACGCCCGTGACGAGGCCTTCCTGGCTCACCGAGGCGACCGCCGGATCGCTGCTCTCCCAGACGATGCTCTTCACCTCGGCATCAGCCGGCTCAATGGTCAGGGTCAGGGACTCGGAAGAACCCTCCATCAGCTCCAGATAGTTCGGAGCCAGGGAGATGGCGGACACCGGATTCCCCTGGGGAGGGTACTCCGGACCACCATCCACCAGTTTCGCCTTCGCCAGGAAAGGATAGAGGTAGATGTCATAGTAGCCGGCCGCGGCCTTGATGTTGCCGCCGTCGGGCTGGAGGTCGAATTCCTCATCGAGCTCGGCGACGAACTTGGTATTGGGCTCGCCGGCGCCGAAATTGGTGTCCCAGGAATGGTCCATGACGAACTTGAACTCGTCACTGGCCTGGAGATGAACCCCCTTTGCAACCCAGGTCGTGCCTTCCCGGATCATATCGATACCGACTTTCTCATCCCAGTCGTTGATGGTGCCGACCAGTCTCCAGGTGCCGCTCGGGTCGAACTTCGGACCGGCCTCTTTCTCCCAGGCCTCGATTGTGATGGCGGTCTCTTTCTTGTTGCGGACCACGACCGTACCGTCGGAGGTTACCTCCACACCGCGGGTCGGGCTCTGGAACTGGTATCCGTCGGCGAGCGTCTTGCCGCCGATGAAATTGCCGGGGATGATCTCGATCGAGCGCTGGGTGGCAGAGCCCTTGAGCTCCCACTTCGGATTGCCGAGGGCGAATTCCTCGCCGCCGTTGAAGGCACCGACGATATAGACGGCATCGGACTCCGCCGTGTCTTCCGGCAGCGTCACCGTCATCGTGAAGGCTTCTTCTTCGGCCGGCTCGTTTTCCTTGTTGTCCTTGTTGCAGGAAAGCCCGACAAGCGGGAGTGCCAGCAGCAGTAGGTACGATAATTTTTTCATGCTGTTATTCTTCTCTTAATGACAGGCCAAAACCGCCGCTGCGAGCCATACGGACTGTCATCGTGTCGGCGGAAGTGACTTTGCTTCGGGTAATGACATAGGACTGCGGCGCCGTCTCGAAGTCGGCGTCGGGGCCGTCGGCGTAGAGCGTGGCTTCATAGGTCTTTCCTTCCTGGAGAAAGTCCAGGGCGAAAGTGACCTCGCGCTCGTTCTCGTCCGTGATGCCGCCGACATACCAGACATCGTGGGGCCTGCCGTCCTTATAGACGAACGAATACGCGCCGGAGACGCCGCTGAGGCGGCCGGAATTGAGCGTCGAAAGCTTCGGGTGGCGGGCCGTCACGATATAGGCGCCGGGCTCGGCCTGGAGATAGAGGCTGCGGTCCCAGTCGACGGCGACGTCCTTGATGAACTGGAAGGCGTCCAGGAAACGGTCGTAGTTCTCGGGCAGGTCGGCGGCCATCTGCAGCGGGCTGTAGAAGGTCACGTACAGACCGAGCTGGTTGCCGATCGTATGGCGCATCCGGCCTTCCTGACCGGGCGCGGTGACGGACATGTCCTGCTCGAAAATGCCGGGCGTATAGTCCATCGGACCGCCCTGCAGGCGCGTGAAGGGCAGAATGGTCGTATGGCCGGGGTTGATGCCGGCGCGGAATTCCGTTCCCATCGCGGACTCGTTGCCGACCATGTTGGGCCAGGTGCGGCAAAGGCCCGTCGGGCGCACGGCTTCATGGGCGTTGACCATGATGCGGTGCTTCGCGGCCTCGACGACGGCGAGGTGGTAGTGGTTGATGATCGGCTGGCTGTAGTGATGCTCCCCGTAAGGGATGATGTCGCCGACATAGCCGCTCTTGACGGCGTCGTAACCGTAGTCGTTCATCAGCTGGTAGGCCGCCTCCATGTGACGCTCGTAATTGACCGTCGACGAGGAGGTTTCGTGGTGCATGATCAGGCGGATGCCCTTTTCGTGGGCATACCGGTTCAGCGCCGGCAGGTCGAAGTCCGGGTACGGGGTCACAAAGTCGAAGACATAGTCCTTCTGGTTGCCGAACCAGTCCTCCCAGCCCTCGTTCCAGCCTTCGATCAGGAGGCCGTCGAAGCCGTGCGCGGCGGCATAGTCGATGTAGCGGCGGACGTTCTCGTTGTTGGCGCCGTGCTTGCCGTGGGGCTTCGCGCTCCTGTAGTCCGTCACGCCGAGCTGGACGGACGGATAGTCATAGGTATAGGACCATTCGTTGCGCCCGGAGATGAGCTCCCACCACACGCCCATGTACTTGGTCGGGTGGATCCACGACACATCCTCCAGCACGCAGGGCTCGTTGAGGTTGAGGATCAGGCGGCTCGCCAGGACGTCCTCGGCGCGGGTGCAGACCTGGACGGTGCGCCAGGGGCTCACACAGGGGGCCTGCAGGCGGCCCTTCACGCCCTCGGCGTCCGGGGTCAGGTGCGTCGTGAAGACGAAGGAAGCATCGTCGAGGTCGAGGTTCGTCGTCGGATAATCCAGGACGGCGGCCTCGTGGATGTTGACATAGAGGCCGTCATCGGTCTTCATCTGGAGGGCCGTCTGGACGCCGGTCGGCGAAAAGCCCGTCTGGGAGGCGTTGTAGGCGCGGGTTTCCTCGGAGATGCCGCGGATCTCGCTCAGGCGGGATTCCGTGTAATTGTACTCCTGCGTATCATAATCCCCGCTGATCCACCAGGCGGTATGGTCCCCGGCCATGGCGAATTCGGTCCTTTCTTCCTTGACCTTGAAATAGGTCAGGGAATTCTCCATCGGGAATTCGTAGCGGAAGCCGAGGCCGTCGTCATAGAGGCGAAAACGGATATGCATCTTCACGCCGTCCTCGCGGCCGAGGCGCACGAGGAGCTCGTTGTAGTGGTTGCGGATCTCGGATTCCTCGCCCCAGACGGGCTCCCAGGTCTCGTCGAAGGTATCGCGCGCCTCGGATTCCAGGGCGAACCCTTTCCGGAGTTCGCGCCCGTCCATCAGGTCGTACCCCAGGCGGGAAGGCAGCACGACGGCCGTTTCGCCGCGGTCCAGGGCATAAACGGGCGTTCCTTCGGCGTCCAGTCCGAAGCGAAGGCTCAGCTGTCCGTCCGGACTCGAGAGGCTCAGTGCGTCATCGGGCAGTTGCGGGCGCCCCTCCCCTGCCTTGTCGGAACCGCAGGAGGAGAGGGTCAGGGCTGCCAGAAGGGGCAGAAGAAGGATGCTTGACAGGGAAAACTTCATCTCAGTCGGAATTTACTTGGTCAGGATGTAATACTCGCCGGGAGCCAGCATGATGTCGAGGCGGCCCTCGTCAGCGGTAAAGCCGTGGTTATCCGTATAGGTACCGTCGAGCTGAAGGGTCAGGCTGACGGGGGCGGATTCGGCATTGAGGAAAGGCACGGCGGCCTGGGTGCCGGTGGCACGGTTGGAGTTGTTCTCCTGCTCGACGGCCTCGGCGGGCTCTGCCGGCGGAACGCCGAAGTTGGCCAGCACGATGACCTTGTTGCCTTCGACCTCGCGGCTGAAGCCGACGACGCCTTCCGGCATGTCCGCGAGCCAGACCATCTCACCGCCCTTCTCGCCGGCGGCAAGGGCGGGATTCCCGTGCTTGAGCGCGGTCAGGGACTTGAAGAATTCCGTATACTCGTTCGGCGTCCAGTCGGTGATGGAGTCCCTGTCGAAGAATTTGAGACGGCGGCTCAAGCCGATTTCCTGACCGGTATAGATGAGCGGCTGGCTCTGCGGCAGGGTGAAGCACAGGACGGCGCAGGCGTCTGCGAAGATGCCCTCACGCTCGAATTCGGTGCCGCTCCAGGAGTTCTCGTCGTGGTTGGACGTGAAGGTGAGGCGGAAGGCTTCCTTCGGGAAGCGGGCGCGGTCGCGGGCGAGATAATCCTTGAGGTCCTGGACGGTCTTGGTGCCCTGGGCGAGGGAATTCAGCAGGTGGTGGAGCTCCCAGGCATAATTGGCGTCAAAGGTCTGGACACAGTCGGCGAGGTTGTCGCGCTCGGCTTCGGCAAGGAAGTAGGCCTCGGGGTAGTCGGCGTTGATCTTCGGCATGACCTGCTGCCAGAACTCGGCGGGCATATCGCCGGCGGCGTCGCAGCGGAAGCCGTCCACGCCCTTGTCGAGCCAGAAGCGCATGGCGTCGTCCATCGCGGCCCAGAGGTCGTGGTTCTCATAGTCGAGGCTGCGGGTGTCCGTCCAGTCATATTCCCAGATGGCGTTCCCGTTCTCGTCGCGCTCGTAGAATTCGGGGTTCGTGGTCATCCACACGTGGTCCGGAGCGGTCTGGTTGGCGACCCAGTCGAGGATCACCTTGAGGCCGAGGCTGTGGGCGGTGGCGAGCATGTGGTCGAACTCTTCCATGGTACCGAACTCGGGGTTGACCGCCTTGTAGTCGGAGATGGCGTAATAGGAGCCGAGGCTCTCCTCCGTCTCCTTGCGGCCCTCAAGGCCGATCGGATACATCGGCATCAGCCAGATGCAGTCGACGCCGAGGTCTTTCAGGCGCGGAAGATGCTCCTCGAAGGCCTTGAAGGTGCCTTCCGGGGTAAACTGGCGGATGTTGACTTCATAGACCACGGAGCTGTAGGTCCATTCGGGGTGGAAGGCGACGGTGTCGCCGTAGACTTCGGTGAGGCTCCAGCTTTCGCGGGCCGGGGTTTCGCTTTTTTTGTTGCTTTTGCATGCAGCCAGGACAAGAACGGCCGCTGCGAGGATGACGAGAATCTTTTTCATATCGGGTGTTTTGTTAGTTCAGGGAATAGACGACGGAGGAGTAGGCCGGGAGGGTCAGGTTGCCGCTGTTGAGGGACACGGCGCCGTTCGAGACGATGACCTTGCTCACTTTGTCGGTGAGGTTGACCGTGGCGGCGGTGCCGGAGAAGTTGTGGATAACCAGCACCTTCTCGGAGGAAGCGGTCATGTACCACATGGCGACGGCGTTGTTGCCGGAGCTCTTCGGCTCCATCTTACCCTCGGCAAGGGCCGGATGGGTGTTGCGGGCATAGGCGAAATGGCGGTAGAGCTGCAGGAGCGAGCCGCCGTCGGCCGCCTGCTCCTCGACGGACATGCCCTCCTTGAGGATTTCGCGGTTGAAGCTGTGCCAGGTGCTCGGAACGGTGCCGTTCTTCTCCCAGTAGATCGGCTGGCGGACATTCTCGTCACCGCTGGACTTGACGCCCCAGTAGCCGAGCTCCTCGCCCTGGTAGACGAAGGGCTTGCCCGGGGAGGTCAGAAGGACAGCTCCGGCGAGGCGCTTTTTCTGCGGGTGGTTGCCGAGGTCGGAAGCCACACGGTCCTCGTCGTGGTTCGAGAGCTTCGGGGACTCGATCATGCCGCCGGAGTGGGAATACTTGCGGTTGTCGTAGCCGCGCTGGTACTGGGTGATGAAACCGTTGACCGTGCTGGCGAAATCGGAACCGCGGCCGTTGTTGATGCGGTCCTTGAGCGTGCCGTAATAGGCGAAGTCGAAGCAGGACGGAAGGCCCTTGTAGTAGCCGCCGACCGTCGAGGCGTTGTAGTCGTATGCCTCGCCGACCATGAAGAAGTCGCCCTTGCCGCCGTTAGCCTTATAGGTAGCGTTGCAGTGGTCGTACCAGGCGGAGAGGAAGGCCACGTTGGCGTCCGTATGGCACTGGTAGATCCACATGACGGCGTCGAGGCGGAGACCGCCGATACCCATCCGGATCCATTTATCCGCGGAGGCGGCAAGATCCTGGAAGGCGGCGGAGCTGGCGCAGCTCGTGTACGGGCCGTAATTGAGGTCCGGCATCGAGCCGTCGAAGCTGCCGAAATAGTAGGTGACCGTGCCGCCGAAGATGATGTTATTGGCGGCATCGCCCTTGACAAGGGTCATCGGCGTGCCGAAGCTGATCTTGGGCTTGTCGGCCGGGGCGCCCCACTTGTGGTTGCCCCATTCGGAGATATGGTCCTTGACGAGGACACCCCAGTCATTGCTGACCTTCAGCGTGATTTCGAAGACTTTGTCGGAAGTCTTGTACATGCGCTGCGGGTTGTTGTCGAAGATGAACCAGCTGACGGAGGTATCCGTATTGGCCGTCTGGGCGGCGTCGGAAGTCTCGGTAACGGTCAGCTTCGGCGCGGAAGCGGAGGTGACGTCCAGCTTGAAGTGGAGATTCTTCCCTCCCGTATAGGCCGGATTGCCGTTGACGGCGGAGTGCCAGCCGCCCATGTGATAATCCGTCTGGCCGGCAAAATTGTCCACCCGGCCGTTTTTCTGGTCGTCGGTCGGATTGTCCGAGAAGACATAGTAGTCGCGGTACTTCGTATCGCCGTTCTTGGCTTTGACGAACCATTCGTTCTGGTCGCCGGAGTGGTTCAGCACGTAGTCGAGATAGATGGCGATGTTCTTCTCCCGGGCCTTATTGATCAGTTCCTGGAGCTTGGCCTCGGCCTGGGCCGCCGTAGCGTTCCGGCCGCCGTATTTCGGGTTGATCGTGAAATAGTCCGTGATGTCGTAGGCGTGGTAGGACTGCGATTTCTGCACGGGGCTGAGCCAGAGGCCCGTCGCGCCGAGGGCGTCGATATAGTCGAGATGGTCGACGATGCCCTGGAAGTCGCCCCAGCCGTCGCCGTCGCTGTCCGCGAAAGAGTAGACGTTGATCTGGTAGGTCAGGCTCGATTTCTTGGCGGAACTGGCGAGGTTCGGGTCGTATTCGCCGCCTAGCTCGCCGCCTTCCTCGACCTTACCTTCGTCGGCGTGGGTGAACTTCGAACCGGCCTTGAGGATGTAGCCCGTCTGGGTCAGCTCGCAGATGTACATGTCGTAGGTGCCGGCCGGAAGCTTGATGTTGTCTCCGCCGGGAACGAGGGAAATCTTCTCCCCGACCTTGACGGAAGAAGCGCCGAAATTGGTGTCCCAGCCCTTGTTCTTGCGGAACTTGAACTCGTCGGAAGCCGCGACGCTCACGTCGAAGGCGGCGTGCCAGTCGCCGCTCGACTGCATGGTGATGTCCTTGTCCCAGCTGCTTCCGCCGATGGTGCCGATGACGGACCAGGGGCTGCTCTGGCTGAATTCGCTCCGGCCGGTCTCGCCGGAATTGTTGTCATCGTTGTCTTCCTTTTCGCAGGAAACGACGGCAAGGGCCAGCGCTGCGCTCAGCAGCACGGCGGCAAAACGAGAAAAACGGTATTTCATGGTCTTTGTGTTATTTCACAGTTAGCGTACAATAATACGCAAAATTCCGGAAAATAACAACAGGCGCGCAGGCACGCCCGCGAGAAAAACGGACGAACGGATATTATTTCACTTCCACGACAAACTTACCCTCGAACCACTCGCCCGGCAGCCAGGCGCTGACGGGCCAGGTCGCAACGGCGTTTTTGGAGAGGCGGTGGCGGGCCTGAGCCTTTGCGAGTTCTTCCGCGAGACCGTCGCCGCCTTTGAGCAGGAGGATGCTCTCGCGGTAACGGTCCTTGACCCAGGGATAGAGATCCTCCAGCGTCGCTACGGCACGGGAAACCACGTAATCGAAGGTCTTGCCGAGCGACTCCACGCGGGCGTTGACCGTCGTTACATTGCTGAGCCCCAGCGACTTCGCCACGGCGTCGGCGACGATGATCTTCTTTCCGACCGAATCGCAGAGTGTAAACTGCGCCCCCGGGAAAAGGATGGCCAGCGGGATGCCCGGAAAGCCTCCCCCGGTACCGAGATCCAGCACCTCGGCACCCTCAGGCAGCAGCCGCTGCTGCAGCTGGAGATAGCGGGCGATGGCAAGGCTGTGCAGGACGTGGTGGTCGTAGAGCCCGTCCATGTCCTTGCGGGAGATGACGTTGATCCGGGCGTTCCACTCGCGGTAGAGGCCGTCGAGGGCGGCAAAGCGCTCCTCCATCTCCGGGGTGAGCCAGGGAAAAGCGCGGCGGGCCGTGGCTATGAATGTTGTATAATCCATGGTTTTAGATTTCTCGACTTCGCTCGAAATGACACGTTACAGATGCCCGATCCGGTCGGGCATGACGATCAGGGTTCCTCGCCGCGGAGCATCATTTCGGCAAGGAGGGCCTTGCCGCGGCGGATGCGGGTGCGGACGGTATTGAGCTCCAGGCCGAGCTCCTTCGCGATGTCGGCGTACTCGAGCTCGTCAATCATATACTTTTCCATGACCTCCTTGTAGCGGGGCGGAAGCTCGTCGAGAAAGCCCATCAGGCGCTCGTGCACCTCGTCGGAGATGACTTCATCCTCCGGGTTGACCTCGGTCAGCCCCTCCCCGCCCTCGTGGGAGACATCGGGGCCGGCGACCTTGTAGCCTTCCTTCTTGCTGTCCTCGCGCTGGTTGATCTCAAGGCGGTCGAGCGCAGTCCGCGAGGCGATGGTGAAGAGCCAGGGCAGGATATCCCGCTCGGGGTCGTAGCTATCGAGCTTGCCGAAGAACTTTTCGAAGCTCTCGGACACGACGTCGTCGACATCCGCCTGCCACTGGAAAAACCCTTTCACGCGGCTGCGGACGGCCTTGACGTATTTCTCATAGATGACGCGGTAGGCGAGCTGGTCTCCCCCGCGCGCCTTGAGGACCAGGTCCCGGTCGCTCAGCAGTCTGTAGTCAATCCCCATGCTAATGCGCCTCCAGCCAGTTCTTTCCGAGATTGCACTCCACCGTCAGCGGAACGGTGAGGGCGATGACATGTTCCATGGCGTCCACGACCAGCGCCCTGAGCTCTTCGGCCTCTTCCGGCACGACATCAAAGACGAGTTCGTCGTGGATCTGCAGCACCATCCGGCTGCGCATCCCCTTTTCCGTCATCCGCCGGTCCACCTCCACCATCGCGAGCTTGATGATATCCGCCGCGGTGCCCTGGATCGGGGCGTTGACGGCGTTGCGCTCGGCCAGGGCGCGGACGGTCGCGTTGTGGGAATGGATGTCCGGAATATACCGGCGGCGGCCGAAAAGGGTCTCGGCATAACCGTTCTCGCGGGCGAATACCGTGCAGCTCTCAATGAAGCCGCGGATGGCCGGAAAACCGGCGAAATAGTCGTCAATCAAGGCTTTGGCCTCCTTCCTTCCGATGCGAAGTCGCTGGGCCAGGCCGAAGGAGGAGATGCCGTACATGATGCCGAAATTGGTCGTCTTGGCCCTTCTGCGCTGATCCGGCGTTACCTCCGCGACCGGGACGCCGAAGATCTTGGCGGCCGTGGTGCTGTGGACATCGACTCCCTCCCGGAACGCCGTGCAGAGATGCTCGTCCCCGCTGAGATGGGCCATGATGCGAAGCTCGATCTGCGAATAGTCCGCCGACAGGATCAGCCCGTCTTTCTTGCCCGGAACGAAGGCGGCGCGGATGCCGCGTCCCCGCTCCGTCCGGATCGGGATGTTCTGGAGGTTGGGGTTGGAGCTCGACAGGCGTCCGGTCGCGGTCAGGGCCTGGTTGAAGGTCGTATGGATGCGTCCGTCACGGGGAGAGATGTAGCCCGGGAAGGGCTCGATATAGGTCGAGAGCAGTTTCTTGGCGGCGCGGAACTCGAGAATCTCGTCCACGATCGGATGGCGGTCGGCGATATCCAGGAGCGTCGTTTCGTCCGTGGAGTACTGCCCCCGGGCGCTTTTCTTCGCCTTCGGATCCAGCTGCAGCTTGTCGAACAGCACATCACCCACCTGCTTCGGCGAGGAGATGTTCAGATCCGGCACGCCGGCCATTTCACGGATACGCGCCTCTCTTTCAATGATTTCCGCACGCAGCTGATCGGCAAAGGCCTCGAGCGGGGCCATCTCGATCTTCACGCCCGCGACCTCCATCTTCGCCAGGACCTTCGCCACCGGCTCCTCGATCTCGTCGTAGAGCTTTTCCATACCCGACGCCCGCAGCTCCTCGGCCACTTTTTCCGCCAACGGCAGCAGCAGCGCCGCTTCGCGCATAGATTTCTCGATTTCGGCAGCGCCTTCACTCGAAATGACAGAACTCTCTCCGAAGAGATCCGGTTCCGCCTCGGCCGGGGTCACGCTTTCCTCCACGAGATCGACCCCGAGGTAACTCTTGACGAGGATATCGGCGGCATGGCTGCGCTCGGGATTGATCAGATAGTGCATCAGCGCGATATCCACCCAGCGGCCGGCAAGGGCGATCCCCTCCTCCGCCAGCATCCGTGCCGTCTTTTTCAGGTCGAAACCGACCTTTTCGATGGCCGCGTCCTCCAGCAGCGCCCGAACCTCCCCGACCTGTCCTTGGAAAACGCCTTTTTCGAGGACAGAGGCGGCAATTCCGGCAGTCTGTCCTTGAAAACCGCCATTTTGGAGGACAGCTATCCCCACCCGCCCGGCGGAGCGGGCCGCAGCGATGAATTCGGCCGCGGGAAGTTCCTTATAGTCGCCGTAAGGAGATTTCTCGACTTCGCTCGAAATGACAGAGGAGCCGCTCGGAGTGGAGTGCGCGGCGGAAAGATGCGCGATATGGCGCTTCAGCGAATTGAATTCGTATTTCTCAAAAAGATCCGCCAGGGCAGGGTCGCAGGCGGTCGGGACCCGCATCTGGTCGTCCGTGACGGCGAGCGGAATATCCGTTTTGATGGTCACGAGGGCACGGGAAAGAGCGATATGGTCCCGGGCCTCCTCGAACTGCCCCTGCTGACGGGGCGTCAGCTCGGAAAGATGGGCGTAAATGCCGTCCACCGAGCCGTATTTGGCGATGAGCTTCGCGGCGCCGACCTCGCCGATGCCGCGGACGCCGGGGACATTGTCGGCCGTGTCGCCGCAGAGGGTCAGCATGTCGATCATCTGCGCGGGCGAGGCGATGCCCCACTTCTCCGACAGCTCGGCCGGACCGATCACTTCGTCGTCGCCGCCGCTCTTTCCGGGCTTGTACTGCAGCACATTCGGGGTGATCAGCTGGCCGTAATCCTTGTCCGGGGTCACCATATAGACGGTGAAGCCGGCCGCTTCGGCGCGGCGGGCCATGGAACCGATCACGTCGTCGGCCTCGAAGCCCCGCTCCATCAAGACGGGCACCCGGAAGGCCTGCAGCAGCTCGGTCAGGGGCTCCAGCGCATCGATGATCGGCTGGGGCGTCGGCGGGCGCGTTCCCTTGTACTCGGGGAACATCTCATTGCGGAAGGTGCCGCCGGGGGGATCGAAGGCTACGGCGAGGTGCGTCGGCCTGCGCCGCTCGAGCAGCTCGAGCAGATACTTCGTGAAACCGAAGAGGATGGAAGTGTCCATCCCCTTCGAGTTGATCATCGGCCGGCGGAGGAACGCGTAGTACATCTTGAAGATGAGCGCGTGTCCGTCAATGAGATAGAGGGTATTCAAGGTTTACTTGCCGAAATAGCGTTTGTACAGTCCGAGGAAACCGGCGCCGTGGCGGGCTTCGTCACGGGCCATCTCGTGGATGGAGTCGTGGATCGGGTCGTAGCCGAGTTCCTTGGCCTTCTTGGCGATGGCGAGCTTGCCCTCGCAGGCACCGGCCTCAGCCTCGTAGCGCTTCTTGAGGTTGGTCTTGGTGTCCCACACGACCTCGCCGAGCAGTTCGGCGATGCGGGCGGCATGGTCGGCCTCCTCGAGCGCATAGCGGCGGAAAGCCTCGGCGATCTCGGGATAGCCCTCGCGGTGTGCCTGGCGGCTCATGGCAAGGTACATGCCCACCTCGGAGCATTCACCGGCGAAGTGCTCCTGCAGGCCGGCCCAGATCTCCGGGTCGCAGCCCTTGGCGGCGCCGAGGGTATGCTCGCAGGCCCACTGCGGATCCGCGCCGGGAGCCTCTTTCAGTTCAACGAATTTTTCGGCCTTGGCGTGGCATACGGGGCACTCTGCAGGGGGATTTTCGCCTTCGTAAACGTAGCCGCAGACGAGGCATCTGAATTTCTTTTTCATATCCGTGTTTGTTAAAAGTTTTGTTTTTATACGTAGCTCACAAATATAAGTAAAATTTTGTATCTTCGCAGAGCACGAAAAGTTTTTTCCCTCGTTTTTTGTTCCGATGACTCCATTTCTTCGACAAGCCGCCGCCTACTGCTGCCGCCCGAACGCACGGCCGCTGGGCTCCTGCTGCTTCGTTTTCCCGAACCGCCGCGCCGCCGCCTTCTTCCGGAAGCACCTCAAGGAAGAGATCCTGCTCCATGGTCCCGGCCGGGCCCAGTTCGCCCCGCAGCTGCTGACCGTCAACGACTTCTTCTACAAAGCGGCCGGCGTCCGCCCCACGGACCGGATCCAGCTCCTCATCGAGCTCTACGACTGCTACCGGGCCCTGAATCCCAAGGCGGAGCCGCTTGACGAGTTCATTTTCTGGGGCGACATCCTCCTCGGCGACTTCGACGACATCGACAAATACCGGGTCGACGCGAAGATGCTCCTCGCCAACGTAGCCGACCTCAAGGCCATCCAGGACGATTTCACCTACCTGACCGACGCCCAGCGCGAGGCCATCGAAAGCTTCCTGAAGCACTTCCGCAATTCCTCCGGCGTGCTGACGGTCGACATCGGCTCCGACAACCCGCAGGTCAAGGAACGCTTCCTCAGCATCTGGAACATCCTCTACCGCCTCTACAGCGCTTTCCGGGAAAGCCTCCGCAGCAAGGGCATGGCCTACGAGGGCATGGTCTACCGCGACCTGGCGGACCGTCTCGACAGCGGCGGAGAGTCCGCAGCGGACATCCTCGGAAGCGACACCCATTACGTTTTCATCGGTCTGAACGCGCTGAATGAATGCGAGAAGACCGTCCTGACGAAGATGCGGAACGCCGGTCTCGCCGATTTCCTCTGGGACTATGTCTCGGATATGATCCGCGACAGGGCCAACAAGTCCACGGTCTTCATGGACAAGAACATAGCCCGCTTCCCGATGCCGGCGGACTTCCGCCTCGAGGACAATCCCCGGCACGTCCCCGACATCACCGTCATCAGCGTCCCTTCCGCGACCGGCCAGGCCAAGCTCCTTCCCGGCATCCTCGAGGAGACCGACAGGAAGGATCCGGTCGGGACCGCCATCGTCCTTCCCGACGAGACGCTCCTCACGCCCGTTCTGAACTCCATCCCCCCCGAGTGGCAGGATATCAACGTCACCATGGGCTATCCGCTCGGCGCCGGGGCCATCTATACCCTCCTTGACAACGCCGCCGCCCTCCAGCTGAGCCTCCGCCTCCAGGGCGGGAAATGGTTCTTCTACCACCGTCCCGTCACCGCCCTGCTTTCCGGCAGCCTGCTGCGCCGCCTCCTGACCCCGCAGGAAAAGGAGACCGTCCGCCGCATCCGCAGCGAAGCCCGCTACTTCATCCCGGAAGAGGACTTTCAGGAAGGGCCGCTGCTCCGGCTGATCTTCCGGGCAGTCGTCCGGCAGCCCAAGGAACGCGACCCGCAGCAGATCCGGGACATCATCGCCTGGCTCAAGGAGGTGCTGAGCGCCATCGGACGGGGCCTCACCCGGGACGACGCCATGCTCCTCGAGCTCGACCTGACGAAACGCTGCTTCACGGCCGTAGAGATGCTCGCCGGGCGGCCGGAGCTGACGGAAGTGCTCCCGGCGGCATGGTTCCGCCTTCTGGAACGCCTGCTGGCGCCGCAGTCGGTCCCGTTCAACGGCGAACCGCTCAAGGGCCTGCAGGTGATGGGACCGCTGGAGACCCGGGCGCTGGATTTCCGCCACCTGATCCTCCTGTCGGCGAACGAGGGCGTATTCCCGCGCCACAGCGTGTCCTCCTCGTTCATCCCGCCGGAGCTGCGAAAAGGCTTCGGCCTCCCCACCTACGAGTTCCAGGACGCCGTATGGGCCTACTATTTCTACCGCATGCTCCAGCGCGCGGAAAAGGTCTGGCTCATCTACGACAGCCGCACCGAAGGCATCCGCAGCGGCGAGGAAAGCCGCTACATCAAGCAGCTCCGCTACCATTTCCGCGTGCCGCTGCGCCGCCAGGTCGCCCTGCCGGAGCTTCGGTCCACACAGGCCGGAGAGCCCATTGAAAAGACCCCGGAGACGATGCGGGCGCTGCATGAGCGCCCCCTTTCCGCCTCGGCGCTGAACAGTTACCTCAACTGCCCCGCGAAGTTCTACTACCAGTTCGTATGCCGGCTGGCCGAAGATGACGAGGTCGCCGAAAGCCTCGACGGAAGGATGCTCGGCAATGTCTACCACGAGACGATGCAGAGCCTCTATCTCGGCGGCGAGGCGCTGGAGCCGGACTTCCCCGTCTACGACAGGAAAGCCGTCGCCGCCATTCAGGCGCCCCTCGAAAGGCTGACCCCGGACTACCTCGAGGGCCTTATCGGGGACGAAAGCCGGCTCCGGCAGAAGATCCACTTCCTCATCTGCTACGAGATGCACATTTTCGACGTGTCCGGGCGCAACCTCGTAGTCGCCGACGTTATCCTCCGCTATGTCCTGCAGACGCTGCAGAAGGATCTCGAGCTGGCCCGCAGCCACGGCGGCATCCGCATCCTCGGCCTGGAGAGGCAGATGAAATGGTCGTTCGAAGGCTTCGATTTCATCGGCTACATCGACCGCATGGACTCCCTCGAAGAAGGCGTGGTCCGCATCCTCGACTACAAAACCGGAAAGGTCAAGGACGAGGACACCGACATTAACGACGACAACGCAGAGGAGATCGCCGACCTGCTTTTCGGCGAGCGCAACGACAAGCGGCCGACCATCGCCTTCCAGCTCTTCCTCTACGATATGTTCACCCGGGCCCTGCCCGCATTCAGGGATGTCCGCATCGAAAACGGCATCTACGCCCCTGCCAATCTCTTCGTCAGCGACCCCACAACCAGCAGCCTGCCGCCCGCATTCGTCAGCCTGGTCCGGGAGCGCCTCCGCGGCATCCTCGCCGAAATCGACGACCCGGCTGTCCCCTTCCGCCTGACGGAAGAGGTCAAGACCTGCAAATACTGTAACTTCAAAATGATTTGCGGACGATGATCAAGGTTCTGAAAGCTTCCGCGGGTTCGGGTAAGACCTTCCGGCTCGCCAAACAATACCTCACCCTCCTGCTCAAGGATTCCGAGGACGCCTATCGCCATATCCTCGCCGTGACCTTCACGAACAAGGCCACCGGGGAGATGAAGCAGCGCATCCTCAAGGAGTTGGACATCCTGGCCTCAACGCCGGAGAAGTCCGATTATTACCGGGACTTCGTGCCGGGGCTGCTGCCGGATGCCGCATCCCTTAAGGAGCGCGCAAAACAGCGTCTCGCCGCCCTTCTGCACGACTATTCAGCCTTCGCCGTCTCCACGATCGACCGCTTCTTCCAGCAGACGCTGAAAGCCTTCTCCCGGGAGATCGGCCATTTCGCCTCCTACCAGATCGAGCTCGACAAGGAAGCTCTTTCCGCCGAGACCGTCGACCGCCTGCTGGACAGCCTCACTGAAGAAGACGCCGGAAAGGAAGACTCCCTGCTGGACTGGCTGACGGCAAGCGTCATGCAAGGGCTGGAAGAAGGCGACCGCTTCAGCCTGGACCGCCAGTTGTACGACGTGGCGAAGAGCCTGCTGTCCGAGCGTTACCGCGAACTCATTGCCGACGCCGGCATCGATGAGAAAGAGGCCTATGGGCGGAGCCATCTCAAACAGCTCATCGACCGGTGCAAGGATATCGTCAGCTCCTATGAAGAAGAGGCCCGCACCCTGGCGGAGAAGATTCTCTCGCTGCTGAAGGAACACTACGAGCTCAGCGGGATGGACCTCGGCACCTCGCCCCGCGCCGTCATCCTCAAACTCGTTGACAAGAAGGAGAAAGGAGTCATTGAGAAGCCTTCCAACGCCTTTTTCAATTGTATCCCCAAACCTTCCTCATGGCTCCTTAAGGAAGCCGGCAAGAAAGCTCCGGATGTGGAGAGCGTCATCGGCGAGCCCCTGCGGCGCCTGGCCGCCCTGCTCGGTCCCCGCTATGCCGTCTACCGCACCGCCTGCACCATCAAGGGGCAGCTCTACAATCTCGGCATCGCCGCCGAGCTGCGGAAGGAATTCGCCGCCCTGCAGGAGGAGCGGAACATCCTCAACCTCGAGGATTCGAACAGCCTCCTTCGCGGCATCATCGACGGCAGCGACGCCCCGTTTGTCTATGAAAAGACCGGCATCCGCTACGACCATTTCCTCCTCGACGAATTCCAGGACACCTCCACCGTCCAGTGGAAGAACTTCTTCCCGCTGCTGCTGGAGAGCCAGTCCAAAAAAGGCGACAACCTTATCGTGGGCGACGTCAAGCAGTCCATCTACCGCTGGCGCGGCTCGGACTGGCAGCTGCTCGACCGGGGCGTCCAGCGCGATTTCCATCTCCCGGACAGCGCCGTCGAACCGCTGCAGGACAACTGGCGCACCCTCCCGCAGGTGGTCGACGTCAACAACCGCTTCTTCCTCTTCGCCGCAGCCCAGCTGGACCTCCGGAAGGGAGATCCGGACCGCCCCATCTCGCGTATATATAAAGATGTATGGCAGACGGCAAGGAAAGGCACGCCGCAGGACGGCTGTGTCGAGGCCGTATTCTGCCTGGAGCGCGACGAGGAGATTCCCCTCGTGCTCCAGGCCATCGCCGATTACCGGCAGCAGGAATGGGACTACGGCGACATCGCCATCCTGACGCGGACCAACAAGGAAGGCGCCGCCATTGCCGAGGCCCTGATCCGGGAAAACATTCCGGTCGTCTCCGACGATGCGCTCGCCGTCAAGGCATCCGTCACAGTCCGCCGGCTCGTCTCGCAGCTGTCGATGATCCTCCAGCCCGGCGAGGAACGCAGAACCGACGGTAGCCTGACCGTCAACGGCTTCCTTGCCGAACGGATGGGGCTGAAGGCCTGGAAGGAAGAAGACGCCTACAATTCCCTGCCGGATCTCGCGGAGGCCCTCCTTCGGGAACTGCGGGACTATGACCCGGACACCTACGACAACGAAGTGCCTTATATCCAGGCCTTCATGGATTACCTCCAGGACCGGGTCGCCCTCGACGGCAACGACCTTTCCCGCTTCCTGGTGCACTGGAAAGAGGCCAACCCGAAGATCGTCCCCCCGGAGGTCGGCCGGTCCGTCCGCATCATGACCGTCCACAAGGCCAAGGGACTCGAGTTCCCCTGCGTCATCCTTCCTTACCTCGACGGGATTTCCCTGTTCGATGCGAAATCCCCGCTCTGGTGCATCCCTGAAACGGCCGGGACCGAGCTGGAGGGCGTCGCGGACGGAGCCTATCTCGTCAAACTGTCCTCAAAATCCGACCAGACCTTCTTTGCCGGCAGCTACGCCGGCGAAAAGCACCTCCAGCTGATCGACAACCTCAATATCCTCTACGTAGCGATGACGCGGCCGAAATGCAACCTGCGCGTCATCTCTACCCTGCCGAGCGCCGCCGCCCGGAAAAAGCTGCCGCGCGTGTTCTCCGTCCGGGAATACACGGACCGGATCCGCGAGGAAGGCCTCGGAGCCCTCGGCGACGCTCCGCTCGCCCAGTGGACCGACATGTCGGGCCTCTGCGAGCTGTTCTTCGCCTTCGCCCGCTTCGACGGGCTGATGCGCCTGCCTGCGGAGGACGAAACGCAGCCGGAGCACTTCCGATCGGGGGAACCCGTATCCAGGAGCCGCTTCAAGAAGATCGCCCCGGACAAAGCGACCGAGCCGGTGGAAATCCTTCCCGCGGCCTATCCGTCCTATCCCCTGAACGCCGCGCCGGACCAGCTCCTCGACGAGACGGGTGAGGCCATCCCGATCGGTCAGCGGAACCGCCTGAAATTCAGCGCCGAGGCCGCCGACTTTTTCGGCGAGGACGGGGCGACGGGCTTTGACGCCTCGCCGCGGGTCTTGGGAACGGTCCTGCACGACATCCTCTCGCAGGTGGTCTATCCCGAGACGGACCTGGAGACGGCCGTTCGCGACGCCGTACGCAGCGGCCTGCTGCCGGAAGCCCGGTCGGCGGAAATCCACCGCATCCTCAGCGAACGCATCGCCGCCATCCGCAAGGAGCATCCCGACTGGTTCCCGGCTCCGGAGAGCGCCTGCCGCGTGCTCAACGAGACGTCCCTTCTCGACCGGGAAGGCGAGTTCCACCGGCCCGACCGCGTCATTTTCCTGTCGGACGGGGAAGCCGTCATCGTCGACTACAAATTCGGCAAAAGAAATCCCGGCCCCGCCGAAGCGGACCGGGAAATCAGGGGTTATCTGCGCCAGATCGGGCGCTATGCCGCGATGCTGCGGGAGATGGGCTGCCGGGACGTCCGCGCTTACCTGTGGTATCCGCTGGCCGCTCCGGAGGAGGCCGTGATTACTCTTCGTCAGCAGGCTTGAGGGTCGAGTAGACGTTCGTGACGTCCTCGTCGTCCTCGAGCAGGCCCGTCAGCTTCTCGAGCGTGGCGCGCTGCTCGGGCGTGACTTCCTTCAGCTCGACGTTCGGAATCTGCTCGAAACCGCCGGAAACGAGCTCGTAGCCCTTGTCCTCGATGTATTTCTGGATCTGACCGTAGGCCGTGTAGTCGCCGTAGATGACGATTTCGCTGGTCACGTTCTCGTCCTCGTCCTCGACTTCCTGACGGAACACCTCGTCGGCACCGAAGTCGATCAGGTCGAGCTCGAGCTCTTCGAGGTCGATCGGATTGGCGGTGTCTTCCTTGAGGCGGAACACGCACTTGTGGTCGAACATGAAGGCGACGGAGCCGCTGGTGCCGAGGGAGCCGCCGCACTTGGTGAAGTAGCTGCGGACATTGGCGACGGTGCGGGTGTTGTTGTCGGTCGCAGCCTCGACGAGGTAGGCGATGCCGAACGGGCCGTAGCCTTCGTAGATGAGCTCCTTGAAGTCACCGGTCTTGGCTTCGGTGGCCTTCTTGATGGCGCGCTCGATGTTCTCCTTGGGCATCTGCTCGCTCTTGGCCTCGGCGATCAGGGCGCGGAGGCGAGGGTTGCCGGTCACTTCGGCGCCACCCTGCTTGACGGCAATGGTGATTTCCTTTCCGAGTTTGGTGAAGGTCTTGGCCATGTGGCCCCAACGCTTCATTTTCCGCTCTTTGCGGAATTCAAATGCTCTTCCCATGATTTACTTATTTTGCGAGGAGGGTTTCGATACGGGCGATCTGGGACTCGATGTTCCAGACATTGTATTCGGCGGCGGCGGAAGTGGGATAGCGCTGGTCGAAGTTGTTGGAGTAGCGGTCACGGATCTTGGTGAACAGACCGAGGGCGCCTTCCAGGTCACCGAGCTGCTCGCTGGCGAGGGCGGCGTTGAACAGATACTCGGCTGCGAGGTCCTCATCGACCTTGCCGGCTGCGGCGAGGAAGGAAGCCTTGGCGGCGTCGAACTGGCCGAGCTGCATCTGGGCGTTACCCTTGACGCTGAGGGCGCGGGAGGTCAGGAGGGGATCTTCCGTGTCATATTTGTCGGCGTAGCTGACGGCGTTCTCATACTCACCGAGGTGGAGGTAGCAGCTGGCGATGCTGAGGTTGATGGCCTCAGGGGCGCGGCGGCCGTACTTGTCGGCGATGGCCAGCAGGCCCATCTCGTCACCGACACCGTCGAGGGCGTTGCGGAGCTCGAGGCTGTCGAGGCCCGTCGCCTGGCGGAACTGCATGGGATACTGGGCGTTGCCGCTGAGGTGCGGAACGGCCAGGTCGAGGTGCGCGACGGCCGCGGCATAGTGGTTCGCAGCCTCGGTGCGCATCTTCTCGGCGTGACGGTAATACAGGAAACCGGCGATGACGCCGACGATGATAACGATCAGGATACCGTAAATCAACTTGGAATTGCGGGTGAAGAAGTCAGCCCTGACTTCCTTGGTCTCAGCGGCAGGTGCCGCCTTCTCAATTTTGTTTGCCATATGGTTGTACTGTTTATATTGCTAAAACGGGCGATGCCTCCCTTGCAGAAGACATCAGCCCGCAAATTTAGGAAAATTTCTCCGATACGGCAAATATTTCGCGCGCGAACTATCCCTGGTGTGCGGGACGGAGAAGGTCCATGACGACCTTGACGGGATTGAAGGTCTCAAGCGGGACCTCCACAAAGAGCGTGTTCCAGTCGGACATGGCGCCGTTCCACAGGCCGGGGAGCTCGAGGGCCTTCAGCTCACGGCCCTGATAGCTCTTGGAGCTGATGAAGCCGGCTTCCGGGTCCACGTGCTCCAGCAGGTTGAACTTCTCGCCCTTGTAGTTGCGCAGGCAGCAGACGAGGTCCACCGGATTGAAGTGCGTGGCGCGGGAAAGGGCCTCGCGGGCACCGGCATCGTCGGGATTGATCTGGACGCTCTCGAGAATCTGCAGGGAGGTGGCGCCGTCCTTGCCGGCGATCACGAACGGGCCGCCGCCGGGCTCGCCCTCGTTGCGGACCATGCCGCAGACGCGGATCGGGCGGTCGAGCTTGGCGCGGAGCATCTCCGCCCGTTCGGCGGTCGAACGCGAGAGCGGGACCTGCACGCAGAGCTTGCGGTCGAGGAAGTCCTCGACTTCGTTGCAGAGATTGTAGGCGTCGGCGCCTTCGAGGTCCGTCAGGGCGTCGAAGCGGCGCAGATAGGCGAAGATCGTGTCGCGAAGGCGCAGGGCCTCGCCGAGCAGCACTTTCTTCCAGGTAGCCGTCGTGCCGAGGAGCTTCTCGTGGGAGACGTTGTCGATGTTCTTGATGGAAACGACTTCCTCCTCGACCTGGTTGAGATTGTAGATGAGGGCACCGTGGCCGGCCGGGCGGAAGAGCAGCGAGCCGTCCTCCTTGCGGAAAGGTTTGTTGTCCGGGTCGACCGCCACCGTGTCCGTGGCCTTGTCCTGGTAGGTGAACTTGACGTTGTATTTCACGCCGTAGCGGGCCTCGTAGGCGTCCTTGATCTCGGCGACGGCGGCCTCGAACAGCGGCCGGTGCTCCGGGGAGATGGTCACGATGAGGTTGCAGCTGCCGTCGGCGTTGCGCATATACTGCTGCGCCTCCACGAAATGCTCGGCCAGGGCCGTGCGCACTTCGGCGGGATAGCGGTGGAACTTCAGCACGCCCTTGGGCTTGGCGCCGTAGTCGAGTCCGTCCGGGGTCAGGAGCTTGGAAAGGGCGGCCTTGCGGTAGGCGGCGCTGTCCTCCGGCTCGCCGAAGACGGCCGGATCGTAGAAGGCGAACTCGCGGATGCGGGCGGCGAACTTGCTGCCGGGCGCGTCCGGAGCGAGGTCCTTGCCGCTTTCGAGGGTGCTCAGGCCGGAGAACATGTCCTTGAACATGCGGGAGGCGGCACCGGAAGCCGGAACGAATTTGCATTTGCCGGCAATCGAGGCCTTGTCATAGTACTCGGCGGCGGCCTTTACCTGGTCCTCGCTGAGGACGGCGATACCGCGCTTGGGCGTTGCCGGGCCGACGATTTTCATCCAGGGGAAACCCTTGCGGAAGGATTCGACCTGCGCCTCGATCTGTTTGACGGTGGCGCCGCGGCCGGTAATCTGCTTGATGTCGTTTTCTTTGAACATGGCGTTATTAATTATATGTAGAACTCTCGTCTGTAGTGATAGGCGGCCCGGATCCTTTCGAATCCGCCCGGGTCGAGCCGGAACATGAAATCGTCCGTAAAGACCGGATAGTTGTACTGGAACAGGGCGGCGACTTCGCCCTGGTTCTTGCCCTGGACGTCGAGATAGATGGCCTCGTCCTCGGGACCGCCCGTGGCGGGGAACCAGTCGATCAGGGCGTCGAAGCCGTATCGGCGGGCGATGGCGCGCACGACGGCGGCCGTGCCGTTCTGCTTGCCCTGGTAGGAATAGCCGGCGACATGGGGCGTCGCGATGTCGACCCGGTCCATCAGCCGGAGGTTGATATTCGGCTCGTTGCACCAGGTGTCGAGGCAGACCGCGCCGAGCTTGGGCATGGCCTCGAGCAGGGCGTCTTCGTCGACCACCTCGCCGCGGGAAGCGTTGATGAAGATGGTCTCCGGCCGCATCTTGGCAAAGAAGGAGGCGTCCGCCATCCCCCTCGTCTCGTCGCTTAGGGGCGTATGCAGGGTCACGATGCCGGCGTGGGAGAGGAGGTAATCCAGCGAGCAGAAGCCGTCCGGGCCCTCCGCCGCGGCCCGGGGCGGGTCGTTGAGCAGCAGCTCGAATCCGAGCTTGCGGGCCATCTGTTCCACCTTTTTGCCGACATGGCCGACGCCGATGATCCCGAAAGGGACGCCTTCGAGACGGATGGCCTTGCGGGAAGCGATGCCGTAGAGCGAAGAGAAAACGTAGTCCATGACTCCGCCGGCGTTACAGCCCGGGGCCGAGGCGATGGCGATGCCGTGCTCCGCGCACCAGGGGAGGTCGATGTGGTCCGTGCCGATGGTCGCCGTCGCAATCATGCGGATGCCGGTCCCTTCCAGCAGGCGGGCGTCGCAGCGGGTCCTCGTGCGGGTAATCAGCACCTCGGCGTCCATCAGGTCCTCCCGGGCGATGGCGCGGCCGTCCTTGAAGACGACCTCCACGCCATAGGGATCGAACAGCCCTTCTAGAAAGGGTATGGCTTTGTCTGCGACAAATTTCATTTGAGTATGAGATTTTGCACCATTCCGACGATGCGGTCGCCCTGGGTAAATAGCGGGTCCTGGGCCAGTCGGAGATTGATTTTGTCGATGAATTCCTGCCGCCGCGGGATCAGCCGGCTGCGGATGACGGCGGAGGAGAGGGTGATGTAGAGGGTGCCGCCGCGGTAGTAGCGCCGGAGCGTATAGGGCGCCGCCCCGGAGACCTCGTCCCAGGCCGAATAGATGCGGCCGGTATTGACCCGTCCGGTCAGGCGGTTGGCGCGGAGCCAGGCCTTGACGAGCACATCCATCCCGACGGCTTCCTTGCGGTCGAGCCGGACCTGTTTATGCGGATACTCTTCCATCAGCGGGCCGTGAAGGTGCCTTTTTCGGCGATATAGTAGCAATACTGGTCCGTGATCCCGTCGACGATGCGCGAGAGGCGGTCCTTGTCGCTGTCGGTGATGAAAATCTGCCCGAAATCGCTGCCGGCGACCATCGCGATGAGATTCCCGATGCGGCCGAGGTCGAGCTTGTCGAAGACGTCGTCCAGCAGGAGCATCGGCGGGAAACCGTAGCTGCGCTTCATGATCTCGTACTGGGCGAATTTCAGCGCCACGAGGAAGGACTTCTGCTGGCCCTGGGAGCCGCAGCGGCGGATCGGGTGGCCGTTCATCGTGAAGACGAACTCGTCCCGCTGGAGACCCGCGCCGGTATAGCGCAGCGCACGGTCGCGCTCGAGCGTCGCGGCGAGCAGCTCCGTCAGCGGTCCTTTCGCCAGATCCGAACGGTACTCGACGGACACCGATTCCGCTCCGCCGGAGAGGGCTTCATAATAGGACGCCACCACCGGCTTCAGATCCTCGGCAAAGCGAGCCCGGGCCTCATAGAGCGGCCCTGCCAGCGACGCGAGCCGCTCATCCGTCACGGTGAAAAGTTCCGGGTCCATGACCCCGTCGCGCAGCATCCTGTTGCGCTGCTGGAGGAAGCGGTTGTACTGCATGATGCCGGCGAGATAGGCCGGATCCATCTGCGAGAGGACGGCATTGGCAAACCTCCGCCGCTCCTCACCGGACTCGCTGATCAGGGAACTGTCCGAGGGCGAGACCATGACGATGGGGAAGGTGCCGATATGGGCGGAGAGCTTCGGGCAGGGCTTGTCGTCCCGCACGAGCTTCTTTTCGCCGCTGGAAGCCACCCGGAGCGCGACTTTGGACGTCACGCCGCTCTCCATCCGGTAGGTCCCGGCGAGGGCGAAGGCATCGGCTCCATAGCGGAAATTGTACCGGTCCGCCACGCCGAAGGCGCTCTTTGTCATCGACAGGTACCAGATCGCATCCAACAGGTTGGTCTTTCCCTCGCCGTTGTTGCCGGTAATGCAATTGATGTTCGGCGAGAAGCTCAGCTCCTGCAGAGTAATGTTCTTATAGTCCTGTACGACAATTTTTTCGAGGTTCGGCATGGCGGACGGCAGGCAATGCTCCCCGACCGTTCGGGAAGTCTTACAAATATACGATTTTTTTGCGGAAGAAAATACCTATCTTTGTACAGAATAAAACAATCGTTATGAAGAACCGCTTTTCTCCTTCGCTGATTCTTTTGTCGACCGTGTTGGCAGTTACGGCACCCTCCGCCTTTGCCCAGAACGATCCCCCCGTTCCCCATATTACGGACAAGACCGTCCGCGTGGATGTGGGGGCGGAGACCCATATCGAGTCTGTCGGTGAAGGCATTGTTACTCTGTGGGACTATAACAACGGCGTGGCCCTGTATTCCCTGGAGAAGCAGGCCATGCTGGGCGGATTTGACTGGAAAGTCGCCCGTACCTACAATGAAACACATCCATTCAGCGGCGGAGCCTGCCTGCTGATCCGCCAAAAAGACCGTCGTTGGGCCATCGTCAAGCCGGACGGCAGCTATACGCTCCTGTCGGAAAAGGTGACGGACGGCGGCATCTTTGTCGACGGACTCAGCTGGATCCAGAATGGAGATGACTGGACATATATCAGCAAGGACGGGAAGGCGGTTCTCTCCGAATGGGGGGCCAGCGGGCGGTGTGAGCGCCCCGAGATGCGTCCGTTGAAGGACGGACTCCGGGCGGTGCAGAACATTGGTTCCCGGCTCTGGGGTTTTGTGGATGCCGCCGGCAAGACGGTCATCCCTGCCAAGTATAAGAACGTCAGTGACTTCGGCGAAGGCCGCGCCTTCTTTACGATGAGCGGCAACCGCTGGGGAATCATCGATAAGAATGGGAACGAGGTCGTGCCCGAGGGGCTGGATCTCGGATGGGACGCCCCCTGCGCCTTCAGTCAGGGCTGGGCCCTGATTCCCGCGAAGCAGAAATATATCGACCTGCAGGGAAATGCCGCTGCGGCGGACTGCGACGGCCTGAGCTTTGACAAAAATGGCCGGAGTTTCCTCCGCTCCGAATGGTCCGCCCTGCACATGATGGATGCGCAGATGAAGGATTACGGCCGGGTCGGCGGGGAGGAACGCAAACTCCGCCTTTTCAACGACTTCGACCAGAAAGGTTTCACGGACGGCTGTGCCATCCTGATGGATTATGACT
Source organism: uncultured Bacteroidia bacterium (assembly GCA_902768665.1). Lineage (GTDB taxonomy): Bacteria > Bacteroidota > Bacteroidia > Bacteroidales > UBA932 > Cryptobacteroides. Next base: position 13,543 of record CACXMA010000006.1, on the reverse strand, counting down.
TCGCTTACATCTTCCAGAGCGACGGCACGCTCCGCCTCCGAAACCAGGAGCTGATTGACTTTACGGGCATCTATCCGGGCGGCTATGTCGCCATGACATACGGACTGGAAAAGTCTGGCAGATACGCGGAAGGAGCGGCGGTAAGCAACCTGGACGGTGAGATTCTCGTGGTCTTTGACCGGGCGGCGCGCTTCGGGCATGTCCGTAAGGCCGGGACGATCGATCCGGAAGCCGCCGGGCCTGCGCCGGAAAAGCCGGTGAAGCCGGAGGAACCGATCGAAGAAACCATCATCGAACCGCAGCCGCCGGAAGAACCGCCGGTTATTGAGGAGAAGGAAGGTGAAAAGAAAAATGGCGGCCATAACGGCGGCGAAGAAGAGGAGCAGGATCCGCCCCGACAGACGTTCCCCGAATACAAACTGACGCTTGTGGCCGATCCCGAGGAGGGCGGTACGGTAACGTCCAGTTGGGATCGCCACGAGTTTGAGAAGCAGTACTCCTACAATGCTGCGGCAAAGGCCAACAAGGACTGGGAGTTCTCGCATTGGACCTCGAATATTGAGGGAAAGGTGATGGAAAATTATGCCACATCCTATGCCTGGGTGAGCCAGGATGTCACCCTGACGGCCCATTTCAAGAAAATAGTCAAGCCGGAGGTGCTCCTCACCGTCAAAGTCGAGGGCGGGGCGGCGACCGTCCACCGCACGAAGGCACCGATTTACGTCCGGGACACCGTCCGCATCATCGTGCTGCCGGAAGTGAAAGGCAGCATCCTCGGCTGGGAATATGACAGCAAGAAGTTCCGGACCGTCGATGCCGAAGGATACGTACTTACGCTGGTAGCCCGCGAGGCCGGCGAGCAGACGGTCATAGCCCGGCTTAGCCAGCCGGAAGAGCTGGAAGAGGCGGGGCTTTACTGCGTCAGCGCCCACCGCAGCTGGAAAAAACTGGACAATATCGATTCCGGCGACCTCGAAGCCGACGTCTATCTCGTCAGCGCGCCGAAGGGCAAGTCCTTCGACACGCCGATGGGACCGGCCGAGACCCTTTTCGGCGTATACATCAAACCGGGCACCCGCCACACGGTCTATATGAACGACAAACCGATCCCGCAGTTCGCGGCGACCTTCCTCAGCCCCGCCGTCGTCAACGGCGTCAAGAAGGAGGAGAACGGCAAGACCTATCTGTATTTCACCGGTTATGCGACCGTTGTCGGCTATTATAATCCCGAGTATGAGGATTTTGTCAAGATGATCGTGAGCTTTGCTAGCGAGCGGGTAAAGTGGACCGACGGCGACAAGTCCTACTATTTCATGACGCCTCCACATCGCTACCGCATTGACATCCAGAAGCTTCCTGGCGGCAGAATCCGCCTCGGCACCGTTCAGCGCTTCTCCGCCAGTGCGGGGGGATGGATCGTTTCCGACGCTGAGCAGCTGCGCGAGACCAAGCGGGCCGACCTGGGCTCCTTTGGCTATGTCAAAGTCTCTGAAAACCTGATCAACAGCGACATGTACGAGGGCCTGGTGCTGGAGCCGGTCAAGGCCGTTCCGCCCGTGGAATGGTACCCGGGCCGCGTCTGGTATGAAAGCGATGCCCAGTACCAGAAAGCCAAAGCCTGCTTTGACCGCTTCTACGCCAACCCCTACTACGAACCCCATGACACCTTCCGGCTTAGCGCCGGAGAGATGTTCGCCAAGGCCCTGCAGCTCTATGTTTCCCACCCCGAATGGTTTGAATAGCATGCATACGAAAGAAGAAAAACTGGCCGCTTTCGGGCGCCTTCTCGATATCATGGTCGAGCTCCGGGCAAAATGCCCCTGGAACGCCGCCCAGACGACAAAATCCCTTCGCCCGATGACGCTCGAGGAAGTCTACGAGCTCAGCGACGCCGTCCTCAAGGAGGATGACAGGGACCTTCGCAAGGAGCTCGGCGACGTGCTCCTTCACATCGTCTTCTATTCCCGCATCGCGGAGGAGGAAGGCCGTTTCGACATCGCCGATGTCGCAGAAGGCGTCTCCGACAAGATGGTCTTCCGGCATCCGCACGTTTTCGGCGGCCTGGAGGTGGCCAGCGCCGACGAGGTGTCCCACAACTGGGAGATGATGAAAACCAAGGAGAAAGGCGGGAACAAGCGCGTCCTTTCCGGCGTCCCCGAGTCCCTTCCGTCCATCCTCAAGGCCTTTTTCATGCAGGACAAGGCCCGCGGCGTCGGTTTCGACTGGGAAGACAGGCATGACGTCTGGGACAAGGTCCGCGAGGAAGTCGGCGAGTTCCAGACCGAGCTCGACGCCATGGAGAAGGAAGACGGCTTCGTCGAGCCCTCGCAGTTCGCCCCGGCCCCCGGCTCTTCGGAAGGATTCGTGGAGGCCTACAGCCGGGCCGAGGGTGAGCTCGGAGACCTGCTCTTCGCCCTTATCAACGCCGCCCGTCTCTACGGCCTCAATCCCGACACGGCGCTCAGCCGCAGCTGCGACAAGTTCCGCCGCCGTTTCACCTACCTGGAGGAGCAGACGATCCGCAAGGGCCGTCAGCTGAAGGACCTTTCGCTCGCCGAGATGGACGCCATCTGGGACGAGGCGAAGGAAAAAGGAATGTAAGCCTCATCCATCTATAAGGCCCCAAATATGGACGACTCCTTGTTTTTATAAGGGTCGTCCATATTTTTCCGCCCTATTATGGACGACTACTTTGCTGACAGAGGAAAGAGACGGTCTACTATATCCGGCGTCAGAGACAGACACCGGCACAATTGTGCATTGGTCGCATAGTATTCCCTACGAACCTCTACAGCAAGTATCCGTCGTTGTTCCAAATCCAGTTGAGAAGGACCGCTCTTGCCAAACCGTTCTCTACACTTCTTGAAAACACGATTCAAGATTTCGTCATCGTTAAGCATGGGACTTTCCCCCCGGCTGAGGGACAGCTCCACTTGAGCTTCCAGATTCTTCATCACCCACATGACAAACTTACGGGCATTGGGAAACATCAACTCTACCAGCTTATAATCCACGAAACTGCGGGGATCAATCATTCCATCCAGAACAGTTAATCCTGGGATATCCTCCCCATTCCGTATATGTAGCAGCTTTCTTTTAGCGACAACGCCGTAGCCGGAGAGGGGTTTTGACGGCGGAAACAGTTCCAACATCTCATTGAAGTACAGGAAACCCGAGCCGTTTCTGTCTCCAAACAGGTTCGCTTCCGGATCAACGACAAAACGGTTTCTGACCACATACGCCATCTCGTTACGGAATTGTTTTATATCCGTTATCTCAAAAGCTTTTGGTTCCAACTCCCGTAGGCTTACTTTCATGCCAGTCGTGAAATCGCAACGAAGGTAGTGCTCCAAAACAGCATTTGTATGGGCGAGAGCCTGTTCCCTGGTCGCCGCATAAATGTGATGCATGTGTGTCAACATCACTTCATAACCAAGGACCCTGACATTCATTTTCCTCGCATAGTAACCGGACAGCGTTATAACCGTTCGCACCATCTCCTGAGTACGGAACAATGATTCCGTGACAGTATGTGACGTTGCAACTTGATAGTAGGGTCCATGGGCCAGAAAAGCCTCCTGGCATTGTAATTCAGTTCTGCTCATGATAGTGATCCATATTTTCGCGTGTAATTATGGATGACTGGCCCTATTTAAGGGAGTCATCCATAATAATGGCTTCCAGGATGGATGACTTCCCATTCTTACCGCAGCTCGAAGTCGGTGACGGCTTTCAGGCCGGGAAGGCCGTAGTAGGCTTCGACGAGGTTGCCCTTGAGGAAAACCTGACGGCCGAGGTTCTCGGGGTGGTCCTTGAGGTTGAGCGCCGTGCGGATCTCGCCTTTTCGGAGCTCCACGGACAGGCACTGCTGCTTGTCCGTGACGGAGGAGCGCACGGCGATGGCGAAATGCGTGTCCGAGGAAAAGGGCGCGGAGGTGGTCATCTTCGTGGCGCTGGAGCTCAGGTCCCCGCCGACGATGTAGCCGTAGACCCAGACCTCTTCCGCCCCGATGTTCTCCTTGGCGGCCGGGACGCTGAACGCCGTGGGGATGCTGCTGCCGGCAGACCCGCCGCCACCGCCACCGTTCTCACCTCCAATGACATAGCTGTCACCGAGCCAGGTCCTCGCCGTATCCAGCTGGATGGACAGCGAGCCGCCCTGGGACGCGGATGAGGTGGCCGCCGAAACGGAAAGGGTAAGGATTTCGGGCGCGGACAGCGTGCGGGTATAGAGCGTCTGGTCGCCCTGCCCGGAAGTACTCATCACCAGCGACACCGGGCCGGGGCGGAAATACGCGATCCGGCTCTCCCGATAGCCGTAGAGCAGGGAGCCGTCGGCCGACTTCAGGTGGAGGGTGGAAGCGGGGTAGGCGGTCAGGAAATTGGACGCCACCCTCAGGCGCATGCCGGCATTGAGCTGGCGGCAAGTGAGCACGGCGCGGGCCGTCTCGTTTTTCCGGACCACGATGACTTGTTCATCCCCGAAAAGCGGCTTGGAGAAGGCCGGAGCGGAAAAAGCACAGGATCGGGCCGTGACCGTATAGCTGCCTGGCTCGACAAGCAGCGATGTCGGCGAGGCGCCATACGTTCCGTCATAGAGCGTCTTCCCGGACGCGTCCCGGACGGTCAGCAGGAAAGCGTTCGTGTCGGGAATCTCCCCGGCCGCACGCGTCATGGCCTCGATGAGGGGCGCGGAGGCGAAATTCCACTGCAGCATTCCGCGGTTTTCACCGCTGTCTTCCTGTCCTGCGAGAAGGTCGCTGCAGGACAAAGCGAGGACCCCCAGTGACACTCCCGTCACGGCGGTCCGAAGCAAGGTATAAAGCATCTGTCTCATGGCCGCAAATATAAGTCTCATGCGGCCTGAAGACAGTTAAGAAACAGAAAATTCGACTTAAGAAACAGAAAAATCTGACCTCCGGAAACTTTTCTTATATGCTTTTAGGGGAGGCGGAGCTTGGCGAACTTCAGAAGAAGGATTTTTTCGCCGTACTGGTCGAAGCGGATTTTCGCCTTGAGGTCGGGGATCCTGCCCGTAACTTCCAGCACGGTCCCCATGCCGAAGCGGTTGTGTTCGACCCGGATGCCCTGGACGATCTTGTCCATGGAGACCGGAACGAAGTCGGCGTCGGGAATCTTGTCGGGAAGCGGGCGGGTGCGCAGCGCCTCCATCGTGAGCTTGGACGGAGCGGCGGGACGCGGCGGCTCCGGCCGGGAAACGGCAGGGCGGGAATCGGATGGACGGGACGCGGACGGGCGCGGAACAGACCGCGGCGCGGACGACCACGGACCCGTCGAACGGCCGCCGGACCATCCGCGGAGCATACCCGAATCGACGGGCACTTCGCCGTCGCGGCGGAGCGGATTCTCCACACAGGACTCGTCCAGCTCGCGCAGGAAGCGGCTCGGGGAATTGGATTCATGCCGCCCGTTTCGCATGCGGGATTCTGCATAGAGCAGCGTCAGGCTCTTCTTGGCGCGGGTCATGGCGACATAGAACAACCGGCGTTCCTCTTCCAGGTCCTTGGCGGAATAGAGCATGGACATCGACGGGAAGAGATTCTCCTCCATACCGACGACGAGCACATGCGGGAACTCCAGCCCCTTGGCGGAGTGGGCCGTCATCAAGGCGATTTTGTTGGTGTCGTTGTCCTCGGAGGCGGTGTCGGCGTTGCTCAGCAGGGAGATGTCCTCGAGGAAAGCCCCGAGGGTCACGGGATCGATGGCATCGTCGGGGATGTCCGACTCGTCGTCGTACTTCCCTTCGGCGAGAAGGCCCGCCCGCTGGTCCGCCTTGCGCTCCTCGACGAAGCGGGCGACGGAGTTGAGCAGTTCCTCGACATTCGCCGTCCGGGCCTGCCCTTCGATGGAGGTGTCGCTCTTATAAAAGAGGTATAGGCCGGAAGCGTCGGCAATCTGGGTGACAAGGTCATAGGCATCCGCCGTCCCGGCCAGTTCATGGAGCCGGAGGATCATCCCGCAGAACTCGCGGAACTTCACGACGGCGGCGTTTCGAAGGCCATGGGCCTCGAGTCCCTCGCGGTAGGCAGCGGCCATCAGGGGCTCTCCGGCGGCACGGGCGGCCTCTTCCAGGGCATGGACGGAAGTCTCGCCGATTCCGCGGGCGGGCTTGTTGACGATGCGCTTGAAGGACTCGTTGTCGGAAGGGTTCACCACCAGCTTGAGGTAGGACATCATGTCCTTGACCTCGGCCCGGTCGAAGAAGGAGTTGCCGGAGAAGATCATGTAGGGCAGGTTCCGCTTGCGGAGGGCCTCCTCCAGCGCCCGGGACTGGGCGTTCGTGCGGTACAGAATGGCAAAATCCCGGTACTCGGCCTTTTCCTCCCGCATCCGGGAGAGGATGGTCCCGGCGGCGAGGGTCGCCTCGGTCGTCTCGTCGAAAGCCTTGACCAGCCGGATCTTCTCCCCCGCCCCGCCGATGGCGCGGCACTGCTTCGGGATGCGGCCTTCGTTCCTGGATATCAGCTTGTTGGACGCATTGACAATCATCTGCGTCGAACGGTAGTTGCTCTCCAGGCGGAAGATGCGGCAGCCCGGGTAATCCTTCTGGAAGTGGAGGATGTTCCCGATGTTGGCGCCGCGGAAGGCATAGATCGACTGAGAATCGTCGCCCACCACGCAGAGGTTGCGGTGCCCGGCGGAGAGGTAGCGGAGGATCTGGTACTGCGCCCGGTTCGTGTCCTGGTACTCGTCCACGAGGATGTGGTCGAAGCGCGCGGCGATCTCTTCCCGGGCCTCGGGCACGTCCCGCAGCAGGATGTTCATATTGAGCAGGATGTCGTCAAAGTCCATGACCCCGCTCTGCCGGCAGGTCTGCTCGTAAAGCGAGAAGATGCGGTGGAGCTCCGGCTTTTTCTGCAGGCGGTCGATTTCCTGGATTTTCGGGTCGGCGGCATAAGCCTTGGCCGTGTAAAGGCCGTTCTTGGCCATGGAAATCTTCCCGAGCACCTCCCGGGGCTTATAGATCTTGTCGTCCAGCTGGAGCTGTTTGACACAGGTTTTGATGGCGCTCTGCGAGTCGGAGGTGTCGTAGATGGTGAAGGACGGCGGGTATCCCAGCCTGTCGGCGTAGTCCCGCAGGAAGCGGATGAACACCGAGTGGAAAGTGCCCATCCAGATGCGGCGGGCCTTCCGCTCGCCGATCATCCCGGCGATGCGTTCCTTCATCTCCTGCGCCGCCTTTTTCGTAAAGGTCAAAGCCAGAATCCGCTCCGGCGCGATGCCCTTCTCCCCGATGAGCCAGGCGATGCGCGTGGTCAGCACGCGCGTCTTCCCGGATCCGGCTCCCGCCACGATCAGCACCGGTCCGTCCACACACTCGGCAGCAGCCCGCTGCTCCCGGTTGAGTCCTTCTAGAATCGTTCCCACTTGTTGTTTTTTTCTGTTTCGACCTCTCTTTCTACTCTTCACCGCGGCACCCGCCGGATGCCGCCAAGATTTCACTGCGAATTTAGTAAATATTTGTTATCTTTGTTGGCTGAATTGAAAATTCTACTAATTATTAACGATAATGTCCAACACCATCCATCTCAAGAAAGGCCTCGACATCCCGATCAAGGGGGTCGCAGCCCAAAAGACGGTCAAGACGGTGGCTCCGGACATCGTCGCCGTCAAGCCCACGGACTTCAAGGGGTTCCTGCCCCGGCTGCTCGTGAAGGAAGGCGACCCTGTCCTTGCGGGTTCTCCCGTCATGGCAGACAAATCCCGCCCCGGGATCCTGCTCACTTCGCCGGTCAGCGGCACCGTGCAGCAGATTGTCCGCGGCGAGAAGCGCAAACTGCTCGCCGTCCTCGTGAAGGCCGACGGCAAGCAGGCTTCCGTCGATTTCGGTGCACAGAAGATCGCCGCGCTCCAGAGCGCCGAGGTCCGGGACCTGCTCCTCAGGAGCGGCCTCTGGGTTTCCCTCGTCCAGCGCCCCTACGGCATCATCGCCGACCCGGAAGCGACGCCGAAGTCCCTGTTCATCTCCGCCTTCAACACCGCCCCGCTCGCCGCGGATTATGATTATTCGCTGTCCGCCGACGTCCCGTACGTACAGGCCGGCATCGACGTCCTCGGCAAGCTGACCCCCGGCGGCGTGCATTTCTGCATCGGCGAACGCACGGCCAGCAGCTCCCCGTTCCACAAGATCGAGAACGTCATCATGCACGTTGTCGGCGGCAAGCACCCGGCCGGCAATGTCGGCGTCCAGATCAGCCACATCGACCCGATCCTCAAGGGCGACACCGTGTGGACGGTCTCCCTGCCCCTGGTCGCCGCCATCGGCAAGCTCTTCGCCACCGGCAAGCTCGACCTCACCCGCAAGGTTGCCATTACCGGCCCTGCCGTGAGCGATCCCGCCTACGTCACCGCCCTGCCCGGCACGCCCGTCGCAGCCCTGACCGACGACGCCGCTGAGAACATCCGCGTCATCGGCGGCAACGTCCTCACCGGCGAATGCCTCGGCCGCGAAGGCTACCTCGGCTTCTTCCAGGACCAGCTCACGCTGCTGCGCGAGGGCAACGAGAAGGAATGGTTCGGCTGGGCCAAGCCTTTCCGCCCGAAGCTCTTCAGCACCTCCGCGTGCTACTTCTCCTGGCTGACGCCCCGCAAGAAATACGACATGGATACGAATCTCCACGGCGGTCCCCGCGCCTTCGTCCAGACGAAGTGCTTCGAGGACGTGACCCCGATGGACCTCTTCCCGATCTACCTCATCAAGGCCTGCCTGGCCAAGGACATCGAGAAGATGGAGCAGTTCGGCATCTACGAGGTCCTGCCCGAGGACCTGGCCCTGTGCGACTATGTGGACCCGTCCAAGAACAACATCCAGTCCATCGTCGCCGACGGCATCGACTACATGATCAAGGAAATGGCTTAAAGGAATTGCACTATGGAAGAAAACAAAACAACGAAGCCCGGCCTCTTTGAAAAAGGCGGCAAGCTCGGATTCCTTCACTCCACGGTGGATGCCTTCGAGACCTTCCTCCGCGTTCCCGACACGGTGACCCGCAAGGGCGCCCACGTGCGGGACGCCATCGACCTCAAGCGCGTGATGATCATGGTGGTCATCGCGCTGGTTCCCGCGGCCCTGTTCGGCATGTACAACGTCGGTTACCAGGCATCGCTCAGCGCCGGCCTCGAATGGGGCTTCTGGAAGATGTTCTGGTACGGCCTGCTGAAGATGCTGCCGCTGTTCATCGTCTCCTATGTCGTCGGCCTGTTCATCGAATTCGCCGACGCGCAGATCAAGGGCGAGGAAGTCAACGAGGGCTACCTCGTCTCCGGTTTCCTCATCCCGCTCATCGTCCCGGTCAGCACGCCGCTCTGGATGCTCGCCATCGCCGTCGCCTTCGCCGTCATCTTCGGCAAGTGCGTCTTCGGCGGCACCGGCATGAACATCTGGAACCCGGCCCTGCTCTCCCGCGCCTTCCTCTTCTTCTCCTACCCGAGCTACCTGTCCGGCGATTCCGTCTGGATTTCCGTTCCGAAGGGTATGGACGCCGTCACGGCAGCGACCCCGCTCGCCGTCACGGACGAGGCGGGCCGCCATACGGTGCAGGCCCTGACGGACAACGGCTGGAGCTTCTGGGACCTGTTCAACGGCCTCATCCCCGGCTCGGTCGGTGAGACCAGCGCCATCGCCATCCTCCTCGGCGCCGTCCTCCTCATCTGGACGGGTGTCGCCTCCTGGAAGATCATGGTCAGCAGCGTCGCCGGCGGTCTCCTCATCGGATGGCTCGGCCAGCTGGGTGGCGCCACGGATCTCCCCTGCTACTACCAGCTCGTGATGGGCGGCTTCCTCTTCGGCACGGTCTTCATGGCCACCGACCCGGTCACCTCCGCCCAGACGGAGTGCGGCAAGTGGATCTACGGCTTCCTGATCGGCGCCCTGGCCGTGACGGTCCGTCTCTGGAACCCGGGCTATGCCGAGGGCATGATGCTCGCGATCCTGCTGATGAACACCTTCGCCCCGCTGATCGACCACTGCGTCGTCTCGCGGCACATCTCCCGCAGAAACAAGAAACTCAAAACCGCATAACACCATGAATACCAACAACAACGGATACACCATCCTCTACACGACGGTCATCGTCATCGTGGTGGCTGCGGTGCTTGCGGTGGTTTCCCAGACCCTGAAGCCCAACCAGCTCGCCAACGAGAAGGCCGACGTCATCTCCCAGATGATGAAGGCCGCCGGACTCGGCGACAAGGCCGGTTTCGAGGCCATGGGCAATGACAAGGTCCTCCAGATGTACTCCGAAAACATCGCCGAGGCCTACCTCATCAACGCCGAAGGCGCCACGGTGGACAGCCTGCTGACCGCCCCCGCCGACAAGATCCAGATCTACACCCCGTCCATGCTGAAGGCCATCTTCAAGACAGCCCGCAGCGGCGGCGTTCCGGAGCAGCTCCCCGTCTTCAAGTTCAAGAACGGCCTGACGGTCATCCCCGTCTACGGTGCCGGCCTCTGGGGCCCGATCTGGGGCTACCTCTCCTTCGAGGGAACGACCTTCAAGGGCGCTTTCTTCGATCATGAAAGCGAGACCGCCGGCCTCGGTTCCAAGATCAAGGACGACCCGAGGTTCCAGGACCTGTTCGTCGACAAGCAGGTGCTCGTCGCCGAGGAAGGCGTCCAGTTCGAGATCGCCAAACCCGGCGCCCACAAACTCGGCGAGAGCAACGGCATCGACGCCATCGCCGGTGCGACCATGACTTCCAAGGGCCTCAACGAGGCCATCAACCTCTGGCTCGGTCTCTACAAACCGCTCTTCACGGGCATTGCCGCCGCTCCCTGTGAGCAGCAGCACGAAGCCTGCGAAGGCCACGACTGCGACAAGGAGCAGGAAGCCTGTGACAAACCCTGCTGCCAGGATAAAAACACGGAGGAATAAGCCATGAATGCAAAGATCAAAGAAACCATCCTCAATCCGATCTTCAAGGGCAATCCGATTACCGTCCTTGTCCTCGGTATCTGTTCCTCCCTCGCCGTCACGGTGACGCTGAAAGGCGCCCTGGTCATGACCCTCTCCGTCATCGCGGTCTGCGGCCTGTCCAGCCTCGTGCTCTCGATCCTCCGCAACACCATCCCGGGCCGGGTCCGCATCATCGTCCAGCTCGTGGTGGTCGCCATGATGGTGATCCTCGTGGATCAGCTCCTCAAGTCCTTTGAAGCGACCTACGCCATCGACCGCCAGCTGAGCGTCTACATCGGCCTGATCATCACCAACTGCATCGTCATGGGCCGCATCGAGGCCTTCGCCCTGGGCAACAAGCCCTGGCCGAGTTTCCTCGACGGCATCGCCAACGGCGCAGGCTACGGTATGATCCTGCTCGTAGTCGCCTTCTTCCGCGAGCTGCTGGGCAGCGGCACCCTCTTCGGTGTCGACATCCTGGGCCGCTTCGGCTATGTAACCAACAACCTCGTCATCCTTCCGCCGTTCGCGCTGATTCTCCTGGGCTGCATCGTCTGGGTCCAGCGCAGCATCCAGAAGGATCTCCAGGAGAAGTAACACTAACACCCTGCTATATAGATTATGGAATATCTCAGCTTATTCGTAAGGTCAATTTTCGTTGACAACATGATCTTCGCATACTTCCTCGGAATGTGCTCATTCCTGGCAGTATCGAAGAACGTGAAGACAGCTGCCGGCCTGGGTGTCGCTGTTATCTTCGTCCTCCTGGTGACGCTTCCGATCAACTATCTCCTCAACAAGTACGTCCTCGCGCCGGACGCCCTGATGGAAGGGGTGGACCTGAGCTTCCTCAGCTTCATCATCTTCATCGCCGTCATCGCCGCCATCGTGCAGATCGTCGAGATGGTCGTCGAGAAGTTCAGTCCCTCGCTCTATTCTTCCCTCGGTATCTTCCTCCCGCTGATTGCGGTCAACTGCGCCATCCTCGGCGGCAGCCTCTTCATGCAGCAGAAGGATTTCGCCGGCATCGGTGAAGCGACGGTCTACTCGCTCGGCTCCGGCCTGGGCTGGTTCCTCGCCATCGTTTCCCTCGCCGCCATCCGCGAGAAGATGTCCTACAGCAATGTCCCGGCCGCCCTCAAGGGCCTCGGCATCACATTCATCACCGTCGGTCTGATGGGCATCGCCTTCATGACCTTCATGGGTATCAATCTCTAAAGAAGGAGGCCGATTATGAATACGATCATTGCTGCCATCTGCGTCATTACCGCAGTCACCTTCCTGCTGGTGCTCCTGCTCCTGTTTGTCAAAGCCAAGCTGACCCCGTCCGGTTCCGTCAAGATCTCCATCAACGGCGGTTCCAAGGAACTGGAGGTCACGCCCGGCGGCGACGTCATGCATACCCTCGCCGACCACGGCATCTTCCTCCCCTCCGCCTGCGGCGGCAAGGCCAACTGCGGCCAGTGCAAGCTCCAGGTCCTGGAGGGCGGCGGCACCATCCTTCCGACCGAGACGGGCTTCTTCTCCCGCCGGCAGATCAAGGATGGCTGGCGCCTCGGCTGCCAGGTCAAGGTCAAGGACAACCTTTCGATCGCCGTTCCGGAGAGCGCCCTCAGCGTCAAGAAGCTCGAGTGCGAGGTCATCTCCAACGAGAACGTCGCGACCTTCATCAAGGAATTCACCGTCCGTCTCCCCGAGGGCGAGCACATCGACTTCAAGTCCGGTGAGTACATCCAGATCGACATCCCCGAGTATGAGGCCGACTTCGCCGACATGGGCGTCGCCGACATCTACAAGGGCGACTGGGAGAAATACGGCATCACTTCCCTGAAGTTCAAGAACACGGTCCCGACGATCCGCGCCTACTCCATGGCCTCGTATCCGGCCGAGAAGGACCTCATCAAGCTGAACGTCCGTATCGCAACGCCTCCGTTCGACAGGACCCAGCCGAAGGGCGTCTTCAAGTTCGTCCCCGGCGTGCCTCCGGGCATCGCCTCGACCTATGTCTTCTCCCGCAAGCCGGGTGACAAGGTCTGGATCAGCGGTCCTTACGGCGAGTTCCTCCTCCCGAAGGACGACCCGGACACCCAGGAATACGTCTTCGTCGGCGGCGGCGCCGGCATGGCCCCGCTCCGCAGCCACATCATGCACCTGTTCAAGACGCTGAAGACCAAGCGGGAAGTCCACTTCTTCTATGGCGCCCGCGCCCTTGTCGAAGCCTTCTACCTCGAGGACTTCGCCGAGATCGAGAAGGATTTCCCGAACTTCCACTTCCACCTCGCCCTCGACCGTCCGGATCCGGCCGCCGATGCCGCAGGCGTGAAGTACACCGCCGGCTTTGTCCACAACGTGATGAACGAAACCTACCTCAAGGACCACGAGGCCCCCGAGGACATCAAGTACTTCATGTGCGGTCCGCCGATGATGACAAAGTGCGTGTGCGACCTGCTCGACTCGCTCGGCGTCGCACCCGAGAGCATCCTCTTCGACAACTTCGGAGGTTAATCCAAAAAAGAAGCTCCCCGGCGTGATGTGACCCCCAAAAGTTGGACGGTTTAACATTAGTTACGAGGCCTTAGATTGGAAGAGAGCTCGGTATTGCACCGGGCTCTTTCCTTTTAGCCTCA